>NZ_JBNYWT010000002.1:0-631470 GCF_053586795.1 Microbacterium pollutisoli
GCCGACCTCGCCGAAACCCAGCGTCTCCTCAACATCCGCCCCCGCGCCGTCCTCGGCTTCCACACCCCATCTGAAACACTGAACTCACACATAGCGCGTGTTGCACTGACCACTTGAGACCGCCTGCCGGGTACCCCACATTCGCGCCAACTTGAAGCAAGGCTGCCCCTCGCCCGTGTCATCAAATTGGCGCGTCGGTTGGGAATGGATGCCCGATACCCCCCATTCGCGCAACTTGAAGGAGACAAGCGCTCGCCTCACTCTCACAACCCCGAAAACATGAGAGATCTCTCATGTAAGGGGTAGAGTGCTCAGCATCCGACGTGGGGATGTCGGCATGACCACTTCTGGGGGAATTATGACGATGCGTGCGCGCCTGTCCATGGCGGCCGGACTCTCTCTGATCGTGTCGCTGCTGGCTGTCGCGCCGTCGGCTTCTGCGGCACCGACACTCGCGTCCGATCTCCCGGGCCTGCTGCGGGTCGCCGCCGAGACGACCACGCCCAAGTACGATCGCAGCCGTTTCGAGCACTGGATCGATGCGGATCGGGACGGCTGCAACACGCGCTACGAAGTGCTCATCGAGGAGTCGACCAGCCCGGTGACCATCAGCGGCGGTTGCTCGCTGAGCGGTGGCACCTGGGTGTCGGCCCTTGACGGCGCCGTCGCCAACTCGCCGACCCAGGTCGAGATCGATCACCATGTCGCCCTCGCGGAGGCGTGGCGATCTGGCGCGTCGGCGTGGACGGATGCGCAGCGCCGCGACTTCGCCAATGACCTGGCGTATCCGTATGTGCTGAACGCGACTTCGTCGGCATCTAACCAGTCCAAGGCCGACAAGGACCCGGCCGAGTGGATGCCGACCAACTCGGCGTACCGCTGCGAGTATGCGACGAGCTGGGCGCTCGTGAAGTACCGGTGGTCACTCGCCGTCGACCCGGCGGAGCTCGCCGCACTCACAAACGAATTGAGCGGCGACTGCGGCGCCACGCCGGTGTCACTGTCGACGGTGGCTCTGAACCACTCCGCGCTTCCGACGACCCCCACCGTCACCACGCCTGCGGCAGGCATCACGCGACTCGCCGGCAGCGACCGGTACGCGACGGCCATCCAGGTCGCCCGCCAATACGCGCCGAACGTACCCGCCGTCTTCGTGGCCACCGGCGCGAACTTCCCTGACGCGCTGTCTGCCGCCGCTGCCGCGGCCCTGGTCGGCGGCCCGTTGCTGCTGACCCCCACGGCGGCGCTCCCCGAGTCCGTCGCCAGCGAGATCAAACGCCTGCGTCCCGCGAAGATCTACGTTCTCGGCGGCACCGGCGTCGTGTCGGCGAAGGTGGCCGGCGCCCTCAGCAGGATCGCGCCGACGACCCGCCTCGGCAAGCTCGACCGCTACACGACGGGTCTTCATATCGTCGATTCCCTGTTCACCTCGGCCGGAACGGCCTTCATCGCGACAGGTAGGTCCTTCCCCGACGCCCTCGCCGCCACCGGTGCTGCCGGTGCACTCGACGCCCCGGTGATCCTCGTCGACGGCGCGCGCTCGAGCGTCCCCACGGGAGTGCTGAACTCGCTCCGGCGGCTCGGCGTGACCGATATCGTGATCGCCGGCGGCACCGGCGCTGTCTCCGCCGGCATCCAGAACCAGCTCGCACGCTCGTACAGCGTGACGCGTTCGGGCGGCGCCGACCGCTACGAGACGGCCGCTCTGATCAACGCGCGGTTCTTCCCGACCGGCTCGTCCGACACCGCGTTCCTTGCCACTGCGCTCAATTTCCCCGACGCTCTCGCCGGTGCGGCGCTGGCCGGCACCGTCGGCGCACCGCTGTACGTCACCGCCCCGACGTGCGTCCCCGACTCGGTACGGCCCGACATCGCAGAGTTCGGCGCCTCGAAGACTCTGGTACTCGGCGGCACGAGCGTGGTCAGCGATGCCGCCGCGAAGAACATCGGGTGTCTCGCCTCCGCGGCCCCGACCGTGTCGGGAACGGCGAAGGTGGGCAGCACCCTCACCGCGCGCACGGGCGCGTGGACATCGGGGACGTCGTTCTCGTATCAGTGGTATGCGGGCCGTGCGGCGATCGCCGGCGCCACCGGGACATCACTGAAGCTCGGCACGGCGCAGGCAGGTAAGAAGATCAGCATCAAGGTCACCGGCCGCAAGTCCGGATACACGACCGTCTCCCGCACTTCGGCCGCCACCGCGCAAGTCGGCTATCCGACGCGTACGAGCCCGACGTCGAAGACCTGTCCGTCGTGGGCGCCCATCAAGGGCAACGCGAACTCGATGATCTACCACCTGCCGAGCGGTCGCTATTACGACCGCACCGTGCCCGAGGACTGCTTCCGCACGGAGTCCGCGGCCCGCGCCGCCGGCTACCGCGCCTCGAAGGTCTGACGTCGCGGGTGGGGTGACGCGCCCTTGCACCGCCCCACCTGACGCCTCGCGCGCTTCCCTGACTTGGCGCGTGTGTGGGGAATGGATGCTGAATACCCCACATTCACGCCAACTTGAAGCAGACTGCTCCACGCCCGCCTCGCCAACTTGGCGCGAATATGGGGAATGGATGCTGGATACCCCACATTCGCGCCAACTTGCGGCGGGCTGAGCACCCGACCACAACAGCACCCAGCATGCAGCGCGCCGCGCCCAGCACCCAGCGCGCCGGGCGCTCCGCCTACAGCGCCGGCACGGCGGCGGGCAGCCGGCCCTCGGCCTTGAGCGCGTCGGCCTCGGCCCAGGTCTTCGCCTCGACGTCGAACGCGCCGCGGTAGCGGGCGGCCGGATGCCGGTCGTTCAGGAGCGGGGCGCCGAACAGCTTCTGCCGCAGCGGTCCGGGAGCGTAGGCGGTCTGCGCAAGGCCGCGGTCCTGCAGCACGGGCACGATCTTCTCGGCGAACTCCTCGAAGGACCCGGGCAGCACCCAGTTGATGATGTTCAGGCCGTCGACACCGGCATCCTGCCACTGCTGGATCTGGTCGACGATCTGCTCGGGCGTGCCCACGATGCGGTTGCTGCGGGTGAGTCGGCCGGCGACGTCGGCGACGACCGGCTCCCGGTCGGTGATCGCCTTGCCGATGACCTCCTGGAACCCCTTGGCCGTGTTGGTGTCGATGTCCTTCAGCGGCGTGTCGGGCGGGTATACGCGGCCGGTCTTGTCGACCAGCGCGCTGTGCGCGAGGAACCCCTCGGCGCTCGACCAGCGGTCAAACTCCTCGGCCTTCTCCGCCGCCTCGATCGCGGTGTCGCCGATCACGAAGCTCAGCCCCTGGAAGAACTTGATGTCGCCGGGCTCGCGGCCGTATTCGACGGCCAGGCGGCGCGTCTCGTCGATCTGCCACTTCGCGACCTCGGGGGTGGGGGCGATGATGAACGTCGCTTCGGCGTTCGCGGCGGCGAACCGGCGCCCCGACCCCGACGACCCGGCCTGGAACAGCAGCGGCGTGCGCTGCGGCGACGGTGCCGGCAGGTGCGGCCCCTCGACGCGGTACCGCTCCGACTCGTGGAAGATCTTGTGGATCTTCGACACGTCGGCGTAGACGCCGTTCTCCTTGTCCTTCAGGACTGCGCCGTCGTCCCACGACCCCTCCCACAGCTTGTAGACGACGTCGACGTACTCCTGCGCCCACCGGTACCGCTCCGCGTGGTCGGTCAGCTGCGGCAGACCGAAGTTGCGGGCGCCGTTGTCCTGCGTACCGGTCACGATGTTCCAGGCGATGCGGCCGCGCGAGATGTGGTCGAGCGTCGAGACCTGGCGGGCGAAGTTGAACGGGTGGTTCTGCGCCACGTTCGAGGTCAGTGCGAGCCCGATGTCGGTCGTGGTGACCGCGAGCGCGCCCAGCAGCACCGTCGGGTCGTTGCTGGGGATCTGCAGCCCGTGCCGCGCGTACACGTCGATGTCGGCCTCGGCGTCGCCGTAGTGCCCCGTGACGTCGGCGAAGAACATGGCGTCGAACTTCGCCTCCTCGAGGGTGCGCGCCAGGTCGATCCACAGATTCACGTCTTCGAAGTCGACCTGGCGCGCGTCGGGGCGGCGCCAGTGGCCGTGCTGGATGTGGGAGTTCGTGTTCATCACGAACGCGTTCAGGTGCAGGGGGCGGATCTCGGTCATGTCATGCTCCGTTCGGGTGGGTCTCGAGCGTCGCCAGCGAGGCGACGAGTTCGCGGGTGTAGGGATGCTGCGGGCGCAGGAACACGTCGTCGGAAGCGCCGGCCTCGACGACGGCCCCGTCCTTCATGACCAGCACGCGGTCGCTCATGTGGTGGATGACACCGAGGTCATGCGAGATGAACAGGTAGCTCAGCCCGTGCGCGTCCTGCAGGTCGACCAGCAGATCGAGGATGCGGGCCTGCACCGACACGTCGAGGGCCGAGACCGCCTCATCGAGCACCACGATCTCCGGGGTGGATGCCAGTGCCCGCGCGATCGCGATGCGCTGACGCTGCCCGCCCGACAGGCGCAGCGGCAGCCGGCCGAGCAGGTCGGCCGGCAGCGCGACCTGGGCCAGCAACTCGCGCACGCGGCGTTCCCGCGCGCTCCGCGACAGGCCGGCGTCGGCCGGGATCGCGTCCAGCAGGATGCGTTCGGTCGTCCACCGCGGGTCGAACGAGCTCAGCGGGTCCTGGTAGACCACGGAGATGCGCGAGCGCAGGGCACGGCGCTGCCGGTCGGAGGCGGCCGACCAGGGGTGGCCGAGCAGCGTGACCTCACCGGCATCCACATGCTCGAGGGCCAGCGCGAGCCGCGCGGTGGTGCTCTTGCCCGAGCCGGACTCGCCGACGATGCCGAGTGTCTCGCCGCGGCGCAGCTCGAACGAGACGCGGTCGACCGCGCGGCGGGCGCGGCCGTCGGGGCCCGTGAAGTCCTTGATCAGGTCGCGTGCGACCAGTACAGGTGTGGTCGGCGTGGTGACGGAGCGGGCGGTCTCGCCCCCGCCGCGCACGGGAACCGACGGCGCCACCGCCAGCGGTGCGAGTCGCTCGCCGCGCGTGTGACTGCCGGGCACGGCGCTGATGAGCGCCTGGGTGTACGGGTGCGACGGCGCGGTCAGGACCGTCGCGGCCGGACCCTGTTCGACGACGACGCCGCCCTGCATGACGAGGATCTCATCGGCCAGCTGTGCCACGACGGCGAGGTCATGGCTGATGAGCACGATCGCGGTGCCACGCCGCTTGAGGTCGCCCAGCAGCGCGAGGACCTGTGCCTGCACGGTGACGTCCAAGGCGGTGGTCGGCTCGTCGGCGATCACGACCTCGGGGTCGCAGGCCACAGCCGAGGCGATGAGCGCGCGCTGCCGCAGCCCGCCCGACAGCTCGCCGGCGCGCTGACGGGCGCGCACCTCCGGCTCGGGCACGCCGACGCCGGCGAGCAGGTCGATCGTCTTGCGACGCCGGGCCGCGCGGTCGCGCCAGCCGTGCAGCCGCAGCGCTTCCTCGATCTCGGCACCCACGCGGCGCAGCGGGTCGAGCGAGACGAGGGCGTCCTGCTGGATGAACCCGATGCGGCGTCCGCGGATGCCACGCCACGAGCGCGCGGTTTGCGCGGTCAGGTCATCGGTCCCCAGCCGCAGTGCGTCGGCGGTGACCACGGCGCCGTCGCCGGTGAGCCCGGCGATCGTGCGGGCGGTGACGCTCTTGCCCGACCCCGACTCGCCGACGATCGCGACGCAGCGGCCGGCCGGCAGCGTGAACGAGACGCCGTCGACGATGGGACGCACGGTGCGCCCGCGGCGGAACCCCACCGTGAGGTTCTCGACATGCAGCCGCACGGCGGCGTCCACGCTCTGCGGTGCGGCCTGGGGCCGCTCGGTCACGAGTGTCATCGTCAGTCTCCGCTCTCGAGTCGCGTCTGGATGTGCTTGCCGAGCACGGTGGCCGACAGGGCCAGGGCGAGGATCACGAGCCCGGGGATGAAGGTGAGCCACGGCGCCTGCACGACGTACGGCCGCCCGGCGTCGAGCAGCGCACCCCACTCGGGCGACGGCGGCGCGACGCCGAGCCCCAGGAAGGACAGGCCCGAGGCCCACACGATCGACTGGCCGACGGACATGGTGAACAGCGCGATCAGCGGCCGCAGCGCGTTGGGCAGGATGTGCTGCCGGATGACCCGCCCTCGGCCGTGCCCGAGAGCGGTGGCCGCCTCCACGTAGCCGGCACCCCGCGCCGCGAGGATCTGACCGCGCACCATGCGGGCATATCCGGGCGCGGTGCCGAGCCCGACGGCGAGCACGCTCGTGGCGACGCCCGGCCCGAGGATCGCGACCACGAGCAGCGACAGCAGCAGCATGGGGAAGGCGAACAGCACCTCGATGAACCGGTTCACGATGGTGACCGTGACCCGGTCGGCGAGGGATGCCAGGGATCCCAGCAGGACCGCGAGGGTCAGCGACAGGGCCGCCGCGCCCAAGCCGATCGCGAGCGACAGGCCGGTGCCGTGCACGACCCGGCTGTACAGGTCGCGGCCGGCCTCGTCGGTGCCGAACCAGTGTGCGGCCGACGGCGGCTGCAGACCGGCGGTCAGGTCGACGACGAACGGGTCATGGGTGGCCAGCGTCGCCGGTGCGAGGGCGGCCAGCGCCAGCACCAGCAGTACGAACACCGAGGCCACGACGCTCGGCGCCCGGTGCGGGTGCAGACGCTGGGCCCAGCGGCGGGCGGCGGGGGTGGATGCCGCGGACTCCACGGATAGCGGCTGTTCACCCGACACGGTCGGATCGAGGGGTGTCAGGGTCATGAGATCTTCACTCTCGGGTCGATGAGGGTGTACCCGACGTCGACGAGCAGGTTCACGACGACGTAGGCGAAGGCGATGAGGACGACGACGCCTGTGACGACGGGAAGGTCGTGGGAGCTCACGGCATCCACGAGGGTCTTGCCGATACCGGGCCGGGAGAAGACGGACTCGACGATGACGGCGCCGGAGACCGTCGCGCCCAGGGCCCAGCCGGTGAGGGTGACGGCGGGGATCGACGCGTGCCGCAGCACGTGCCGCAGCCGGATCTGCACATCGCCCATGCCCCGCATGCGCGCGCTCAGGACGAACGGCTGCTCGAGCGTGCGCTCGAACTCCGTGCGCACGGCCTGTCCCATGAAGCCGGCGAGCGGCAGGGCGAGGGTGAGTGCGGGCAGCACCAGCGCGCTCGGCCCCGTGCCACCCATCACCGGGAACCAGCGCAGCTGGAAGGCGAACGCGATCAGCAGGAGGATGCCCAGCCAGTACTGCGGCAGGGCGGCCGTGACGGTGTCGAGCGCCGAACCGAGCGCACGCACCCGCGGGCCGCGTCCGGCGGTGAGGGTCACCCAGACGATCATGAGCACCCACGACAGCGCGATGGCGGCCACGGCGAGCACGAGGGTGGCCCCCAGCTGGTCGCCGATGACCTCCCACACCGGGCGGAACTCGGTGTAGGAGGTGCCGAGGTCGCCGCGGAGCAGTCCGGCCAGGTAGTCGAGGTACTGCGCGACCACAGGGGCGTCGAGCCCGAACTGTGCGTTGACGGGCGCGAGCTCCTCGGGCGTGCGCGCCTGGATCTGACCGGTGCGGATGTTCAGGATGGCGGTGGCGCGGTCGCCCGGCAGCGCGAGCTGGGCGAGGAAGGCGACCGTGGCGGTGCCCCACAGCACGACCACACCGCCGGCGACCTGCGAGAGCAGGCGACCGAGGCCCGCCGTGACGCGCGACCCCGTGGGCGCAGGGGTGCGGGCGTCAGCGGTCACGACCGGCGCCGCGACCTCACTCGACGAAGTACGCGTCATAGAACGTCGGCCCTCCCTGCGCGTGCTCCTGCCAGACGCCCTTCAAGCGGGGCGAAACTGCCAGTGTGCTGAGGCGGTCGTAGACCCCGAACGACAGCGCATGCTCGGCGATGTACTCCTGCGCCTGCGCGTAGGCGGCATGCTGGGCCGCTGCGTCGGGCGCGGAGTTGCCCTGCAGGATCAGCGCTTCCAGCTCGGCGCTGTCGTAGAAGGCGGCGTTGGAGTGGTTCGGGTTGTCCTCGGTGCTCGGCCGCCAGTTGATGTAGAGGATGCCTCCCGAGATCGACGTCCAGTACCCGACTGACAGATCGCGTTCCTCGGCCGTGGAGTAGGCGCCGGCGGCCGACTCGGAGGGCGAGACCGGCACGAGGTCGACCTTGAAGCCGGCCTGCTTCGCCTGCTGCTGCAGCGTCTGCAGGATCGCGCCGCCGTCGCCGTTGATGATGCGCCCGGCGGCGTAGGGCAGCACCACCTCGAGGGTCTGGCCGTCCTTGACGCGGTAGCCGTCGGCGTCGCGGGAGGTCCATCCGGCCGCGTCGAGCAGCCGGGCCGCTTCATCCGGGTCGTAGTCGTACCAGTCGGCGGCCTTCTGGCTGTAGCCCGGGGTGGTCTGGCTGACCGCGCCATTGCCCTCGTAGGGGATCACGCCCTGCCCGATCGTCTCGACGGCCGCCCGGCGGTCGAGGGCGTAGATGAAGGCCTTGCGCACGTTCTCGTCGGCGAACACACCGCGCGACGTCGTGAACGAGATCTGCTGCGGACGCCCGCCGGTGACGTACTTCTCGAGGGTGTAGCCGGCCGCATCGAGCCCGGCCCATTCCACGGCGGGGATGTCGTAGATCGCGTCCGCCTCCCCCGACTGCAGCGCAGCGACCCGGGTGATCGGCTCGGACACGAAGCGCCAGTCGACCTTCTCGACGTGGGCGGGCCCGGTGTGCAGCGCATTGGCCGGCCACGACCGGTAGTCGTCGTTGCGGGCAAGGATCACGTTCTGTCCGCGGTTCCACTCCTCGACGACGAACGCACCGGACCCGATCGGGGCGGCGCAGTTCTCCTCGTCGGTGCGGGTCTGCAGCGCCTGCGGCGATTGGATGCCGAAGTATCCCTGCGTGAGGTTGACGATGAAGTCGAGGTAGGGGCGCGACAGGGTGACCTCGACGGTGTGCTCGTCGATCGCGGTCGCCGACTCGTAGTAGCCACCGAGCCAGACCGCCGCCGTGCCGTTGCCGCCGGCTGCCCAGTAGTCGAAGTTGTAGGCGATCGCCTCGGCGTCGACGGGCGTGCCGTCCGTGAACTCGATGCCCTCCTTGAGCGTGATCGTGTAGGTCAGCCGGTCCTCGGACACCTGCCACGACTCGGCCAGCCACGGCACCGGCTGGCCGTTCTCGTCGAGCGAGAAGAGGCTGTCGAGCACCTGGTAGGAGATGTAGGCCTGCTCGATCCACCCGCCGTAGATGCAGTCGGGCTCCTGCTGGTGGGCGTACACGATCGTGCCGCCCTCCACCGGCTGCGCATTCCCCGCGGGCACCGCCGGGCCGGAGGCCGCGCAGCCGCTCACCATGAGCATCGCCGCAGCGCAGGCGGCGACCAGCGGGACGGTTCTCAGGGCGGTACGGGCAGTCATATCGGGCCTCTCGTCAGGGATGGACCCGGTCAGCCTGACACCGCGGCCGCGCCGTGCGCGCGGGCGGTTGTCGCGTGACGACTCCCCCGGTAACGCGCCGTCACATGCCGTCATCGACGGCCGCGGTGGGTCGCGGCGGAGCCGGCGGGGTATGCCGGGACGGAGCCGCCGGGTGCGAGCGTGACCAAGCCGCCGGGGTGCGGGCCGTGGCGGAGCCACCCGGAGGTATGCCGCGCGCGGCATCCACCCCTGCGTAGAGTCGCGAATACGGCGGTCGGCGCTGACCGTCACCATCCAGTGTGGCTCTCGGGTCGTTCTGACGACCTGAGGAGACCGCCATCAGCACCATCACCGCCCCCGCCTCGACGCTCGGTCCGATCCGGCAGACCTACGCCTCGTCGTTCCCCGCCATCGGCCGCGCCTACACCCAGGTCTCGAATGTCGCGAAGGAGACCGGGCTGCTGGCACGGACGCCGTGGTTCTACGCCCTCGTCGGCACCGCGATCGCACTCGGCATCGGGGGCTGCGTCGCCGGGTTCATCCTGCTGGGCGACAGCTGGTTCCAGCTGCTGATCGCCGGAGCCCTCGGCATCCTGTTCACCCAGGCAGCCTTCCTGGCGCACGAAGCGGCGCACCGCCAGATCCTGAAGACGGGACCGGGCAACGACCGGCTCGCCCGGATCCTCGGCTCCGCGGTCGTCGGGATGAGCTACTCGTGGTGGGATGCCAAGCACTCACGCCACCACGCCAACCCGAACCGCGTCGGCAAGGACCCCGACATCGAGATCGACACGATCTCGTTCCTCGACGAGGACGCCGCGAAGGCGCGTGGCCTGCAGCGCTGGATCACGCAGCGGCAGGGCTGGCTGTTCTTCCCGCTGCTGACGCTCGAGGGGCTGAACCTGCACTTCCTCGGCATCAAGTACCTCGTCACGACGCCGGGGGTCAAGGGCCGCTGGGCCGAGCTCGCGATGATCGTGGCGCGCCTGGCCGTGGTCATCGTGCCGGTGTTCCTGCTGCTGCCGCTGGGCATGGCATTCGCGTTCCTCGGCGTGCAGCTGGCCGTGTTCGGTGTGTACATGGGCGCGTCGTTCGCGCCGAATCACAAGGGCATGCCCATCATCGCGCCCGACGCCCGGCTCGACTTCTTCACCAAGCAGGTGCGCACCTCGCGCAACATCCGCGGCGGCTGGTGGGCCACGTGGCTCATGGGCGGCCTCAACTACCAGGTCGAGCACCACCTGTTCCCGAGCATGGCCCGCCCGCACCTGGCCAAGGCCCGCGAGATCGTCCGCGACTACTGCGCCAGCCTCGACGTGCCGTACACCGAGACGAGCCTGTGGCGGTCGTACGCGATCGTGGTCGACTACCTCAACCGCGTCGGCCTCGCCGCACGAGACCCCTTCGACTGCCCGATGGTCGGTCAGTACCGCCGCGTCTGAGTGCTCGACGGCGCCGGCTCCCAGCATCCACCTAACCCGCGTGGATAGCGTCGGGGCATGGACGCTTCGCGGGCTGTCTCCGTCGTCACCGACATGGGGCTGGAGACGTTCTCCCCCGAGCAGCTGCGCGCGATGCGCGACGAGTTCCAGCGGTTCCTGATGCGGTACCGGTTCGGACTCCGCGAGGTCGAGACCAAGCTCGGGATCCTGCGCGACGAGTTCCAGCTCGTGCACGACTACAACCCCATCGAGCACGTCTCGGGCCGGGTGAAGTCCGCCGACAGCCTCGTCGACAAGGTGGTCCGCAAGGGCATCCCGGCCGACTTCGCGTCGATCCGCGAGCACATCACCGACATCGCCGGCGTGCGCGTGACGTGCAGCTTCGCGACCGACGTGTACCGGCTGTTCGATCTGCTGACCCAGCAGGACGACATCACCGTCGTGCAGGTCAAGGACTACATCGCAGAGCCCAAGCCCAACGGCTACCAGAGCCTGCACGCGATCGTGCGGGTGCCGGTGTTCCTCTCGTCGGGCCGCGTCGACGTCACCGTCGAAGTGCAGTTCCGCACGATCGCGATGGACTTCTGGGCCAGCCTCGAGCACAAGATCTACTACAAGTACGACGGCGCCGTGCCCGAGGGGCTGCTGGCCGAGTTGAAGGATGCCGCGGACTCGGCCGCCGAGCTCGATGCCCGCATGGCGCGACTGCACGGCCAGCTGCACCCCGCGCCGAGCACGCGCCTGACCGCCGTGTGAGGCCGCGCCGCGGGTGTGGCCGCGCGGGTGTGGCCGCGCGGAGGTGGCGCCCCCCGCGAGCGGGCTCGCCCGCGCAAGTTGGCGCTAAAGGGGCTTATGAGGTGCTGATACCCCACATAAGGGCCAACTTCGGGGCGGGGGCCGGGGACAAGGGGGGCCGGCGACGAGTTGGCGCTAAACATTGGCGCCAATTTCCGGCGAGGGTCGGGAACAAAGGTGGCCGAGGGCCGCACGGCCGTGCAACGCGAAGCGGCGCCCGAGCCGAAACCCGGGCGTCGCGCGATCAGCGCGAGTGAAGGATGCTGGTTACCGGGCGCCGTCGCGTCCGGGCAGACGCATCCGCGACCGCGAACTGTACGCCGATCCGCGACCGAGTCAACCGCCTCCCCTGCCGCTCCACCGGTGTCTAGCCTCGCGGTATGGCTATCGAACTGAACCGTCCTGCCCTGGAGAACGCGCGCTCGCTCGTGCGTGACGGCAAGGTCGTGCGCGACGAACGCGACGACTGGTCGGAGGCCGCGCCGACGCCCGACGAGGAGAACAGTTTCATCGAAGAGCACGGCTGGACCGAGTTCTCCCACTGGCACCTCGGCATCGACAAGTCCGAGAACCGCGAGACGAAGCAGGCCTACTCGTTCCCGTTCGGCGACTTCCGCAAGGTTCGACGCTCCGGGGTCATCTCAGGAGAGAGTCGCGCTGGACAGTACGGCCACACCGAGATCCGCAACGAGCTGCGCAAGCTGCTCGAACTGATCGACGGGGAAGGGAAGAGATGAGCGTCGCTACCGGGGCTCTTGCCGCTCGTTCTTGATCAGGGCGCCCGCGGCGATGAACGCCACCGCGGCGGCGATCTGGGCCGCGGTCCACCACGGCCCGGAGAAGTCGAACGGGTACACCGGGTTCCACACGATCGCGACGGCGACGAACACGACCGTCCACCACCACTGACCCGCCTGCAGGGCGAACCACGCGACGATGAGCGCCAGGATCGCCACCACGAACCGGATCACGGTCGCGCCGACCCCGTCGGCGAACAGTGGCGACAGGAACAGTGCGATCGCTGCGAGAAGACCGGGGGCCAGCGCATTCCGCTGGAACGGAGCGGGCTGCTGTCGCGAGGAACTCATGACTCCAGTCTCGCGGATGCCGCGACCGGACAGCGCCGGCGAGCGCTGCCCCACTAGACTGGCGCGCAACCCCGCTCTGCTTGGCGGGTATCCCCGGCCGTGATCTTGGCCGCTTGTCATCCGACGTTCGACTTGCGCCCAGGAGCCCCATGCCCGCCCCACGCCACCGCACCGCCGCCCTCGCGGTACTCGCCGCTCTCACCCTCGCCGGCTGCACCGCCGCCGACGCCGCGCCTCCGGCATCCACCCCCGACGCCGCGCCTCCGGCATCCATCGCCGACGGCCACCCCCTCACGATCGACAACTGCGGCACCGAGGTGACCTTCGACGCCGTCCCCGAGCGGGTGCTCGCGATCAAGTCGACGTCGATCGAGATGATGCTCGCACTGGGCCTGGAGGACCATCTCATCGGCACGGCCTTCTCCGACGGCGAGCCGTCCGCGCAGTGGGCCGACCGGGCCGAGGGCGTGCCGGTCATCTCCGACCGCGTGCCCGGGCAGGAGGCGACCCTCGCGCTCGAGCCCGACCTCGTCTACGCCGGGTGGGAGTCCAACGTGACCGCCGACGGGGCCGGTGACCGCGACACGCTGGCCACGCTGGGCGTCGACACCTATGTGAGCCCGTCGGCCTGCCAGGAGCCCGGGTACCAGCCGCATCCGCTCACCTTCGACCACGTGTTCGCCGACATCGCCGAGATCGGGACCATCTTCGGCGTGCCCGACCGCGCCGAACGTCTGATCGACGAGCAGCGCGCCGCCCTCGCCGCCCTCACCCCCGACGACCGCGGCCTGACCGCGCTGTGGTTCAGCTCCGGCAGCGACACCCCCTTCGTCGGCGCGGGCATCGGCGCCCCGCAGATGATGATGGATGCCGCGGGCCTGACCAACATCGCCGCCGACATCGACGAGACGTGGTCGTCGCTGAGCTGGGAGGTCGTCGTCGAAGCGAACCCCGACGTGATCGTGCTCGTCGACTCGGCGTGGGGGTCGACCGAGAAGAAGATCGGTGTGCTCGAGGCGAACCCGGCCACCGCCGCCCTGCCCGCGGTGCAGGAGGGTCGGTACCTGGTCGTGCCGTTCCCCGCCGCCGAGGCCGGGGTGCGCAACGTGGAAGCGGTCGAGTCGCTGCTGGCCCAGCTTGCAGAGCTCCCGCTGCCGTGACCGCGCTCGCCCCGCCTCCGACAGCCCGGTGCGCCGCGCGCCCCACACGCACGCGCACGGGCGTGTGGGCGCTCGTGCTGCTGGCCGGCCTGGTGGCGTCGGTCGTGACGGCGGTGGCGATGGGTCCGGCCGACCTGACCCCCGGCGAGGTGTGGGGCAGCATCCTGGCACATCTGGGGATCGGCGAATCGTCGTTGTCGCCGCTGCGCGACGGCATCGTGTGGGAGCTGCGGATGCCGCGGGTGCTCGCCGCCGCCGCCGTCGGCGCGGGCCTGGCCCTGTGCGGCGCGATCATGCAGGCCGTGCTGCGCAACCCGCTCGCCGACCCGTACTTATTGGGTCTGTCGTCGGGTGCGTCGTTCGGCGCCGTCGCCGTCATCGTGCTGGGGTTCACCCTGGCGCTGCCGATCGCGGCGTTCACCGGGGCACTGGGCGCCCTCGTCGCGACCCTCGCACTGGCCGGTGCCGTGGGCCGGCTCACGTCGTCGCGGACGATCCTGGCCGGCATCGCCGTGTCGGCGGTGCTGGGCGCCCTCACGAGCCTGGTCATCTTCTGGAGCGCGACCGGCGACAGCTACCGCGAGATCCTCGGCTGGCTGCTCGGATCACTCGCCGGCGTGACGTGGCCGACCGCTGCCGTCGCCCTGATCGCGGTCGCCGTAATCGGGCTGCCGCTGCTGGCAGGCGCCGGCACCCTCGACGCCTTCGCATTCGGCGACCGGGCGGCCGCGTCGCTGGGCATCGCCGTCGGGCGCACCCGCTGGGTGCTGCTGGGCGGCACCGCACTGCTGACCGGGTGCCTGGTGGCCGTGAGCGGTTCGATCGGGTTCGTCGGCCTCGTCATCCCGCACGCCGTCCGCCTGCTCGTGGGCGCGCGGCACCGCGCCCTGTTGCCGCTGTCGCTGCTGACCGGCGCCATCTTCCTGGTGTGGGCCGACACGTTCGCGCGCACGCTGTTCGACCCGCGCGAACTGCCGGTGGGCGTGGTGACCGCACTCATCGGGGCGCCGCTGTTCGCCGTACTGCTGCTGCGCTCGCGGAGGATCTCATGACCGCCCTGCACACCCACGACCTGTCGTTCTCCCGGCAGGGCCGGCTCATCGTCGACGGCGTCGACTGCACCGTCCAAGCGGGATCGCTCACCGCCCTCGTCGGACCCAACGGCGCCGGAAAGTCGACGCTGCTGTATCTGATCGCAGCGGCTCTGCAGCCGCAGTCCGGCGCGATCGCCTTCGCCGGCACCGACACGCGGGAACTGCGCCGCCGTGACCGCGCCCGCTACAGCGCACTGGTCGAGCAGCAGGCCGAGACCGACCTCGACCTCGCGGCCCTGGACGTCGTGCTGCTGGGCCGCACCCCCCACATCCCGCTGCTCGGCGCACCCGGTGAGCACGACACCGAGATCGCGCGCCGCGCGCTCGACCGGGTGGATGCCGGTGACCTGGCCGCCCGCCGATTCCACGAGCTGTCCGGCGGCGAGCGCCAGCGCGTGCTGCTGGCCCGGGCCCTGGCGCAGGAGCCCACGCTGCTGCTGGCCGACGAGCCCACCAACCACCTCGACATCCGCGCGCAGCTGCACACCCTCGCGCTGCTGCGCACCCTCGCCGACGACGGCACGGCGGTGCTCGCCGCCCTCCACGACCTCAGCCTCGCGGCCCAGTACGCCGACCAGGTCATCGTGCTCGATCAGGGCCGCGTCGTGGCATCCGGTCCCCCGGCGACCACGCTCACCGGCGCTCTGATCGAGCGGGTCTACGGCGTGCGCGCCGATGTCGTCGCCCACCCGGTCGACGGCACGCCGCTGATCGCCTTCTCCCCGCTGGCGGCGCCGGCCGGTCCGGTCGCCTCGCCGGCATCGGTAGGCTCGATCGGATGAGCACTCCCCTTCGCATCGGCATCGTCGGCTACGGAAACCTCGGACGCGGCGTCGAGATCGCGATCGACCACAACGACGACATGCGCACGGTCGGGGTGTACACGCGTCGCGATCCACAGACGGTCGCCACCCGGCATCCCTCGACCCCGGTGTTCGCTCTCGACGCGCTCGACGCGCACGCCGACCGGCTCGACGTGCTGATCCTGTGCGGCGGGTCGAAGGCCGACCTGCCGGTGCAGTCGCCCGACCTCGCGGCACGGTTCAACATCGTCGACAGCTTCGACACGCACGCCCGCATCCCCGAGCACTTCGCCGCCGTGGACGCCGCCGCCCGCGCCGGCCGGACCACGGCGCTCATCTCCGGCGGATGGGACCCGGGCATGTTCTCGATCAACCGCGTCTACGGCGAAGCGCTGCTGCCGGCGGGCGAGACCTACACGTTCTGGGGGCGCGGGCTCAGCCAGGGGCACTCCGACGCGATCCGCCGTGTGCCCGGCGTCGCCGCGGGCGTGCAGTACACGCTGCCCAGTGAGGAGGCGATCGCCGCCGTGCGGGCCGGCGGGCGGCCCGAGCTGACGACCCGGCAGAAGCACACCCGGGAGTGCTTCGTCGAGCTCGAAGAGGGGGCAGATGCCGCCGAAGTGCGCGAGGCCATCGTCTCGATGCCGCACTACTTCAGCGACTACGACACCACCGTGACGTTCATCACCGCCGACGAGCTCGCCCGCGACCACGCGGCGATGCCGCACGGCGGCGTCGTGATCCGCAGCGGTGAGACGAGCGCGGGCACCACGCAGACCATCGAGTACTCGCTGGCGCTGGGCAGCAACCCGGAGTTCACCGCGAGCGTGCTCGTGGCATACGCCCGCGCGGTCGGCCGCCTGCACGCCCAGGGCCGCTTCGGTGCGCACACCGTGTTCGACGTCGCGCCCGGGCTGCTGTCGCCCCGCTCGCCCGAGCAGCTGCGCGCCGACCTGCTCTGACCCACGCGCCGCGCAGCGGCGGCGGGTTACAGGGCGCGCAGGCGCGGGGCGAGGTCGCGCTCGAACAGGTTCATGAAGCGCTCCTGGTCGTGACCGGGGGCGTGGAAGACGAGGTGGGTGAAGCCCCAGTCGACGTAATTCTTGACCTGCGCGACGACCGCGTCGGGGTCGGTGCCCACGATCCACCGCTTCGCGACCTGCTCGATGGGCAGCGCGTCGGCGGCCTTCTCCATCTCGATCGGGTCGTCGATATCGTGCTTCTGCTCCTTCGACAGCGACAACGGCGCCCAGAACCGGGTGTTCTCCAGCGCCGCCTCCTCGGTCTCCTCGTACGAGATCTTGATCTCGATCATCCGATCGATCGACGCGAACTCGCGCCCCGCCGCCGCCGCGCCGTCCTTGACGGCGGGGATGAGCTGGTCGACGTACAGCTCCGGCCCCTTGCCCGACGTGCAGATGAACCCGTCACCGGCCCGCCCGGCATACTTGGCCACCAGCGGTCCGCCGGCGGCGATGTAGACCGGGATGCCGCCGTCCGGCACGTCGTAGATCGAAGCCCCGTGGGTGGAGTAATACTCGCCCTCGAAGTCGACCCGGTCGCCGGTCCACAGCGCCCGCATCAGCCGCACCGCCTCGCGCAGCCGCGCGAAGCGCTCCTTGAACTCCGGCCACTCCTGCTGCCCCGCCCCCTGGAAACCGGTCGCGATCTCGTTGAGCGCCTCACCCGTGCCCACCCCAAGGAACACCCGGCCCGGGTACAAGGAGCCCAGCGTGCCGAACGCCTGCGCGATCACCGCAGGGTTGTACCGGAACGTCGGCGTCATCACACTCGTGCCGATCCGGATCCGCTCGGTGCGCTCCCCCACCGCCGCCGCCCACACCAACGAGAACGGCGCATGCCCACCCGTATACCGCCACGGCTGAAAATGATCACTCACCGCCACCGACTCGAACCCGTGCCGCTCCGCAGCCACCGCGATCTCCACCAGCTCGCGCGGGCCGAACTGCTCCGCCGACGCCTTGTAACCGAGGGTGAGGGTCATATATCGCTCCTGTCGTCGGTGGGGGTGGGCTGATCTCCGTGGATGCCGCCGGCCCCGGCCCGCCCGGCCGCGTAGCCCTCCGCGTACCCGTGACGATGCGCTTCGTCGGCACCGAGCCGGAACATGTCCTTCTCGATCGGGCGGACGATGCTCGCGGCGCCGGGCAGGGTCAGTGGGCCGACGAGCCGGCCCATGCCGCGGACGACGGCGACGGGGCAGCCGCTGAGCTTGCCTTTGACGAGGTCTGCGGCGGATGCCAGTTCGTCGGCTACGCACGGCAGGGTGACCACGAGGGGTTTGCCCGCGCTGTCGACCTGCCCGTCCAGCCGGTCGAACACCTCCACGCCGCCGGCCCCGATGGCCACGTCGGTCTGGCCCTCGCGCCAGGCGCGGCCCAGCGTATCGCTGATGATGACGCCGACCTCGACGCCCGCCCGCGACCGCAGCTCGCCGGCCAGCGCCCGCGCCGACGCGTCCGGGTCGAGCGGCAGCAGCAGCACCGTGCCCGGTTCGGTGTTCGAGGCGTCGACACCCGCGGCGGCCCCGACGATGCCGAGTCGGTTCTGCACGATGCGGGTGACGCCGCCGTCGGCCCGCGCCCGTGTCGCCACCACCCGGACAGTCTCCGCCGTGATCGCCGCCTCGCGATCGTCGGCGACGACCGCGCGTCCTTCGGCCTTCGACACGATCTTCGAGGTCACCACCAGGATGTCGCCGTCGGCGAGCGCCTCCCCCGACCGGGCGACGGCGTCGCGGATCAGCGCTGCGAGATCGTCGCCGGCGCGCACCTGCGGCATCCCCGGCAGTGCCCAGACACTCATCCCGCCCATCAGTGCACCAGCTTCGGCAGCACGTCGCGGGCGAACACATCGATGAACTCGTCCTGCGCGCGGCCGACGTTGTGCACGTGGAGGGCGTCGAAGCCGAGGTCGAGCAATCCCTGCAGGTGAGCGCGGTGCACCTCGAGGTCGGCGGTGACCGGGATGCGCGCGCGGATGTCGTCGATCGTGACCGAGCGGGCCAACTGGTCGACATCGAAGGGCGAGCGGATGTCACCGCGCGGAAAGCGCAGCCCGGCCATCGGCCAGTCACGCAGCGCCTGCGCCTGCGCGGCCTCGTCGGTGGGTGCCCAGGACAGCTGCACGTGCGCGGTCGCGCGCGGCGCCGGCGTACCGCGGCTGTTCTCGCGGAAGGCGGTGAGCACAGCGGCCATCCGCGGGAGTGGTCCGGCCTGCACCACGATACCGTCACCGGCGTGCGCTGCCCGGCCCGCGGTCACCGGACCGCCGGCCCACACCTGCGCCGGCGGGGGTTCGGCGGGCATGGTCCACAGCCTCGCCGTCTCGAGCCGGAAGTGGTCGCCGGCGTGCCGCACGTCGTTGCCCTTGGCCGACGCCGTGAACAGGCGGCGGATCACCGCGCTGGCCTCGAACAGCCGCGCGGCGCGCTCGGGCGCCTCCGGCCAGTAGCCGCCGACCACATGCTCGTCGATGGCGTCGCCGGCCGACAGCACGAGGCGGTGCCGGTTCGGGTAGAGGGATGCCAAGGTGGCGCTGGCCTGCGCGAGCGCGGCGGGGTGCATGCGGAACCCGGGCACGGCCGAGACGGTGACCTCTCCGGCGGTCTGCTGCCCGATCGCCCCGGCGACCGCCCACACGAACGAAGCGTTGCCCTGAGCGGGCAGCCACGGTTGAAAGCGGTCGGTGACCACGGTCCCGGCGAAGCCGGCGCGATCCGCGACGGCGGCCAGCCGCACCGCCTCGCGGGGTTCGAGCTGCTCGAGCGCCGCGACGAAGTGGATCTGGGGGCGCGTCGTCACTCTGCACACCTTACTGGATCCGGCCGGGCGCAGCCGGGATCCGGGGTGACGCGATCTCGCCCATACTGAACGGGTGAAGGCAGTCGTCTACGGCGCCGTCGGTGAGATGCCGCAGGTGCGTGAAGTCCCCCGCCCCGTGTGCCCCGCCGGTGGCGCGCTGATCCGGGTGGAGGCCACCGGGGTGTGCCGTTCGGACTGGCACGCCTGGCGCGGCCACGACCCCGTGCCGCTCCCCCACATCCCGGGGCACGAGTTCGCGGGGACGGTCGTCGAGGTCGGGGAGGGCATGCGCTCCTGGGCGCCGGGCGACCGCGTGACGGCACCGTTCGTCAACGGCTGCGGTGCGTGCGCGTACTGCGCCCGCGGCGAGGCGCAGGTGTGCCCCGACCAGACTCAGCCGGGCTTCACCCATGCCGGCTCGTTCGCCGAGTACGTCGTGGTGCGGGCCGCCGACCTCAACCTGGTCGGCCTGCCCGACGCGATCGCGTTCACGACGGCGGCGGCGCTGGGATGCCGGTTCGCGACGGCGTTCCGGGCGGTGTCCGTGCACGGCGCGGTGGGAGCGGGCGACGAGGTGGCGGTGTTCGGGTGCGGCGGCGTCGGGCTGTCGGCGATCGCGATCGCCGTGGCGCTGGGCGCCCGGGTGACCGCAGTCGACGTGTCGCCCGAGGCGCTCGCCCGCGCGCGAGAGCTCGGCGCGAGCGAGGTGGTCGCCGGCCCCGCCCCTGTGGATGCCGTCGTGCACGCGACCGGCGGGGGCGCACACGTGACCATCGATGCGCTCGGCTCGGCCACGACGGCCGACGTCGCTGTGCGAAGCCTGAGGCGGCGTGGTCGGCACGTGCAGGTGGGACTCATGCTCGGCGCCCACGCGACGGCATCCCTGCCCTGGGACCGCGTGATCGCCCACGAACTGACGGTGACCGGCTCGCACGGGATGCCGGCGTCGGACTACCCGGCGATGATCGAGATGATCACCGCCGGTCGACTCGCCCCGGAGCGACTGATCGGCACGCTCACCGATCTGACCGGCGCCGCCGAGGCACTCATGGCGATGGACGCGCCGTCCGCCGCGCCCGGCATCGTGGTCGCCCGCCCCTGACGGTGGATGCCGCCGGTCACCGATCGCCGATCAGCCAGCGTCGCATCCATTCGCGCCGCGCACGGTGCGCCTGGCCGACAGGAGCGGGCGCTTGTCCGCGCAGTCGGAGGCGTCGAAAGGCCCCCGACCAGACGTGCAACTCGGCGTGACACCGTTCGGCCCAGAGCGCCGACGCGAACGCGACGACCCCGTCGCGGAACAGTTCAGCCGTGCCGACGCGCGACGATGCAGATCAGGGCTGGGCGGTCGGCCGTGGGTTCGTGCACGACCTCAGGACGGGCTGACGGCGGGCGGCCCCGACCCGGTGCGCTCAGCCGGCGTCGAACTGCGCTCGCAGGTACTTCGGCGCCTGCACTCGCCACGCTTCTGTGACGAGCTCCGCGAGGTGCTCCTCGTCGATGCGCGCCATGCGGAATGCGACCTTCGGCTCCCCCCACCGCGTCGTAGTGCGCAGGAACACATCGGATGCCATCTCCGTCAGGGCGAGCGCGTCTTCGCGCTCTCCGACCTTGACGCCGACGACGAGCTCGGCGGAGATGATCGCACGCATGTCGGGCGGGATGCTCGGCCACGGATGGCACTCCCAGGCGTAGAGCTTGTTGCGTACGAACCACGCGGCACCACCGGTCGTCGCCCGCTCCTCACTGCCGGGCAGGCGGGCGGCCAGTCGCCGAAGATCATCCAGGTCAGCCACTCCGCGAGTGTAGGGCCGACCACCGACACCGGGTTCGTCGGCATCCGCGGCGCCTGGGGTCGCGGTCTACCCGTGGGATGCCGCGCCGTCAACCCCCGGCGGCACATCGGTGTTCACCGGCACGATGGACTCGGACATCCGACAGACGGACATGTCGACCGAGCCGGTCGCCCGGCACAGAGGACCCCCGCATGCCGCAACGCGACACCCCCGTGGAGATGAGCCCGCCGCCCGACCGCCTCAGGCGCCGCATCACCACGCCGCTGCTGTTCCTGTTCATCCTCGGCGATGTGCTCGGCGCCGGCATCTATGCCCTCATGGGGGTGCTCGCGCAGGAAGTGGGGGGCATGCTGTGGGCGCCGCTCGTACTCGCGCTGCTGCTCGCTCTGCTCACGGCCGGGTCCTATGCCGAGCTGGTGACCAAGTACCCGCGCGCCGGCGGAGCCGCTGTCTTCGCGCAGCGCGCGTTCCGAAAGCCGCTGGTGTCGTTCCTCGTCGGATTCAGCATGCTGGCCGCCGGTGTCACCAGCGCCGCGGGCCTGTCCCTGGCGTTCGCGGGCGAGTATTTCCGTACGTTCATCGACCTGCCCATGATCCCGGTCGCGATCGTGTTCCTGCTGGTCGTGGCCGCCGTCAACATGCGCGGCATCCGTGAATCGATGGCGGCCAACGTGGCGATGACGATCATCGAGGTGAGCGGCCTGGTGATCGTCGTGGTCGTCGTCGCGCTCATGGTCGGCGGGGGCGGCGGGGATGTGAGCCGGGTCATGGAGCCGGCCGGCACCGGCGGGGTCGGGTTCGCGGTGCTCGGTGGCGCGATCATCGCGTACTACTCGTTCGTCGGCTTCGAGACGTCCGCGAACGTCATCGAGGAGGTGCGCGAACCGCGCAAGAGCTACCCCACGGCACTGTTCGCCTCACTGGTGACCGCGGGGGTCGTGTACATCCTCGTGGGTCTGGCCAGTTCGATCGCCCTGCCTGCTGACGAGCTCGCCGCCTCGACCGGGCCGCTGCTGGCTGTCGTCGAGGCCAGCGGCGTCGCCGTGCCGTCGTGGCTGTTCAGTCTCATCGCCCTGATCGCGGTCGCCAACGGCGCACTGCTGACGATGATCATGGCCAGCCGCCTCGCGTACGGCATGGCGGAGCAGGGCCTGCTGCCGGATGTCCTGGCCCGCGTCCTGCCGAAGCGGCGCACACCCTGGGTCGCGATCCTGGCCACCACGGCGGTCGCGGTCCTGCTCACGCTGGTCGGCGACCTGTCGACCCTCGCCGAGACCGTCGTCCTGCTGCTCCTGTTCGTGTTCCTGAGCACGAACATCGCCGTGCTCGTGCTGCGCCGAGACCAGGTCGAAGCCGACCACTTCCGGGTGTGGACGTTCGTCCCCGTGCTGGGCATCGGGTCGTGCCTGCTGCTGCTGAGCCAGCAGCGCCCGCTGGTCTGGCTGTTCGGTGCGGTGCTGCTCGCCGTCGGGGCCGTCCTGCACTTCGTCGCGAAGTGGGCCGACCGCCGCAGCGGAGGTGACCGCCCGGCATCCGCTCACGAAGAGGGCGACCGGCCCACGTCCTGATCCGCGCAGCCCGACCGCTCCGCCGGAGGGGTGGTCAGCGCGCGTGCCGACTGGCAGGATGAGGGGCCAGCACAACGGAAAGGACGACGATGTCCGATCAGATCTTCCTCTACCTGGCGCTGGGGCTCTACTTCGCCGCGATGCTGCTCATCGGGTACCTGGCGTTCAAACGCACGACCGACCACGAGGACTACATGCTCGGCGGCCGCAATCTGCCGCCGTGGGTGGCCGCCCTCAGCGCGGGCGCCTCGGACATGTCGGGGTGGCTGGTGATGGGCCTGCCGGGCGCCATCTACGTCTCCGGCCTCATCGACGCGTGGATCGCGGTCGGCCTCACGATCGGCGCCTACCTGAACTGGCTGCTGGTGGCTCCGCGCCTCCGCGCCTACACGCAGGTGTCGCGCAACTCGATCACCGTGCCGAGCTTCTTCGAGAACCGACTGCGGGACTCGTCGCGGCTGCTGCGCATCCTCGCGGGCATCGTCATCCTGGTCTTCTTCACGCTGTACATCTCGTCGGGCATGGTCGCCGGCGGCGTGTTCTTCGAGAGCTCGTTCAACTCCGACTACGCGCTGGGCATGGCCCTGGTGGCCGGGGTCACGCTGCTCTACACGCTGTTCGGCGGGTTCCTGGGCGCGTCGTTCACCGACGTCGTGCAGGGACTCATGATGGTGATCGCCCTGATCGTCGTCCCGGTCGCGGCGGTGATCACGATCGGCGGGTTCGGCGAGTTCGGGGCGGCGCTGGACGAACTGGCCCCGAACCACCTGTCGCTCACCGGCGGCGCGGCGCTGACCGGCGGCGCACTGCTGGCCATCATCTCGGCGCTGGCATGGGGGCTGGGCTACTTCGGTCAGCCGCACATCATCGTGCGGTTCATGGCGCTGCGCAACCCGCGCGAAGCGAAGACCGCCCGCCGCATCGGGATGAGCTGGATGATCGTCTCGCTGGTGGGCGCGGTCTTCTCGGGTCTGGTCGGCATCGGCTACATGGCCAGCCAGGGCATCGACCTGGGCGACCCGGAGACCGTGGTGCTGGTGATGTCGCAGACGCTGCTGCACCCGTTCGTGGCCGGCCTCGTGCTGGCCGCCGTGCTCGCGGCGATCATGAGCACGATCTCGAGTCAGCTGATCGTGTGCTCGTCGGCGCTGGTCGAAGACCTGTACAAGGTCATGAAGAAGACCCCGCCCGACGGCAAGCGCATGGTGCTGCTCGGCCGCATGGCGGTGTTGGTCGTCGCCATCATCGCGGCGATCCTCGCCATCGTGCCCGACGACACCATCCTGGGCCTGGTCGCATTCGCCTGGGCCGGCTTCGGTGCCGCCTTCGGGCCGCTCATCCTGCTCAGCCTGTTCTGGCGCAAGCTCACCAACTGGGGTGCGCTGGCCGGCATGTTCGTCGGCGCGGCGGGCGTGTTCATCTGGGACGCGGTGTGGACGGAGATGTACGAGCTGCTGCCCGCGTTCGTGTGCGCCCTGGTGGTCGCGATCGTCGTCAGCCTGCTCACCTACCGGGGCGAGTCGGACCGCCAGCAGGAGATCCAGCAGGAGTTCACCGACACCGGGACCCTGCTCACGGTCAACGGCGTCGGTCGCCGCCGCGCGGCCCGGCAGGTGCCTTAAGCCGTCTGCCGCGGGCGGGATGCCGGAGCGCGCACACAACCGCCCGGGCAATGGCATGACCCGCGTCGGCGCTGTCGTCAGCCCCTATCACCATCCGCCCGAATCGCTGCGGGAGGCGGTGCAGACCGCCGAGGCCGCACGGGTGCCCGAGCTGTGGCTGTGGGAGGACTGCTTCCGCGAGTCGGCGTTCGCATCCGTCGCCGCGGCGCTCGCGTGGACGGACCGGTTGCACCTCGGCCTCGGCATCGCGCCGATTCCCCTGCGCAACGTCGCCGCGACCGCCATGGAGATCGCCACGATCGAGCGGATGTTCCCGGGACGTTTCTCGCCGGGCGTCGGGCATGGCGTGCTGCCGTGGATGGCACAGGTCGGTGCGCGGGCGGCATCTCCGCTGTCACTCATGCGGGAATACCTGCCGCCGCTGCGCGCACTGCTGGCCGGTGATGAGGTCACGGCCCGCGGAGATCACGTGAGGCTCGATCGGGTGCGCCTGGATTGGCCACCTGCCTCCGCCCCGCCGGTGTACGCCTCCGCCGAGGGGCCGAAGACGCTGGCGGTGACCGGCGAACTCGCCGATGGGACGATCCTCAACTGGGGATACACGTCCGACGAGGTCGCCGCACAGGTCGCCCGCGTCCGCGAGGCACGTGCCGCCACAGATCGCGACGGCGAGGCGACGATCGTCGCGTATGTCAGTACCGCGTTCGGCGACGGCGCCCGAGGTCGCGTGGCCGATGCGTTCAGCGACCGTGCTGACCCTGAGGCGCGGGGAGTCTGGGGCGACCCTGGTGACGTCGCGACCGGCCTGCGCCGGTTCGTGGATGCCGGAGTCGACGCCGTCGTCCTGGTGCCAACCCCCGGCGACGATGACCTCGTCCCGTTCCTGCACGCCGCCGGCGAGGTCGCTCGGCACCTGGAGTGAGCGCCTCCGCCCGGGAGTTGACTCCTCCTGCGGCCCGGGCCATAATCCTCACGTGGGCACCCGCCCCACCTGAGGATTGTTACTGCACGGCAGGCGAGACCTCCACCGCGTTGAGCGGTGCGAGGTCTTTTTTGTTGCCGTCAGGCGAGACCGGTCACCATCCAATGAAGGAGGAACCGTGGCATCCACGGAGACAGATGTGCATCTGGCACGGACGATCGGCGAGCTCGTCGGCGGACCGGCCAACGTGGCATCGGTACACAACTGCACGACGCGACTGCGTTTCGTCGTGCGCGACGAGAGCAAGGTCGACTTCGAGCGACTGGGCGACACCCCCGGTGTGCTCCAGGCAATACGCGGCGGCGGGCAGGTGCAGGTCGTCATCGGCACCCACGTCGACCGCGTGCGCGACAGCCTGGTGGCGCTGCCCGATTGGCGTGCACTCGAAGACACGACGCCGGCCGCGACGGCACGGCGCCGACCGCTCGACGCCGTGTTCGACTTCCTCGGCGCGACGTTCCAGCCCCTGATCCCGGCGATCACCGGCGCGGCGCTCGTGCAGGTCATTGCGCTGCTGGTCGTGCAGTTCGGCTGGCTGCCGGCCGACAGCCCGACCGCCGCGATCCTGACGGCGACCGGCAACGCGATCTTCTACTTCCTGCCGCTGTTCGTCGCCTTCACGGCGTCGCGCAAGCTCGGCGCGAACCCGTTCGTCGGGGCGACGATCGCCGCCGCGCTGCTGCACCCGAGCTTTACGGCCATCGGTGAACAGGGCGCGGTGGCGCAGGCCTTCGGTTTGCCGCTGTTCATGTACTCCTACGCCAGTTCGATGTTCCCGGCGCTGCTGCTCGCACTCGCCCTGGCCGGCCTCGAGCGGGGCCTGAAGCGCGTGCTGCCGCGTGCCCTGCAGCAGGTGTTCGTGCCCACGATCGAGCTGCTGGTCCTCGTGCCGGTCACCGCGATGGTGTTCGGTCCGATCGGCGTCGTCGTCGGGCAGGGCATCGGCGAGGGCCTGGCCTGGCTGGCCGTCAACGCACCATTCGTCTTCTACGTCATCGTGCCCGTGCTCTGGATCTTCCTGGTCGCGATGGGCATCCACTGGGCGCTGATCTCCATCGCACTGGTCGAACTCGCCGCCGGCACCAGCGTCATCCTGGGCGCGGCCTTCGGTTACCAGTACGCCATGCTCGGCGTCGCCCTGGGCATGCTGATCCGCACGGCACGCGACCGCAACAAGGGCCTGCGCGACACCGCGGCCGCCGCCTCTGTGTCCGTCGCCATCGGCGGCATCACCGAGCCGACCCTCTATGGACTCGTGCTGCCGTACCGTCGGGTGCTCGCTATCGAGATGATCGCGGCGGGGGCGTCGGGTCTCGTGCTCGCGCTGTTCAGTGTGAAGGCGATCGGCTTCAGCCCCGCTCCGATCTTGGCGTTGCCGCTGCTCGACCCCGTGGCGGGGGCTATCGCCGCCCTGGTCGTCGGCGTGGTCGTGCCGATCGTGCTGCTGCAGGTGTGGGGCTACCAGAAGAAGGGTGCCGTGACTCAAGAGAAGGTGACGGATGCCGCCGTGACGCCGGCCGGCGGTTTCCGCGGCGTCGTGGACGGCGCCACGGGCTCGACCCCGATCCTGGTCGGCGCGCCGATCGTCGGCGAGGTCATTCCGCTGTCGCAGACCGGCGACCCGATCTTCTCGGGCGCATTGATCGGCCCGGGCGCCTCCATCATCCCTTCGCAGGGGCGCGTGGTCGCCCCCGTCGACGGCGTCATCGTCGCGGCGCCGGCCACCGGCCACGCGATCGGCATGCGCACTGCCGACGGCCTCGAGCTGCTCATCCACGTCGGCATCGACACGGTTCGCCTCGGCGGGCGTCACTTCTCACCGCAGGTCACCCAGGGCCAGGCGGTGGCGGCCGGTGACGTGCTGCTGGAGTTCGACATGGCGGCGATCGAGCGCGAGGGCTTCTCCCTCGTGACCCCGGTCGTCGTGACCAACCTCGCCGGCGGCCAGCATGTCGACACGGTCGCGCAAGGTCCGATCGAACACGGCCGTCCCCTGTTCACCGTTCAGCCGGCGGCTCGATAGCCTCGCCCCATATGCGTGGTCGCCGGGGCCCGACCTGGCGACCACGCCGGAGCACACATGCGAACCATCACCAAGATCTTCAACAACAACATCGTCAACGCAGTGGATGCCGGTGGCGAGGACGTGATCCTCGTCGGTGCCGGCGTCGGATACCTGACCAGCAAAGGCTCCCCCGTCGACGAGTCACGGGTCGAGCGCGAGTTCCACCTCACGGGGCTGAGCAAGAGCGGCGCATTCCGGGTGCTGCTCGAAGTGCCCTACCCGGTGCTGCGCGCGACGAGCCGGGTGTCAGAGCTGCTCGACAAGACCTATGGCATCCAGTTGCCCGCAGCGGTCGAAGTCGGACTCGCCGACCACATCGCCCAATCCATCCGCCGCATCGATGAGGGCATTCCGCTCTTCAACTCGATGCTGTGGGAGACCAAGATGACCTATCCCGCTGAGTTCGCGATCGCGCTGCATGCCCTCGACGTCATCCACACTGAGGTCGGGCGCAAGCTGCCCCTGGACGAGGCAGGTTTCATCACCCTTCACCTGGTCAACGCCGGCCTGGTCGGCGACCCGGCCCGGGCGATGACGCTGGGCACGGCGATCCGCACCATCATCGAGATCGTGAAGGAGGACATCGGTCTCGAGGTCGACGGCTCGACCACCGCCAGCGCGCGCTTCCTCACCCACATCAAGTTCGTTGTTCAGCGCCTGACGCGCAACCGCGTGCACCACGGCGCCGCGAACGAGTACTTCACCGCGCTCGTCTCCGAGCACGCAGACCTCTACGCCTGCGCGGAGCACATCGCCGCGTACCTCGACGAGTCTTTCGCCGCCGAGGTCACCGAAGAGGAGCGGGTCTACATCCTGCTGCACCTCATCACCCTCCGCGACGAACAGCGTCGCGGCGTCGATCTCTAGACCGTTCGGAGCCTGCGTGCCTCGCCTCATCGTTCAAGCCGACGACATCGGCATCACCCACGCGACGACGCGGGGGATCCTCGACAGCATCACGCACGGCATCGTGCGCGCGACCGGCCTGTTCACCAACCGACCTGACGCCGCCTACGCCGCCGCACGACTGCGCCGACTCGACGGCGTCGATGTCGGCATCGATCTCAACTTCGTCACCGGCGACCCCGTGCTGGACCCGCGTCGCGTGCCGAGCCTCGTGACGGAATCGGGGCGATTCCGCACTTCGGGCGAGATCCGCGCGGCGCATCGGGTCATCGGCGGCGACCCGGTCTACCAGCGCTTTGAGCCCGACCCGTTCGAGCGAGACGAGACGCTGGCCGAAGCGAACGCCCAAGTCGAGCGGTTCGTCGAGCTGATGGGGCGGGTACCCGCCTACGTACATCACCATTCGCTGGTGTCAGAGGTGAGCGACGAGGTCGTGCGCGCCGTCGCCGAAAGGCTCGGCGTGCCGTTCGTGGACGACCTCTACCGCACCGGGCGCCTACCCCTGCTGCCCAACGACTGGTATGCCAAGCCGTTCGCACTGCATGATCAGGCGGCCGCCGACCCGGTACGTGCGATCGAGCGGCTGCTGCCGGCTATCCTCGCTCAGGAGGTCAGCCTGCTCATCGTGCACCCCGGCTACGTCGATGCCGAACTGCTCGACACCAGCACGTACTCTGTCATCCGCGCCCGGGACCTGCAGGCGGTCACCTCGCCGGAGGTGATCGCGATGCTGGAGGACGCAGGCGTGGAACTGACGACGTTCACCGCTGCCGGATAGCCGTCACCCGCTCCACGATCCCGGTGCGTACGCCGCCACCCCATCGGGGCAGGTGGGGCCGCCGAGCACGGCGTTGACGGTGACGCCGGTGCCGCGGGTGAGCCTGAAGGAGTTCAGTGATACCGGCACACATGGCGCACAGTCGACGGCGTCGGGTGCCGTCGCGCCGCCCGCCAAGTGCCGTAAGCCGCCGGCCCGGGAGGGATGCCGGAACGCGCGCACCGGCTGCGACCTCGATCCTGCGGCTGTGCGCGCGATTCAGAGCAACCCGGCGGCGGCGTCGACGAATCGGCGGAGGTCGTCGCCGTCGCCACGCGGCGTCACCGCGCGCAGCACGAGCTCGTCGACGGCGTCGCGATAGGCCCGGATGCCGGAGCCCGCAGCCTCGGGCTCGATGACGGTGTCCGTCGCTGAGACACCCAGGCGTGCGAAGTTGTCCGCGTACGCGCGGATGGATCCGTAGCGTTCGGCTTCGGCGCGCAGCGGCGGCAAGGCGGCCGGGTCCAGCGCCGTACGCGCGTACAGCACGACCCGGGTGTGCGGTGCCACGTCATGCGCCCGCGCCGCTTGGGCGCGCGCGGCATCCGGGGTGAGCCAGTTGAGCACGACCCCGTCGGCGTGCGTGGCCGCCAACCTCCGCATGCGCGGTCCCAGCGCACCGATGTACACCTGGGCGTCGGTTTCGGCGCGGAGCGTCGTGACGGCATCGGTCATGAGGGCCAGCGCTCCGCTCCGCCGCCCGCCGGCACCGATGCCGATCACCAGCCGCTCCTCGGGCAGGCCGAGCGCACGCACGCGGGTGACGATCTCGGCGGCCGGGCGCCGGGTGACGTCGATGACCCCGGCGGCGAGGACGAGCGTGTCGGTCACGGCGGCCGCGGCCGCGAGCGCCTCGAGCGCGTCGCCGTCGGGGGTGTCGTTCACCCACAACGCGCGGAATCCGGCGGCCGCCACGTCGGGGGCGAGGCGCGCAGCCACCTCCGGTCCGACGGCTCCCGCGACTCCCAGCGACACATCTCCCACCATGCTGACAGCCTGCCACGACGCGCCGGAATCAGGACAGCGACAGGAAGAGCTTCTCGAGCTCCGGCAGAGTGACCCCGTCGGCCGATGCATCGTCGCCGTCGACCAGGCAGTCCTTCATCGCGCTCGCGATGATCTGGAACCCCGCCTTGTCGAGCGCGCCGCTGACCGCCGACAACTGGGTCACCACGGCGCGGCAGTCGCTGCCGCGTTCGACCGCAGCGATCACCGCAGCCAGTTGACCGTGCGCGCGCTTGAGCCGGTTGAGGATCTTCCGCTGCACCTCAGCGTCCGCGCTCATGATGGCCTCCCTGGATGTTCGCCGACAGAGACAGAATACCCCCTGGGGTATAGTCGCAGGGTCGATACCGCCCGGGTATCCAGAACGGAGCGAACCATGTGCCGTCCGGTGACATGCACCACCTGCGAGAAGACGACGTGGGCCGGGTGCGGTGAGCACGTCGATGCCGTTCGCGCGGCCGTGCCTGCCGCCCAGTGGTGCACCGGCCATCCGGAGCAGCCGCGGACCGGCGGGTTCCTCGCGCGGATCTTCCCGCGATGACGCCGGAACGCCGGAAGGTCGTGATCGTCGGCGGCGTCGCCGGCGGGATGTCGGCGGCCACCCGTCTGCGGCGCCTCGACGAATCGGCCGAGATCGTCGTCTTCGAGCGCGGCCCGTACGTCTCGTATGCGAATTGCGCCCTGCCCTATTTCGTCGGAGGCGCGATCTCCGACCGTTCGTCCCTGCTGCTGCAGACGCCGGAGACGCTGCATCGGCGCTTCCGGCTCGACGTGCACGTCCGGCACGAAGTGGTGGCCATCGACCCGGATCGGAAGACCGTCGAGGTGCGGGATCTCGACAGCGGTGCGCTGCGCACCGAGGGGTATGACCGGCTCGTTCTCTCCCCCGGAGCGCACCCGCGGGCGGTGGCCGCAGCCACCGGCGTGCGGACCTTCTCGCTGCGCACGGTCGCCGACGCCGACGCCGTGGATGCCGCGATCACACACCGCGGGATGCCGGTGGTCGTGGTAGGCGGCGGCTACACGGGGCTCGAGGCGGCCGAGAACCTCATCGCCCGGGGAGCGCGGGTCACCCTCGTGCAGCGCGGGAGCCAGCTCCTGTCGCCGCTCGACCCCGAGATGGCGGCGCCGCTGGCCGAGACGGTGCGCGCGCACGGCGTCGACCTTCGACTGGGGGTCGAGGTCGCCGCGGTCGAAGAGGGCACAGTCCTGCTCACCGACGGCACCACGGTCGCAACCGAGCTGATCGTCGACACGACCGGGGTGGTGCCCGAGACCGGGCTGGCCGCCGCGGCCGGATTGCGGATCGGCGAGACCGGCGGGATCGCGGTCGACGCGCAGTGCCGCACCAGCGATCCCGACATCTTCGCGGTGGGCGACGCCGCCGAGAAGTCCGACCTCGTCGGCGGGCGAGCGTCCTTGATCACGATGGCCGGATTGGCCAACCGTCACGGCCGCCTGGTGGCCGACGTTATCGCCGGCCACCACATCACGGCCCGCCCGGCCCTGGGCACGGGCATCGTGCAGGTGTTCGACGTCGTCGCCGCGACGGTCGGCTGGAGCGAGAAGGAGCTTCGACGTGCGGAGCGCACCTTCGCGATCGTCCACGTGCACCCCGGTTCGCACGCCGGTTACTACCCCGGCGCGGAGGTGCTGTCGATGAAGTTGCTGTTCGACCCGGCGACCGACGCGATCCTCGGAGCCCAGATCGTCGGCCGCGACGGGGTCGACAAACGCATCGACGTCATCGCGACAGCCATGCACGCCGGCCTGCCGGCACCCGAACTCGCCCATCTCGAACTGGCCTACGCGCCGCAGTTCGGCTCCGCCAAGGACCCGGTGAACTTCCTCGGCTACGTGGCGGAGAACACCCGCTCGGGTCTCACGCCCACGGTGCAGTGGCATGAGTTGGACGCCGCCCAGACGGGTGGGGCGACACTCGTGGATGTGCGCACGCCGGCCGAGTTCGCCGCCGGAGCCATTCCCGGGTCGATCAATCTGCCCCTCGAACAACTGCGGGAACGCCACGTCGAGCTGCCTGAGGGACCACTCGTGGTCCACTGTCAGGTGGGGCTGCGCGGGCATATCGCCACCCGCCTGCTCCGTCAGTTGGGGGTCGACGCACGCAACCTCGACGGCGGCTACCGCACCTGGCGCGCGGGCATGAGCGCCGAGGGGACTGCAGACCCCGTGATCAGGTCTGTGGCGACCAGCTCAGCACGGTGAACGGGTAGCTGTAGGAGAACACCGGCTCGGGCACATGGTCGTTATAACTCGAGATGGTGAAGCTCGAGGTCTACGTCGAGACGTTCGTACAGCTCCTCCGCGTCGGCCCGCCGCTCGTCGCCGCCCAGATGAACCCCGAGCAGACCCGCGATCACCGGGGCGTTGTCCGCGCGCACCAGCCCCCAAGCGGCATCGCGCTCAGCGATCTGCGCAAGCTCCAGGACATGGGCGACAGCGGGCACGCGTCCATTCTGAGGGAAGGCACCGACATCGCCACCACGAGGCAGACGGTTGGAGTCCGTACGCCGACCCTCAGCCAATGCGCTCGACCTTCGACGCCTCGTCGCCGCTGAAGTACACCACTCTGCGAGGTTGAGCGCATCCCGATCCCTCCGGCGCGAATCGCGGAGAGGTTCCGCGAGATCCGGCCCGCAGACCGCGGTGCACCACCCTGATGTAACTGTGCAGAGGTGGCACTCGATCGGGGGTCACCTGGGGGGGGTCACCTGGCGCAATCGGAATGTGAATCGGCCTACATTCCCACTTCGGAACCGACGCGAAAACCCCCGGTTGACCGGGGGTTTTTCCGCGGAGACGGAGGGATTTGAACCCTCGGTCCCCTTACAGGGACTCCACCTGGCAGGGTGGAGCCCTGCGGGTACTCACCGTCGCGTGAGGCGCTCGAGTACTTCGATCACGTGCTCATATGGCCGGTCGGTCGCGCGGCTCATGCCGATCTCGCACGTGCGGTTGGCCGACACGTACGCATCGAAGCCACCGAGATCGTCCGCCGCTGCCGCGACCTCGAACGCCTCCACGTCGGTCGCACTCGCGGTGAGCTCGGGGTGCAGCATCCCTCGGTCGCCGGCGAAGGCGCAGCATCCCCACCCTTCGGGGACGAAGACGGTGTCGGCCACGGCATACGCCAGCGCCGTGAGCGCGCCGGTGGCACCGAGCGCGGTGGTCGAGCATGTCGGGTGCACGGCGATGCGGTCGAGCTTGGCCGATACCTCCACTTTCGGGAGCACCTCGCGCGCCACGTAGGTCGTCGCGTCTTCGATCACCAGGGACGCGTACTCCGGATGCGCGGCTGCGGCCTTGGCGAGCATGACATGGAGTCCCTCGGTGCAGGATGCCGCATCGCACACGACCGGGAGCTCGCCGCCACGACTGGCGCTCCAGAGCGAGGAGAGCACGCGGTCGGTCATCCGGTCATATCCGGACAGGTACCCCTTCGACTTCCAGGGCGTCCCGCAGCAGAGCCCACCAGCATCCTGCGGGACGACGAAAGGGATGTCGGCGCGCGACAGTAGCTCGCGCAGGGCGTCCCTCGAGCCGATTCCGTGATCCTCCGGGCCGAACATCGTGCCGATGCACGCGCCGAACAGCACGACCTTGGCGTCCGCCGAGCTGTCCGCCCGAAGCGGCTTCGATCCGCCACCCGGCAGCCCCGCGTCATACAGGGGAACGATGTCGGCACCGAGCACGGCGCGTCCAACCTTGGTCACCCCGGTGACGAGCGGCGCAGGAAGCGCATCGGCCACGGTGAGCGCGAGTCCGCCGGCGCGCGCGGCCGCTCTCCACCCCTTGGCGGCGACATCCCAGAGGCCGTCCGCGACGGACGACGCCTGCTCGGCGCGCAGCCGCCGCACGAGGTCACCGGTATTGATGTCGACGGGGCAAGCGACACCGCACATGCCGTCGACCGCGCATGTCTGCACACCGTCGTAGTCGTAATCGACGCGGAGCTCCTTCACGAGCTCGGTGTCACCCTGCTCCTCCGCCCAGGCCATGTCGCGGCGGAGCACGATCCGCTGCCGCGGGGTGAGCGTGAGGCTCTTGCTGGGGCAGGTCGGCTCGCAGTACCCGCATTCGACGCAGCGGTCGACCTCCTTCTCGACGGTTGGCACGCGCTTGAGGTCCTTCAGGTACGACTCCGGATCCTCCGACAGCACGACTCCCGGATTCAGAATGCCGTCGGGGTCGAGCATCTTCTTGATGCCCCACATGAGGTCGGTGAGCTCGTCGCCGTACTGGCGCCGCACGAACGGCGCCATGATGCGGCCGGTGCCGTGCTCTGCCTTGAGCGACCCCTGCTGACCGAGCACGAGCTCGACGAGGTCGTCCGTGAAGCGCCGGTAGCGCGCGATGCTGTCGGCGTCGTCGAAGCGCTCGTTCAGGAGGAAGTGCACGTTGCCGTCCTTGGCGTGTCCGAAGATCACCGAGCCGTCGTACCCGTGCTCCTCGAACAGCTCGATCAGCCGCTCGCACGTGAACAGCAGACGGTCCACCGGCACGACGATGTCCTCCAGCAGCGCGGTCGTGCCGGACGGGCGCGCACCCGCGACCGCCGTGTAAAGACCCTTGCGGACGTGCCAGAGCGCCGCGCGTTCCGCAGCATCCGTCGTGAGCCCGGCCTCGACGACCAGCGGAAGGGCGCGCATGTGCGACAGCACGATGTCGGCGCCGTGCACGAGAGCATCCGCGTCCGCCGCGTGCACCTCGACGAGGAGCGCCGCATGCTGATCCACCGGGATGTCGGCGATCGCGCGCGGCACGTCGCTGAGCCCCTGCGCGACGCGCAGCGAGGCGGCATCCAGCAGTTCGATCGTTGCGAGCCCGAGCTCGACGAGCCGGGGGAGGGCGGCCATGGCGTCCGACAGCGTCTCGAACACGAGCAGACCGGTCGCGATCGCCGGGCGCACCTCGATCGTGCGGAACCTCGCCTCTGCGACGAAGGCTAGCGTGCCCTCAGAGCCGATGACGAGGTGCTCAAGGATCTTCACCGGGTCGTCGAAGTCGAGCAGCGCGTTGATGCCGTAACCCATCGTGTTCTTCATCGAGAACTGCCGGCGCACGAACTCGACGCGCTCCGGCGAGGCGAGCAGCCGCTCCCGCAGGGCGAGCAGTCCCTCCGCGATCGCCGGCTCGACGGCGGTCAGCGTCTCGATCGCGTCGGGAGCACCGGTGTCGAGGACGGTTCCGCTGGGCAGCACGAGCAGCAGCGACTCGACGGTGCGGTAGGAGTTCTCCACGGTGCCGCAGGCCATGCCGCTGGAGTTGTTCGCGATCACACCGCCGATCGTGCAGGCGATCTCGCTGGCCGGATCCGGACCGAGCTTGCGACCGAAGCGCGCGAGGCGCGTGTTGACCTGGCGCACGGTCGCACCCGGACCGACTCGGACGATGCGCGCGTCATCCTCGACCGCGATGTTTCGGAACGCGCTGCGAGTGTCGACGAGGATGTCCCCGCTCACCCCCTGGCCGGACAGGCTCGTGCCTCCCGAGCGGAACGTCAGCGTACGGCCGGCCGCGCGGACCGCGCGGAAGACATCCGCCACATCGGATGCCGAGGACGGCGAGAGCACGGCGTCAGGGACCAGGAGGTAGTGCGAGGCGTCATGAGCCTGCGCGAACCGATCGATCGACCGCTCCTTCACCTCGGTCGAGGGCGACAGGAGTGCGCGATCCAGCGGGAAGGTGAGCGACGTCCGCACGGATCCTCCTCGACGGCGACGTAAATTGTCTGACAAGTATACCGCTAGATCGGGCGATCGCTAGACTTGAGCGCATGGCAGCGATCCCGGAGGCAGCACTGGACGTCGTCGGCGTGGTCGACGCCGTGACCGCACGGCTGCGGACCCGCATCCTCGCGGGCGAGATCCGCTCGGGGGAACCGCTCACCGAGGCGGCGGTGTCCCAGGCCTACGGAGTCGCCCGCCCCAGCGCCAAGGCCGCGATCGAGCAGCTCGTCGCGGCGGGACTGCTCGTGCGCACCGCGCACCGCACCGCGCGGGTGGTCGACATCGATTCGGCGACCGTGCACGATGTGTATCGCACGCGGGCGCGGCTCGAGAGCGCGGCCCTGCGTGAGCTCTCGGCCTCTCGCACGATCCCGGCATCAGCGATCGCCGCGAACGCCGAGATCCAGGCAATGCCCCCGGGGCCGAGCGCCGAGACGGTCGACCCCGACCTGCGCTTCCACACCGCGCTCATCGACGCGCTCGGCAGCGAGCGCACCGCCCGCATGTACCGCAGCGTGCTCGACGAGGTCCGACTGTGCATGGCTCAAGTGCAGGAGCGGCGGCTGCTCGGGGCCTCCGTCATCGCCCGACAGCATGCCGCAATCCTGGATGCCGTGCAGGTCGGCGATTCGGATCTCGCCGCCCGCCTGCTCGATGAGCACCTGCACTCGGCGGCGGAAAGCCTCATCAGCGCGCTGACCACACCAGGCCCGTAAGCGCTCGAGATTCCCTTCCATCTCCGCGAACTCCGCCTCGCGGGCACGGACCACGCTGCCTTCGCGCCCCGCGCCAATGCTGCTCCGACCCGCATTGCTCGACTCCCGTTGGCGTGCCTTGACGCGTGTGGACGGCGGCCCGCGCGGAGATCAACCACAGCAAGGGCCTTCCGGTTCGCGCGTCTCTCCGGTGAAGAGACAGGGGACGTTCGGCGGGTTGTTCCACATATGGAACCTACGTTGAATCTATTGAACGATAGAGTGCTTTCGCACTAGGCTCAGGCCGACAACCGTCCAGCACCACGGATCACAATGGAGAGATCGGCATGGTCATCGACTTCTCACGACGAACCCTGCTCATCGGCATGGGAGCGGTCGTCACGACATCCGTCCTCGGCGACTTCGGAGCGCCCATGTCGGCGGCTGCAGCCGCCGACCCTACGACATGGACCGACATCGTCGGCAGGTTCGAGTCCCGGCATGAGCCGTGGTCGGTGTCATTCGGCCCCGAGTACGGAACCGCATCAGGTGGATTCGTGCGAGATGAGGAGCGTGCCGCCGAGGGCGCTTTCTCGGGGCGGCTTACGGCGGACTTCTCGGAATCCGGACGGTATGTGGCGCTGATCAAGTCACTGGACCACCTGGATATCACGAAGGTCCGATTCAAGGTCACCGCTCGCAATGTCACTCGCGTCGCCGTCCGACTCGTCAGCGGAGGGCGAGTCCTCAGGCAGGCGTATGCCGCCGTGCAGCCCACGCCCGGAACGTGGGTCGGTGTCGAGATGGACAGGTGGAACAACATCGTCGGGTTCTCCGACGCGGTCACACTCCAGATCCAAGTCTGGAAGGAGCACCTCGCCAACGCCGCAGACCCGACGGGTGACCTCTGGGTCGACGACGTGCACGTCGATCACCTCGTGCAAGAGCAGAGGCCTGCATCCCTCGAGACCTCGGGTCTGCCGGTGCTGCTGGTGGGCGACGCCGACCCGGTTCCCCTCACGGTGCGGGCCACGTACCCCGACCGCGAAGCGCGTGACGTCACACAGCACTCCAGACTGAGCTCCTCGAACAACGCGGTGATCACGATCGACAGGTTCGGCACCCTCGCGCCGGTGGCCCCGGGGCGGGCCGAGATCCGCATCGAGCATCTCGGCGTCTCACAGGCGTTCCCTGTCGAGGTCCGCGCGCCGCGCGAACTGGCGCCGATAACGATCCATGACGGCAAGTTCCGGGATGGCGACTCTCCGTTCGGGTTCACCGGCTTCAACTACGATCTGTTCCTTCTCAGCTATCCGCGTCGTGCGCTGTGGTCGAGCCTCGATGCCGACATCAGCCTCATGGCCAGCTGGGGACTGGGTGCTATCCGAGTGCCACTCGCCGTGAGCCTGGTGCAACCGGCGAAGGGCGTCTTCCCCGGCGACGTCGGGTGGGTGGGTGAGTTGCGCAAACGCGGGCTGAACACCGAGTTCATCAAGATGCTTGACCATTTCGTCGCACGTGCCGGCGAGCACGGCATCCGCGTGATCTTCGACTGGCACCGCTTTCCCACCGACCCCTACGACTACTGGCAGGGAGGCACGCCCGCCGATCGCGGAACAGGGAAGCCGGGGACGGCCATCTCCTACCTCGCCCCTTCGTCCACGCAGAGCGGTGAACTCGACCTGGCGGATGCTGAGCACCGCACCGTGCTGTTCGAATCCCTCACGTGGATCGCTTCTCACTACAAGGGGTCACCGAACGTCCTCGGCATCGAGGTCCCGCACAACGAGCCGCACGCGACATACATGTCGATTCAGTCGAACTGGCGGCGACTGACGGAGCAGGCATCCTTGGCGGTGAAGGCGGGCGACCCGGATCGCCTGACCTTCGCGATGCCTCCTGCCTACGGGCACGACGTCTCCACCGCGGCGCCGACGTGGCAGTTCTCGAACGTGGTGGACGCGAATGCGCCTCATCACTATCTGCCCAATGCGCCGGTGCCGACGCGCCCCGACGCCCCGACGCGCCATTCGCCGTGGCTGGCCCGTGACATCGACGCGACCTTCGCTTACGCCATCCCAGCGCTGTTCGCCCCGTACTCGACGTCGAAGCATCCGGTCTACAACGGTGAGGGCGGTCACTATGGCTTCGACTCCTTCCTGCCCGACATGGATCGCGTCCAGGCGGCGGACTACATGATGGAGGCGGGCCTGGTGCAGTACTACGCAGCGGGTGCCGCCGGGCAGCTGCACTGGAGCCTCTGGCACAACCTCAACGACTTCGTGCCCTTTGAGGATCTGTTCGAGAAGCACTATCGCCGTTTCTCGGCCGTATATTCGGCTGGTCCTGTCGACTGGTCCGGCGCCGAGGTCGCATTCATCCAGAATCCCGCAGCAGTGCCGCCCGCTAACGGGCACAACTTCGCCGTCGTCCCCTTCGTCCGCCGTGCGCTCGACCTGCACCTGCCGATCTGGCATCTGCTGACGGACGACGAGATCATCGAGACGCTGCTCACCCAAGTGCCATCCGGACTGGAACAGGTGGAGGGAATGGACGCGGCCTTCGACTACAAGGCGGTCGTCGCGGACCGCCGGAATCTCGACCAGCGCGTGCGGCAGGTGCTCGAACGGGACGGCTTCGACAGGCCCATCCTCTGGCTGAACGACGCGGAGGCCCTCACCACCAACGCCTTGGGCTCCTTCCTCCGCAAGGCGGGAGTCGCCGAGGATCGCCGGACGAGCGCGCACCTGCAGCTCGTGTACGGTCCTCAGCACCTCGTGGTCTATCGCCGCAGCGGCGCCGGTGGCAAGAAGCGCATCTTTCCCCGCGTTCGCCGGGATGGGGTGTTCTCTCTCGTGGATGAGTCCGGCGAGACGCGGTACCGGGGGGATGCGAACACGCTGTGGACCCGCGGCATCTCCATCGACCTGCCGAAGTGGCGCAGCGCGATCCTGCGGATCGAGTGATCGCGAACTGTGGACCCGCGGTTCGATATGCCGAACCGCGGGTCCACAGATTGAATCTGGCGAGAAAGCCCACTACGTTGTCCTATTCAAGGAGTCAGCACGGATGCAGCAGGGAGCCGGCATGCGCATCACCGAGGTCGTCACAGCCGTCGCGCCCTTCACGCGCGGAACGAGCCTGGATGACACCCGCATCTCCACGCCCATGGGAGTGTTCCCCCGCCATGCGGAACGACGGTCGTCGTGGCGCGGCCCCGGCGCCGATCTCGTCTGGGTGCTCGTGCGCACGGATGACAGCGAGGTCTGGGGCATCGGACAGTCCCGCGGTGGTCGTGTCACAGAGGCACTGATCCTCGAACACCTCGCCGGCCTGCTGCATGGCCGGGATCCACTGGCCATCTCGGAACGAGTGGCCGAGCTGGACCGGGCCACCCAGCCGTATGCTGCCGGCGGCATCGCCTCGATGGGGATCGCCGCCGTGGAGCTCGCGCTGTGGGACCTTGCCGCACGGGCGGCGGGACTCCCGCTCGTGCGCCTGCTGGGCGGATCGGAATCGGATGTTCCCTATTACCTCACGGTCCCGGATCACTCGCTGTTCGACGTCCTCGAGCCCGAGCTGATCGCCAGGGCTCGAACCGTGAAGATCCCCGCCCGGTTCGGCCCGGCCGACGGCCGGTCGGCGATCACGCGCGTGATCGCCGACCTCGAGGCCACGCGCGAGCGCGTCCCTGAGCATGTGCCGCTCTCCATCGACTGCTTCATGTCGTGGGATGCCGAGTTCGCCAGGCGTGTCGTCCACTGTGCCTCGGATCTCGGTCTGGACTGGATCGAGGAGCCACTGCACCCGCTCGACGTCGACGGGCATCGGATGCTGCGGACGACGTTGCCGGCGCGAGTGGCGTCAGGCGAGCATGTCTTCACACTGCGCGAAGGGCGTCGCCTGGTGGAGGCGGGTTGCGTGGATGTCGCGCAGTTCGACGTCACGTGGTGCGGAGGACTCGAAGTCGCCCGGACTCTGGGTCGGCAGGCCGTCGACGCGGGGATGCTGTTCGCACCGCACGCTGCAGGCCTGCAGCCCTGGGCTACGCACCTGGTGAACGCGTTCGGGCCCGGTGCATGGCTCGAGGTGCTCGTCGGTGTCGATGGCACTGCAGAGGTGCCCACGGTCCGCGACGGTCCGGGCGTCGGGATCGACCCCGCGCAGGTCGGCCTCGCATGATCATCGACTCCCACTGCCACGCCTGGCGCACCTGGCCCTACGAACCCGCTGTGGCCCAGCCGGAGGAGCACGCGTCGCTGCAGCGCGCGTGGCGAGAACTGGTGTCGTGGGGCGTCTCGTCAGCACTCGTCGTCGCGGCGCGGTTGACCGGCAACAGCGACAACAACGAATGGCTCACCGCTCAGGCCCCGGCGTTCGACGGGCTGTTCGCCATCGCGGCGGATTGGGACTCGCGCTGGCTCCCCACCTACCACGCTCCGGACGCGGACGCCCGTCTCGGCGCGATCCTGCGGGAGATGCGCCCGCAGGCGGTCGCGCACTACCTCGGTGACGCCGACGACGGCTGGTTCGGTGAGCCCGCGACCGACGTCGCGCTCGCTCTGCTCGCTGAGCACGCCACTCCGCTCAGTCTTCACGCGCCACCGGGCTGGCGCGATGCCGTCATCGGCGCCGCGCGCCGACACCCCGGGTTGCCGATCGTCCTGCACCATCTCGCATTCAGCGGCCATGACGACGTCGACGACCTGCGGGCGCTTGCGGCCTGCGACAACGTCTACGTCAAGGCATCCGGCGCGTACTACGCATCCGCTGCCGATTCCGCACGGACGCTGGCGGCGCGAACCCGCGCCGCCGTCGACCTGTTCGGTCCGCTGCGCGTGCTGTGGGGGTCGGATCACCCCGTCGCGCAGCGGCGCGGCTTCGATCCGCGTGTCCATCTCGAGGCGGTCGCAGCCGTGCTCGACCCCGCCGAGCAGCGCGCCGTCCTCGGCGACAACGCGCGCCGCCTCTTCTTCGAGGAGCCCGAATGATCCGTCGTATCGCTGTCCTGGGCGCGGGCGAGTGGGCGCAGGCGCACCATCTTCCTGCCCTGGCGGCTCACCCGGATGTGGCACTGGCACGCATCGTGGATATCGACGGCGAGCGCGCAGCCCAGGCCGCCGCACGCTTCGGCGCGGCATCGTGGTCAACATCTCCCGACATGTCCGACGTCGACGCGGTGGTCATCGCCACCCCGCACGCCACGCATGCCGAGCTGACGACGGCGTATCTCGAGCGGGGCATCGCCGTCCTCGTCGAGAAGCCCCTCGCGACCCGGGTCGACGATGCCTTCGCTCTCGTCGCGACAGCGGAACGCACCGGAGTCCCCCTGCTGGTCGGCTACACCGCGCAGTTCAGCAACGCGGCGGCCCGGGTGCGGGAGTGGTTCCACGAGGGGCTGATCGGTGAGCTGCTCCACGTCGCCATCGAGTTCAGCTCCCGTGCCGGCCGACTGTACCGCGCGCACGCGGAAGACTCACGGTCCGCCTACTCGGCCGAGAACGGCGGTCAGGCGGCGACGCAGCTGTCGCACGCCGTCGCCGCCGCACTGTCGTCGCTCGGCCAGGAGGCGACGCGGGTAGCCGGGATCGTGGCGAACCGAGGCACCGCGGTCGATGTCGACGACGCCTTCGTCTTCGCGCTGGGCGGCGGCGCGATGGGGGCGGGGACGTCCACGGGCGCCCTGGCCGACGGGGCCGCGTTGCGTCAGGTCGTGCGTTACATCGGCGATCAGGGATCGATCAGCCACGATCTGCTGTGGGGCCGAGCGACCCTTTCGACCGAAGGCGGCATGCGCTGCGCCGCGCCATCGCATCACGAAGCCCCGTACCCGGCTGCAGGCCCCGTGTCCACGCTCGTGAGCATCCTCGGGGGTGGCCCCAACCCGTCCCCGGTCCGTCCCGCGGCAGCCACGGTCGCCTTCATCGACGCGCTGCAGACGGCGGCGCGCACCGGTCGACTCGAATCCGTCCGTCCACTGCCCGCGCCAATGAGCCGCGACAAGGGAGATCATTGATGAAACTGCTACGACTGGGTCCGGTGGGGCGCGAGATCCCCGCAGTCGAGGACGACGAGGGTCGTGTCTTCGACGCGCGTGACATCACGGATGACATCGACGGCGACTTCCTCGCATCCGACGGCATCAGCAGAGTCCGAGCAGCACTCGACGCCCGCACCCTGCCCGAGCTCGACCACGCCGGGCTGCGCCGCGGAGCGCCGATCGCCCGGCCGACCGCCGTCGTGTGCGTCGGTCAGAACTACGCCGCGCACGCGGCCGAGTCCGGCGACAGTCCACCCGAAGTGCCCATCATCTTCTTCAAGCACCCGAACACCGTCATCGGGCCGGACGACGATGTCGAACTGCCCACGGGCGCCGCGAAGCTGGACTGGGAGGTGGAACTGGGCGTCGTCATCGGGCGACCGGCACACCGTCTCGCCTCTGCCGCGGAGGCTCTCTCGGTGATCGCGGGGCTGGTGGTGAGCCACGACGTGAGCGAGAGGGCGTGGCAGGTCGCCGAATCGGGTGGCCAATGGAGCAAGGGCAAGTGCGCACCCACGTTCAACCCGCTCGGACCCTACCTCGTGCCACTCGAGGACTCACCCGCGCTCGATACCCTCACGCTGTGGTCGCGTGTGAACGGCGAATCGCGTCAGCACTCGTCGACCGCAGACATGATCTTCGATGTCCCGCATCTGATCCACCACCTCTCGCAGTACATGCGTCTGGAGCCCGGCGACCTCATCAACACCGGAACGCCGCAGGGAGTCGCACTGTCGGGCCGCTTCGCGTACCTCCGCACCGGAGATGTCGTCGAACTCGGCATCGATGGGCTCGGGTCTCAGCGGCAGGAGATCGTCGCCGAGCGATGAGCGCTGCCGCCGGTGCCGAGGCTGACCACCCCGGCACCGGGCCGGTGCGCGCATTCGAGCCGGACCGCGTGCCCGGTGATCAGCACCGGCGACCGTGTGCGCGGCAGCTCACTCCTGCCAGGCCACGCTGAGGTGGCCGGAGACCTGGCGGATCTCGATTCGGTCCGTGCCGTCGACCCGCAACACGAAAGCATCCGGTGACAGCGGCGTCTCCACGCGCGCTCCCGCGGCGGAACCCGGGGGCAGAGCGATGATCACGCGCGCGTTCGTCAGTCCCTCGACGCGCAGGCCGCGCGTGCGGTCCGCCGGGAACGGGGCGATCTCGCGGCAGCGCATCATCCCCGAAGCCTCCTGGGTGACGAACACGCGACACTCGGCGTGAACGGATTTCGCGAGCTGATACGTCGCCACCCCGTCTTCGTACCACGCCTCGGCATGGGTCAGCAGCGGCGCTCCGTCCGCGAGCGACAAGCGCAGCCGCAGAGTCGTATCCGGCACGTACCCGCTCAGCCAGTGGGCCCCGGCATGACGACGGATGCCGAGGACAGCACGCGCGGCGTCCGCCGAGCGGAGCTCGTGCGCGACCGAGACGCCGAGCGTCGCCACGGCATCGCGCAGCAGCGCCGCGCTGTCGTCGAAGCGTGCGCGGTCGACGAGCACGCGGTGGCGCACGCCGCGCTCATCGGCCTCGGAGTAGTCGAACGGCGCCGAGCCGCGCACCCAGATCGCCGCCCCCGGCGCTCCAGTGCCCTCGTCACCGCCGTGCACGGTCGCGTAGGGCGCCTCGGTCCCGGCAGGCATGCGCACCCGGGCCAGCAGCCGAACGCCGTCGACCGGATGAACGAGATCGATCGGCCCGTCGGACAGCAGAGCGTTGTGCCGCAGCATCCCGCGGCGCCCGCCCGGCAGACGGTCGCCGACGAGGTCGGTGACCAGCGCGAGGTCGCCCTCGACGACCGCCGCGGCATCGCCCGCATCCGCCCGGTCCAGCCCGAGCAGCCCGAGCGCCTCCTCGGACACCCCACGCAGCGATCCGTAGACGACGACGTCACCGCCACCATCCTGGTGTGCGTGCAGCGCGGCGACGACGTGCGCGGTGAGCGCGCCCGCGGGCACGATGAGGATGCTGCTCGCGAGCGCACCCGACCTCTGCGCGCCGGCGACCTCATCGGTGCTGACGACCGTGTTCAGCGGCAGTCCCGCGGTGATCGCCGCGGACAGGTACCAGTCCTCCGCGTACGGCCGCGCGATCGTCTCGGGGTCGGCGGCCATGGCCTCGTGGTACTCCCGGAACGGATACACCCAGACCAGCGGGCCGGCCGCGTCGGGCCGGGTCTCGAGGTCGATGGCGATCGCGGTGCCCACCTCACGCGCGCACCGCTCGTCGAGCACGCCATGCGCGGTGTCGATCGAGAGGATGTTCACCTCGCGGGGCGGCTGGATCATGCCGTCGCCGGTCACCCGGGCGACGCTCAGCGGCAGGTGGATGTCGAAGGTCTCGCGGTGATAGAAGTCCCACCACGGCTGCTGCCAAAACCACGGGTCGTTGGCGTAGAAGCGGAACCGGTACCCCTCTGAGCCCCTCGGCAGCATCGCGATGCGCGACAGGTACCCGCAGATCTCGATGCCGAAGTCCTCGTTCAGCGGACCCCACGGTGAGTTCGGAGGCGGACCGGCGATGTGGCCGCGCTCGTAGATCTCCAGGGCAGGCACACTGTCGGCTCCGATGTCGATGCCGGCGCTCTGATTCGTGCCGCGCACCTCGATGGGCACGGACAGCTCGCGGCGCAGGTCGTCCCAGAACTCCAGCGCCCGCGCCCGCAGGCCAGCGGTGCGGTCGGTGTGGAACTCCGCCCCGTCGAACGATTCGCCCAGCTCCGACCAGGCGTAGCCGCTGAAGCCGAAGCCGTTCGACAGCCACAGGTAGTCGAAGCCCATCGCTGCGAGGTAGTCCTCGGCCTGCCGCCCGAGAAACTCGCCGAAGCGGGTGCCGGCGGGGATGCCGTCGGGGTACGCGGCATAGCGATGGTCGTCGGCGTCGAGCACCGAGAAATGGCGCACCATCTCGATGATCGGCCCGATACCGACATCGGCGCCGCGGGCGAGGATCTCAGGATGCCGGCGGAACTTGAACGCCGAGGCCGCGAACTCCGGCCCGGGGTCGAAGGTGGCGCCGACGCGGGTCGGGATGCCGCGGCGCTCGCCGGTCTCGCGGATGATCCGCACGAGCGAGCGGATGCGGTCGTAGTCGAGCGCGGGCGGATCGTCGCGGTAGCGCACCGCCACCCGCTCGGGCTCCTTGTGCTCGCCGTAGGGCTCGGCGTCAACGTTGTTGAAGCCGATGGTGTCGGCCCACACGACGGGCGCGTCGAGGTCGCCCGCCCAGTCGAGGATCTCGCTGCCGTCCGAGATCCACAGCAGCAGCGAGCACTCGGCGGCGGTGGCCAGCAGCGTGCTCCACTGCGTGAACATCTCCTCGACGCCGGCGCGCAGCGAGGCGTCGTCGAAGGCGTCGAAGGGCTTGAGTGAGGTCTCGAGGGTGACGGTCGCCAGCTCCGACGCGAGACGTCGCGCGCGGGCCGGGATGCGCTCAGGACTGCGAGATGTCATCGCTGATGCGCTTCCGGAGCTTCTGTGCGGCGTCCTGCAGAGCCGTGAGTGCGGCGTGAATGTGCTCGTCGTCGAAACGGTGGACGGGTCCGCTGACCGACAGGGCCGCGACGATCTGCTCGTCTCGGGAGAGCACGGGCACGGCGACGCAGCGGATGCCGAGGATGTACTCGCCGTGATCCTCGGCGTAGCCGAGCTCCCGCACGCGGACCAGATCAGCCTTCAGCGCGGACAGGTCGGCCATGGTCGTCTCGGTGAACTGCTCCAGCTCGCCGTGGGGGTAGAGGGCGTCGAGCTGGGCTTCGTCGAGGCCGCTGAGCAGAGCCTTGCCGAGTCCGGTGGCGTGCGCGGGAAGCCGCGCGCCGATGCGCTGGTCGAACACGAGCGTGTGCGAACCGGGGCTCTTGGCGATGCACACCTGCCCCTGTCCGGAGAGCACGGCCAGGCGGACCGTCTCGTCGATCTGGTCGCGCACCTCGTCCATGAAGCCTCGTGCCCGCTGGCTGAGCGTCTGCGCGTGGTCATAGGCCTGCCCGACCTCCCAGGCGCGCAGTCCCAGACTCAGCCGCAGGTCGGCGTCGCGCTCCACCCAGCCGCGATCGATGAGGGCTCCCAGCACGTGATGCACGCTGGACTTGGGCAGTCCCAGGCTCGACGCGATGGTCGTGAGGGTCTGGCCCTCTTCGGCGTCCGCGAGCAGTTCGAGAACGCGCAGGGCCCGGTCTGCGGCCGGCGCGGTGATTTTCGAGGAGGCGTCGTCTGGCATCATCTTCCGTTCGATATGCCGAATGGCTGTTGCTTTGGCTGAACGATACTGGGCACCCTACTGGGCACCCGTCGGCGATGTCCACCGAACCGCTGCTCGACCGAGCGCCCGGCGGTCCTGTCGGATAGCTACGGCGAGTGCGGCTTGCGCCGCGTCGGCTTTCGGGCTTAGTCTGCACGATACAGCATAAGAAAATCCGGTTCCAGATGTGGAACAGAATGGTGAACAGTGTCTCTGCCCCTCCCCACCACCGCGACGCACGCCGCCGCCCCGGCGGCGACGATGAGCGCGCTCGTCCTCGAGGACTACGGTCGCATGGTCGTGGCGCAGCGGCCGGTCCCCGTCGTCGGCGATGGCGAGGTGCGGGTGCGTGTGCACGGCGTCGGTATCTGCGGCTCGGATCTGCACGGTTTCACCGGCGCAAACGGCCGGCGCTTTCCCGGGCAGGTCATGGGTCACGAAGCGGTCGGCACCGTGGATGCCGTCGGCGCAGGCGTGACATCTTTCACGGGGGGCGAGCGAGTCGTCGTCAATCCGACGCTTGCCTGCCAGGCGTGCGACTGGTGCGCACGCGGCCAGCAGCACATCTGCCCGCAGCGGCGCGTGCTCGGTGTCGACCCGACTCTGTCCAGTGCCTTCGCGGAGTTCTTCGTCGTGCCCGAGCGCAACCTCATCCCGTTCGACGGCATCCTGCTGCACGGGGCACTCGTCGAGCCGCTGGCCGTCGGCTACCACGCCGCCCGGCGCGCGGGCGTGAGCGCTGGAGACACCGTCGCCGTCATCGGCGGAGGACCGATCGGTCAGGCCGCCGCGCTCGCCTGCATCCGTCTGGGGGCCGCCCGCGTGATCGTCGGCGAACCGCGCGAGGCGCGCCGGCGGCTGCTCGAGGACATCGGCGCAGAGACATTCGATCCGTTCACCGCGAGCGCCCCGCTCGGCGCCGGAGAAGCGGATGCCGCGATCGACGCGGTCGGTGCGAGCGAGACCATCCTCACCGCGCTCGAACTGACAGCTCCCGGTGGCACGGTCGTGCTCGTCGGGATGGATGCGCCCGCCGTCGAACTGCAGGCATACCCCCTGACCACACAGGAGCGCTCGCTCGTCGGCGCCTTCTGCTACACCGCCGAGGAATTCGCCGAGACGGCGGCCTGGGCGGCCACGGTGCCCGAGACCCTCGATCGGCTGATCGAGCGAGCGGTCCCGCTCGACGAGGGCCCTGCGGCCTTCGAAGAGCTCACCGACCCCGAACGCCTCGCCGGGAAGATCATCATCGAGTTCCCCGCGAAGCCCGAGAGCGCCGGACCACCGGCTTCCTCTTGACCGTCCTGCACGACCCGAGTTACCAATCATCCAATGGAGGATCGCATGTCACAGTTCATGTCGAGTCGTCTCACCCGGCTCGCCGGGGTGTCACTCGTCGCGGCGCTGGCCCTCACGGGCTGCTCCGCGCAGAGCGAGGAGGCGCCCAACAGCACCGGTGAGGTGACTGGGGAGCTGAGCATCGCCACCACGAGCGACGTCGGCATCGGCGCGCTCATCGAATCGTTCGAGAAGGAGACCGGGGTCGGCTTCGAGACCACGTTCGCCGAGGCGGGCGCGCTCAACGAGCAGCTCTCGCTGCAGATCAACGGCGGGACCGCACCCGACATCTTCCGCTCCGCGCCGGGCTGGGCGGCACCGTCCTCGGTGCTCAACCTCGCCGCCATCGGCGCCGTGCGCGACCTCTCCGGTGAGGACTGGACCGCGAACGTGCCGAAGGCGTTCGACTCGCTGCAGGTCTACGAGGGTGGCACCTACGCCTACCCCACGTTCGGGCAGGCCATCCTCGCCTTCTACAACATCAGCGTCTTCGAGGAGGTCGGCGTCACCCCGCCCACCACGTGGGATGAGCTGATCGAGGTCTCCGACAAGCTCAAGGCCGCAGGCAAGGTGCCGATCTCGCTCGGCTTCGCCGACAACTACGTGACGCAGTTCATCACCTACGCGCTCTCGGCCACCCTGGTCAACGGCGCCGAGCCTGACTTCTACGAAGAGCTCGACGCAGGCAAGACCACGTTCGCGGAATCGGACGGATGGCGCGAGACCTTCGAGAAGATCGTGAGCCTGATCGACGACGGCTACACCACCGCCGACCCGCTCGGCACCCCTGGTGACCCGGCGATGCAGGCGGTCGGCAACGGCGATGCCGCGATCGTCATCATGCCCTCGGGCGCCTCGCCGAACCTCGCCAAGATGACCGAGGGCGGCTGGGACAACCTGGGCATCTTCGCCTTTCCCGCCACGAACTCGGCTGACGACACGTTCATCCCGTTCAGCCCCGACTTCCTCGTCGTCAGCAGCAAGACCGAGAACCCGGATGCCGCTCTCGCGTTCCTGGACCACATCTCCCAGCCCGACAACGCGGCGGCATTCGCCGAGGCGCAGGGCGCCATCCCCGCGCTGACCAACGCGACGCCGGTCGACAACCAGCTCAACACCGCCATCCAGGTCTACCTGGATGAGGAGCGCACCACGCCGTTCGCCAACCACATCTGGCCCGGCGGAGAGGTCGCCGCGGCGCTCATGGCAGGCCTGCAGCAGGTCGTCCAGGGCGACAAGGACATCGACGGGCTGCTCGCCGACCTCGACACCGCCTATGCCGGAGTCAAGCGTTGACGATGACCGCCATCCCGAGGAGCCCTGCGGAGGCGCAGGGCTCCTCGGAGCGACCCGCCCGCAAGCAGGACCGGGTGTTCCGCCTCAACCGGGTGCCGCAGTGGTTTCTGCTGCCGGCCCTCATCTTCTACATCGTCGTCGTGCTGTACCCGAGCGTCGCGGGCAGCGTGCTCGCCTTCACCGACGCCAGAACGCTGCGCGGCGGCGACTGGGTCGGTTTCGAGAACTTCGTCACCATCCTGCAGAACGAGGCCGCTCGCGCCGCGCTGCTGAACACGCTCACGATCGCCGTCACCCTCACGATCGTGCAGACCACGCTGGGTCTGCTGCTGGCGGTCGCGCTGAACAGCGCCATCCGCGGACGCAACCTGCTGCGCACCATCTTCTTCGCCCCGATGATGCTGCCCCCGATCATCACCGGTCTGCTGTGGCAGTACATCTACACGCCGAACGGTCCGCTCGACTCCGCGATGGACTTCCTGGGCCTGGGTGATTTCAAGGCCAGCTGGCTCGGTGACGCGAACATCGCCCTGTGGTCGATCATCGGCAGCGTCATCTGGCATCACGTCGGCATGTCGATGGTGATCTACCTCGCCGGACTGCAGGGCATCCCCGACGAGCTCTACGAAGCCGCCGCTGTCGACGGCGCGGGGCCGATGCGCAGGTTCTGGAGCATCACCCGCCCGCTGCTGGGCCAGGCGACCACGATCGCCACCGTGCTCACCATGACTTCGTCGCTCAAACTGTTCGATCAGATCTTCGTGATGACCGGCGGCGGCCCCGGGGTATCGACCCAGACGCTGTCGCTCATCATGTACCAGGAGGCGTTCGTGTACGGCAAGCAGGGCTACGGCTCGGCCATCGCCCTCGTACTGACCATGATCGTCGCAGCCATCGTCTTCGTGCAGATGAGCATGACCCGCCGAGGGGAGCAGGAGGCTTGAGTACCATGACCCTCACTGTCCCGAAGAGCGAGGCTGCGCCCCGCAGACGGCGGATCCGACACGGCTACGGTCGTCCGCTGCTCGAAGTGGTCATGGTCCTGGTGACCGTGGCGTACCTGTTCCCGCTGTACATCATGCTGACAATGTCGTTCAAGACGCCGGTCGAGATCGCCGAGTCGTCGGTCGCCCTACCCAAGGGGCTGTTCCTCGACAACTACGCCACGGCGTGGTCACAGGCGAACCTCGGCCGGGCGCTGCTGAACAGCGCGCTCATCACGAGCGTCAGCATCACCCTCGTCGTGATCGTCGGCGCAATGGCGGGGTACGCCATCGCACGCGGCAACCGCCGCACCAGCACGCCGAAGCTGATGCTGTTCATGCTCGGCCTGATGATCCCCGGCCAGCTCGGCATGGTGCCGCTGTACAACCTGATGCGCGACGCCGGTCTGCTGCAGAGCTATTGGTCGCTGATCATCTTCTACGCGGGGTCGATGATGCCCCTGACGGTGTTCCTGTACACCGGGTTCCTGCGGGCCCAGTCGTCGACATACGAAGAGGCGGCGCGCATCGACGGTGCCGGCTGGTGGCGCTCGTTCTGGCATGTCGTGTTCCCGCTGCTGCGGCCGGTCACCGGCACCGTGATCATCGTCAACGCGATCAACATCTGGAACGACTTCCTCACTCCGCTGCTGTACGTGTCCGGTTCGGCGAACCGCACGCTGCCTGTCGCCGTGTTCTCGTTCCAGGGCGAGTTCGCCAGTGAGTGGGGCCTGATCTTCGCCGGCATGGTGATCGCGGCGCTGCCGGTGCTCATCGTCTACTTCTTCCTGCAGCGGCACATCATCCACGGCTTCGCCGGCGGACTGAAGGGATGAGCGCGCTCGTCCCCATCGCGTCCACGACGCACCAGCCGGTGCGCGTGGGTGACGGCCGCAACCTCTCGGACGGCACGACGCAGACCCTCAGCACGCTGTTCACGCACGAGCTGCTGAGGCCCGCCGACAGCATCCGGCTCGTCTTCGCGAACTGGTACGACACCGACGGCGACAGCCTGCCCGGTACCGACCCGATCCGGGTCCGTGCCGAGGTGCGGGCGGGCGGCATCCTGCCGGTGACGTTCGACGGACGCGATCACGTCAGGATCGAACCAGGAGAGACCGTGCTGTCCGACCCCGTGCCGCTCGATCCGCACGGCCGTGTGGGGACGGATCGGATGCGACTGTCGACCTGCACGGTCGTCTCAGTGGCGCGAGGCGGGCGGTTCCCGCTCGGTTCGAGCACAGACGCCTCCTCGGGGGAAGGGGTCGCGGTGGGAGACCTTCGCGGCCGGGCCGTGCCCACGGCATCCGTCTACGGATACGGGCCGTGGCAGCTGCTCGCCGAGGGACCGACTGCAGGGTCGCTGCTGCTCGTGGTGGGCGACTCGAACGGGGTCGGCTTCGGCGACCGCCGAGGCGGCGCCGAGCACTTCGGCTGGGTGCGCCGCCGGTTCGACGGACGCAGCGATGTGATGAACATCTCGGTCAGCGGCGCGCGTCTCGAGAACAGCATGACACCGGCGCAGCTGGCGCTGCGGCTGGCGCAGGTGCAGTGGTCGTTGCCGACCACCGTGATCACGGCGCTCGGCACGAATGACATCCGCTGCGGGGGGCCGGGGGTCGAGGAGGTGCGAGAGCGGATGCTAAATCACTGGGGCGTGCTGGCCACCGTTGCGCCGCGCCTGATCGCGACCACGGTGCCGCCCGCGACGACGAGCATCGACGGCTGGCACACGCTCGAGGGGCAGCGGCTCGATCACGGCAATGACACCCGCCTCATCATCAACGACTGGCTGCGGACCGTTCCCGCCCCGCTCGACGCCGTGTTCGATCTCGCCGCAGCGGTCGAGGCCGAGCCCGGGCTGTGGCGGCCCCGTCTCACAGAGGACGGTGTCCACCCCAGCCCTGAGGGTCACGCGGCGATCGCCGAGGCGGCGCGCGAGTTCGTGTTCGAGGCGGCGGGCGTCGAAGAGAGCCGTCAGCTCACCTGACCGATCTTCGAGAAGAAGTCCTCGAGAAGATCCCGCGTGTCCAGAGGATCTGCTGAAGCGGATGGAGGACGCCTTCCAAGGCTGACGCACAGAGTCCGAGAGGGCCCCCGGAAGGTGCGCCCTCTCGCATATCCGGGTGACGATCAGCGCGGTCCCGCGGTGGAATCGCGGACGATCAGCACCGGGGGGTCAGCCTCGATGACGGTGCGCGCTCCGCCTTCGGCGAGCCGCAGCAGGGTCCGGGCAGACAGTTGGCCGAATGCATGGATGTCACGGCTCATGGCAGTCAGCGGCGGGCGGGTGATGCGGCAGAGCACGGAATCGTCGCCGGCCAGCACGGCGACATTTTCGGGGATGCGTACGCCGCGCGCGATGAGACCCTCGACGGCACCTGCGGCCATCACATCGTTGTCGAACGTGATCGCCGTCGGGGCGCCGTCGACGTCCAGCAACTCGTTGACGGCGGCCGCACCGCCCTCCCGCGAGAAGTCGGCACTGACCACCGACGGTGAGCCGCCCGCGTCGACCACGGCTGAAAGAAACGCCGCCGCCCTTCTTTCGGTATGCGAAAATCCGGCGGGACCGGCGACTCTGCCGATGCGCCGGTGGCCAAGCGCGACGAGGTGGTCGACGGCCCCCTGAATCACCGCAGACTCGTCAGTCCACAACACGGCATGGCCACCGGCGTCGTCGGGATGTGCAAGCGCCAGAGCTGTGAAACCGAGTTCGTCGACGAGCTCCAGCCGTGGGTCTTCTGGGACGAGCACGTCGACCAGCAGGACCGCGCTGACCCGGCCGCTTTCGTGCCAGCGGTGATAGGCATCGAGTTCAGATGACATATCGGGCACGACCTGCAGGATGAGTGCCCAGTCGTGCGCAGTGAGCACGTCTTCGAGGCCTGCCATGAAGTCGTTGTAGAAGGCCTCGATCCCCAGCGTCCTCACCGACCGGCGCAGCACGAGCCCGACCGCCGTCCGCTCCCGGTCAGCGGCGCTCCTCGTCCTCGTGATCATGCTCAGCAGTATCACGCATTCCGCGGATCGCAGAGATCGTTCGCCGAGCGCAGCACCCTCGGATCCGTGAACGCCGCGGGTTCCAGGCCGGGCCGGGCCTGAACCCGAATCTCCGCGACCTCGCCCGGCAGCAGTGTGAGCAGCCCGTCTTGGGCCCGGGCCCCGGCATCCACTTTGTCGGCGAGGACCGTCAGGTCCTTGACCAGACTCCGAGCCTCGACGCGGACCGCGTACCCGCCAGGCACCTCTGTCGCGGACGCAGCGACGACGTCCGACTGCAGGAGGAGTGCAGGGTCTTCGGCGAAATACCAGAATGCCCGCTCGCCACTGTCTGCGATCACGGCGACGAACTCGGCGGAAGAGTCGGCGGCGGATGCGATGGATGCGGGAACGGTGATCACTGTCGCGCTGCGGGCATCGACCTCGACGGGCATTCGCTCCTGGGCGAGTATCTCGCCGAGGAGCGAGCGGCGTGTCAGTGTCACGGTCGTCGACAGGGCTTCCGCGGCGTCGTTATGCAGCACCGCAACCAGAGCCCCTTCGCGGGGCTGAATCGTCAGCAGCCGGTCGGCGTAGACGCGTCGGAGCGCGTGCCACAGCGGCTTGCGATGGCGCATGCTGTCGACGGCCGCCCAGGACACGACGGGCCAGCAGTCGTTCAGCTGCCAGACGATCGATCCGCGGTTCAACGGGAACAGCGACCGGAAATGCTCGATACCGTAGGCCACCGCCCGCGCCTGATTCAGCTGCATCGTCCAGTGCCAGTCCTCGTAAGAGTCCGGCTGCGGCAGGTGCTCGCCGAGGCCGCGCTGCAGCTTGCCGTTGCCGTCATCGGCCTTCTGATGCACGAGCATGTTCGGACCGAAAGGATCGCGCGGCTCGTCGTGTACGGCGTACTCCAGGGTTGACCAGGCGGGCGGCCCCTGGAAGCCGAACTCCGACACGAACCGCGGCCGGTAGTCGCGATAGTGGGTGTAGTCGACGCGGTTCCACACGTCCCAGATGTGCATGGTGCCGTGCGCATCGTCGTTGGGGTGCACGTAGCGGCTGAACGAGAACGGGCTACCCTCGGAGTAGGGCGTGTTCGGCGCGAGCTGCCGGACGATGCGAGGGAACAGATCGATGTAATACCCCTCGCCCCAGGTCATGGCACCCAGCTGCGAGCGCCAGTTCCAATCGATGTAGCCCCAGATGTTCTCATTGCCGCCGTTCCACACCACGAGACTCGGATGCGCGGTGAGTCGGGTCACGGCCTCGACGGCCTCGGCTTCGAACTCCGACCACAGCGCGTCGTCCTCCGCATAGGCTGCGCAGGCGAGCAGGAAGTCCTGCCAGACGAGGATGCCGTTCTCGTCGCAGAGATCGTAGAAGTCCTCCGACTCGTAGATGCCCCCTCCCCAGACCCGCAGCATGTTCATGTTCGACTCGAGGGCATCGGTGATGCTCTTCTGCAGCGTGTCGCGAGTGATGCGCGGGAAGAACACGTCGTCCGGGATCCAGTTCGCGCCGCGGATGTAGACGTCCTCACCGTTGACGATGATGCGGAACGCGCTGCCCTGCTCGTCGGGCGCGACGTCGATCTCGACGCTGCGGAACCCGATCCGGCGGCTCCAATGGGACAGCTCGTCGCCTGTTTCGCTCAGCAGGCGCACGTCGAGCTCGTGACGGGTCTGCTCGCCGTAGCCACGCGGCCACCACAGGGCGGCGCCGGGCGCGTCGATCGTTGTGGATGCAGAGGTCTGCCCGGGGCCGAGGGCCACGAGCGCCGTCTGACCCGCCACCTCGACCGCGAGCTCCGCGCCGGCTGCGGGCTCGGTGTCAGCCCACTCGACGTCGACATGGACGGTCACGGTCGGCACCCCGTCGATGACGTCGACAAGGGGACGCACCGCGGCGATCCGCGCGCCGGACCAGGAGTGGATGCCGATCGGCTTCCAGATCCCGACCGAGGCGAGGTCGGGACCCCAGTCCCAGCCGAAGTTGCATGCGGCCTTGCGCATGGCGTTGAAGGGGTTCTCGTACGAGTGCGGACGCTTGCCGAGCAGAGCCTCCTGCTCGCGTGCGTAGGCATACGGTGAGCGGAACGTGATCACGATGTCATTGCAGCCTGGGCGCAGCAGCTCTGCGACGGGGAGCCGATAGCTGCGGTGCTGGTTGACGGTGCGAGCAACGGTGACGCCGTTGAGCTCGACGTGGGCGACGGTGTCGAGACCCTCTGCGACGAGGTCGACGCGGGTGTCGCCCGTGTCGGACCAGTCGAAGCTCGTGCGGTACTCCCAATCGCTCTCGCCGATCCAGCGCAGCGACGCCTCGGCGTCGTCGACGAAAGGATCCGTGATGAGCCCGGCCGCGAGCAGATCGGTGTGCACCACTCCGGGGACTTCGGCCGGCACGGCATCCAGGCGGCTCGCCAGGTCATCCGGTGCCTCGCCCGTGACGAGACGGACAGTCCAGCCGGTGGTCAGGTCATGATGCATGGTGGTTCTCCTCGTCGGGTATGGGCCGACTCTAGTGGACTTTCTAAAGCAAGTGAAATTAGTCACTCATGCAGTGCGCTCACCGCCGTGTGCGATCGATACACTGAGCGTCGCCCCCCGTCGGCAGGCGTGAAGGGAAGTGCATGATCAAGGCGTCCGATGCGGTCCGCGCACAGCGTACGAACACGCGTGGACTCATCCTTGAAGCGATCCGCACACGCGGCCCGATCAGCCGAGGCGAGCTGGCCGAGGCGACGGGCCTCACTGCTGCGACGATGACCAATGTCGTCCGCCGGTTGCTCGAGGACGGCCTCGTCCTCGAGACCGGAAGGGGGGAATCGACGGGCGGCAAGCGCCGCGTGCTGCTGGAGGTCGACGCGGGCGCGCGCTTCGGCGTCGGGATCCAGCTGGGATTCGGCTCGACCGTGCTCGTGGTGTCGAACATGTGGGGAGCCGTGGTCGGCCGGTCGCGCATGGCCGGCATCGGCCGGGCGCATCCTGATGAGTACATCGAGCGCCTCGCCATAGGCCTTCTGGACCTCATCGACTCGCTGGGGCTGGACCGTGATCTCGTCGTTGGCGCGGGCGTCGCCGTGCCTGGTTCGTTCGACGGGTTCAGACAGTCGCCGGACACCCAGGAACTTCTCGAAGCGTGGGCATCCTTCCCCCTGCAGGACCGGCTCGTCGAGTACACCGCCGTGGACGCCGTCGCGGAGTGCGAGGCGATCGCGGCGGCGATCGGCGAGCGGTGGAGCGGGGCCGTAGCCGACTCGGAGGCTTTCGCCGTCATCCTCATGGAAGATGCGATCGGTGTGGGCGCCGTGCTGCAGGGTCGCGCGCTGCGCGGTGCGCACGGTCACGCCGGCGACCTCGGTCACATGCTCATCGACCCCGCCGGTCCCTCCTGTACGTGCGGAGCCAGAGGGTGCCTTGTCGCGGTGGCAGGACCGGCTGCTTCACTGCGCCGCTACAGCTCCGCGGTCGGCCGGCAGGTTAGTACCGCACGTCTCAACGCTGCGGCAGTGGCAGGCGATCCCGTCGCGGTGTCCGCGCTCGCGCCATCGGTGAATGCATTCGCAACCGCGGCCGCGAGCATGACCGACATGCTGGATCTGGAGCGGATCGTGTTGGCCGGTACCGGATTCGGCAGCGCGATGTCGCTGTTCATCACCGGCATCCAGACTGCTCTCGACGAGCGATCGCGCCGCCGGGGCAGGCCACCGGTGATCGTCCAGGCGTCCGTCAGCGTCCGCGACGCTCCGGCGCTCGGCGCCGCAGCACTTGTGCTGCACGAGGAGATGATCGGCGCGGGCATGCCGCCGGGCATCGTCGCGGCGCGCTGATAGACGCTGCTGCTGCCGGTAGGACGAGGGCGTGGACAGCGCGCGGCTGCGGATCGGTCACACAAGGGGAGCGGCGTCGCGTTGCGGCTTCGCTTTCGCCGCGCTTCTGGGCGTCCCGGCATGCTTGGCTCTCACGCTCATCCACTGCGCGCGCTCGTCACGCGGAAACTTCTCGATGGCGTAGCGCAGAGTCGTGCGCGGCATCGAGGCAGCGTGCCGGTCGAGGAATGCCACCAGGACTGGCGGGTCTACCTCGCCGATCGAGCGCAGCATCCAGCCCGTCGCTTTGCGTATGAGGTCGTGCGGATCGTCGACCAGGATCTCGGCGATCGCCACGGCGTCGTGGGCCTGGCCGGCCCGGATGAAGGTCCAGCAGCTCACCATGGCTGTTCGGCGTTCCCAGACATTCGCCGAGCGCGCCAGCCGGTACAGGATGTCTCGTGGCTTGTCCATCAGGTACCCTCCGACCACCCATCGGCAGGCGAGATCGACCAGGTCCCAGTTGTTGATCCGGTCATGGCGTCGGAGATACAGCTCGAAGAGCTCGGCGCGCCGGGCCTCGACGGTCCGCGCCCGGGAGGCCTCCTGATGCATGATGCTCAGAGCCGTGGTCCTCACCTCGTGATAGGGACTCTCGAGCAGGCGCTCGAGCTCGGCCACCGGCAGCCCGAGGTTCTCCTTCGCGATCGCAGACACGGTGCTCAGATGCAGGCCGAGGAATCGATCGCCCTCGCCGTACTCACCCGGACCTGTCTTAAAGTACCTGGCCAGGCCCGCCGCTTCGACCGGCGACGCGTGCGCCCGTAGCGCCGCGACGATCTCATCTGCCGTGGCCTCGTCGCGCCTGGGTGAAGCGGCCCCGACCGCCCGCGGCCGACCCCACCGCCTACCAGACCAAGGCCGGAACCTGCATCAGTGTTCCACTTCACGGGACGGAGTGCGGCGACCGGTCTTGAGCCCAGCTTCCATCCCGCCGCATCGTAGCCAGATCGTCGGCAGGGTCAGCGGCTCGTCGCCGCAGATCGTCAGCGAGCGATCGGCGCCGTGTAGCTACTGGTCACCACGCCGGTGGCGTAGCCCTTCTTCCGCACCGTGACGATCACGCGGATGCGGCGGCCCTCCCGTCCTTCCCTAACCCGCCTGTTATCCGGCGGTTCCACGGCCTCAGCAGCGGGGAGACCACAACACCAGAGACACCGAAATCCCCGGCGAGCCGGGGCTTTTCTGGCGGAGACGGAGGGATTTGAACCCTCGGTCCCCTTACGGGGACTCCACCTTAGCAGGGTGGAGCGCTAGGCCTGACTATGCGACGACTCCTTGTGCCCGACCAGCTTAGCGGACGCCGCGATCCCTTGCAGTTGCTGGGAAGTCGGGGCGTCTTGCGGTTCGCACGCCTCGCACTCATCACACGCCAGAATCGGCCTGAAACAGCATCCTCGGGAGGCTCGGGGTCACTTGGGGGTCACCTGGCTAACGTTCCTGAGAATGGACGATCACTCGTTTAGGCGGTGCATCCAGTAGCCGGGGCGACGCGCCTCGGGAGCGTAGGCAAGCACGAACACCTCGCCGTCGCGGACGGTGTAGATGAGGTTGTACGGGAACTTGCCGAGGTGCCAGGTGCGGATCATCGGGTCACGTCGTCGGCCGCGGTACGGCGGCGGCGCGTCCGGCCATTGGAGGATCATTTCGGCTGCGGCCTCGGCCACGTCCGCGAACTCGTCGCCGAGCCTGCCGTCCTCGATCCCCAGGTAGCGATCGTGGGCGTCGAGGAACTCGTCACGAGCCTCGGGGTGCTCGTTCCAGTCCAGCGTCACTCGCGCCGCGCGGCCGAACGTGCCCGCGCGATAGCGATCGTCTCCCGGCCGCTGACGGGCTTGACCTTGCCGCTCGTCAGCTCGTCCAGCCGCCGATCAATGGCCTCGTCCCAGGCGGCGTCGATCTCGGCCTGCTCCGCCTCATCGACGTGCTGGAGGGCGAGCGCGGCGATCTCGCGCTCGTCGGCATCGAGGGTCTTGCCAGCCTCGATGTAGTCCGCCAGCTTCGGAGTCATGCATCAAGTGTACGTCTGCGCGCTGACATGGGCCAGGGATCGGAGCACGCGTCACCGGCCGAGGCCGGGGGCGTCGCGTTCTGGCCCGGTCCGGCCGTGGTCGCTCGATGGCCGGTAGCGGCCGAGCTGGGCGGCGCGCTTCTCGCGTGCGGCCTGAGCGCGCTCGGCCACTCGCCGCTCGACCTCGGCTCGAGCGGCGAGTTCGCGGACATACTGCGCGGCCTCGGTGACGGGCAGCGCCTCGATCTGCGCAAGGTCGTGCCTGGCTTGCTCCGCCCGAGCGCGCCACCCGGCAGCGTGGGTGCTGGCGGTGCTCGGGCTCTCGGAGCCGAGCACCCGCTGGCGCAGGCCGGTGGACTCGCGCAGGTGCCGCTCGGCAAGGCGGCCCTGCTCGCGGCGGGTCTGCTCCGCCTCCTGCCGAGTCTCGGTCACGCGCGGGTCGGCGTCGGCCTGCTTCCCGGCGACCGTCTTGGCCCACGGCTCCACACCCGCAGTTCCGGTAGGCAGACCGCCCCAGCGTCGCCGCACCGCGTCCTCCGTCGCGCGGTGCGCGTCTGCGGCCTCGGTCGCCGCTCGGTCGGCTGCACGCCTCCTGAACCGCCCGGCCTGGCCGCGCGCAGTCTGCGCCTCCCACATCCGCTCCCGGCCGGTGAGGTAGGCGGTGCCGTCGGCGGTGGCCTGTTCGATCAGCGGGGCTGCGACCTCGGCACGGACCTCGGCGGCGCGGGCGTCCGCGGCGGCGACGGCCTCCCGCTGCTCGTCGGCCTCGGCGCGCTGCGTCTCGCGCTGGCGGTCGAGCACGGCGACGGCCTGCTCCCACTTGGCCGCCTCGCGGACGGCGTGCTCGATCCGCTCAGTCAGGCGGGTGCGCTCGGCGTTCACCAAGCGCACCGGCCCATCGGCGGCGAGCCCGGCCACGGCTTCGCGCGCTGCGCGGGTCGCGGCAACCGGGCCCCGGTCGGCACGGTCCCGCTCGAGCGCAGCCGTGAACTGCTCCCGCGCGTCGTCCAGATCGGCGGCGACGACGTGCAGGCGGTTCGTCTCCTGTCCTCGGGTCATGCCCACGTAGACGCCGGAGGCGTCCAGCGCGTCGGAGAGGACAGTGTGCGAGCCGGGCACGGTCGCGCCCTGGACGCCGTAGGCGGTGGAGGCGTAGGCGAGGTGGGTGTGCTCGGCGACGTACTCGGCCGGCAGCCGGACAGTGCGCTGCCGCTTGCGGCCGTTCCCGTTCTCTGTCGCCCACACTGTCCCGTTCTGCCCGACGGCCTGCACGGTCCAGGTCTGACGGTTCGCCACCTGCACGTCGGAGTCGTTCTGCCGGGTCTGGATCACGTCGCCCCGCCCGATGGGGAGCCCGTCGCTGCCGGTGGTCGTGCGGGCGTCGTCGACCACGCCGGTGCGCACCCGCTCGACACGGATGCGCTCGTTCAGCCCTTGCGCCTCGTCGTTGGTCGCCGCGGTGATCGCGTCGCCGTTGCGCGCGTCGCGGGCGATCTCCTCCTGCACCGCCTCCGAGTCCTCGTGCAGCACCACGAGTCCGAGGGCGTGCAGCCGGTCGAACAGCAGGCCCGGATGCTCCCCGCGTCGCATCTGCACGGTCAGGGCTGCGTACTCGGGGTCGGCGAAGCGATGCACGGTGGTCATGTCGTAGGTCCGCGGTGCGAGCTGCGCGGCCATGTCGAGCAGCCCGCCGCGCCCGACGGCGGGGAGCTGCGCTCGGTCGCCGACGAGGGCAAGGGTCGCGCCGTGCTCGTCCGCGACGGTCAGCAGTGCGAGGGCGGTGTCCTGGTCGAGCATCCCGGCCTCATCGACCACGATCCGCTCGCCTCGGACAAGTTGCGCGGCCTTCGAGGGGCCGGTGTAGGTGCTGCCGCTCTCGGGATCGGTGTCGCCCACGGCCAGGCGGGTCCATACCCCGTCCTGGTTCCAACGCCAGCCGTGCTCGTGGACAAGCTTCGCCGCGCTGTCGGTGCTCACGCCGAGTTCCTGGGCGGCCACGTCCGCGGCTTTCTTCGTCGGCGTCACGACCCGCGTGCGTCGGCCCTGGCCGGCGGCGGCTTCGATCGCCACGCCGAGCATGGTGGTCTTGCCCGCGCCGGCCGCGCCCTCGACCACCAGGAGCGGGTCGGTCCCGGCGACTGCGGCGGCGGCCTGTGCCTGCTCCGCGTCCAGCCCGCGCCCCCGCGCCAAGCGCGTCACGTCGAGCGCCCGGCTCGCGCCGGCCGTTGCGCGTGCCTGGAGCTGGTCGCGCAGTTGCGTCTCGACCGCGACGACGTGCAGCGAGGTCAGGTGCGCCACATGGTCGGGCTGCACCATATCCGGCGGCAGCACCGACAGGCAATCCCGCACCGCCAGCGCCGTCGTGATCGCCACCATCTCGCGCAACGCCTCCGGGGTGGCGCGCACGCCAGCCTCGGTGATGATGTGGGTGACGTGCTCCTGGATCGTGTGGCGCGTCCAGGTGGATGCGCCGGCGGCGCAACGGTCGAGTGCGCGCGATGCGACCTGTTGCGCGCTGAGGTCGTCCAGCGCCATCGGCGCGCGCCGGTGCACGCGCGGCGGGTCCGGCGTGTATCCGGCCTGCTCCAGCTCGATACGCCACGCGGCCTCGTCCTTGAGGGTGGCCGGCTTCTTGGCCGGGCGCTGGTGATCCCAGGCCATCGCCTCCAGCCGGCCGCGCACGACCGGGCCGGGCTCCTCGCCCGGATGCGCCGCCCGCCAGTCCTTCTCGAAGCGGGCGAGGTTGCGCTGCACCTGCGCCGACCGCTTCGACATGAGCGCGTTGCAGGGCTCCAGCTCCGCGACTTCCCCGGTCACCGGATCGAGCGTCAGACCGTGCTTGTCGAGCACGGCCGTGAGCTGCGGGTGCGCGGCGATGACGGCCGTGCCGAGTGCGCGGATCGCGCCCTGCTGCCGGAACAGGGCGGCGGTGTCCAGGCCGCGCCAGGCGCCCGCGGCCCACACGCGGGCGCCGATCTGGAAGTGGATGTGCCGGTGCGGGTCGCCCGCGCGGGAGGTGTGATGCACGACGGAGACGGTTTCGAGCTGTTCGACCGGCACGACCTCCTGCTTCCCACGCGGGCCGATCCGGGTGACGCTGTGCTCCCCGAGCCAGCGCCGGATCTCGGCCATCGCGTCCTTCTGCGCCGCGTCCAGGGCCTCGGAGACCTCCGGGTGAAGCGCGGCCGCGACCGACAGGGACTTCGGGGCGTTCACGACCATCTCCGCGAACCGCGGACTGCCCTGCTTCCCCTCCCCTGCCTTGCGTGGCGTTCCCATCGACTCCCCGGTGAGCGGGTTGATCCAGTTCACCCAGGCCGCGTACTCGTCCGGGGTTAGCGCGCCCGCTCCGATCACGGTCCCCCGGCCGTCGACCACTGCGAACTCCGCGATCGCCGTGCCGGCCTCCAGGTAGTAGTCGTCGGCGCGGGAGCGGTCGGACTCCAGGTAGCGCAGCGCATCAGCGCCGGTGCCCCGGAACAGGATCACGCCGCCCTTCATGGCCACCTCGCTCTCGTCTAAGATTCTTGCAACTACCTACGGTAGCATTCGTGCATTCCTGTTGGACTGGAGAACAACGAGAGTTGGCAAGCGATCTTGCGACTGGCGAAGTGAGGTGCGGCGCAGTCACAGTCGTGGCAGCACTTGTGCAGGGATATGGCCAGTAAGGCTGCGCGAATAGAGAACAAGTGTCGAACTGAAGCGGTCTCGAGTCGGGCCGATCTTGGTCCCTCGCTAGACTGGCGACGGATCGATTGAAGGGCGGTGAGGCTTTCGATGCTCCCCGCGAGTATTCCGAGCCCGGATCCGTCGTGGGCGAGCTTCTCGGTCGGCCCGTTGACGATTCACACCTATGCGCTGTGCATCATCGCGGGGATCCTCGCGGCGGTGGCGATCACGGAGAGGCGGCTGCGGCGGCGCGGGGTGGCGCGGTGGGCGGTGGTGGACATCGCGATTTGGGTGGTCCCACTGGGAATCGTGGCGGCGCGGTTTTATCACGTCTTCACCCATGTCGGGGACTACTTCTATCCAGGCGCGAACCTGTGGAGTGTGTTCGCGATCTGGGATGGCGGGAACGCGATCTATGGCGCTCTGATCGGCGGCGCGATCGGGGCCGTCATCGCCTGCCGGCGGATGGGCTTGCGGTTCTGGGCGTTCGCGGACGCACTGGCGCCGGGGTTGCTGGTCGCCCAGGCGATCGGGCGGCTGGGAAACTGGTTCAATCAGGAGCTGTTCGGGCTGCCGACGACGTTGCCGTGGGGCTTGGAGATTTCGCCGTCGGCGGCGATGTTCCCGGACGGGCTGCCTGCGGGGACGCTGTTCCATCCGCTGTTCCTGTACGAGATGATCTGGAACCTGTGCGGGGCCGGAGTGATCCTGCTGCTGGAGCGGCGCTTCGCGCTCGGGTGGGGGCGCAGTCTCGCGGTCTACTTGATCTGGTACGGGCTGGGGCGGAGCGGCCTGGAGGCGATCCGGATCGATCCGACCAGCGACGCGCCGTTAGGCATCCCGGCGAACATCTGGGCATCGTTCGCGGTCGTCGCCCTCGGCATCGCCATCATGGTTGTTCAGACGGTTCGGCACCACGAGCCGGAGCCGTCTCCGTACCTCCCGGGGCGTGAGCCGTCAGTTGCCGCTGAAGCGAGCCCGACCGGATCGGCGCCCGAGGCGGTCGGCGGATCAGAGGGTGGCGCGGTGTCGTCTGGCACACCGTCTCGCGACTGAACTCGAAGCGGCTGGGGTCAGCGGCCGAAGAGCCGGGTGAAGATGTTTCCGCGCTGCGCTTTCGCGGCGGCGATCTCCTCGGGGGTATGCCGTCCGTTGCACCACTGGTGCGCAGGGACGCCTCGTCGGACCTGGTTGATGTGCTGGCCGCATCCGGTCCAGGTGGTCTTTCCGCAGGTCTTGCAGGTCGTCGCTGAGCACATGGTCACGCCTCCTGGCAGTGGCAGCGGTCGGCTTCGGGCACTCCGGCGAGTGCGGTCTCGATGTGCTGACCGCAGCCGGTCCAGGTCGGTCGACAGCAGCGTGAGCAGGTGACTTGCTGGCACATGGGCGTTCTCCTCCGTTGTCTTGTCTGTGGGGTCCGTGGTCAGGCGAGCATCATGAAGAGCTTCTCGAGCTCTTCGGTGGTGATGCCGTCTTCGGCGAGGGCGGTGTCGGGGTCGGTGAGGCAGTCCTTCATGGCGGTGGACACGATCGCGAAGCCGGCCCGGTCGAGGGCGCTGGAGACGGCGGCGAGCTGGGTGACGATATCGCGGCAGGGCTTCTCCTGCTCGACGGCGTTGATGACGGCGTCGAGCTGGCCGCGGGCGCGGCGCAGGCGGTGCAGGATGCGGCGCTGGACGTCGGGGTCGGTGGTGCGCATGGGGTTCCTCTCGGTCGGAGACGGTCAGGTGATGTCGATGTGCTGGCGGGCGTCGGTGTAGCCGAGGGTGTTCTGTTCGACTGTCTCAGCCTGACGGGTGCGGAGCAGGTCGGTGGGGCACCAGCCGGTGATCGCGCCGACCGCGAGCAGGATCGAGCAGACCCCGGCCGGGATCGCACACCAGGGCTGGCCGGTCATGCTCAGCGCGAACGCCCCGACGAACAGCGCGGCGATGCCCCGGACGATCCGATCGGCGGGCGACGTCGCGCAGGCCCGGACAGTGCGACGCTCAGGCATCCTGCATCGCCCCTTCGAAGCGCAGCAGTTCGCCGGCGCGGTCGCCGAGCACCGCCCGGAGCGTCAGGATGCCGCCCGACAGGGAGGCGGAATCGAACCCGGCCTGCGCGAGGACGCGGTGCGCGATCGCGGAGCGGACTCCGGAGGCGCACATCACCCGGACGGGACGCCCCGCGGACGCGGTGCGGACCTCGTCGAGCCGTTCGCGCAGCTCGGTGTGAGGGATGTTCAGCGCGCCGGGCAGATGCCCGGTGGCGAACTCCGCCCTGCTGCGCGTGTCGAGGACCAGCGAGTGCGCGAGCACCTGGTCCACGTCCTGCGCGTACCAGAGTGCCAGAGTGCCAGTGCGGAGGTTCTCTCCGACCATGCCGGCGAGGTTCACCGGGTCTTTGGCCTGGCCGTAGGGCGGCGAGTAGGCCAGGTCGAGGTCGATCAGGTCGTCCACGCTCATGCCGGCGCGGATCGCGGAGGCGAGCACGTCGATGCGCTTGTCGACCCCCTCTGCGCCGACCGCCTGCGCGCCGAGCAGCAGCCCGTCGGCCTCGCGGAAGTGGAGGATCAGGTGGAGCTGGGCCGCGCCGGGGAAGTAGCCGGCGTGCTGGTTCGGATGCAGGTGGATCGTCCGGTAACCGACCCCGGCCGCGTCCAGCGCGGCACGGTTCGCGCCGGTCAGCGCGGCGGTGACGGACCCGATTCGGACGATCGCGGTGCCGACCGGGTGCGGGATCGGCCTGGCGGTGCCGGGTCGGAGGATGTCGTCGGCCACGAGTCGTCCGGCGCGGTTGGCCGGTCCCGCCAGTGCAACCGGGCGGCGGATGCCGGTGACGGCGTCGGCGCTGACCGTTGCATCGCCGACAGCCCAGACGCCGGGGATCGAGGTGCGGCCGTGCTCGTCGACGACGATCGCGCCTCGTTCGCACTTCACTCCCGCGGCCTCGAACACGGCGGTGTCGGGTCGGACCCCGACGGACAGGACGATCAGGTCCGCGGGCAGCAGCGTGCCGTCGCCGAGGGCGACCAGGTCGTGCTCGGCGCCCTGCTGGATGCCGGTCGCAGCGATCCCGGTGCGGGTGCCGATGCCGAGTTCGTGCAGCTCGCCCGTCACGAGCGCGGCGAGCTCGGCCTCCAGCGGGGGCAGGACGTGCTCGGCGAGCTCGACCACGGTCACGTCCAGCCCCTGGCGGGCGAGGGCTTCGGCCGCCTCGATGCCGATGAACCCGGCGCCGAGCACGACCGCGCGCCGCGCTCCGGCCTCGACCTGCTCGCGCAGAGCAAGGGCGTCATCGACGGTGCGCAGGGTGCGCACTCGCGGAGAGTCCAGACCCGGGATCGGGGGTCGTGCGGCCTGCGCACCCGGCGAGAGCACGAGCGCGTCATACCCGATCCGCGTCCTCCCGTCCGGGGTGTCCACGGTCACGACCCGCTGCTCGGGGTCAAGTCCGGTGACGTCGTGGCCTGTGCGCACGTCCAGGTTCAGCGCGGCGTGAAGCGACTGCGGGGTCTGCACGAGCAGCTTCGCGGGGTCGGCGATCTCCCCGCCGACGAAGTAGGGCAGTCCGCAGTTCGCGTAGGAGACGTGCTCGCCGCGTTCGAGCACGATGATCTCCGCCGACTCATCCAACCGCCGTGCGCGGGCGGCGCAACTCATGCCGCCGGCGACGCCTCCGACGATGACGATCCTCATCGCGCCGTCTCCTGCTGGCTCTGCTGAGCCTGTGCGGCGACCTGGGCGCGGACCTCGTCCATGTCCAGGTCGCGCACGGCGGCGATCACCTGTTCCAGTTGCGGGGCCGCGAGGGCGCCGGGCTGGGCGAACACCAGGATGTTCTCGCGGAACGCCATCAGGGTCGGGATCGAGGTGATCCGGAACCCCGCGGCGAGTTGCTGCTGCGCCTCGGTGTCGACCTTCCCGAACACCACGTCCGGGTGGGTAGTCGAGGCGGTCTCGAATACGGGCGCGAACGCGCGGCACGGGCCGCACCACGCAGCCCAGAAGTCCAGGAGCACGATGTCGTTCCCGGCGATGGTGGGTTCGAGGTTGTCGAGGGTGATCTCTCGGGTAGCCATAGCTCGAGTATACCCCCAGGGGTATTGGGATGCGAACATGCGTGGTCGCGCGGGCTGACGCTCACTCGGTGACGATGTCGATCCCGGTGGCCGTTGATGCATCGCTGAGGGCGCCAGCGTCGATGACATGCTCGAATCCGTGGTCGCGCATGATCGAGGCGGCCTGCGCGGAGCGGTTGCCCGACCGGCAGTAGACGACATACTCGTCGTCTGCGGGGAGCTCGGCGATGGTGTCGGCGAATGCCGGGGAGGAGACGTCGATGTTCACCGCGCCGTCAAGGTGCCCTTCGGCGTACTCAGCCGGAGTTCGGACGTCGATGATGACGGCATCCTCACCCACGGTCACGGGGGCAGGGCTGGAGCAGCCGGCCAGGGTGAGGGTTGCGGCGAAGGCGAGCGAGAGCAGGGTGAGGAGCGTGCGCATGATGCGTGTCCGTTCGTTCGGGCCGGTCAGCGGCCAAGGGCGGCGCGGAAGTCCTTGCCGCGCAGGGGCTTTCCCGCGAGCGGCGCGATCAGGCACACGTCGAGTGCGCCGACGAGGACGAACAAGAGCCCGGGCGCGGCGAGCAGCCACCACCAGCCGCCGAGGATCGCGCCCAGCGCGATCAGGACGGCACCGACGATGGCGCGGGTCCACCGTCCGGGAGTGGAGCTGAGGAAGGCGAGGATGGTCATGGGGTTCTCCGATTCGTTCGTGCGGTCCAGGCCAGGACCGCGAGGGTGATGAGAATGACCACGGCGCTGGCAGCGCCGAGGCCGAGATAGCCGATCGCGGCGAGCGCGACCCCGGCGAGCAACCCGCCCGCAGCACCGGCGAGGCTCATCAGCGTGTCCGAGGCGCCCTGGGCGGCAACCCGCTCGGCGACGGGGGTGGCGGCGACGATCATCGCCGACCCAGCCACGGTCGCGGCCGACCAGCCCAGGCCGAGCAGGATCAGCCCGATCACGGTCACCACGTGGGCGTCGCCGCTGAACCCGGCCAGCAGCGCCGAGACCAGCAGCGTCACCATCCCGCCCGCGGCGACGATGCGCCCGCCGAGCCGGTCGGTGAGCACGCCCATCACCGGGGCGAGCGCATACATGCCCGCGATGTGCAGGCTCACGGTGAGCCCGACGATGGTGATCGAGGCGCCGTGCCCGGTCAGGTGCACCGGCGTCATCGACATCACCGCGACCATCACGGCATGCGCGGCGACGATGCCGATCAGCCCGGCTCGCGATCCGGGGTGGGACCACAACGCCCGGATGCCCTGCCGCAACCCCGGCCGCGGACCTCCCGGCACAGGCGCAGCCGTGACCGCTCCGTCGGCTCCGGCCAGCGGTTGCCGACCGATGAGGACGAGGTAGGGGTCGGGTCGGAGGCCGATCCAGATGACGGCCATGCCCACCAGCATTCCGGCCGTGGAGATCACGAACAGCCCGGACAACGCAGGAATGCCGAGTCCGGCTGCGAGTGTCCCGCCGGCGCCGATGAGGTTCGGGCCGGCGACCGCGCCGATCGTGCTCATCCAGACCACGAGCGACAGGTCGCGCCCTCGGTGCTCGGTCGCGCTCAGATCGGTCGCGGCGAATCGTGCCTGCAGGTTCACCGCGTTCCCGAATCCGATCAGCACCCCCGAGGCGACCAGCAGCCAGAAGGCCCCGCTGACGGCGGCGAGCACGACGCCGACAGCTCCCGCAGCGCCGATCAGCAGTCCGGTCGACAGGGCGATCCGACGACCCCGGGCCAGGGCCAGGCGCATCAGCAGCGCCGAGGCGACTGCCGCGCCGAGCGTCATCGTCGTGGTCACCGAACCAGCCCACGCCTCCGACCCCGACAGCTCGACGGCAAGCAAGGAGCCGGTCGACACCACCGCGCCGGTGCCGACACCGCTGAACACCTGGGCGAGGGAGAGCAACAGCAGCGTGCGCCGCTGCACCCGGCGACGCGCGGGCGTGATCGTGGGGGTCGACATGCTCCGAATATACCCCCCACCGTATAATGGGGCATAGTCGGAGGTGCTCCATGCGCCCGCCGCGGGCTCCTCGGAGGGGCTCGGCCGATCCTTAGGATGAGATTGATGAGACCTCGCACTGCAGAAGCAGCCCGAGACGGCGAGCCCGTCCCGGCGCGGCTGCGCGGGGCGCGTCTGTCTCGGCAGGCGCGCGCCGGGAAGGCGCTGCTCGTCGCGGTGTTCTCCACCTTGATCGCGCTGATATCGCATGTGCTCGCCGGAGGGTCCGTGCCGGAGATGCCGGGCATCCTGGTGCCGTTGGCGCTCTCGGTGTTCGTATGCCTCCCGCTGTCCGGGCGCGTCCTGTCTCTGCCGGGGCTGGTGCTCTCGGTACTGTCCAGCCAACTCCTGTTCCACTGGCTGTTCGGGCTCGGCACTACCGGCCCCGGAGCGTTCCTGATCGAAGACGCCCCCGCCGGCCACGCCGGGCATCATGCGCAGACGATCACACTGCTGCACACCGGGACCGAGATGGCTCCCCACATGGATCACCCCGACGGCGGGATGTGGGTCGGGCACGGTATCGCAGCGGTGGTCACCATCCTGCTGATCCGACGCGGCGAAGCCGCCCTCGTCGGCCTGTGGCAGCTCACGGCAATGCTTGTGCGCACGCTGTTCCCGCGACTGCCTCGTCCGGCTGCCATCCGGGTCGCCCTGCCGCGGCTGGTGGGCGACTTCCTGAACCAGCGCCCCTTCGCGCATCTGCTGCTCGGGGCGTCGATCTCCCGCAGAGGGCCACCGCGCTCCACTCTGCTCGCGCTCTCCTGACGCACCGGGTCGCACGCGCCCCGGGAGCGTGCGGCTGGCGTCCGTTCCGACCCTTCGGGGCGTGAACCTCAACCAGCCGGCTCTTTCGCGGTCGACCGTCGCCGACGGTAACGATCTGGCTCTCACCCTGGTGCGGCGCTGCCGTGCCGATCAGCATTGGACGCACCATGTCACGACCCGTTTCCGGGTGGATACGCATCGTCGCGGCCGCGCTCGCGGTCGCCACAATGACCAGTGGCCTGCTCTGGATCGCGGAGCCTGCCCAGGCTCATGACCAGCTCGTCGCATCGACCCCGGCCGACGGCGAAGTGCTTCAGGCTCCACCGGAGGAGGTCGTGCTGCAGTTCTCCGGAGAACTCATGGAGCTCGGCGGCATCATCATCGTGACCGACGCCGCCGAGCAGTCGTGGACCGAGGGCGACCTCGCCTACGACGACACCAGGGCGCGGATCGCACTGCAGGGCGGCATGCCCGACGGCTGGTATGAGATCCGATGGCAGGTCGTCTCTCGCGACGGGCATCCCATCAGCGGGATCATCCCGTTCGCCGTCGGAGATGCCGGCGAACGGCCGTCACCGGCCGCCACGGCGCCAGGAGCAGCGAACGGGCAGGACAGCGCAGACACCCGAGAGCCGGGAGTGCCGGGGGCGATACGGATCGTTCTCATCGGTCTTGCCGGCGCCGTCATCGCAGGCGGTGGCTACTGGATCGCCAGTCGCTTCCTCCGCCGACGCGTCACCCAACACGGCACGGACGAGCCCGGCTCTCCGTGAACACACCCAACCCTTTCTGAACGACATAAGGAACCATTCTGATGAACACACTCACCGTCCGCCGTCCGGCGGTCGTCTTCGCGCTGGCCGCCGCCGCTGCGCTCGCTCTCGCTGGATGCGCGACAACGACGCCCGACCAGGCCGCTGGCCCGACAACCGCCGGGCAGAGCGTCACGATCACCGACGCCTGGGTCAAGGCCACCGACGAGGGCATGTCCGCCGCCTTCGGCGAGCTCGCCAACAACGGCGACGCCGACGTGACCCTGGTCTCGGCCACCAGCACCGCCTCGACCTCGATGCAGTTGCACGAGACCGTAGACAACGGCAGCGGCTCGATGGTCATGCAGGAGAAAGACGGCGGCTTCACCATCCCGGCCGGCGGCGCGCTCACGCTCGAGCCGGGCGGCAACCACCTCATGCTCATGGGCCTGACCGCCCCAATCGTCGCAGGCGACGAGATCGAGTTCACCCTGACGTTCTCGGACGGCTCCGACTACACCTTCACCGCCCCGGCGAAGGACTACTCCGGCGCCAACGAGACCTACACAGGTGACGACATGAACATGGGCGGGGACGACTGATGCCCCAAGCCCAGGACGCCGGTTCCGGGCGCGGCGTGAACCGGCGACAGCTCCTCCTCGGAGGGGCTGCCGCCGGCCTCGGCGCCGCCGCCGCGATCGGCGCAGACTTCGCCCTCGCCTCCCGCGATCGCGCCTCTTCGACATCGGCAGTCGACGCCGACGCGATCACCAGGAGCGACGCTGTCCCATTCCACGGACCCCATCAGGCCGGCGTCGCGACCGTTCCGCAGGCCCACACCGCGTTCATCGGGCTCGACCTCGCACCGAGCACGAGCCGAGACGGGCTGCGCCGGATGATGCGCATCCTCACCGACGACGCCGCGCGCCTCACCCAGGGGGTCGCCGCTCTCGCCGACTCCGAACCGGAGCTCGCGATCGCGCCCGCACGCCTGACCGTCACCTTCGGCTTCGGCCCCGGTCTCGTCGCCCGCGCGGGAGGAACCGCCCCAGGCTGGCTCGCCCCGCTGCCCGTGTTCTCGATCGACCAGCTCGAGGACGCCTGGAGCGGCGGGGATCTGCTCATCGAGATCGCCTCCGACGACCCGGTCACCGTCGCACACACCGCCCGGATGCTGCTCAAGGATGCTCGCCGCTTCGCGACCGTGCGCTGGCGGCAGGACGGCTTCCGCCGCGCCCGCGGTACCGAACGATCCGGCACGACCATGCGGAACCTGTTCGGACAGGTCGACGGCACCGTCAATCCCGTCCCCGGAACCGAGGACTTCGACTCCGTCGTCTGGGCCACCGACGGCTGGCTAGCCGGCGGCACCGGCCTCGTCATCCGTCGCATCCGGATGACCCTCGACACCTGGGACGAGCTCGACCGCGTGGGGCGCGAGGCATCGATCGGCCGAACCCTGTCGAACGGAGCACCGCTCACAGGGGCGAACGAGACTGATGAACCCGACTTCGCCGCCACCGGCACCGCAGGGTTTCCCGTCATCCCCGACTTCGCCCACATGCGGCGCGCCCGTGGCGACGGCACCGAGCGCATCTACCGACGCAGCTACAACTACGATCTCCCACCCAGCGGCGACGGCATCTCTGAGTCAGGGTTGATCTTCGCGTCCTACCAAGCCGATGTGACCGCTCAGTTCGTTCCCATCCAGCGCCGCCTGGACGAACTCGACCTCCTCAACCAATGGACCATCCCCATCGGCTCCGCCGCCTTCGCCATCCCACCTGGCTGCGAGAGCGGCGGATACATTGGCGAAGGACTCTTGAGATGATTGCTCCGCTGAAAACTGCCGCTCGGACGCTACTTCCTCGCTAGGGATTTCGCTGGCTCAGTCGTCCCTCGCACCTGGCTCCTGGCCCGAGCTGGTCCATGCTCTGCGCGGGGCCGAGTCGGAGACCGCAACGCCCGAGCACAGCGAGCGGATTGCAGCCTCCGACTCTTTCCGCGCTCTGGGAGAGCGGACGAGTCCGGCTATCCGGCGCGGCCCTGGCGTCCCGGTGGGAGCAGCCCGCGGGCGCGGGCGCGGGTGACCCAGCCCTGCGCGGTGGAGAGCGCGACACCGCTGATGTCGGCCATCGTCGCTGACGGGTTCGGGTCGCCCTTGGCGGCGAGCCTGCCGTGCTGGAGGGCGACTAGCTCGTAGAAGTCGGGCGTCTTCTTCGGGTCACCAAGGGGCTTGAGCAAGTCGCGCTCGGACACCTTGCGGCCGGAGGGCAGGACGATCCTGCCGCCGGTGATCGTCTCGGTGCGTGTCATGGCGAACAGGCGCTTGTTGATCGCCGCCTCGATCCGGGCGGTCGGCAGCTCGCGGAGCAGTTGACTGGTGATCGGGTCGCCTGGTCGCCAGGGCAGGTAGACGACGCCGGTGATCCGCACCTCCTCGGGCACGGCGAACATCTGCCGCTGGAGGCGGATCAGCACGCGGGTCGCCGTGGCGGTGTGCTCGATGTAGCGCCAGCGCCCGTCGATCGTCTCGTTCGCCTCGGAGTCGAGCTGCGCCTGCCGCTGTCCCTCGGTGACCACATGGTCGTTGTAGCCCAGGATCGCGTCGATCTGCGCGCTCGCGTCGTCGTCCCGCTCGCCGGGGAACCTGGACGCGAGATGCCACCCGTCGGGCAAATCAGCGCGGACGATCAGGCCGTCGTAGGACTGATCGCCGGGGCGACGCAGGGATGCGGGCATGGCACGAGTCTAGCGAACCTGGGAGTTATCTCATGTAGTTGCGGTTATCTGCGTGGCGGTATAATCTCAAATATCCGCAACTATCTGATACGCGGAGGGGGCCAGGATGGGTGAGAGCGCGGAGGGCGTCGCGCAGACCGGGCCGGCGCCGCTGTTCTACTCCGAGGAGGAGACCGCCGCGCTGCTCGGCATCCACCGCACGACCCTGCGCGCCCTCGCCGTGTCCGGCCAGGCTCCGGTGGAGCCGATTCGGCTCACCCAGCACAAGCGCGTCTACCGACGCATCGACGTGGAGCGCCTGGCGGGGGTGGTCGAGTGATCGAGCCGCGCACCACCAAGGCAGGCAAGACCTACTACCTCGTCCGGGTGAAGTCCGGCCGCACGCTCGTGGCGTCCAAGTCGTTCGACACCAAGCGCGCGGCCGAAGTCTGGGAGCGCAAGCAGAAACACCTCATCGAAACGGGCCGACCCCTCGCGCCCAAGCGATCGTTCACGCTGCAAGAGCTGGTGACGATGTTCCTCGCCGCACGACAGGGCGGCAACCCGCACACCGTGGACACCGACCGCAACAACCTCGACGCGCTTCCCGCGAAGATGCTCACCCGGCCGCTCGCGTCCATCCAGGCCGACGACATCCGCTCCCACCTGCTCGGGGAGCTGCGCGGAGGCAAGGCCGCCTCGACCGTCGCCCGCGCCAAGACGACGCTGAGCGCGCTGTTCACCTACGCCGACGAACAGGGGCTCCTGCACCAGCCGCACCCGGTGCGGACCATGAAGAAGATTCCCGAGCTGGGCACCGTCGCCCTGCGCGCGGTGAACCCGAACGAGATTCCCTCCCCGCGCCGGGTCGCCGCGGTGCTCGCCGCCCTGCGTCAGCGCCGCTCGGATATCGCGGACGTGTTCGAGTTCATGTCTCTGACCGGCGTGCGTTGGGGCGAACTGCGCGCGATCCGCGTCCACTGGCTCTCCGAGGTGCCAATCCCTCAGCTCAACGTCGAGCGATCCCACTCCGACCGCTACGAGGAGAAGGCACCGAAGTCCTGGCGCGGCACGCGCCCCGTCCCGCTCTCGCCGCGCGCTCTGGCGATCTTCCGGCACTACGCGACGGGCAAGGCCGCCGACGACTACCTGTTCACCAACCAGCAAGGCGGTCAGCTCTCGGTGGGCGTCGCCCGCAAGTTCCCGCTCGGCTTCCGCCGCCACGCGCTCCGGCACTTCGCCGCATCGACCTGGCTGCGTCTCGGCACCCCGGTCCACGAGGTCGCGGAGTACCTGGGCGACGATGCGCGCACCGTGCTCGCGGTCTACGCGCACGTCCTCGGCGAAGGCCAGCGCCGCGACCACGTGCGCCGCCTCGCCGCCGCCGAGGACTTCGGCCGCAGCGGGGGTCACCTGGGGGTCACCTCGAAGGGTCCGAGCCTCGGACTCTGACCGCCAGCACCCAACAGTCGAGCCGCGAAAACGGCTCCTGACCTGGGAAAAATGGCGGAGACGGAGGGATTTGAACCCTCGGTCCCCTTACGGGGACTCCACCTTAGCAGGGTGGTGCACTAGGCCTGACTATGCGACGTCTCCAGGTGTCCGGGCGCGCAAGCGCACGGACACGCTCAGCAATCATAACCGAAGTGGACGGCGCGCCCGTCCCGGTCAGGCCGCGGCCGGCTCGTCGGACGGGATCCCGTAGATCAGGCGCCACTCACGTTCCAGCGCGTCTTCGAACTCGTCCACCTGGTCGTCCAGCTCGTCCATCAGTGCACCACCTCCCCTCCGCGCAGCATCTCCTCCGCGCGGCGGAAGAGCACATCCGGGTTCGGCACGATTTCGGTGGTGGGTCCATCCGACAGCCACGTGACTTCGTAGCGCCCCTTGCGGGGTCGTTCGACATAGGCGACGACGCTCGCGGCGTCCGCGGGATCGACGGCGAGGTCCCGCAGCCGCCACGCATCCTTGTCCAGCGGGTCGAGGATGAGGCGGGACGTGGCCGACATCGCTGTCAGCCCGGCGGTGTTCACGCCGCCACCGCCTTCCGTGTCTTCATCTCGATCGGTGCCTCGATGCGACCGTCGATCACGATGCCGTTCGCCGAGTTCGCCTCCTCGCCCAGCTGCTGCAGGAAGTCCCGCTCGATGACCGCCGGTTCCGCGCATTCGAACTCGAATCGCAGCGGAATCGCCGCGTGCATCCAGAGGGTGGTCCGGCCCGAGCCGGCCTGCTCTTCCGGCGAGATGAACGTCAGCGGAAAACTCTCTTGGCGGCGCAACTTCGTCGTCGCCACGACCCGCAGGTGGGCGAGCACGCGATCCGGAATCTCCAGCGGATCGCAACCGTATCCGTAATGCAACTGTCCCATGTCAGCGCTCCTATCGCTTGGGTGGTGGATGCCGGGATTCGGCGTATCAGGCCGCGCGCTGGCGGCGGTCACGGCGACGAAGGGCGAGCAGATCGGCGAGACCGCCCTGTCGCAACGGACGCACCTGGGGCACAAGGTCAACCCCGAGCGCCACGAACGGGGCGGCCACAGGGGCTTCGTGCGTCTCGGTCGATCGAACGTTCTGAGCCATTCTCTTCTCCCACTTTTCGCACCAACTAGGCAACTAAGTAAATGTGTATCACGGTTGGTGTACTACTTTCTACTTTTCTTAGATCCTGTGCTGTACGCTGTACTACTAAAGTTGGGAAACATCGGCGAGGAACTGGGACAACCGAGGGGGTCGCATGCCGAAGACAGTCGTACTTCACGAGGGTGAGCATCTGTACGCAGAAGAGCCGAGCACGGAGGCCGGCCGCCTGCTCAGCACCGCGATCCTGCATTTCCGCAACTCAGAGCGTGTGCAGACTGACCGATCGCTCGCCGCATCGGGAATGGCGTCCCTGGATCTCACCGCGCTGCGGTACCTGGTTCAGGGACATCGTGAGCAGCGCAACATCAGCCCCAAAGACCTCATGATCATGCTGGACACCTCCAGCGCCACCGTGACCAACGTGGTCGATCGCCTCGTGCGCCGCGGCTATGTCACACGACAGCAGCACCCCCACGACCGCCGCGCACACTTCCTCTTCCCCAGCCAGGAGGCGATCGACCACGTCGACCGGGTCTTCGGCGCACACCACTCCGCCATCGTCGAGGTCATCGAGACTCTGCCCCCGCACGAGGCGGAGATCGCCGCCGGGGTGATCGATCAGCTCACCGCCGCACTCGATCGCCTCGCGGCGCGCACCACCACCGCCTGACCTGCACGCGGCAGACCGAGTTCGCACCGCGTTGCGCGGAGCACGCCGCCGGGGTGCTTCCCCGGCATCCTTTCGCCGAGGTCAGCGCTCGGCGCGCGTGCAGGTGACCTGAGCCGCGGTCTGCCCCGGGATCACATCCGGCAGATCGACCGACTCATCGGGCGCCGGCGTCTGCGCGCCGTCGGGTGTCGTCGCGGGATCGGGGGTGACGTCGGGATCCGGGGTGGCCGTCGTGCCACCGCCGGGCGCCTCGGCCTCGCCGACCACCTCGACGCCGTTCCCGCCACTGGCCTCCCCCGTGAGCGTGAGGGCCTTGTTCTCGGCGAGGGCGGTGAACAGCACCTCGGCGGCGTCGTACACCGGCACGACGCGCGCCCCGCCGGTCGCATAGGCGGTCGGATACTGCACGAACACGATGTCCTCGTACTTGACGTTGCGCACAGCCATGGCGATCTGCACCATGCGCTGCGGGTTGGTCAGAGTGCTGCTGAGCACGAGCTGCCCCTGATTGACCTGCCGGACGGCGGTCGTGGCGAGGTTGAGCAGGGTGCCGGGGTTGCCCAGCACGCCGCCGGACTGCAGCTTGCGCACCATCGAGCTCATGAACTGCTGCTGGTTCGAGATGCGGCCGAGGTCGGAGCCGTCGCCGATGCCGTGGCGGATGCGGAGGAACTGCAGGGCCTCGTTGCCGACGAGCGTGTGGTTGCCGGCGGTCAGGTTGAGACCCGTGTGCTTGTCGCTGATGTCGTCTTCGACACACACGTCCACGCCGCCGATGGCGTCGGACATGTTGATCACGCCGGTCCAGCGGATCGCTGCGGCGTACTGGATGTCGACGCCGGTGAGCTCTTCGACCGTGAGCACAGTGCACGGCAGCCCGCCGTACATGTACGACGAGTTGATCATCTGCGCGCTCATGGCCGAATAGTTGCCGCCCTCACCGTCGGGGCAGGACGGGATCGGCACGACCATGTCGCGCGGGAAGGAGACGACCGTCACCCGGCGCGGGTCATCGCTGATGTGCACGAGCATGGTGACGTCGTTGCGCTCACCGCCGTCGTCGTGCTTGCACCGCGGGAAGAGCTCGAGATCCTGCCCCTCGCACGAGTCGGTGCCCACGACCAGCACGTTCACGCCGCCCTCGATCTCACCGAGCGTGGGCGGCAGCGTCGACTCGTCGTCGCCGATCGACACGCCGCTCTCATCGAGCGCACGCGCCGAATCCCAGACCGCGAACCCGCCGACCACCAGCGCGCTGACGATCACGACCGCGACCACCGCCGTCAGCACCTGCAGCAGCTGCACGAGCGGGTGCGGGGAGGTCAGGATGCCGTGGCGGGCGACGGGCTGTCGGCGCCGCGACGCCTTCTGCTCGGGGCTCTCGCTCACGGGCGTCCTTTCAGGGTGCGGAGGGTGTGGGATTCGAACCCACGGGACATTGCTGCCCACCGGTTTTCAAGACCGGATCCTTCGGCCGCTCGGACAACCCTCCCGATGATGCACGCGGCATCCATCGAACAGGGGTCGAGTCTAGTCGAGGACCGGCGACCAATTCTCGCGCAACCGGCTGTGGAGGCGCTGAATGACGCCGATCCCGGCGTGTGAGGCGGAACTCACATGCGCCGAGCAGAAACCTGCCGGGCTCGACCGGGCCGCGGCTACAGCCGACGCAGGACGTCGGCGACCCCGCCGGCCTGGACCGAGGCGGTGGTCTCACCGGCCTCGGCACGCACCTCTTCGGGGCCCTGCGCCATGGCGATCGCTCGGCCGCCGTGATCGCGCGCCCACCGCAGCATGCCGACGTCGTTGCGGCCGTCGCCCATGACCAGCACGTCCTCCGGACCGATGCCCAGCCACACCCGCACCCGTTCGAGAGCCGTCGACTTGTCGACGCCCTGCGGGGCGATGTCCAGCCATGCCGACCAGCCCACCGCGTAGGAGACCTCGTTCAGGCCGATGCGCGAGACCAGTTCGACGAAATCCTGGTCGGTGTCTTCGGGCGAGACGACGACCACGCGGCACACCGGCTGCGCGGCGAGTTCCTCGAACGGGACGCGTCGCGCGTTCTGCAGGTTCCAGTCGTCCATGAACTCCGTGTAGCGCCGCCTGCCGTCGGGCAGTTCCACGAGGTACCGCGCATCCGGCAGGTGCTCGCGCAGCAGGTGCAGCACCTCGGCAGGATCGAACGTCTCCACGTGTACGCGCTCGTAGTGCAGTTCCTCGCCGAAGTCGCCGTCCACGCGCTTGAGGGTCACCGCGCCGTTCGAGCACACCACATACTCCGGTGTGATCCCGAGCACCCGCAGGATGCCGCGCGTGCCCTCCCACGACCTGCCCGTCGCGAGCATGACCTCGTGCCCCGCCCGCTGCGCGTGGGCGATGGCATCCACCACCCCCGGGCTCAGCGACTCGTCCTCCAGCACCACCGTGCCGTCGACGTCGAGTGCGATGAGCAGGCGGGTCGAGACGACCGCGGGGTTCTCGGCGTCTTCGGCGATCTCCTCGACGATCTCGGCCGCGGTCTCGGGCCGGACGACCTCCACGGCCCCGGTCGGGGGCAGATGCGCGTCGTTCACGCGATCGACTCCGCGACCTCGAGCCCTCCCAGGTAGGGCCGCAGCACCTCGGGGATCACGACCGACCCGTCCGCCTGCTGGTGGGTCTCCAACAGCGCGACGATCCAGCGTGTGGTGGCCAGCGTGCCGTTGAGGGTCGCGACGAACTCGGTCTTGCCCGGCTGTCCGTCCACGAGCGGCCGGTGACGCACATCGAGACGCCGCGCCTGGTACGTGGTGCAGTTCGAGGTCGAGGTCAGCTCCCGGTACGCGCCTTGCGTGGGCACCCACGCCTCGACGTCGTACTTGCGGGCGGCCGACGAACCGAGGTCGCCTGCGGCGACGTCGATGACGCGGTATGCCAGCCCGAGGTCCTGCAGCATGGCCTCCTGCATCTCCACCAGCCGCAAGTGCTCGGCCTCGGCCTCGTCCTGCGTCGTGTAGACGAACATCTCCAGCTTGTTGAACTGGTGCATGCGGATGATGCCGCGGGTGTCCTTGCCGGCGGCGCCTGCTTCGCGCCGGTAGCAGGTCGACCAGCCGGCGTACCGCTTCGGGCCCGCCGACAGGTCGATGATCTCGTCCATGTGGTAGCCCGCCAGCGGCACCTCGCTGGTGCCGACCAGGTACAGGTCCTCACCGTCGAGGTGATAGACCTCGTCGGCGTGCTGCCCCAGGAACCCGGTGCCGCGCATGACCTCGGGACGCACGAGCGTCGGCGGGATCATGGGGATGAAGCCGGCCGCGACCGCCCGCTCGAGGCCCAGGTTCATGAGCGCGAGTTCGAGCCGCGCGCCGATGCCGGTGAGGAAGGTGAACCGGGCGCCCGAGACCTTCGCGCCGCGCTCCATGTCGATGGCGCCGAGCTTTTCGCCGAGTGCGAGGTGATCGCGCGGGTCGAAGTCGAACACGGCCGGCTCGCCGTGGGTGCGCAGAGTGACGAAGTCGTCCTCTCCCCCGGCCGGCACCCCTTCGATGATGATGTTCTCGATCCGCGCCATGGCTGCGGTGGCGGCCTCTTCGGCGGCGGTGACCGCGCGCTGGGCGTCCTTGACGTCGTCGCTGAGCTGCTTGGCTTGCGCCACCAGCGCTGCCTTCTGCTCCTTCGGCGCCTGTGCGACCTTCTTGCCGTGCGCGTTCTGCGTCGCCCGGAGTTCTTCGAACAGCGCCAGGGCGGCCCGGCGATCGCGGTCGGCGGCGATAGCGGCATCCACCGTGTCGGGCGACTCGCCCCGCGCCACCTGCGAGCGCTTGACCAGCTCGGGATTGTCTCGGAGGAGGGCGAGATCGATCATCCGGCAAGTCTACCGACGAGCCGCAAGGCTCCCCCGCGCGGCCGGGCGCTATCGTGACCATCATGACGGACGCTCCGAGCTCCCCCCGCCGCGCGGCACTGATCTGCAACCCGATCAAGGCGGACGCCGACGAGTTGCGCGCGACCGTCGTACGGTGCTCCGCCGAGGCGGGGTGGGCGGAGCCGCTGGATTTCGAGACCACCATCGACGACCTCGGTGACGACATCACGCGCGTGGCCCTGAAGGAGGGGGTCGATGCGGTGCTGGTGGCCGGCGGCGACGGCACCGTCCGCGCGGTGTCGGAGGCGATGAGCGGGTCTGGCGTGCCGCTGACGATCGTGCCCAGCGGCACCGGCAACCTGCTCGCCCGCAACCTGCGCCTGCCGCTGGACGATCCCGAGGCCATGGTGCGCGCGACCTTCGACGGTGAGACGCGTGCGATCGACGTCGGTTTCGCGGCGCTGCGCCGTCCGGACGGCGAGACGGTCGAGCACGCCTTCGTCGTCATGGGCGGGATGGGGCTGGATGCCGCGATGATCGCGAACACCAGTGGGGACCTCAAGAAGAAGGTCGGCTGGGTCGCGTACGTCGACGGCGCCGCACGGTCACTGGTCAACGCCAAGCCGTTCCCCGTCATGTACCAGGTGACCGGCCACCGGATGCACCGCGCCCAGGTGCAGAGCGTGCTCATCGCCAACTGCGGGTCGCTGCCGGCCGGTCTCGAGCTGATCCCTGAGGCCTCGGTCGCGGACGGACAGCTCGACTTCGCGATCTTCCAGCCCAAGAACCCGCTCGGCTGGCTGTTGGTGTGGCGGCGGGTGGCGTGGGACAACAGCGTGCTGCGCCGGTTCCGGGCCGGCCGCAAGATCCTGGCTCTGAGCACCCGGGACAACTCGATCCGCTACACGAAGGGCACCGGCATCGACGTGGCCGCCCAGGCCGCGCAGCCCGTGCAGCTCGACGGCGACGAGTTCGGCGAGGCCGTGCACCTGGCGGTGCGCGTCGCCGCCGGGTCGCTCATCGTCGCTGTTCCGCACGGGCACCGCGCGCTGGAGCCTGCGGCCGCGCCGGAGGCCGTGCCGGTCTGAGGCGCCGAGGCACCGGTCTGAGGCGCCCAGGCACCGGCATCCACTCACTGGCCGGAATGCCGGATGCCGGACCCGGGTTGTCCCTGGGGATGAGTACTCCCGACCGCCCCGCCCTGTCCGTCCTCGACCTTGTGCCCGTGCGTACCGGGCAGACCAGCGCGCAAGCGGTCGCGGCTTCACTCGCCCTCGCGCAGCGCGCCGACGAGCTGGGCTACCGGCGGTACTGGTTCGCCGAGCACCACAACATGCCGGCGGTCGCCTCGACCACCCCGCCGGTGCTCGCGGCCGCGGCCGCCGTGCGCACCACCCGGGTGCGAGTCGGGTCGGGCGGCGTGATGCTGCCCAACCACTCCCCGCTCGTGGTCGCCGAGCAGTTCGCGGCGCTCGAGGCGCTGGCGCCGGGACGGGTCGACCTCGGCATCGGGCGGGCGCCCGGCAGCGACCCGGTCATCACCCAACTGCTGCGCATGTCGGGCACCACGAGCGACGTCGAGCGCTTCCCCGAGCACATCCGCGACATCATCTCGCTGCTGTCGGCCGACGGCGCCACCGTGCGATTCACATCGGGCGGTACGTACGACGTGCACGCGACGCCGACGGCCACGAGCGCGCCGGAAGTGTGGCTGCTCGGGTCGAGCGACTACTCCGCGCAGTTGGCCGCAGCCCTCGGGCTGCCCTACGTGTTCGCGAACCACTTCTCCGGCGAGGGGCTCGAGCGGGCCCTGGACCTGTACCGCTCGCAGTTCCAGCCCTCGGCGACGCTCGCCGCGCCCCGCACGTTCCTCACCGCGAACGTCGTGGCCGCCGCGACGATCGAAGAGGCCGAGGCACGGGCGCTCCCCCAGATCCGGATGATGGCGCGCTTGCGTGGCAACCGGCCGCTCGTGGCGCTGGAGACCGTCGAGCAGGCGGCTGCCGCCGAGGCGGCCGACGGGCTGGGCGCACCGATCATCGACGCGATCCGTCGGCGCTGGTTCATGGGCACCGGGGCCGACGTCCCCAGCCGCATCGCGGCGTTCGCCGCGCAGTACGACGTCGACGAGGTGATGATCTCGCCGGTCGCCGGCGCCTACCACGACGAGCCGATGGACGCCCCGGGCGGCCGCGCCGCCACCCTCGAACTCGCCGCCGGCTGAGCCGGCCGACGCGGTTGCGGCCACGAAGCACCCGGCTGCAGTGATCCGGCTGCTCGCCTGTCACAAACGGCGGGTGCGATGCGCACTTTGTGACAGGCGAAGCACTAGGCGAGTGATCCGGGCGCGGCTGCGGCCGCGAAGCGCCCGGCGAATGATCCGGCGGTCCGGCTGTCACAAATGGCGGGTGCGATGCGCAATCTGTGACAGGGGAAGTGCTCGGCGAGCGATCCGACTGCGGCTGCAAAGCACCCGGCGACTGGCCCGGCTGCTCGGCTGTCACAAAGGGCGGGTGCGGGGCGCACTTTGTGACAGGCGAAGCACTCGAAGTCGCGACAGGGGAAGCGCCCGAAGTCGCGAGAGGGGAAGCGCCCGAAGTCGCGACAGGGGAAGTGCCCGAAGCGCCAGGTCAGGCGTCGGGCTCGCCGGAGATGAGGCCGCGGAGCCAGTCGCGGGCTTCGACGAACACGTCGTCGGAGTAGCGCTCCGGGTACCGCACGATCGCGCGGTCGGCGCGCGGGTACGACCCGAGGAAGATCACCTTCGGGGAGAACCGCCGCAGGCCCAGCAACGCGTCGGCCATGCGCTCGTCGTGAATGTGTCCGTCGGCGTCGATGACGAACCGGTAGCGGCCCAGCGCGTCGCCGATGGGGCGCGAGGCCAGCAACGACAGGTTGATGCCGCGGGTCGCGAACTGCTCGAGCAGCTCGAGCAGGGCGCCCGGGTGGTCCTCGGGCAGCTCGACGATGAGCGACGTCTTGTCGGCCCCGGTGGGTTCCGCCGGCGCGACGGTGCGGCTCACGAGCACGAACCGCGTCACGGCGCTCTCGTTGTCGCCGATGTGCTCGGCCAGCAGTTCGAGATCGTAGTGCTCGAGGATGCCGGGCGGCGCGATCGCGGCATCCGCATCGCTGATGCCGTCGACGATGCCGACGGCCGAGGCCACGTTGCTGGCCGCCGGGATGTGCGCGTGCTCGGGCAGATGAGTGCTCAGCCAGCGCAGGCACTGCGCGTATGCGACCGGGTGGGCGGCCACGAGCGACACGTCTTCGAGTCGCTGACCGGGCCGGCTGACCAGCACGAAGTCGACGGGGACGAGGTACTCCCCCACGATGCGCAGCCCGGGCGTGGTGGCCAGCGCGTCCTGCGCGGTGGAGACCCCGCCGTCGACGGAGTTCTCGATGGCGATCATCGCGGCATCCGATCGCCCTTCGACGACGTCGGCGAGCGCTTCGCCGACGTTGCGCACCGGCTTCCAGACCTGGTCGCGGGCTTCGGGCACCTGCGCGAGCGCGGCCTCGGTGAAGGTCCCGGCCGGTCCGAGGTAGCTGTAGGTGCGACGGACGGGCGCGGCGGGATCGGTACTCACGGGGGTCAAGCCTAGCCGTCGGGGTTCGTACCCGGCCATGACATCACGGCCCTGAAAGAGGCAGACTGAGTCCATGAGCCGCGCAGGACAGCCCGCTGAAGCATCCGATCTGATCGACGTCGATGAACTTATCAACGCGTACTACGACCGCAAACCGGATGCTGCGGTGCCGGCCCAGCGGGTCGCGTTCGGCACGAGCGGGCACCGCGGATCGTCGCTGACGGCGAGCTTCAACGAGGACCACATCCTGGCCACGACCCAGGCGATCGTCGACTACCGACGTGAGCAGGGCATCACCGGCCCCCTGTTCCTCGGCCGCGACACCCACGGCCTGTCCCGCCCGGCCGAGCGTTCGGCCATCGAAGTGCTCGTCGGCAACGGCATCGATGTGCGCGTGGACGCCCGCGACTCGTGGGTGCCCACTCCGGCGCTGTCGCACGCGATCCTCACCCACAACCGCGGCCGCACCGCCGACGACCCCGGCCGCGCCGACGGGATCGTCGTCACTCCCTCGCACAACCCGCCGCGCGACGGCGGCTTCAAGTACAACCCGCCGCACGGCGGCCCGGCCGACACCGATGCGACCGGCTGGATCGCCGACCGGGCCAACGCGTTGATCGAGGCCGGCCTGGAGGGCGTTGTCCGCACGCGGTTCGCCGACATCGACACCGCGACGCTGGGCAGCCATGACTTCCGCGAGGCCTACGTCGCGGACCTGAAGGACATCATCGACGTCGAGGCGATCCGGCGTGCAGGCGTGCGCATCGGCGCCGACCCGCTCGGTGGCGCCTCGGTCGAGTACTGGGCGCTGATCGGCGAGCGCTACGGCCTCGACCTGACGGTCGTGAACCCCGACGTCGACCCGACGTGGCGGTTCATGACCCTGGACTGGGACGAGAAGATTCGGATGGATCCCTCGTCGCCGTCGGCGATGGCGGCGCTGGTGGCACGCCGCGACGAGTACGACATCCTCACCGGCAACGACGCCGACGCCGATCGGCACGGCATCGTCACTCCGGATGCCGGGCTCATGAACCCGAACCACTACCTCGCCGTCGCGATCGACTACCTCTTCCGCCACCGCCCGGGCTGGCCCGCGGACGCCGCCGTCGGCAAGACCCTCGTGTCGTCGATGATCATCGACCGCGTGGCCGCCTCGCTCGGACGCCGCCTGCTCGAAGTGCCCGTCGGCTTCAAGTGGTTCGTCCCCGGTCTGCTCGACGGCTCGGTCGCGTTCGGCGGCGAGGAGTCGGCGGGCGCGTCGTTCCTCCGTTCGGACGGCACCGTGTGGACCACCGACAAGGACGGCATCCTGCTGTGCCTGCTGGCGGCCGAGATCCTCGCGGTCACCGGGAAGACGCCCTCCCAGCGCTACGCCGAACTGGAGGCAGAGTTCGGCGCCTCGGCGTACCAGCGCGTGGACGCCCCGGCATCCCCCGCGCAGAAGGCGGCATTGGCGAAGCTGTCGCCCGATGCCGTCACCGCCGACACGTTGGCCGGCGAGCCGATCACCGCGAAGCTGTCCCACGCGCCCGGCAACGGCGCCGCGATCGGCGGGGTGAAGGTGCAGACCGAGCACGCGTGGTTCGCCGCCCGGCCGTCGGGCACCGAGGACGTGTACAAGCTCTACGCCGAATCCCTGCGCGGGCCCGAGCACCTCGCCGAGGTGCAGGAGGAGGCGCGGGCAGTCGTGGCGGCCGCGCTCGACGCGGGCTGACCCGGGCCGGCCGGCGTGGTAGGCCCAGCGTCACGTGAAACTTGGCGCGAACATGGGGTATTTCGCCCAGGAATGCCATACACGCGCCAAGTTGCGCAGCGGGGCCAAGGTCTGGGATGCGTCAACTTGACGCAAACATGGGGTATTGCGCCCGGGTAACCCCCACACGCGTCAAATTGCGCAGCGGGGCCAGGTCTGGGCGCGGGAAGTTGGCGCAAACACGGGGTATTGCGCAGGAGTAACCCCCATGCGCGCCAACTTACGCAGCGGGGGTCAGCGCTCGGCGGCGAAGGCCTCGGCCAGCGCGACGCCGGCGGCGTGCAGCCAGCGAGCGGGCTCTGCTTGCGAGGCCGCGGGGCCACCGGCCAACACGCTGAGTGAGAAGGATGCCGTGAACGCCGACAGGTCGGCATCCTCGGCGATGCGGCCCGCGACCAGGGCGACGGGCACGCCGGCGGCGGCAGCCAGATCGGCCACGAAAGCCGGCACCTTGCCGGCCGCGGACTGGCCGTCGAATGATCCCTCGCCGGTGACCACGAGGTCGGCGCCCGCGAGGGCCTCGCGCAGCCTGATGAGCTCGGCGACCTGCGCGGCGCCGGGCACAAGCTGGGCGCCCCAGGCGTGGAGGGCGAACCCGGTACCTCCGGCGGCGCCCGTCCCCGGTGCGGTCGGATCGATCCGCGCCCCCGCACCGGACGCGCCCGCCACCGCACCCGCCGCGCCGGTCGCTTCAGCTGTATCCGCCGCGCGAGTCACCTCCCCCGCATCGGCACCACCAGGCACGGTCCCCACGTCGCCCGCACCGGCGCCACCGGCCACCGCCGGGCCCGCAGCCACGCCACCCGCCACGTCCGCCGCGGCCGACACCAGCGCGGCGAACCGCGCCAGCGCCGCGTCGGCGCGCGCCACGCCATCGGCGTCGAGCCCCTTCTGCGGGCCGAACACGGCGGCGGCCCCCGAGGGACCGAGCAGCGGGTTGGTGACATCCGTGAGCACCAGCGCGCTGGCGGCCGGGAGCGGCCGGCATCCACTCATGTCGACCCGGTCCGCGTCCTCGAGCCCGCGGGCGCCCGCCGCCACGGGCCGGTCGTCGGCGTCGAGCACCCGGGCGCCCAACGCCATCAGCATGCCGGCTCCGCCGTCGGTCGACGCGCTCGATCCGATGCCGAGCACGAGCCGCGTCACGCCGTGGTCGAGGGCGGCGGCGATGGCCTGACCGAAGCCGTAGGTGTCCGTGTCCCAGGGCAGCCGCTGCTCCCCGAGCAGTTCGATGCCGCTGGTCGAGGCCAGTTCGACCACCCCGGTGCCGTCCGGCAGCAGCAGCCAGTGCGCATCGACGTCGCCGCCCTGCGGCCCCCGCACCACCACGGGCATTCGTCGCGCGCCCGGGACGGCGGCCGCGAACGCCGCCACCGTGCCCTCGCCACCATCGGCCATGGGTCGGGCGACGACGTCGACCGACTCCTCGACCGAGCGCCACCCGTCGGCCACCGCGGCCACGGCATCGGCGGCGGTGATCGAGCCCTTGAAGCTGTCGAGGGCGAAGACGACGCGGGTCACGCGGGCACCGCGATCAGCGGGCGGGCGTGCTGTCGCGCAGCAGCACGTCGAGCCGCAGCGGCGCCTCGCCGTCGTGCCAGTCGGCGTCGACGGCGGCGCGCAGCGCCCGGTAGCCGAGCTCTTCGAGCGGCACCCGCACGGTCGTCAGCGCGGGTGACACGTCGCGGCCGGTCGGGATGTCGTCGAAGCCGCACAGGGCGATGTCGGGTCCGGGCTCCCGCCCCGCGGCGCGCACGGCCGTCAGGGCTCCGATGGCGACGACGTCGCTGATGCCGAACACCACCGTGCCCGACTCGACCCCGTCGGCCAGCGCCTGCGCCATGAGCTCGGCCCCGGCCTCGCGGGTGAAGCCGCCGCGGTAAACGCGGGGTTCGCGGCCGCCGCCGGCGGTGAACCCGGCGGTGAACCCGGCCAGACGCGCGTCGCTGGTCACGACGCCGTCGGCGGCGGCCAGCACGATCGCGTCGCGGTACCCCCGGTCGGCCAGCGCGGCGCCCAACGCCTGCGCACCCCCATGATTGTCGATCGTGATCGCCCGGACGGTGTCGGATCCGGTGCCCAGCGCCACGACGCGGCCGCCGGCGGCGGCGACGAGGTCGAGCTCACGGGCCAGGTCCGGCGCGATCTCGTGCGAGGCGCGGGAGGCCGCGAGGATCACCCCGCGGGGACGCTGACCGCGCAACGCCCGCACGACCTGCACTTCGCGCTCGGGGTCGCGCTCGGTGATCGCGATGGTCATCACCAGTCCGGCCTCGTCGGCGCCGCGGGCCACGCCCGAGGCGATGATGCCGAAGTAGGGGTCGGCGATGTCGGCCACCAGCAGCGCGATGACGGCACTTGTGCCGCGCGCGGTGGCCTGGGCCGACAGGTTGGCCGTGTAGCCGAGCTTGGCGGCGGCCGCTTCGACCCGGTCGCGGTAGGACTGCGCGACCTGCCGCGTCGAGCCGTTGAGCACGCGTGAGGCGGTCGCCAGGGACACACCGGCCTCGCGCGCCACATCGTGGAGCGTCGCGGAACGGCTGCGGGCGGAGACGTCGGTCACGATCGTGAGTCTAGGCCGTGAGGTGGGGGGACACCGCGGAGGCGAAGCCCACGGCGGTGCGCTTCACGGCCTCGAGCGGGTCGGTGGCCCAGATGTCCTCGTTGAACAGTTCGACCTCGATGTCGCGGTCATAACCGGTGGCCAGGACGGCGCGGGTCATCGGCCCGAAGTCGATGACCCCGTCGCCCGGGTAGTGTCGACCCAGCAGCACGTCGGCCGGCAGCGGCGTCTTCCAGTCGCACACCTGGTAGGTCGCGATGCGGCCCTCCGCGCCGGCGCGGGCGATGGATGCCAGCACCTCGGGGTCCCACCAGATGTGGAACGTGTCGACGGTCACACCGACGACGGCGGGGTCGAAGTCGGCGGCGATGTCGAGCGCCTGGTTCAGCGTGGACACGACGCAGCGGTCGGACGCGTACATAGGGTGCAGCGGCTCGATGGCGAGGGTCACCCCGGCGGCGGACGCGTCGCCGGCGAGCTCGCCGATCGCGTCGCGCACCCGCTCACGCGCGCCGACCAGGTCACGCGATCCGTCGGGCAGGCCCCCCGCGACCAGCACGAGCACGGCCGTGGACCCCTCCGCGCCGGCGGCGGCCAGCGCCGCGGTCTCCTCGATCGCGACCCGGTTGTCATCGAGCGCGGCCCGACGCGCCGACCCCTCCGGCAGGGTGAAGAACCCGCCGCGGCAGTGCGTGGTCAGCCGCAGCCCGGAGTCGGTGAGCATCTGGGCGGCGGTGGCCAGCCCGACCTCCTGCACCGGCTCGCGCCAGGTGCCGGTGGCCTGCACGCCGGCCTCGGCGGTCACGCGCAGCGCGGTGGCCAGATCGGCGTGCTTGACGGTGGCCTGGTTGATCGACAGGCGCGGGTCGGGGGTGGTCATCGGTGACTCCGTTCGGGGTGGGAAGAGGGCAGACGGCTCAGGCATCCAGGCCGTTGAGACGCAGCAGACCGTGCCAGCGCTCAGCCGCCAGGGCCGGCCGCTCGAAGGCCTTCGCGGCGTTGGCCAGCTCGACGATGCGCGACAGGTGGGGCAGGCTCCGTGCCGAGTGCAGTCCGCCGACCATCTGGAAGGCGGGCTGGTGGCCGTTGAGCCACGAAAGGAACGCGACACCCGTCTTGTAGTAGAACGTCGGCGCGGCGAACACCTGGCGGCTCAGCTCCTCGGTCGGCCCGAGGACCTGAAGGTAGCGGGCCGGGTCCCCGGCATCCAGCGCCTGGATGGCCGCCGAGGCGACCGGGGCCAGCGCCGCGAACGCGCCCAGCAGCGCGTCGGAGTGTTGACGGGGCGACGCGGGGTCGCGCTCGGGCTGTGTGGCCTCGGGCACGTCGGCGCCGCCGATGAGTCCGACGTAGTTGAAGTCGTCACCGGTGAACATGCGCACCGTTTCGGGCAGCCGCTGGCGCACCGACACCTCGGACTCGGCGTTGAGCAGGCTCATCTTCACGCCCGCGACCTTGTCGACGCTCTCTCCGATGATCTCCAGCAGCACGTCGGACGCCGCGCCCCACTCGGTGCTGCCGAAGTAGCCCTCCAGCTGCGGGTCGAACGCGGTGCCCAGCCAGTGCAGCACGACGGGGGTGGATGCCGCGGCGAGCACCTCGCGGTACACGTGACGGTAGTCGTCGGCCGACGTCGCGACCCGGGCGAGGTGGCGGGACGCCATGAGGACCGGCCCGGCCCCCTGCTCCTCGGCGAAGTGCAGTTGCTGCGTGTAGGCATCGATGATCTGCGCCAGCGAGATGCGGTCGTCGTCGACGTGGTCCGTGTTCACGCCGACGACGACCGAGCCCGACTCCTCGCGGGCGACCTCGGCCGAGCGGGCGATCAGCTCGCGGGTGGCCGCGGCATCCAGGCCCATGTTGCGCTGCGCGGTGTCCATGGCGTCGGCGACGCCGAGTCCCCAGGAGTACACGTTGCGCCGGAAGGCGAGGGTGGCGTCCCAGTCGATCTGGGCCGGGCGGCCCGGGGTGTTGTCGCCGTGCACGACCGGCACCACGTGCGCGGCGGCGTAGGCCACGCGGCTGCGCAGCGGCCCGGACGGCCGGGAGTAGCCGGACGTGTCGACCAATGCCGTGCGGGTCAGTCCGCCGTCGGCGGCGAGGAGGGTCAGATCGGTCATGGTCAGTCCAGGGTCAGCGCCGGCAGCTCGACTTTGCGGCCCTCACGGCTCGACTGCAGGCCGGCCTCGGCCAGCAGCACACCGCGCGCGCCGGCGAGCAGGTCGTACTCGTACTCGGTGCCCAGCACGCACGAGGCGAGGAACTCCTCCCACTGCTGGCGGAAGCCGTTCTGGAACACATCGTTGGTCGGCACGGCGGCCCAGTCGGCGTCGTAGTCGTGGTCGTCGGCCAGGTCGGGGTTCCACACCGGCTTGGGGGTCGCGTTGCGGTGCTGGATCTTCGCACCGAACAGGCCCACCACCGCCGACCCGTGCGTGCCGTCGACGTGGAACTCGACGAGCTCGTCGCGGTTGACGCGCGTGGTCCAGCTCGAGTTGATCTGCGCGATGACGCCGCCGTCGAGCTCGAACACGCCGTAGGCGGCGTCTTCCGCGGTGGCGTTGTAGTGCTCACCCCGCTCGTCCCAGCGGTCGGCGATGTGCACGGCGGCCTGTGCGTAGACCGACTTCACGCCGCCGAACAGGTTCTCGAGGATGTAGTTCCAGTGCGGGAACATGTCGACGATGATGCCGCCGCCGTCTTCGGTGCGGTAGTTCCAGCTGGGGCGCTGGGCGGGCTGCCAGTCGCCCTCGAAGACCCAGTAGCCGAACTCGCCGCGCACCGAGAGGATGCGGCCGAAGAAGCCCGAGTCGATCAGGCGGCGCAGCTTCAGCAGACCGGGCAGGTACAGCTTGTCGTGCACGACGCCGGTCTTCACGCCCGCCGCGGCGGCGAGTTTGGCGAGCTCGAGCGCCTCGTCGACCGACTCGGCGGTGGGCTTCTCGGTGTAGATGGTCTTGCCGGCGGCGATCGCCTTGCGCAGCGCCGCGGCGCGCGCCTTGGTCACGAGGAAGTCGGCGTAGATCTCCCACCGCGGGTCGGCGAGGGCGGCGTCGAGGTCGGTCGTGTAGTCCTCGATGCCGTGCTGGGCAGCGATCTCGGCGAGCTTGCCCTCACTGCGGCCGACCAGCAGCGGCTTGACGGTGATCTTCGTGCCGTCGGGCAGCTCGATGCCACCCTGGTCGCGGATCGCGAGAATCGAGCGCACCAGGTGCTGGCGGTAGCCCATGCGGCCCGAGACGCCGTTCATGATGATGCCGATCTCGCGCACGTCGGGGCGAGTGGATGCCGCGGGGGCGGCCAAGGTGGTCGTCTCTGACACTGTGCTTCCTTCGTTCATTGCCACCACTAGCGGTAAGCGCTTTCCAGTTTCTCCATCATGACATCGGAAGACGCTTTCCGCAAGCGCTTCCCGAGCCGGGTCATGCGAGGCGGACGGCAGCCCAGGACACGGCCGGCAGGGCGAGGTGGAGCCGGCCGTCGGTCACCTCGGCGCCGGCATCGCGCACGCCGACGCGGGTGGGCTCGTCCAGGGAGTTGGCCGCGTACACGTCGTCTTCGTGCATCAGATGCGACTCGACGACAGCCAGGTCACGGCCGAACACCCGCGTGACGTCGGAGAGATCCAGGCGCACCTGTTCGGCATCCACCGTCGAGCGGTTGACGATGAACAGTGAGACGCCGTCGTCGTCGACCGTGGCGACCGCGTTGAGGTTGGCGACCTGCCCGAACCGGCTGCTGGCGAACGTGCCGCCGCCGGCCTCCACGCGCACGGCGCGCTGTCCGGCCAGGCGCGAGGTGAGTGAGAACGGGAAGAACGTCGTCTGCTTCCACGCCGGACCGCCCGGTTCGGTCATGATCGGCGCGATGACGTTGACCAGCTGGGCGAGCGAGGCCGAGCGCACCCGGTCCGCGTGCTGCAGCAGCGTGATGAGCAGATCGCCGAACACGACGGCGTCCAGCGCGTGGTACCGGTCTTCGAGCAGGCGCGGGGCGACCGGCCAGCCCGGCTCACGGGGCTTGTCGTCCTGGCCGCCGTCCTCGTTGTGCAGGTACCAGACGTTCCACTCGTCGAACGAGATCATGATGCGCTTGTCGCTCTTCTTCGCGGCCGCCACCGCGTCGGCGATCGCGGCGACCGACTCGATGAACCGCGCCATGTCGACGCCGGAGGCGAGGAACTCCTGGGCGTCGCCGCCGTGCTCTTGGTAGTAGGAGTGGCAGGAGATGAAGTCGACGTCGTCGAAGGTGTGCTCGAGCACCGTGCGCTCCCACGACCCGAACGTGGGCATCCCGCGGCTCGACGAGCCGCACACGACCAGCTGGAGGTCCGGGTCGAGCATGCGCATGGCCTTGGCGGTGCGCGAGGCGAGCTTGCCGTAGTCGTCCGCGTTGCGGTGGCCGAGCTGCCAGGGGCCGTCCATCTCGTTGCCCAGGCACCACATCTTCACGCCGAACGGTTCGGCGCGGCCGTTCTGCGCGCGCTGCCGCGTCCAGTCGGTATCGGCGTCCGCATTGGCGTATTCGAGCAGGTCGAGGGCCTCGGGGGTGCCGCGCGTGCCGAGGTTGACGGCGAGCATGAGGTCGCTGCCGACCTTGTCGAGCCACGTCTGGAACTCGTGGAGCCCCACCTCGTTGGTCTCGGTCGAGTGCCAGGCCAGGTCGAGCCGGCGCGGGCGCTGCGCGACCGGGCCGATGCCGTCCTCCCACTTGTACCCGGACACGAAGTTGCCCCCGGGGTAGCGGATGGTTGAGACGCCGAGCTCCTTCACGAGCTCGATCACGTCGGTGCGGAATCCGTCGGCGTCGGCGGCGGGATGACCCGGCTCGTGGATGCCGTCGTAGATGTGGCGCCCGAGGTGCTCGACGAAGCCGCCGAACAGGCGCCGATCGATGTCGGCGATCTCGGCGCGGGGGTCGAGCCGCCCGGTGGCGTCGGTCATGTGCGGTCCCTTTCTGCGGTGGATGCCGGGTGGGGTCGGATGCCGGTGGCGTCAGCCGAGGATCGCGTCGGCTTCCGTGAAGAAGCCGTCCACGGCCTCGTCGACGGTCTTGGTGCCCAGGCCCAGTTCCTTGCCGAGATCCCAGAAGGTCTGCTCGAGCGAGCCGTAGCCCACGACGGGTACCGGGGGCGCGTCGCCGACGCGGTCGGCGACCGAAGCGATGTAGTCGGCGACCTGCTTGTCGACACCCTCAAGGGTGGTGCCGGCCAGCTTGCTCGACGACGCGGGGAACCCGAGCGTCGTGCCGAAGATCTCGCCGGCTTCAGCACTGTTGACGACGAAGTCAAGGAAGATCGCCGCCGCCTCGGGATGGTCGGTGTTCTCGGCGATCGCCATCTGCAGCCCGCCCTGCTGGTAGAGGTCCTTGGCGCCGGGCTTCGCGCTGGGCGGTGCGACGATCGAGATCGACGATGCCCCCGAGTCGGCGAGGTAGCCGCCCAGGAAGTTGCTCCAGCTCATCTCGCTCGCCGTGAGCTGGGCACCGAAGCCCGACATGGGGTTGAGCTCCTCGAGCCGCTGCTGCGGCACGGCGACGTCGTCGCGCAGGTCGGCGCCCGACTCCCAGTAGGCGCGCAGCTCATCCTTGGTGAAGCCGAGTTCGCCGTCTTCGGTGTAAAGGTTCTTGCCGTCGGCGCGCAGCGACAGTTCGAACGTCTGAATCCGCTGCGTGTAGTCGGTGCCACCATAGACCTCGTCGGCACCGGCCTCGGTGACCTCCGTCATCCACTCGTCGAACTCGTCGAACGTGGTGCCGCCGGCCGGGGTCGTGATTCCGTGCGCGGCCAGCAGGTCGTCGTTGACGAAGTTGGCCCACATGCTGTAGCCGGTGGGCAATGAGTACTGCACGTCGCCCAGCCGCCCCGTGCCCAGCAGCGAGTCCTCGAACGTGGCGAAGTCGATGTAGTCGGCGACTTCGGCCAGGTCGAGGATGTGCCCGGGCTCGGCATACTGGCGCAGGTAGCTGTCGGAGAACTGGAAGACATCGGGCAGCCCGCCGCCGGCGACCTCGGTGGCGCGCTTTTCCCAGTAGCTGGGGAAGTCGGTGAAGGTGGTGTTGATGGTGATGTTGGGGTGCTCTTCGTTGAACGCCGCGATGAGCTGGTTGTAGCGATCGGCACGGTCGTCGTTGCCCCAGAAGGCGAAGGTGAGCGAAACTTCCTCGTCGGGATCGAACGCGGCGCGTGGCTCGTCCGAACTGCATCCGGCGAGAACGATAGCACCCGCAGCGACGAGGGTGACCAGAGGCAGTGCGCGTCGACGGTGTGTCATGGTGTTGCCTTTCGATATCGGGGTGGGATGTGCCGCGCCCGGGACGGACGGGGTCGGAAGGAGGAGTATCGCGGGCCGGTGGGCCGCGCCGATCAGCGGCCGCGGCGCCGCTCGGGGATGGCGACGACCGCCAGGGCGGCGCAGCCGATGGCCGGGATGAACAGCGGCGCCAGCGCCCAGGTCACGACGCCGACGAACACGGCCGTCGCCGCGAGGTACAGCCCCCCGGCCAGATCGCCGCGGACGATGCCCGGCACCGCGCGCAGCGCGCCGCGCCATCCCGTCTCCAGCGTCCATGCGCCGGCCGCGGCCAGCAGCACGAGGGCCAGCACCGCCAGTCCCACCCAGCCGACGACTTCGATCACGGCGCCGCCGGGCAGGAACCCGGACCGGGCCACATCGATGTCGAGCAGGAGGATGACCGTGAGCACGACGGCGCCCACCCCGACGGCCGCGCCCGGTAGCACCGCGCGCCGGAAGTCGGCCCAGAACAGGCTGACGCGCGAATCCTCCGCGGCCACGAACCGGCGCAGATGGCGGATGCCGGCGGCCAGCGCTGCGGGCAGGGTCACCACGAGGATGCCGGCCAATGTGATGAGCAGTCCGATCAGCAGCACCTCGCCGAACAGGGCGAACTTCGCCCGGGCTCCCGGGTTCGGCGCCGGCGACGCGTCGTCACGGGTGGGTCCGCTGCCCGAAAGGGCCGCGCGGCGGGCGGCGCGTTCGGCGCTGCGGCTTCGCGCCTTCCCGCCGGTGCCGGCACCGGCATCCATCATCGTGACGGCCATGATCAGCCCTTGAGTCCTTGCGTGGCGACGCCGTCGACGAGGAAGCGCTGGAAGACCAGGAAGAACAGCAGCACCGGCAGCAGCGCGATGAAGCTCGCGGTGACGGTGGCGCCGTAGTCACTCGTCGACGTCTGGTCGTTGTACAGGCGCAGCGCGACCGGCAGCGGGTAGTTCTCGGGGCTGGTGAGGTACAGCAGCGGGCCGAGGAAGTCGTTCCAGCTCCAGATGAAGCTGAAGATCGCGCAGGTGATCAGGGCGGGCTTGATCAGCGGAAGGATGATCGCCCAGAAGATCCGGATGTGCCCGGCGCCGTCGATGCGTGCCGCCTCGTCCATGTCGCGCGGCATCTGGCGCATGAACTGGACGAGCAGGAACACGAAGAACGCTTCGGTGGCGAGGAACTTCGGCAGCACGAGCGGCCAGAACGTGTCGACCAGCCCGAAGTTGTTGAAGATGATGTACTGCGGGATGATCACGACGTGGAACGGCAGCAGCAGCGTGCCGATCATCGCGGCGAACAGGATGCCGAGGCCCTTGAACTGCACGCGCGCGAACGCGTAGGCGGCCAGCGCGCTGGAGATGACGGTGCCGACCACGGCGAGCACCGCCAGCACCAGGGAGTTCCAGAAGAACTTCCACATCGGCACCCCGGCGATGCCCTCCATCACCTTGACGTAGTTGTCGAAGGTGGGGCTGTTCGGCAGCAGCGCGGAGTTCTGACCGAACTCGCTGTTGGGCTTGAACGTGGAGAAGAACAGCCACACCAGCGGGTACAGCACGATCGCGGTGAGGGCCAGCAGCACGACGAACCAGACGACGGTCTGCCAGGTCTTGCGCTTGACCTTCCGGCGACGGGGCGGCGGGCCGGCCGGGACGGTCTGCTGGGCGGCGAACACCGGGGTGGACGCGGCGCCGGAGGTCGTGGCGGCGTGGGAAGTGCTCATCGGTTGTCTCCCGCGTAGTGCACCCAGTTGCGCTGGGTGCGGAAGAGGATGAAGGCGATGATGGCGACGACGACCAGCAGCACCCAGGCGATCGCGGCCGCGTAACCCATCTGGCCGTCGGCGAATCCTCGCTTGTACAGATACAGGGTGATGAAGTTGGTCATGCCCGCCGGCCCACCCGAGCCGTTCGAGATGATGTACGCCGACGCGAACACCTGGAAGGCGCCGATCAGGCCCAGCAGCAGGTTGAAGAAGATCACCGGCGACAGCATGGGGATGGTCACGGCACGGAACCGGTGCCAGGCGTTCGCGCCGTCCATTTCGGCGGCCTCGTAGAGCTCCTTGGGGATCTGCTTGAGCCCGGCCAGGAAGATGACCATCGTGGCACCGAACTGCCAGATCGACAGGACGATCATGGCCGGCAGCACCAGCGTCGGGTTGCCGATCCATCCGCCCAGGTCGAGGCCGAAGAAGTTCAGCGAGTTGTCGACGGGGCCGTCGGTGGCGAACATCGCGCGCCACACGATGGCGACGCTGACCGACCCGCCGATCAGGCTCGGCGCGTAGAAGGCCGAGCGGAAGAAGCCCGCGCCCTTGTCGCGGTAGTTCAGCAGCATGGCGACCACGAGCGCCGCGGCCAGGGTGATCGGGGTGCCCACGAGCACGTAGATGAGGGTGATCTGCGCCGACTGGATGAACTGCGGGTCGTTCGTGAACAGTCGGATGTAGTTGTCGAAGCCGATCCACTTGGGCGGCTGGAAGATGTTGTACCGCGTGAACGACAGGTACAGCGAGTAGACCATCGGGATGATGGTCAGGCCGAAGAACCCGATGAGCCACGGCACCAGGAAGCCGTAGCCGGCGAAGGTCTCCTTGCGCTGACGGGCGCGCTGGCCGGGCCGGTCGAGGTCCTCGGGCCGTCGGCGCGGCACGAGCGAGCGGCGGCGCTTGTCTCCGGTGACGAGGACTCTCGTCGCAGTGGTGCTCACGGGGGTACTCCAGATGTGATGAGGGGAGCGCGGGGATGCCGGGGGCCCGGGCGGGAGATTGCCCGAGCCCCCGGAGTCTGTCATCCGTTGAGGACGACGTCCATCTCCGTGAAGAACTGCGAGACGGCGTCCTCGACGGTGATCGTGCCGAAGTTGAGCTCGACGCCCAGCTGACGGAACTTCTCCTCGAGCGTGCCGTAGCCGACGATCGGCACCGGCGGCGCGTCGCCCAGGCGGTCGGCGATGGCGGCCTCGTGGTCGCGGATCTGCTCGCTGAGCGGGTCGAGGTCGGCGGCCTCGAGCGCGGTCGCCGACGCGGGCAGGCCACGGTTCGTGCCGAAGATCTCACCCGACTGCGGCGAGTTGATGAGGAAGTTCACCAGCGTCGCTGCGGCCTCGGGGTGCTCGGTGTTGGCGGCGATCGCGTGCAGCATCGAGGGCTTGAGGTACAGGTCCTTCGAGCCTTCGACGGTGACCGGCGGTGCCAGCAGGCTCAGCTCGGGGTACTCCTCGCCGAGGTTGCCGAGGTAGCCGGCGCCGAAGTTGTCCCACGTGAGCTCGCTCGCGGTGAGGGCCGAGTCGAAGCCGCCCAGGGGCAGGAGCTCCTCGACGGTCTGCTGCGGGATGCCGATGCCGTCGCGGATGCGCTGGCCCTCTTCCCAGAACTCGGTCAGACGCGCCTCGTCGAAGCCGGGCTCACCGTCTTCGCTGAACAGGTCGGCGCCCTCGGAGCGCAGCTGCAGCTCGAAGTTCTGGATGCGGCCGGTGTAGTCGCCGCCGCCCCAGATCTCGCCGCCGCCGGCCTCGGTGACCTCGGCCATCCAGTCGGTGTAGTCGTCCCACGATCCGCCCGGGAAGTCCTCGACGCCGACACGCTCGAGCAGGGTCGGGTTGGTGAACAGGCCCCAGGCGTTGGTGGAGGTCGGGATGGCGTAGGTGGTGTCGGCGACGACGCCGATCGAGAGGATCTGGTCCGACAGCGGCTCCGTCTCGATGAGGCCGCCCAGGAACGGGTCGAGGTCGAGCAGCAGGCCGTTCTCGGCGTACTGACGCAGGTACGAGTAGTCGAACTGCATCACGTCGGGGAGGTTCTTGCCGGCCGCCTCGGTCTGACGCTTCTCCCAGAAGGCGGGGAAGTCGAGGAACGACGAGTTCACCGTGATGTTCGGGTACTTCTCATTGAAGGCCTCGAGGACCTTGTTGTACAGGTCGGCACGCACGTCGTTGCCCCAGAACGCGAGGTCGATCGTGACCTTCTCGTCGGGATCGAGCGTGCCGTCGCTTTCGGACCCGCCGGCGCAGCCGGCCAGGGCGAGCGCGGCGCCGGTCGCCATGGCGACGACGGCGAGTGACCGCTTCTTGCTGAACATCCTTGTCCTCTCTGTGAACGTCCGCGTCCGCGTGCAGGGCGAACGTTCGTTGTCCGTGTGGTGCGTGTGTGGGCGCTTCTCGGGAATGCTGCGGGAAAGCGCTTGCCGGTCACGGTACTACGCATTGAAACGTTATGCAAGCGAATCAGGCAAACGCTTTCCGTCTTTTCCGAATCGTGACCTGTTACCGGTATCAGTCTGCCTCACGTCGGAGCAGGCTCCGACGTCCGCCGCGTTGTCGTCGGCGCCGCGGCGGTAGGGTCCGCGCACCTCGCCGGCGGCGCGCCGGCGAGTACGGGATTCAGCCGCTGAGACACCACGGGTGCGCGGGCGTCTCAGCGCCGAATCGCGGACTCAGTGCCCAAGAGCGGGCGCGACGCGCAGGGTTCCGCCGTCGACCACGAGTTCGACGCGGTAGACGGCGCAGCGGCGGTCGTCGATCGCCTCGCCCTCATCCGCGGCGTCGGCCGCCTCGCCCTCGCCGGCGTCGGCGGCCTCGCGCCCGTCCGCCGGCTCGACGGATGCCACGGGTCCGGATGCCGTGTCCGGCACGCCCGCGCGCGCGGGGTGCCCGAAGAAGTAGAACCACACCCGGCCTTCATGAAGAACCGGCGCCCCGTGATGCCCGAATCCCGGACCGGGAACCTGTCCGGCGCCGAGGATCACGGCATCCGGCCCGCCCTGCCGCTGCCACGCCACAGCGTCGGCCGACCGGTAGACACCCATCCCCCGCCACTCGTCGACGATCATCCACCACCAGCCGCCGAGGCGGAACACCGACGGCCCCTCGTGCGGCCGATCGCCCACGACGATCCCCTCGTCGGCCCACTCATCCAGATCGGCCGACACCGCCGCCTTGGTCACGCTGTCGGCCGCCTCGTCCTTGTACCAGAGGCGCCACCGGCCGTCGGGCGTGCGGGCGACGGCGGCGTCGATCACCCGGTCGCTCGCCAGCGCGAGCGGGCCGCGGCGCGTCCAGGTCGCAAGGTCGTCGGAGACGTACTCGACGATGTGGCGGGCGTGGCCGGGCCACCGGTCGGGCACGCCGTCGATCTCGGTCAGGTACATGCGCCAGCGCGTCCCGTCGTGGATCACCTCGGGCGCCCAGTGCGTGCGATCGGTCGGGTCCGGCGGCGCTCCCGGGGTGAGCACGAGACGCGTGGATGCCGCGGGTTCGAGCGTGCCGGCATACTGCCACGTGACGCCGTCGGGCGAGTGCGCGACGCCGATCCGGCTGCCGTGCACCCAGGCGACGCCGGGACCCGGGTCGGGGTGGGTGGCGCGGCGCTGCGTGTAGAACATCCACCACCGGCCTGCGTCGATCACCACGACCGGGTCGGTGGCGCCGTCGTAGACCGGGTCGCGGTACAGCTCGGCCGGCATCATCCCTCCACCCCCCGAAGGTCCGTGACGGGGCTCGCGAATCCGGCACGATGGGTGGGGTGCGCGGCGAGATCGGCCGGCGTGATCACGGCGCCGTCGGCCGCGGCCGAGGCGTAGATCGCGGCGACGAGCTCGAACGACCGCGCCGGTTCGCCGGCGGTCTCAGGCAGCGGCCGCCCGGCCAGCAGCGCGTCGAACACGTCGCGCAGCAGCACCGCGTGGTCGCTGCGCTCTTCGACGGCCGGGAGGTCCCAGGCGTCGGCCTCGTCGGCGAAGCCGGGCGCGGGCGTGATCGCCCAGTTCTCATGGCCGTGGCCGTAGAGGTGGTCGACGGTCACGGTCGCTTTCTGCGTGTCGATCCGGATCGAACTGGTCTCCCGCGGCGAGACCGCGCTCGTGACGACCTGCGCGACGGCGCCGCCGGCGAAGGTGATCGTCGCCGTCGAGGCGTCTTCGGTCTCAGTCTCGCGATCGAGGCGCCACAGCCGCCCCTGCACGCTGGTCCACTCGCCGAGCAGGAACGCGAGAAGGTCGAGTTGATGGATGCCGTGACCCAGCGTCGTGCCACCCCCTTCAGTGGCCCATTTCCCTCGCCAGGGCACGGCGAAGTAGTCCTCGTCGCGGTACCAGAGCGTCTGGCACACGGCGATCAGCGGGCGCCCGAGTGCCCCGGACTGCAGCAGCCGGCGCACGTGTGCGGCGGCCGTGCCGGTGCGCTGCTGGAACACCACCGCCAGTTCGCGCCCGGCGGCGGCTGCGGCGGCGCGCATCTCGTCGAGTTCGTCCAACGAGGGCGCCGGAGGCTTCTCCACCACGACGTGCGCTCCGGCGGCGAAGGCGGCGAGCGCCTGCTCACGGTGGGCGACCGGGGGTGTGCAGATGAGCACGACGTCGGGCTGCTCGGCGGCGAGCAGCCCGGCGAGGTCGTCGTAGACGGTCGGGGCGCCGTGCCGCTGCGCGAACGCGTCGGCCGCCGCACGCGACAGATCGGTGACGGCGACGAGCTCGGCGCGCGGGTGGGCGGCCACGGCCCGGGCGTGCAGATTCGCGACCGAGCCGGTGCCGACGATCGCGGTGCGCAGGGTGGGGGTCATTCGGTTCCGTTTCTCCGATCGACCGGGGCGGCCGGCCAAAGCCAGGTCTGCAGACGGCCGCACATGCCGAAGGTGCGCTCGCCCGGGGCCCGTTCGGCGCGGGTGACGGATGCCGCGGCCATGAGCCCCGGCATCCCGTCGGACAGTGCGCTCAGCTGCGCCGCGACGCGGGTGCTCTCGGCCTGGACGGTGGCCTCCCATTGCGTGCGCCAGCCGGCGACCCGCGGCCGCACCAGCCGGACGGCCCGCTCGTGGAAGGCGGCCAGCGCGTCCGGTCCCCCGGCCCGCAGTTCGGCGAAGCCCTGCAGCGCCAGGTCACGGCGAGCGCGGGCGGCCTCGGCACGGTCCACGCCGTCGGGCAGCGTCACGGCGGCCGCGTACGCGGCGGGGTCGTCGAGCACCGGCGCGGGGAAGGTCAGCACGGCGTCACCGGCCTCGGGCAGCCCCGCGTTGGCCATGACCACCAGCAGCCGCAGGTCCCCGCCGTTGATCAGCCGGTGCACGGTGCCGGGCGTGAACCACAGCACGTCGCCGACGGCGAGCGGGTGCTCGTCGAACCCGGCCGCGGACAGGGTCTGCACGGCGCCGGTGCCGGCGGTGACGATGTAGCCCTCCGTCGAGGCCGTGTGCACATGCGGCGTGCCGCCCCGGCATCCATCACCGGCTTCCCAGTCGTAGACCTGCAGGTCGGAGACGGCCACCCCGCCCGGGAACAGGCCGCTCACAGCAGGTCCCGCAGGCGGGCGGCGAGGGGTTCGGCGTCGTTCTCGTCGCCGTCGGCGATGCCCACCGCGTACCGGAACGTCGCGGCCGCGCCGGGGTCGATCGTGTACTCGTCGCTGAAGAAGGGCGCCGGGTTGAGGGCGGCGAACTCCTCGGACCGGGCGAACCACTGGGGCGGGTGGTGCGGGTTGGATGCCGCGTCGACCATGACCAGCAGCGACGTGGCGTCGATCTCGTCGTGGCGTCCGGCGAAGCCCATCCATTCGTGGCGCTGGCCGCGCACGTCCGACCCGCTGCCGGTCCCGTGCACCGTGACCAGCGTGCCGTCGGTGAACGAGCGCGGGCCGCGCCAGAACAGGCCGCCGTACCCGGCGTTGTCCCGCCCCTTGGTCGTGGGCGACCCGATGACGATCGGCGCGCCGGTGACGTTGGTCATGGTGGTCTCGAACGTGAGCGCCCACGCCACGGCGTCGAGGACCCGGGCGGTGAGGGTACGCCGCTCGGTGAACAGGCGCCTCCCGTCCTCGGTGATCCACTCGAGGTCGTGGGTGAACCGGACGACGTCCCCGTCCTCGACCGCCACGACCTCGCGATGGGCCTGGGTGCCGTCATTGGGCAGCTGCACGTAGCCGCGGCCGGCCACGAACGTGGGCCCGCCCCAGAAGTTCTCGTCGTCGACGACCGGCAGCGACCAGGCCAGGCCCTTGTGCCACACGTGATCCCACGGACGGAACAGGCTCACGACGCGGCCGGCCCGCGTGCGCAGCGGGTCGAGATACGGCTTGGGCGACTCGAGCTGCGGCGAGTCGGGCACGAACACGTAGCGCAGCAGTTCGGTCTCGCCGTCGCGGACGGTGAGGTCGGTGTCGGTGCGGACGGTGGCGAGCGTCATGCGCGGATCTCCTCGGGCTCGGAGGGCTCGGTCTGGGCTGCGGCTGATGCGAGCGGTGCCTTGTGAGGATGCCACGGAACGGCGCCGCCATCCATGGAGCGGACGAACGGGTCGTCGCCGGCCAGCTCGCCCGCGCGCACCGGGCGGCCGCGGAAGGCGGAGGCGTAGGTCGCGGCGGCGAGCTCCAGCGTGCGGCGTGCCTCTGCGGCATCCACCCCTGCCGAGCGGCCGGCGGCGAACGCGTCGACGATGGCGGCGATCTGGTCGCGATGGCCGCTGCGCGCGTCGGAGGCGGGTGCGGGCCAGAGCTCGGCGAGGTGCTCGTGGCCGGGGGCCGGGGTGAAGGTCCAGTCGGCGTCGGCGTAGCCGTACAGGTGCTCGACCTCGACGGTCGCGTGCGCGAAGTCGAACCGCAGGCGCGAGGTCTCGCGCGGCGACACGATCGAGTTGACCACGGTGGCCAGGGCCCCGTTGTCGAACTCGACCAGGGCCATCGAGACGTCTTCGGTGTCGGTGGGCAGCTGCTGACGCGCGGCGAACGCGGTCAGCCGCGCCCAGGGGCCGAGAACGGCCAGCAGCAGGTCGAACTGGTGGATGCCGTGGCCCATCGTGGGACCGCCGCCCTCGATGTGCCAGCGTCCGCGCCAGGGCAGGTCGAAGTAGTCGGGGCCGCGGTGCCAGAGCGTCTCGCAGGTGGCGACGAGCGGCCGGCCCAGCACGCCGTCCCGCACGAGTCGGATCAGCCGCTGCGCGGCCCCGCCGTAGCGGTGCTGGAAGACGGTGAGCGCCGGGATGCCGGTGTCGCGCGACACAGCGATGAGCTCGTCCATCTCGGCCAGGCTCAGCGCCGTCGGCTTCTCGATGAGGGCGGGGATGCCGGCGCGCAGCGCCTCGATCGCGAGGGGCACGTGGCTCTGCGGGGGCGTGCAGATGTGGACGAGGTCGAGCTGCTCGGCGACGAACAGGTCGGCTGGGGTCGGGTAGACGGCGGCGTCCGGGGCGAACTGCGCGGCCAGGACCCGGGCACGGTCGGCGTCGAGGTCGACGACGGCGGTCAGCACGGCCCGCGGGGCCAAGGCCCGCAGCGCATCGGCATGGGCGTGCGCGATGGCCCCCGCGCCGATGATCGCCGACCGCAGCGGTGGGGTCGTGGCGTCGGTCATGATGCTCCTCGAATCGTGGGGGCGGTTTTGCAGGGTCGGGCGGTCAGGCCAGGCCGGCTTGGGTCAAGTGCAGCTTCGCGTACCGCCCGCCGGCGGCGAGCAGGTCGTCGTGCCGGCCCTGTTCAACGATGCGGCCGTGCTCGAGCACCACGATGCGGTCGGCCTGCCGCACGGTCGACAGGCGGTGGGCGACCACCAGGGTGGTGCGCCCGCGCATGAGCCGGCCGAGGGCGTCTTTCACGAGCTCCTCCGACTCGGGGTCGAGGGCGCTGGTGGCCTCGTCCAGCAGCAGGATGCGGGGGTCACGCACGAGCGCGCGGGCGATCGCCAGACGCTGGCGCTGCCCGCCGGACAGGCGGGCGCCCCGCTCCCCCACGACCGTGTCCCACCCGTGCGGCTGCTCGGCGACGAACTCCCACGCGTTTGCATCCCGGAGTGCCTGCATGATCCGCTCGTCCGTGGCATCCGGCATCCCGTAGGCGACGTTGTCGCGGATCGATCCCTCGAACAGCACCGATTCCTGCGGCACGACCGACACGCGGCGGCGGACCGTGCGCAGGTCGAGGGTCTGCATGTCGGCGCCGTCGAGCAGGATGCGGCCCCCGGTGGGACGGACGAACCCGAGCACGAGGTTCAGCAGCGTGGACTTGCCCGAGCCGGACGAGCCCACGAACGCCACGGTGGTGCCCGCGTCGATCGTGAGGTCGATCCCGTGCAGCGCGTCGGTGTCGGCGCCGTCGTAGCGGTGGGTGGCGTGGTCGATGCGGATCGTGCCGGCGACGCTCGACACGGCGGGCTTGCCCTCGTTGTGCTCGAGGTCGGGCTCTTCGAGCACTTCGGCGATCGAGCGCACCGATTCCAGGCCCCGCGCGCCGACCGGGATCAGCATGAGCAGCTGCGTCAGCCCCTGGGTCAGCAGGGTGAAGTACGTCGACAGCAGCACGACCTCGCCGGGGCTGATGGGCAGGATGCCGGTGAGCGCGAACACCGCCGCCAGCACGAGGCAGCTGACGCCGAGCAGCTGCATGGCCACCCACGAGATCGAGGCGACGTGGCCGTTGAGCATGTCGAGGTGCAGGCCGGCGCGGCGGACGCCCTCGGCGCCGGTGCTGACACGGGTGACGGCGGTCTGCTCCAAGCCGTGCGCGCGGGTGACCGGGATGAGCGACGCCATCTCGCCCACCCGCGCCGAGAAGGTCTCGACCTCGCGGCGGAACACCTCGTTGCGCTGCTGCGAGCGGTTGCGCATGCCGTAGCGGATGCCGATCGCGATGGGCACCGCGAGCGCGTACACGGGGAGGAACTGCGGCACCGCGATCGCCGTCATGGTGAGCGCCCCGCCCATGACCATCGTGGCCGACAGCAGCGGGTGGGTGAACTGCTGGAGCATGAGCTCGACGTTCTCCACGTCGCGCACGACCTTGGTCTGCACGATGGATGAGCTCATCCGCGTGTGGTAGCCGATCGACAGGCTCTGCAGCCGGGCGGCCAGGGCGTTGCGCAGGTCGGCGCCGGTGTCGCGGACGACGGTCATGAAGCTGCGCGTGTAGAGGATGTGGTTCGGGTAGTTCTGCAGCAGCAGCACGGCCGCCAGCGCGAACCACCACAGCACCGCGCTGACCTCGCCGCCGGTCGCGACGATGTCGATGACGGCCGCGGTGACCACCGGCAGGAACCACATCGGGATCTCTTTCATCGCGAACGCGAGGATCGCGATGGCCATGCGCCCTGGCCGGCGCGCGAGCAGCCGCAGCACCGACCGCGCGGGGTGATCACCGTCGATGAGGTCGGGAAGGCGGGAAAGCGCTATCCGAGGCACGGTGCCATGCTACCCCGCGCGGGCTGGGTGTGACGAGGTCGGTGTGCAGGGGCGACGGCGTCCCGCCTGGCGTACTGCGGCGACGCGCCCCCACATAGTTCACAGAATGGCACGAACTTCGCAGCCGAGCCCCGGTTTCCATGTGAACTTCGTGCGATTCTGTGAACGTGGGGATGCCGGGGGCCGCCGCGTCAGCCGAAGGCGCGGGCGGTGGGGCGCAGCAGCCCGGCGTGGGGGACGGCGGGCCAGCGCGGGTCGTGCGTGAGCACCTCGACGCCGTCGTCGGTGACGAGCACCGTGTCCTCGACCTTGGCGCCGGGGGCGCTCGGGTTCCACGCGAACGCATGGTGCGAGACCACCCCATCCGTCGTCTCGGCCGTCGCCCGCGGGTCGCGGCCGGCATACCCGGTCGGCCCGCCCTGGTGGTGGTTCTGCCACTCCGCGGCGTCGAAGCCGGCGGCCGCGTAGGCGGCGCACCCGGCCGCGAAGGCCTCGTCCAGCCGGGCACCGGGGCGTGTGGCGGCGAAGTAGGCCGCCTCCACCTCGAGGATCCGCGTGTCGTCGGCACCGGCATCCCCCACCCATCGCGTCGCGTTCGCGATGAGGCCGTGGCGCCGGCCGCAGACGACGAGCATGGCGCGCTCGCCGAGGGGTGCGGTCGTGGACAGGGGATGCCGGTGACCCAGCCGGCCGGCCCCGGCGACGAGCACGACGAGCGGATCGATGCCCCGCGCGACGAGGGCGCCGGCCAGCGCGGCGGCGGTGTCGCGCTCGGTGGATGCCGGGGTGAGGAGTCCTGCGACGTCGGTCAGCGCTTCGGCGGTCTCTCGGCCCAGGGCACGGTAGCGGTCGGCCTCGGCCGGGAGCAGTCTCGCGCGGGCGGCGCGCAGCGCGGCGGCGACATCGGACTCGACGACGTGCGGCCCGGCTGCCGCGGCGGCCACCGCCGGCGGTGTCTGCCAGGGCACCGGCACGATGCGGGCGGCGTCATCGGGCAGCAGTTCCTCGGCGATCAGCCGGTCGGCCTCGTTCGCGGCGACGTAGAGCGCGTCCCCGTCCGCGGCGGACCGCACGGCGAGCACCGGCGGGCCGGCGAGCGACACGTGGGTGCGGACACCGTCGAGATACCAGGCGGTCGCCTCGTGCGAGGTGAGCAGCAGCGGGGGACCGTCCCCGCGGACGGCGGCGAGCCGCTGCTGCTTGAGCCGTCGATCGGCGGCGGAAGGCGGCATCCGGGTCTCCTGTCGTAAAACGCTTTCTCGATAGTATGGCGGTACGGCGCGGGGACGAGAGCGGGTACCGATGGCGAAGAACACCTCGCGGGTGACGATCACCGACGTCGCGCGCACAGCCGGGGTCTCCCTGTCGACGGTGTCGCGCGTCATGAACGGGAACCCGACCGTGGATGCGGCCCTGGCCGAACGGGTGCGGGGTGTCGCGGCCGAACTCGGATACACCGCCAATCCGCTCGCGCGCAGCCTCGTGCTGGGGCGGACGCAGACGGTCGCCGTGGTGATCCCCGACCTGGCGAACCCGACGTTCCAGTCGATCCTGCGCGGGCTCAGCCGCGCGGCCGACGAGGACGGCTACCACGTGCTGATCGCCGACACCGCCGAGCAGGTCGGCAAGGAGCCGGACCTGGCCACCGCCACCCGGCGCCGCACCGACGGCGTGATCCTGTGCGCCCCGCGCATGAGTCAGGAGGAGCTCACCGCGCTGCTGCCGGGGCTCGCCCCGGCCGTCGTGGTGAACCGGCCGCCGCAGCCGGGAACCCCGACCGTCGCCGCAGACTACCGCTGGGCGATGGCCGAGCTCATCGCGCACCTGTACGGGCTCGGGCACCGGCGCGTGGCGTTCCTCTCGGGCGCACCCGGCAGCGCGTCGGGCGCCGCCCGGCAGGCCGCGCAGGCCGAGGCGCGGAGCGCGCATCCCGACCTCGAGATCATCGAGATCCCGACCGGCGTCGACTTCGACAGCGGCGCCGATGCCGCCGATGCCGTGCTGGCCGCATCCGTCACCGCCGTGCTCGCCTTCAACGATCTCGTCGCGATGGGCCTGTTGTCGGCGGTCACCGCGCGCGGGGTGCGCGTGCCCGAGGACCTCTCGATCGCCGGGTTCGACGACATCCCGTTCGCGCGCTATACCTCACCGCCGCTGACGACCGCGGCCGTGCCGGCCATGGAACTCGGCCGCCGCGCCTGGGCCGCGATGGGTGCGCTGCTGGCCGGCGACACCGCGGCACCGTCCCTCGTGCTCACCCCCGACGTCGTCGTGCGCGGCAGCACCGCCGCGGCGCCCTGACCCCAGCCGGCACCGCGGAGCCGAGCCACCCCACGGCTTCCGTGCTACGCTGAGAAAACGTTTCCTGAGCCAGCGGGGAGAATCATGGCATCCACTCGGTACGCGCTCGTCGGCGCCGGCCACCGCGCGCAGATGTACGTCGACGCGATCACCGACACCTACGCCGACCGCGCCGACCTCGTCGCGATCTGCGAGCCGAACCCCGTGCGCGCCGCGCACTATGTCGAGCGGGTCACCGCCGCCGGACACCCCGCCCCCAGCACGTGGCACCCGGACCGGCTCGAAGAGCTCATCACGACGGAGCGCATCGACCGGGTCATCGTGTGCGCCCGCGACGACCTGCACGCCGAGCTGATCGTCCGATCCCTGGATGCCGGGGCCGACGTCGTGGCGGAAAAGCCCCTCACGATCGACGCCGCCGGCGCCGCCGCGATCGAAGACGCCGTCGCCCGCACCGGCCGGCAGGTCGTGCTGACCTTCAATTACCGCTACTCGCCCCGCAACAGCGCGCTGCGCCAGGTGATCCAGGACGGCCGGATCGGCCAGGTCACCTCGATCGATTTCTCCTGGATGCTCGACACCAAGCACGGCGCCGACTATTTCCGCCGCTGGCACCGCGAGAAGGCGCACTCCGGCGGACTGCTCGTCCACAAGGCCAGCCACCACTTCGACCTCGTGAACTGGTGGCTGCGTTCGACCCCGACGCGCGTGTACGCCAGCGGAGGGTTGCGGTTCTACGGCGCCGAGAACGCCGCCGCCCGGGGCCTGGCCGACCGTCCGCAGCGCGGCACCCACGAGGGCGTGCACGACCCGTTCGAACTCGACCTGCGTGACGACCCGCGCCTGAAGGCGCTCTACCTCGACGCCGAAGGGCACGACGGGTATCTGCGCGACCGCGATGTGTTCGGCCCGGGGATCACGATCGAGGACAACCTCGCCCTCGTCGTCGACTACGCCTCGGGCGCCACCCTGTCGTATTCGCTGAACGCCCACGCGCCCTGGGAGGGCTACCGCGTCGCCGTCAACGGCACCGCCGGCCGGGCCGAGCTCGAGGTCGTCGAACGCGGCGCGGTGCTCGTCGACGAGGGCCTGCACCCGGTGCTCGATCCCAGCGCGATCGCCGAGCGAGACGCCGGAGCGCTGCGCCCCCACGGCGAACGCCTCCTCGTGCAGCGGCACTGGGAACAGCCGGTAGAGGTGCCCATCCATCACGGCGCCGGCGGCCACGGCGGCGGCGACGCCCTGCTGCTGAAGGACGTCTTCGTCGGGCCGGGCGACGACCCGCTGGGCCGGCCCGCGGACTGGACCGACGGCGTGCAGTCGATCGCCGTCGGCATCGCCGGCAACCGGTCGCTCGCGACGGGCCTCCCGGTACAGGTGGCCGATCTCGGCATCGGCCTGCTGGCCTACCCGGTCGGAGCACGCGCATGAGCCGCATCGTCGTCACCGGGGGTGCCGGGCGGCTCGGCCGCAGCCTCGTCGCGGGGCTCGCCGCCGCCGGGCACGAGATCGTGTCGCTCGACCGTTCCGTCTCGGATGCCGCCGAGCTCGAGGGCGTCACGCAGGTCGCGCTCGACCTGCTCGATGCGGATGCCACGGCCCGCACTCTCGCGGACGCCCAGGCCGACGCGCTCATCCACCTCGCCGCGATCGCGGTGCCGTTCAGCGCCCCCGAGGACGTCATCATGCGCACCAACGCCGCACTGGCGATCTCGGTGCTCGGCGGGGGCGTGACGGCGGGAATCCCCCGGATCGTCGCCGCGTCCAGTCCCACGGTGCTCGGGTATGGCGCCCCGACCGGGTGGGTGCCCGAGCGGTTCCCGCTCGACGAGGACACTCCCCCTATGCCGTGGAACGCATATGCCCTGTCAAAGCACCTGATCGAGCAGTCGCTGCAGATGTACGCGCGGCAGACCGGCGACGCCGTGCGCTTCGCCGCGTTCCGCCCGTGCTATGTCCTCGCCCCCGAGGAGTGGGCGGGCGCCCCCACCCAGCAGGGCCACACCGTGCGGGAGCGCCTCGACGACCCGGCCCTGTCGGCGCCGGCGGTCTTCAACTACGTCGATGCGCGGGACGTCGCCGGGTTCTGCGACCGGCTGCTCGAGGCGCTGCCCGAGATACCCAACGCCGAGACCTTCTTCGTCGCCGCCGACGACGCCCTGGCCACGGCGCCCCTCGCCGAGCTGATCCCGCGGTTCTTCCCGGGCACCGAGGAGGTGGCGAGCGTGCTCACCGGCACCGCGTCGGCGTTCTCGAACGCCAAGGCCCGTCGACTGCTGGGCTGGGCGCCCGCGCATGACTGGCGCACCGAGCTCGCCGCCGCCGAGGGCCTCGGCGCGCCCCCGGCATCCACCCCCGAGAGAAAGCACGCCACCGCATGAACTTCACCGGCATCCTGTTCTTCCCGGTCACGCCGTTCGACGCCGCCGACCGCGTCGACACCGACCTGCTCGCCACCCACATCTCGACCCGGCTGGAACATTCCCCCGGCGGCATCTTCCCCGCCTGCGGCACCGGCGAGTTCCATGCGCTGAGCGCCGACGAGGTCGGCACGGTCGTGCGCACCGCCGTCGCGACGGTCGACGGGGCCGTACCGGTCGTCGCCGGCGCGGGCGGTCCGCTCGGGCATGCCCGCCAGGTGGCGCGGGCGGCGGCGGATGCCGGAGCCGACGCCCTGCTGGTGCTGCCGCCCTACCTGGTCGGTGGAACGCAGGAAGGCCTGGTCGCCTACATCGAGGCCGTGGCCGCGGCATCCGATCTGCCGGTCATCGTGTACCACCGCGCGAACGCGCAGTTCACCGCGGCGTCGATGCGGCGCCTGGCCGGGAACCCGAAGGTCGTCGGCTTCAAGGACGGCGCCGGCGACATCGGTGCGGCGCAGCTGATCGTGCGCGCGATCGGGGAGGCGGGCCGCGACGACTTCTCGCTGTTCAACGGCCTGCTCACCGCCGAGCTGACGCAGGCGGCGTACCGGGGCATCGGGATGCCGCTGTACTCGTCGGCCGCGTTCGCGATGATCCCCGAGGTCGCCAATGCGTATTACCGCGCGTACATCGACGGCTACGAATCCCGGCGCCTCCAGCTGCTCGACGCGTTCTACACGCCGCTGGTGGCCCTGCGCGACGAGACGCCCGGGTTCGGGGTGTCGCTCATCAAGGCCGGGCTGCGCCTGGGCGGGCTGCCGGTCGGCAGTGTGCGCGCGCCGCTGGTCGACCCGACGCCGGACCAGGAGCGCCGACTGGCCGAGATCCTCGAGGCGGGACGCGCGCTGCTGTGAGCACGATCGCCGCCTTCGACTCCCGCCTGATCCGCGTGCCGCTCACGCGTCCCTGGGGCGCCGACGTGACCAGCGTCGGCGTCATCGCGACGCACGTCGTGCGCACCGACGGGGTCGAGGGCTGGGGCTTCGCGTGGACGCCGCAGATCGGCGCCGAAGCCGTGCACGCGCTGCTGCAGCACGACATCCCGGCGTTCGCGATCGGGCGGTCCTCCGACCCGGGCTCGGAGTGGCTCCCGCTGTGGCAGCACCTCCACGAGGCGGGAGGCGGCGGGATCACCACCATCGCGATGGCCGGTCTGAACCTCGCCCTGTGGGATGCCGAGATCCGCGCGGCCGGCACCTCCCTCAGCGGCTTCCTCGGTCGGCAGCGCGAGAGCGTGCGCGTCTACGGCAGCGGCGTCAATCTGCATTACACGATCGACGAGCTCGTCGCGCAGGCCGAGCGCTGGGTGGCGGCCGGTTTCGACGCCGTGAAGGTGAAGGTCGGCAAGCCCGACGTCGCCGAGGACCTCGACCGCATGCGCGCCGTGCGCGAGGTGATCGGCCCCGCCCGCGCCCTCATGATCGATGCGAACCAGCGATGGGACCTGGACCGGGCGACCGCCTGCCTCGAGGTGCTCGCCGAGGTCGCCCCGGCATGGATCGAGGAGCCGCTGCGGGCCGACGACCTGTATGGCCACACCGAGCTGGCCCGTCGGCTCCGCAGCTCGAGCGGCATCCCCATCGCCGTGGGCGAGAACCTGCACAACACCTACCGCTTCGACGACTTCCTGCGCGCCGGCGCCGCCCAGATCGTGCAGCCGAACATCGTGCGCGTCGGTGGCCTCACCCCGTTTCTCGGCATCGCGGCCATCGCCGCCGAGTACGGCGCCGCGGTGCACCCGCACCTGCTGCCGGAGCTGTCCGGCCAGATCGCCCTGACGCTGCGGGCGGTGCCGGGCGTGCCCGCACCGATGGTCGAGGACGTCGAGGATGCCGGATTCGGCAGCCTGGGTGCGCTCGACGGCCCGTCGCCGGTGCGTATCGCCGACGGCCGCCTGACCGAGCTGCCACACGAGGGACTCGGAATGCCGTTCGCCTGAGGGCCCCGCCCCACCCTGCTCACCCGACGAAAGGACCCCCGATGACGACGAGCACCGCCGAACTGGACCGCCTGACCACCGCGGCCGTCGCCGCCGCGCCGATCTGGCGCACCTCCGATGCCGCGACGCGGGCGGGTTGGCTGCGGGCCCTGGCCGATTCACTCGACGCGCACGCGCCCGAGCTCGTGGAGATCGCCGACCGGGAGACACGGCTGGGCACCGGTCGGCTGACCGGCGAGGTCGGCCGCACGACCGGACAGCTGCGCCTGTTCGCCACGGTCGTCGAGGAGGGCTCCTACCTCGAGCTGACCGTCGACGACGCCGACCCTTCGGCGACCCCGCCCCGCCCCGAACTGCGGCGACTGCTCGTGGGTGTGGGGCCGGTCGCGGTGTTCTCGGCATCGAACTTCCCCTTCGCGTTCTCGGTGTGCGGCGGCGACACGGCGTCGGCTCTCGCGGCCGGCAACCCCGTCATCGTGAAGGCCCACTCCGGGCACCCCGACCTGTCGCGCCGCACTGCCGAGGTCGCGATCGCGGCGCTGACCGCCGCCGGCGCCCCGGCCGGTTCGCTCGCCCTCGTCGAGGGTCGCGAGGCCGGCAACGCACTGGTGCAGCACCCCGCGATCCAGGCGGCCGGATTCACCGGATCGCTCTCCGGCGGGCGCGCACTGTTCGACCTGGCCAGCGGTCGCCCCGACCCGATTCCGTTCTACGGCGAGCTGGGCAGCGTGAACCCCGTCGTGATCACCCCGGCCGCCGTGGCCGCCCGCGGGGCCGAGCTGGCGGCCGGTCTCGTCGGCTCGTTCACCCTCGGCGTGGGCCAGTTCTGCACCAAGCCCGGCGTCGTGTTCGTGCCGCGCGACGGCGGCTTCGCGCAGGCGGTCGCTGCTGCGGTGGTGGATGCCGCGGGTGGGCCGCTGCTGACCGACCGCATCACGGCATCCTTCCCCGCCGGGATCGACGCCCTCGTCGCCGACCCTTCGGTCGAGATCATCGCCCACGGCGCCGAGACCGCTGACGGCGCCCAGCCGATCGTGCTGACCACGGATGCCGGTGCGGTGGCCGACCGCGCCGACGCGCTGCTGGAGGAGGTGTTCGGACCGGTCACGCTGCTGGTGCACTACGACTCCGCCGACGACCTGCACCGCGCGCTGCGCGCCGTGCCGGGGTCGCTGACCGCGACGCTGCACTCCGAGCCGGGCGACGACGTCGCCGAGGCGCTCGAGCTGCTGCAGGGCCGCACCGGCCGGGTGCTGTTCGCCGGTTGGCCGACCGGCGTCGCGGTGACGTGGTCGCAGCAGCACGGCGGACCGTGGCCGGCGACGACGTCGCTGCACACCTCGGTGGGCGCGACCGCGATCCGTCGGTTCCTGCGTCCGGTGGTGTACCAGGACGCCCCCGCGGCGCTTCTGCCCGCACCGCTGCGCGACGAGGCACTGGCCGTACTGCCGCACCGCCGCAACGGCCGCCTCACCGCGCCGTGACACCGCGGCACCGTGGCCCCGGGGGCCGGTAGGAAAGCGTTTCCCGATCACCGGGTAGGGTGAAGCCGTGACATCCCGCTTCCTCGTCGGTGAGACCGACTTCCTGCTCGACGGCCAGCCCCATCAGATCATCTCCGGTGCCATGCACTACCCGCGCGTGCACCCGGACCTGTGGCGCGATCGTATCCGCAAGGCCCGGCTCATGGGCCTGAACGCCATCGAGACCTATGTGCCGTGGAACTCACATCAGCCTGTGCGAGGACAATGGCGGCAGGACGGCGACGTCGACCTCGGCCGTTTCCTCGACATCATCGCCGAGGAGGGCCTGCACGCCATCGTCCGCCCCGGCCCGTACATCTGCGCCGAGTGGCACAACGGGGGCCTGCCCACCTGGCTCACCGCCGACAAGACGATGAAGCTGCGCAGCGCCGACCCGCGCTACCTCGCCGACGTCACCGCCTACCTCGAGAAGGTCAACGCCATCATCGCCCCGCGGCAGATCGACCGCGGCGGCAGCGTCATCCTCGTGCAGATCGAGAACGAGTACGGCGCGTACGGCGCCGACAAGGACTACCTCGACCACCTCGTCACCGTGACCCGCGAGGCCGGCATCACCGTGCCGCTCACCCAGGTCGACCAGCCGATCCCCCACATGCTCGAGGGCGGCGCCCACCCCGCGCTGCACAAGACCGGCTCGTTCGGCGGCCGGATCGCCGAACGCCTCGCCGTCCTGCGCGAGCACCAGCCCACCGGCCCGCTCATGTGCATGGAGTTCTGGTGCGGCTGGTTCGACCACTGGGGCGAGAAGCACCACACCACCACGTTCGCCGACAGTGCCGCCGACCTCGACCGGCTGCTGGCCGCCGGCGCCTCCGTCAACATCTACATGGTCCACGGCGGCACCAACTTCGGCCTCACCGCAGGCGCCAACGACTCGGGCCGCTACCTGCCCCTGGTCACCAGCTACGACTACGACTCCCCCATCAGCGAATCCGGCGACCTGACCGACAAGTTCCACGCGTTCCGCACGGTCATCGCCCAGCACGCACCGGTGCCCGACGAGCCGCTGCCCACCCCGGTCGACGCGCCCACCCTCACGGCGACCTTCGAGGCCGTCGCCGACCCGCTCGAGCTCGTCGCCACCGATCGGGGCGCCTTCGACACGCCGCCCACGATGGACGACCTGGGCTCCGACATCGTGCTCGTGGAGTACACGGCATCCGCCCCGAGCGACATCCCGACCGTGCTCGACGCCGAGATCCGCGACTACGCCTGGATCGCGCGCGACGGACAGCCGGTGGGCATCGTGCAGCGCACGATCGGCGACGACAGTCTCGTGCTGCCGGCCGGCACCGACGTGCGCCTGCGTGTCGAAGAGACCGGCCGCGTCAACTACGACACCAAGATCGGCGAGGCCAAGGGCATCATCGGCCCACCGCGCATCGACGGCGAGCCGGTCGCCGGCCCCTGGCACGTGCGGACGATCGACGTGCCCGCGCTCGGGCAGGCGGTGACCGACGCCCCGGCAGCCACCGACGTCATCGCGAACGGCCGGGCGGCCGGCCCCGTCGGTCTGCGGGCGAGCTTCACGCTCGACGAGCCGGCCGACCTCTTCCTCGACACCCGGGGCTGGGGCAAGGGGTACGCCTGGGTCAACGGGTTCTTCCTCGGCCGGTACTGGCGCCGCGGGCCGCAGCGCACCCTCTACGTGCCCGGCCCGGTGACCCGCGCCGGCGAGAACCACGTCGTCATCGTCGAGCTCGAGGCCGTGACCGACGCCACCGCCCGGTTCGTCGCCCGGCCCGACCTCGGCCACGAGGTGGAGTGATGGCCTACGCCGCCGCGTTCGACTGGGTGCGCCGGCACGTCGCCGCACAGCGGCTGCCCACCGCCGTGCTCGGCATCGCGACCGCCGACGGCACCGTCGCCCTCGACGCGTTCGGCGGCGCGCACACCGACGACCGGTACGCGCTGTTCTCGATCACCAAGCCCCTCGTGGGCATCGCCGCCGCCCGGGCGGTCGAGCGCGGGCTGCTCACCCTCGAGACGCCGCTGTCGGCCGCGGTGCCCGGCTTCGGCGCCGGCCGCGACGACACCGTGCGTCTGCGCCACCTCGTCAGTCACACCTCCGGCATCCCGGAGCCCGCCCTGGACACGGCGACCCCGCTGACCGACGCCCTGGTCACCACCGGCCGGGACTTCGCCGCCGGGACGGCGTCGCGGTACTCGACGATCGCGTTCACGGGCATCGCCGCGCTCATCGAGCACACCACCGGCAGAGGCTGGGACACCGAGGTCGCCACGTGGGCGGAGGAGATCGGCGCCACCGGTTTCGGCCTCGACCTCAACGGCGCCCAGCCGGTCGTCGACGCGACCGCCGCGGGCGTGGACATGGACCGCTTCGCCGCGCTGCGCAATCCCGGCGCCGGTCTGGCCGGGCGCGCCGACGACCTGCTGCGGCTGGGCACCGCGCTGCTGCGCATCGGTGCCGGCGACACCACCGGCATCCTGCACCCGGCGACCCTTGCCATGATGCGCAGGCCACTCACCGGCGACATCCCGCGACTCGAACCGTACCCGGCCGAGCGCGGGCAGGACTGGGGCTTCACATGGAACCTGCGCACCCGCGCCCCCGGCCTGCTCGACCGGGATGTGTACGGGCACGCCGGCTGGTCGGGCACCGAGTTCTGGGTGCATCCGACCGTCGGCGTAGCCTGGGTGCTGCTGACCAACCGGGCACTGCGCGACGGGGTCGACATCGACCAACTCGACAACGCGATTGTGAGCGGCCGCTGATGCTGACCGTACGACACCGCGGCTGGACCCAGCCCGCCGCACCCGCCCCCATGCCGACCTCCGAGGAGACCGCGCGCGGCCTCGCCGTCACCGACCGCGCCGTGCTACGCGACGGCGTGCCGTGGGTGCCCGCTTCGGGCGAGCTGCACTACAGCCGGCTGCCCCGCGAACGGTGGAGTGAGCGGCTGCAGCAGCTGAAGGCCGGTGGCATCACCGTCGCCTCGACCTATGTGTTCTGGCTGCACCACAGTCCCGCCCGCGGCGTCGCGCATTTCGACGGCAATCTCGACGTCGGCGCGTTCCTCGACGAGTGCGCGGCGACGGGGCTCGACGTGGCGCTGCGCATCGGCCCGTGGGTGCACGGCGAGGCGCGCAACGGCGGGTTCCCCGACTGGGTGCAGCAGGCCGACGTCGAGCATCGCAGCGACGATCCGCGCTACCTCGCCCTCGTGCGCGAATGGTTCGGCCAGCTCGCCGAAGCCGTCGACGGCCGCGCGCAGCCGGGCGGGCCGGTCATCGCCGTGCAGCTCGAGAACGAGCTGTACGACCGTCCGGAGCACCTGGTCACGCTCAAGCGCCTGGCCCGCGAGGCCGGCATCGCCGCGCCCCTGTGGACCGCGACCGGGTGGGGCGGCGCCGAACTGCCCGACGGCGAGGTCTTCCCGCTGTTCGGCGGCTACGCCGACGGCTTCTGGGTCGACCCGGGCGAGAGCTGGCATCCCACCTTCCGCGCGCACTTCTTCCCCTCGCACGACTGGGACGACCCGGGCGTCGGCGCCGACGTGCGCGCCACCCAGGGGTTCGCCGATGCCGGCATCGTGGCCAGCGCCGCCGCCGACCTGCACGGGTTCCCGCCGGCGACCTGTGAACTGGGCAGCGGCATGGCGACCGCCTACCACCGGCGCCCCGTGCTGACCGGACGCGACGTCGCCGCGCTCGCGCACGTGAAGATCGGCAACGGGTCGGCGTGGCAGGGCTACTTCATGTACGTGGGCGGCACCAACCCCGGCCCCGCGCTGCAGGAGTCGCAGGCGACCGGGTACCCCAATGACATGCCCGAGCTGGGCTACGACTTCCACGCACCCATCGGGCAGTCCGGCGATCTCGCCGACTCGTACGCGCTCATGCGCGAGCAGCACGCGTTCCTGTCGGCCTTCGGCGACCTGCTGGGCGGCATGACCTCGTCGCTGCCCGACGAGCGTCCGGCGGGGCTCGACGACCGCGAGACCCTGCGCTGGGCCCTGCGCGCGGACGGCTCCACGGGCTTCGTGATCATCTCGCACCACCAGCCGCACGAGCCGGTGGCCGACGTTCCGGACGTGCAGCTGCGCGTCGAGCTGGATGCCGGGGCCGTGACCTTCCCGCCCTGGCCGGTCACCGTGCCGGCCGGCACCCTCGCCCGCTGGCCGGTCGGACTGGAGCTCGGCGGGTCGCGTGTGGACTGGGCGACCGCGTCGGCGCTCACCGTGCTGCCGGCGACCGGCCGTGCCGCATCGGCCACCGATCCGGTGCCCACGCTCGTGCTCATCGCCACGGCCGGCATCGCCCCCGAGATCTCGGTCGACGGCGCCGTGCACACCCTCACACCCGGGCTCGCACCCGTGCGCATCGGCGGGATCGACGTGCTCGTGCTGCCCACCGATGCCCCGGTGTGGGTGCAGGACGGGGAGGCCGGTGCCCGGCGTCTGCTGCTGAGTGCGGGCGCGCTGATCTGGGGTGGCGACGGAATTGTGCGTGCGCGGCCGGCCGGCGAGCCGGTGTCGGCCTACGACCCGGTGACCCGCGCGTGGACCGGGGTCGTCCCCGGCGGGGCGACGCCTCCGCGCGAGGACATCGCACCGGTCGCGGAGCGCCCTGCGGCGCCGGCGGCGGCCGACTACGGGTTCGCGGGGGCGCGGCACAGCGCGCCCGGCGGCGACATCGTCGAGCGGGCCGCGGCCGTGTACTCCGTACCGTTGCCGGAGTGGGCGGCCGACCCCGCGCAGGACGCGGTGCTCGAGATCGACTGGGCCGGCGACGTCGCACAGCTGCGGGTGGACGACCGCCCCGTGGACGACCGGTTCTGGGACGGCACCCGCTGGTCGGTCTCGCTCGTCGACGCGGGCGTCACCGCAGGCTCGAAGGTGACGCTGCACGTGCTGCCCCTGGCATCCACCTCGACCATCGCGCTGCCGGCCCCGGCGGCGGAGCGCCTCGCGCGCGCCGACACCGAGCTGCTCGCGCTCGACGCCGTCCGCGTGCGCGCCCGCGGACCGTGGCAGGCCGTCGCACACCGACCGGGTGCGATAGCATGTTGACGTCAACACGCGACAGAGGAGAGGCATGAGCTGGTTGGTCACCGGAGGCGCCGGATACATCGGCGCGCACATCGTCCGCGCCCTCGCGAGCGCGGGCATCGATCCGGTGGTGATCGACGACCTGTCGAGCGGTCACGCCGCGTTCGTGCCCGCCGGCATCCCGTTCGTGCAGGGCACCATCCTCGATCGCGACCTCGTCACGCGCACGCTGCGGGACCACCAGGTCACCGGCGTCATCCACGTCGCCGGCTTCAAGTACGCCGGCGTCTCGGTGCAGCGCCCGCTGCACACCTATGCGCAGAACGTCGAGGGCACCCGGGTCGTGCTCGAGGCGATGGCGGATGCCGGGGTCACGAACATCGTGTTCTCGTCGTCGGCCGCCGTCTACGGCACCCCAGACGTTCCGCTGGTGACCGAGGACCTGCCGAAGCGTCCCGCCTCGCCCTACGGCGAATCGAAGCTCATCGGGGAGTGGCTGATCCGCGACCAGGCCGTGGCCACCGCCGACACCGAGTCCCCGCTGCGGCACACCTCGCTGCGCTACTTCAACGTCGTCGGGTCCTCGGACCCGGCCGTGTACGACACAAGCCCGCACAACCTGTTCCCACTCGTGTTCGAGGCGCTCATCGACGGGCGCACGCCGAAGATCTTCGGCGACGACTACGACACCGAAGACGGCACGAACGTGCGCGACTATGTGCACGTGGGCGACATCGCCGCCGCACACGTCGTGGCCGCGCAGCGCCTTGCCTCCGGCGCGCCCATCGAGCCGGCCTACAACCTCGGCTCGCAGAACGGGCTGAGCGTGAAGCAGATCATGGATGCCATGGCGCGCGTCACCGGCATCGACTTCACCCCCGAGATCGCGCCGCGTCGCCCCGGCGACCCCGACCGCATCGTCGCCACCGGCGAACTGGCCGCCCGCGACCTCGACTGGCGCAACCGGCACTCCGTCGACGAGATGGTGCGCTCGGGGTGGGAAGCGCGCCGCGCCGCGGGCTGACATGCGCGCGCTCATCGCCGTCGGAACGGGCCGGTACGCCGATCCGTGGCATCCCTTCGCCGAAATCGGTGCCCGCGTGGGCGAGATCCTCACCGACGACGGGTGGACGGTCGAGGTCGACCCCGACGTCGACCACGCGATGACCGCACTGGACGGCGTCGACCTGCTCGTCGTCGCCGCCGGCGACCCCTGGGCGGACACGGTCACCCCGGCTCCCGCCGCGTCGCAGCAGGGGCTGGCGGTGGCCACGGCACAGGGCCTCGGGATCCTCGCGCTGCATTCGGCGGCGGCGAGCCTGCGCGGCTACCCGGAGTGGGCGGCCCTGCTCGGCGCCGTGTGGCTGCCGCAGGTGTCGATGCACCCGCCGTATGAGGATGCCGCGGCCGTGCGGGTGCTGCCCGGGCACCCACTGTCCGACCGGCTCGGCGACTTCACCGTGTCGGACGAGCGGTACGCACGGCTGCAGCAGGTCGGACGGTCCGCCGTGCTGGCCGATCACGCCCACGAGGGAGAGCGGTATCCGCTGATCTGGACGCGCGAGGTCGGCGCCGCCCGGGTCGCGTACGACGCGCTCGGCCACGACACGCGGTCGTACGACTCCGAGCCGCACCGCGAGATCGTCCGGCGTCTGGCGCGCTGGGCCCGGCGCCGGTAGACCGTCAGCGCGCCGAGCGGGGCTGTGCCGTGCTGGCCCGCACCACCAGGGCGGGGGTGAGCGCGGTGCCGGCCGGCACGGTGCCGTCGATCGCGGCGACGAGTGAGGCCACCGCCGCTGCGCCGAGGGCGTCGAAGTCCTGGCGGACCGTCGTCAGCGGCGGGCGGTAGTCGGCGGCGTCGGCGACATCGTCGAAGCCCACGACGCTGACGTCGCCGGGGACGTCCCGGCCGGTCTCGGCCAGTGCGCGCAGGGCGCCGAGCGCCATCTGGTCGTTCGCGGCGAAGACCGCGGTGACCTCGGGGGCGAGATTCGCGGCAGCCGCGTACCCGGATGCCGCGGTCCAGTCGCCGCGCGCCGGGTCGCCGGCGTCGATGCCGGCATCGGCGAGCGCCTGCCGCCAGCTGCGCTCGCGCTCGGCCGCGGCGAAAGAGTCGGCAGGGCCCGCGATGTGCGCCACCGACCGGTGACCGAGCGCCCGAAGATGCTCCACCGCGAGGCGCGCCCCCGCGGCATGGTCGGTCTGCACGACCACGAACCGGTCGTCGGCCGGCGAGTCGACCACGACGACGGCGAGACCCGCGGGCACGTCGGCGGCGCGCGCGGCCGCGGTCGCCTCGTTCAGGACGATGGCGCCGTCGACCCCCTGGTCGCGCAGGGTCGCGAAGCCCGAGGCCACGGCGTCCACCCCGGTGGCCGTCACCACGGTGAGCGCGTAGCCGCGCGCGGCGGCGGCATCGGCGATGGCCTGCAGCATGCGCGAGTTGCCCACCGTCGCCAGCGTCGAGACGACCAGGCCGATCGTGTCGGTGCGGCCGGTGCGCAGCGCGCGCGCCGCGCGGTGGGGCCGGTAGCCCAGCTGCGCCATCGCCGCTTCCACCCGCCGACGCGTGGCCGGATCGACGCGCGGGCTGCCGTTGACCACGCGCGACACGGTCTGGCCCGAGACCCCGGCCACCGCGGCCACGTCCGCCATCGACACGCGCTGCTGCATACGTTTCTCCCGTCGGCCGGACTCCGTCGACCCCGGCCATGTTGACGATAACACAGCAGTGGCGTAGCGTGTTGACGTGAACATTGCCGAGAATGAGCCTCAGACCCTGGGCGCCGGCGTCGTCAAGCGCACCGCACGGTTGGCGGACGGCCGCGAACTGCTCTACTTCGACGACCCCGACACGACGCTCGGCGCCGAACGCGCGGTCGACGCCCGAGAGCTCGACCCGCGCCCCGCCACGGCGACGATGCGGCAGGACATCCTGACCGGCGACTGGATCTCGGTCGCCGCCGCCCGCCAGAACCGGGCCTTCCTGCCGCCGGCCGAACTCGACCCGCTGGCCCCGCAGACCGCCACGAACCCGTCCGAGATCCCGTCGCAGTACGACGTCGCCGTGTTCGAGAACCGGTCGCCCTCGTTCGGCCCCGCCCTCGCCGCCGCGACCGATGACGCCCCCGAGGCCGCCGACCCGCCCCGCGGCATCGAGGACCTCGAGCACCTGGGCCTCGGCCGCACCCGCACGAGCGTCGGCCGGTGCGAGGTCGTCTGCTTCTCGCCCGACCGCACCGGGTCGTTCGGCACGCAGACGGTGACCCGCGCCCGCACCGTCATCGAGGCGTGGGCCGATCGCACCGCGGCGCTGTCGGCGCTGCCGGGCGTGCAGCAGGTGTTCCCGTTCGAGAACCGTGGCGAGGCCATCGGCGTCACTCTGCAGCATCCGCACGGGCAGATCTACTCGTACCCGTACATCACCCCGCGCACCACCCGGCTGCTCGATTCCATCGACCGCACCGCACCCGACCTGTTCGCTCGCATCCTCGAGTTCGAGCAGAACGGGCCGCGGGTGCTGCTGCGCGGCGAGCATTGGACGGCGTTCGTGCCGTTCGCCGCCCGCTGGCCGATCGAGGTGCACGCGCTCCCCCACCGCCAGGTCGCGGACTTCGCGGAACTGTCGACCGAAGAACGGGACGAACTGGCGCCGTTCTACCTGCGGCTGCTGCGCGGCATCGACGCGCTGTACGACACCCCCACGCCCTACATCGCCGCCTGGCACCAGGCGCCGGTGCACGTGGGCCGGGACACGGTGCGGCTGAACCTGCAGATCACGAGCCCCCGCCGTGCCGCGGACAAACTCAAGTACCTGGCCGGATCCGAGGCCGCGATGGGCGCCTGGATCGGTGACATCCGGCCCGAGGACGCCGCCGACAGGCTCCGCGCCGCGATCGAAGGGATCGAGCTGTGAGCGACGCCGCCGCACAGGCCACCGACCTGTTCCGCGCACTGACCGGCGCCGCCCCCGAGGGCACCTGGTCGGCTCCGGGCCGGGTGAACCTCATCGGCGAGCACACCGACTACAACGACGGCTTCGTCTTCCCCTTCGCGATCGGGCAGCGCACCCACGTCGCGCTCGGCCGCCGTGACGACGGCCGTATCCGCGTCGTCTCCACCTTCGATCCGGTGCCGGTGGAGGTGGCCCTCGTCGACCTGGATGCCGTGTTCCCGGACCGCCGCGACGAGATCGTCGAGTGGGCCCGCTACCCGCTCGGCGTCGCGTGGGCGCTGCGCCAGGCCGGGGCACCGGCTGCGGCCACCGGCCTGGACCTCGCCTTCGCCTCGGATGTCCCCGTCGGCGCCGGACTGTCGTCCTCGGCGGCGATCGAGGGCGCGACCGCCGCAGCGCTGAACGAGGTCTGGGGCCTGGGACTGGACCGCGTCGCGCTCGCCCGCGCCGGGCGCCGGGCCGAGAACGAGGCCGTCGGCGCACCCACCGGGATCATGGACCAGATGGCGTCCATGCTCGGCGAGGCCGACGCCGGCATCTTCCTCGACTGCCGTTCGCTGGACGCGCAGGTGATCGAACTCGGCTTCGCCGCCGCGGGTCTCGACCTGCTCGTGATGGACACCGGCGTGAAGCACGCCCATTCGACCGGCGGGTACGGCGAGCGCCGCACGGCCTGCGAGCGGGGTGCCGAGATCATGGGCGTGCCCGCGCTGCGCGACGTCTCGGTGGCCGACCTCGCCCGCGCCGAGCAGCTCATGGACGAGGTCACCTTCCGGCGCGTGCGGCACGTGGTGACCGAGGACCAGCGCGTGCTCGACACCGTCCGCACGCTCCGCGAACAGGGGCCCACCGCGATCGGCGACCTGCTCGTCGCCTCGCACGTCTCGATGCGCGACGACTTCGAGATCTCGGTGCCCGAGTTGGACACCGCCGTCGACGCGGCGCTGGCCGCCGGCGCCGTGGGCGCCCGGATGACCGGCGGCGGGTTCGGCGGGGCGGCGATCGCCCTGGTCGCCCACGAGAAGGTCGCCACGGTGACCGACGCCGTCACCGCCGCGTTCGCGGCCGCCGGTTTCGCGGCGCCGACGATCTTCACCGTGCACCCCTCCGCCGGCGCCGGGCGCGACGCCTGACCCCCGGCATCCCCCGCACGCCCCTTCCCGCGACCGGCCCGGGCGGCATACGGTCGGAGTGAGCCACGGCGCCGGACCGTGGCCGGAAGGAGTGGACGTGGCGCACATCACCGTGGCGACCGAGAACTCGGCCGACATCGACATCTTCTACACCGATCAGGGACCGGTGGGCGGCCAGCCGGTCGTGCTGATCCACGGCTTCCCCCTCAACGGCGAGTCGTGGGGCAAGCAACAGGCGGCGCTGGTGGATGCCGGATATCGCGTCATCGCCTACGACCGGCGCGGGTTCGGCGCCTCGACCAAGGCCGGGTCGGGTTACGACTACGACACCTTCGCGGCCGACCTGCACGCGCTGATGGAAGACCTCGACCTCCATGACGCGGTGCTCGTGGGGTTCTCGATGGGCACGGGAGAGATCGCGCGCTACCTGTCCCGCTACGGCAGCGCCCGCGTCGCCAAGGCCGCGTTCCTCGGGTCGCTCGAACCGTTCCTGCTCATCACCGACGACAACCCCGACGGCGCCGGACCGCAGGACTTCTTCGACGGCATCGCCCAGTCGGTGCGCGCAGACCGCTACGCGTTCATCACCGGATTCTTCCGCGACTTCTACAACCTCGACGAGAACCTCGGCTCGCGCATCTCGCAGGAGGCGCTGGATGCCAGCGTCGCCGTCGCGGCGCAGGCCGGCAACCTCGCCATCGCCGCCGCACCGCTGACGTGGCCGACCGACTTCCGCGCCGACATCCCGGCGATCGACGTGCCGACGCTGATCCTCCACGGCACGGCCGACAACATCCTGCCGATCGACAAGACCGCGCGGAAGTTCAAGGACCTCGTGCCCGGCGACGTCACCTACGTCGAGATCGACGGAGCCCCGCACGGCCTGCTCTGGACGCACGGCGCCGAGGTGAACGACGCGCTCCTGAGCTTCCTCGGGAGCTGACCCGGCGCGGGTCAGCTCAGCGCGGGGATGACCTCGCGCTCGAACAGGTCGATGCCCGAGGTGTCGTACGCGGCTTCCGGGAAGTAGTGGATGGCGTAGCCGAGCCCGTGCTCCTGCTTGCGCGTCAGCTTCTCGGTCACCTGCTCAGCCGAACCGAACCCGTCGGAGCGGCGGATGCCGCGCTCGATGCGGTCGGCGTGCTCGTCGCCCACGTGCGGGCGCAGCCGCGCGATGACGGCGGCGAGCCGCTCCTCGGCCTCGGCCTCGGTCGCGCCCACGATCGTGTCGAAGTTCGACGAGCGCGTGATCTCGGCGAAGTCGCGTCCGAGCGCGTCGCAGTGCCCGCGCAGCACCTCGCTCTTGTGGTCGAACTCCTCCAGCGTGCCGGTGAAGTTCGTGTACGTCGCGTATTTCGCCGCGATCTTGAGAGTGACCTTCTCGCCGCCGCCGGCGACCCACATCGGGATGCCGCCGTCCTGCAGCGGCTGCGGCTGCACGATCGCGCCGTCGACCCGGTAGTACTTCCCGTCGAGGGTGGCCTGCCCGCTGGTCCACGCCTGGCGCATGATCTCGACGCCCTCGCGGAGCATCTTCAGCCGCTCCGGCGCCTCGGGGAAGCCGTAGCCGTACGCCTCCCACTCGTGCTCGTACCAGCCGGCGCCGATGCCCATCTCGGCGCGGCCGCCCGAGATGACATCCACGGTCGCGGCGACTTTCGCGAGATAGGCGGGGTTGCGGTACCCCATGCACGTGCACATCTGCCCGAGGCGGATCCGGCTGGTCGAGGCGGCGAACGCGGCCATCAGCGTCCAGGCCTCGTGCGTGGCCTCCTGCGAGGGAACCGGCGTCGTGTGGAAGTGGTCGTACACCCACAGCGATTCCCACGGTCCGGCGTCGGCGCGCTGCGCCAGCGACGACATCGCCTGCCACTGCCGGGCGGGGTCGATGCCGACCAGGTCGAAACGCCAGCCTTGGGGAATGAAGGTTCCGAATCGCATGCCGCCAGCCTAGAGTCCGGCCGACGCACCGTGCACGTCGACCGGACCCGAGCGGCCGTCACTGCTGCGGGCTGACCCCCGCGTTCGCCATGGCGATCAGACCGTCGATCATCTCGGCATCCACCCCGCCGTCACCGCCGCCGAGACCGGCCATGATGCCGATACGGCCGATCGGGAACGACTCCAGCATCTTCGTGAAGTCCACGCCCTCCGGCATGATCGATGCCGCCCCGTCCATGCCCGCCATCATCTGCGCGATCTGCGCCTGGACGACGGGCCCGGCGACCGGATGCCGCATGACTTCACCGAGGGACGATTCCCGCGACAGCGGCAGCACGACGTCGTCACCGGTGACGGCCACCGTCACGCTGGCGCGGATGTCCCGGCTCGACGCCGCGACGTCGACCACGTAGTCGCCGCCCTCGACGACCCAGCCGTCGATGCGGATGTCCCAGTAGGCGAGGTCGGCACGCCGCACCGGCACCACGACCTCGCGGCTCTCCCCCGCCTCGAGGGCGACCGATGCGAACGCCTTCAGCTCCCGGACGGGGCGCTGCACCGCGCCGGCGGGCAGGGAGGTGTACACCTGCACGACCTCGCGGCCGGCCCGGTCACCGGTGTTGGTGACGCTGACGCGCACCTCGAGGTCACCGGATGCGGTGACGGTCGCCGCCGCATCCCGGTAGGCGAAGGTGGTGTACGAGAGGCCGTGGCCGAAGGGGTAGGCGACCTCGAGGCGCCGGGCGTCGTACCAGCGGTAGCCCACGAACAGGCCCTCGCTGTAACGGACGTGCGAGAACTCGCCCGGGAAGTCGAGGTAGGCGGGGGTGTCCTCCAGGCGCATCGGGATCGTCTCGGTGAGCTTGCCCGACGGGTTGACGTCGCCGAACAGCACGTCGGCGGTCGCGGTGCCGCCGGCCTGCCCCAGCAGCCACCCCTCGACGATCGCGGGCACCCGGTCGGCGAACGGGATCGCCACGACGCCGCCGTTGGAGAGCACCACGACGGTGCGGGGATTGACTTCCAGCACGGCGTCGACGAGAGCCAGCTGCGTGGCCGGCAGGTCGATGTCGGTGCGGTCGTAGCCCTCCGACTCGAGACGGGCGGGCAGCCCCAGGAACAGCACGGCGACGTCGGCGGTGGATGCCGCGGCGACGGCCTCCCCGCGCAGCGCCGACGCCTCGGCATCCGTCGCCTCGGGCGCCACGCTGAAGCCCGGCGCATAGCGGACCTCGCCGGCGGCGCGCGCACGGATGGCGTCGAGGGCGGTGTCCACCCGCGTGGGGTTGATCATGGACGAACCGGCGCCCTGGTAGCGTGGCGCGGCGGCGAACTCGCCGATGACCGCGATGGTCTCCGGCTCCGCCAGCGGCAGCACCGGAGCGCCGTCCACCTCGTCGTTCTGCAGCAGCACGATCGATCGGCCCGCGGCCTCCCGGGCCAGGGCATGGTGCGCGTCGACGTCGAGCGGCCCGGCGACAGCGCCGGCACCGGCGGTCGCCTTGCGGACAAGGTCGAGCACGCGGCCGGCGGCGATGTCGACGACGGCCTCGTCCAGCGAGCCGTCCCGCACGGCGGCGACGAGCTGCGCGTCGGTGACGCCGCCCGACGACGGCATCTCCAGGTCCATGCCGGCCGCGAGCCCCGCGACCCGGTCGTTGACGGCGCCCCAGTCCGACACCACGAGACCTTCGAAGCCCCACTCGTCGCGCAGCACTCGGGTGAGCAGCCAGGGGTCCTCCGACGCGTAGACGCCGTTGATGCGGTTGTAGGAGCACATGACCGTCCACGGCTGCGCCTCCTCGACGACACGCTGGAAGCCGCGGAGGTAGATCTCCCGCAGCGGGCGCGGATCGATGTCGGAGCTGGACCGCATCCGGTCGTCCTCCTGGTTGTTGGCCGCGAAGTGCTTCAGCGACGTGCCCACGCCCTGCGACTGGATGCCCTGCACGATCGCGGCGCCCAGCACGCCGGAGACCACGGGATCCTCCGAGAGGTACTCGAAATTGCGGCCGCACAGCGGCGAGCGCTTGATGTTGATGCCGGGTCCCAGGAGCACCCCGACGCGTTCGATCGACGTCTCGGCCCCGAGCGCCTGCCCGACGCGGTGGATCAGGTCGACGTCCCACGTGGAGCCCAGGCCCACCGCGGGCGGGAAGCAGGTGGCCGGCACGCTGTCGCCGATGCCCAGGTGGTCGCCGCCCTCCCGCTGCTTGCGCAGGCCGTGCGGACCGTCGGTCATCATGATCGAGGGCACGCCGGCGCGCTCGATCGGCTGGGTGTACCAGAAGCTCGCGCCGCTGGTCAGCGACGCCCTCTCTTCGAGGCTGAGCTCCGAGATGTCGGGGATCGTCATGGGGTGTCCTTTCGGCAGGTGGCAAAGACTCTACGAGGCGGTGATGGGTGCTGCCGGCTCGGACGACGGTGTCATGGAGTGTCCTCGGGATCGAAGTGGTCGGCGCTCCTCGATGAGCGCATCTGCGGAAACCTTATGTCACTCGGTTTTGAGAAATCAAGTGCTGTTCGGGTTTACTGGTTCCATGACGGACGGTCGGGGGGAGCGTCGTGGCTCCTATGCGAAGGGCGTGGCCAAGCGCGAGGAGATCCTGACCCGCGCGCTCGATGTCATCGCCCGGGAAGGCATCCGGGGCGCGTCGGTGAAGGAACTGGCCGACGCCGTGGGCCTGAGCCAGGCGGGCCTGCTCCACTACTTCGACAGCAAGGAGCACCTGTTCACCGAGATCCTCCGCAAGCGTGACGAAGTCGACTACGCGGACGCCGGCCTGGGCAGCGACATCGAGCATCTCCGCAACTTTCCGGACGACGTCACGCTCGACCGCCTGCGCCGCGCCTTCGTGGGGGTCGTCCGCCACAACGCCGAGGTGCCGGGACTGGTGCAGCTGTTCGCGCGCCTGTCCGTCGACGCCGCCGATGCGGCGCACCCCGCCCATGAGTTCTTCGTCCAGCGCGGCGCGGCGCTGCGCGCGGTGTTCGCACAGGCTCTCGCCGGCCACCAGGCCGACGGCGATGTCACCGCCCGCATCGATCCCGAGATCCTCGCCCGCCTCTTCCAGGCGGTGGCCGATGGTCTGCAGCTGCAATGGATGCTGGAACCCGACGTCGACATGGCCGCGATCCTCGACGCCCTGTTCGACGTGGTCCGTCCCCAGCCGCGCGAAGGGGGCACCGACGCATGACCGCCGCCGACCGCCCGGACCCCATCGTGCGCATCACGGCCGGGCAGGTGCGCGGCCGGTGGCGCGACGACGTCGACGCGCACGGCCGGGCTGTGACCTCGGCAGCGTTCCTCGGCATCCCCTACGCCCAACCCCCGGTCGGCGACCTGCGGTTCGCGGCCCCTGTTCCGGTCGCCCCCTGGCCGGGCATCCGCGACGCTCTGACGCACGGCCCCACGCCTTGCCGCGTCGACCCCGGCGACACCCTCATCCCCGAGCCGGTCGTGCCGGGCGACGCGACCCTCAACGTCGACGTGTTCACCCCCGCCCCCGGGGATGCCGGGGCCGCACTGCCCGTGTTGGTGTACATCCACGGCGGCGGATACGTGTCGGGCTCGCCGGCCAGCCCCTGGTACGACGGGCGGGCGTTCGCGCGTGACGGCGTCGTGACCGTCACGGTGTCGTACCGGCTCGGCTTCGACGGGTTCGGGCACATCGAGGGAGCCGTATCGAACCGCGGCGTGCGGGACTGGCTCGCGGCCCTCGAATGGGTGCAGGAGAACATCGCCGCGTTCGGCGGCGACCCGTCGCGGGTGACCCTCGCCGGGCAGTCCGCCGGCGGCGGCGGTGTGCTGACGCTGCTGGGGATGCCCGCGGCGCAGCACCTGTTCCACGCGGCGTGGGCGATGTCGGCGGCGATCGCCGATGTCCCCCTCGAGCGGGCACGCAACTATTCGAACCGGATGGCAGAGCTGGTCGGCGTGCCGGCCACCCGCGCCGGGTTCGCGTCCGTGCCGGAGGCGGATCTCGTGGCACAGCAGACCGCCGCGGGCACGCCCCAGTCCCGCGATCGCCTCGCCCCGTTCCGGGCCATCCTGTCGGACGGGCTGACGTGGGGCCCCATGATCGACGGCGACCTGCTGACCCGACCCACGCTGGACTCCCTCGCGGCGGGCGTCGGCGCCGACAAGCCGCTCGTGCTGGGCACGACCGACGACGAGTTCACGATGGTCACCGACAGCATGCGGAGCAAGTTGCGGCTGATCCCGCCCGGCATCGCCCTGGCCGTCCTCGGTGTGGCCCGGCGCACCCGGCGGCGGTATCTCGCCGACAACCGTGCGCAGCGCCGGCTCGGCACGGCCGCGTTCCTCGGCCGGTACGTGACCGACACCGTGTTCCGTCGCCGCGTGGTGCAGGCCGCCCACGCGCGCGCCACATGGGCCGCCGGCTCGGGCAGCGCCGCGTCGACCTGGGTGTATCGGTTCACCTGGCCGTCACCGACCCGCCGCTGGGCACTGCACTGCCTCGACGTGCCGTTCTGGTTCGACTGCCTCGACGCCGAGCGGGTCGCCGCCCTGGCCGGCGAGGCGCCGCCGCAGGGCTTGGCCGATGTCGTGCACGGCGCCGCGGTCGCGCTGGTGCGCGGCGACGATCCGGGGTGGCGGGCCTGGTCGCCCGAGACCGGGACGACCCGGATGTTCGGGGCACCGGCATCCACCCCCGATGTCATCGCCGACGGTTACGCGAGCGTGCGCGCGCTGGTGTGACTCACCCGACGACGCACGCGTGCGGCATCCGCCGGCGCATGACCGCGATCGCCTCGGGATTGTCGTCGACGAGCACCGCGTCACGACCCAGTGCGGAGGCGACCGCACCGGTCGTGCCGCTGCCGGCGAACAGATCGAGCACGCGGTCGCCGGGGCGGGTGGAGGCTTGCACGATGCGCCGCAGCACGCCCTCGGGCTTCTGGGTCGGGTAGCCGGTCTTCTCACGTCCGCCGGTGGGCACGATCGTGTGCCACCACACGTCGGTGGGCAGCTTGCCGCGCGCGGCCTTCTCGGGGGTGACCAGGCCCGGCGCCATGTACGGCTCACGGTCGACGGCGGCGGAGTCGAACCAGTACTCCTTCGGATCCTTCACGTAGACCAGGATCGTGTCGTGTTTGGTGGGCCACCGCCGGCGCGACTTGGCGCCGTAGTCGTACGCCCAGATGAGCTCGTTGAGGAAGCACTCCCGGCCGAAGAGGGCGTCGAGCAGCACCTTGGCGTAGTGCGCCTCGCGGTAGTCGAGGTGGAGGTACAGCGTGCCGTCGGGCGCCAGCAGCCGCCACGCCTCGGCGAGCCGCGGCTCGAGGAAGTCCCAGTAGTCGTCGAACCGGTCGTCGTAGATGCGCAGATCGCCGCGCAGCCGGGCGTAGTCCGTGCCCCGGAAGCCGCGCTTGACGGGGGATGCGGGCGGGGCGGCGGGTCCGGTGATGGCGCGTTCCACCGACCGGGTCTGGGTGCGTCCGGTGTTGAACGGCGGGTCCAGATAGATCAGCGTGAAGGCGCCGTCCGGCAGCGTCGCGGCCACCGCGAGGTTGTCGCCGTGGTGGATGTCGACGCGCCCGGGCGCCGTGGGGGCGGGTGCGGGGGTCGGGGGCTGCGCGGCGGGGGCCGGCGGGTGCGTGGCGGCCGGGGCCGGGGGGTGTGCGGCGGGGCCCGGCGCCGGGGCGGCGGCCACAGGGCGTGCGTCGGGCCGCGCGCGGGTCGCCCGTGCGGTGTCGGTCACGGCACCCGGTGCAGCCACGCGTCGGTCGCGAACTTCGATTCCACCAGGGCTGCAGCCTCGGCGTACTCGTCGTCGGAGATCGCGCCGGGCACGGCCCCGTAGAGCGTCGTGAACGTCTCGATGAACCGCTCGATCACGGCTTCTCGCGGCAGCCCGGTCTGACTGCGCAGCGGGTCGACGCGTTTCGCCGCCGAGGTGGTGCCCTTGTCGCTGAGCTTCTCGCGGCCGATGCGCAGCACCTCGGTCATCACCTCGCCGTCCATGTCGTAGGCGAGGGTCGCGTGGTGCAGCACGCCGCCGTTGGCGAGCCGCTTCTGCGCGGCGCCGCCGATCTTGCCCTGCGGCGAGGCGATGTCGTTGAGCGGCTGATAGGTCGCTTCGATCCCCAGCGACCGCAGCGCCTGCAGCACCCAGTCGTCGAGGAAGGCGTACGAGTCGGCGAAGGTCAGGCCGGCGACGAGGGAGGCCGGGACATACAGCGAGTAGGTGACGATGGCATCCGCGGCCATCAGCATGGCGCCGCCGCCCGAGATGCGGCGGACCACGTCGAACCCGTGCCGGGCGGCGCCCTCCGGGTCGACCTCGTTGCGGTACGACTGGAACGACCCGATCACGACCGCCGACTCGTTCCACTCCCAGATCCGCAGGGTGGGGCGGCGCCGGCCGTCGCCCACACGGGTGGTGAGCACTTCGTCCAGGGCCAGGTTCATGCGCGGCGAGACCGCCTTCTCGTGGACGATCTCCCACTCGAAGTCGCCCCAGCCGGGGGCGGTGACCAGCGCCCGGCGCACCGCCGTGCCGACGGCCTCGGGGGTGAAGCCGAGCATCTGCGCACCGGGCGGGAGCGCGGCCCGCACCGCGGCGGCGATCGTGGCGACGTCGGCTTCGGCCGGCAGCCCGTTCACCGCATGGTCGATGTCGGCGAGCGCGTCGTCCGGCTCGAGGAAGAAGTCGCCCGCGAGCCGGAAGTCGGCGATGCGCCCGCCCTGCACCTCGAGATCGACGACGACCAGCTTGCCGCCCGGAACCTTGTACTCGCCGTGCATGGCTCCAGCCTACGGCGCGGATGCCGGTTCACCGCCGAGCCGGGGCCGGCCCGGGGCGCGCGGACGGATCGTCGAGGTCGTGCGGGCCGGATCGCGGTCGTGCGGGCGGATCACCATCGTTGAGCTGTCACAAAACGCACCCCGGACCGACCGTCTGTGACAGCTGAGCCGCTGGGCGTGGCAGCCGACCCGGACGCCGCACCGCGGCATCCACCCGCTGAGCTGTCACAAAACGCACCCCGGACCGACCGTCTGTGACAGGTGAACCGCTGGGCGTGGGAACCGACCCCGGACGCCGCACCGCGGCATCCACCCGCTGAACTGTCAGAAAACGCGCCCCCAGACCAACCGTTTGTGACAGGCGAACCGCCCGCGCGCGGCAGCCGGCGCCGCTCCGCCGAGTTCAGTCGCGGTTCCGCTGTCACAAACTGCGGCCCGGTTCGACCGTTTGTGACAGGGGAACCGGCCCCGCGCCGACCACGGAGGTCAGTCGCGGTGGGCGAAGCGCGCGTCGAGCCAGGCGAGAAGATCGGCGCGGACCTCGGCCTGCTGCACCTCGTTGAAGATCTCGTGTCGCGCATCCGGGTAGACGAGCGTGGTCACATCGGTCAGGCCCGAGCGACGGCGGTAGGCGTCGGCGAGCCGGTGCACGCTGCGCGGCCCGCCCACGGTGTCGTCACGGCCGACCATGAGCAGCACGGGCAGATCACGCCCCAGGTCGCGGCGTGGCAATCCGTACAAGCGGGCGGCGTCGGCCAGGCCGAACAGCTTCAGCAACGGGGTGGTGGTGGTCAGCGGGTCGGCCAGGAACGCCTGCCCCACCGCGGGGTCGCTCGACAGCCACGCCGTGCCGGTCGGGTCGGTGGCCTTCCACGGCGCGTTCAGGTCGCCGGCATTGAGGGACCCCGGCCACCGCAGCGCCGAGCCGCTCAGCACGAGCGCGTCGTAGGCGTCGGGATGCTTGTTGACGAGCATCTGCGCGAGGAACGACCCCCACGAGTGTCCCAGCAGCACGAGCGGCAGGTCGGGGTTCTCCTCACGGATCCGCTCGGTGAGCTGCCACACCGCGTCGCGCGCGGCGCGCAGCCCGCCGGGACCGAGGCGCCCGAGGCGCGTGGCGTCGCCGCCGTGCTGGGCCATGCCGGTGCGACCGTGGCCGCGGTGATCATCGGCGTACACGGTGAATCCGGCCGCGGTCAGCGACGCGATGAGCGCTCCGTAGCGACCGGCGTGTTCGCCGACCCCGTGCAGCAGCTGCACGACGCCGCGCGGGGTGGTCTGTGCCGGATGGACGTCGTAGACGATCGCGATGCCGTGCGCATCGGTGAACTCGGGCATGCGCCTGAGTCTAGGACGCCGCCCGGGCGCCGGCCCACCGGCATCCACCCGGCGCGCGAGACGGGCCGGGACCCCGAGGATCCCGGCCCGCTCGCATGCACTCAGCTCAGCGCTTGCCCTTCTTGCCCTTCTTGCCTTTCTTCCCCGGCTCGGCCAGCGGGACCTCGGAGAAGTCCATGTCCGATCCGAAGTAGAACGACGGGTAGGCGGGCTGGTTGTACGTCGTCTGCTGCCGCGCGGTCTCGGCGCGGTACTGGACGTCGTGCATCAGCGTGTACAGCTTGTGCTCGGTCACCTCGGTGGCCAGGTACAGGCGCAGCGCGCTCGAGTCGGCCGTGCGCACCAGCAGCTCCTCGCGCCAGTCGCCCAGCACATCGGCCACGAGCGACGGGTTGCCCTTCGTGCCGTTGTTCGTGAGGGTGCCGGATGCCGTGAGCACGGTGCCCTCGGTCCAGTCGTCGATCGTGGGGGTGACCGTGCCCGAACCGTTGACGATCTGGGTGGTGAGGTCTGCTGCCCACCGGATCGACATGTTCGTGCCGGGGTTGGTGGGCGAGAGCACCTCACCGGTGGCCGACAGCAGCCCCGACGCGTCGGTGCCGGCGGGCATCGACGACCAGACTTCGACACCGGCCACGTCGTCGCGGACGTCGCCGATCATGCCGCGGCCGGTGTCGCGCCCCGAGTAGGCGCCGAAGAGGACCTCTCCGGTGGCGCCGTCACGCAGCGCCGTGCCGTGCGGCGCCCAGGCACCGCCCTCGTGCACCGTGAAGATCTCGAGCCCTTCACGGTCGGGATCGATGTCGGCCACGTGCATGGCGTCACCGTGTCCGAGCCGCGCCACCGCGCCCGGGTCACCGCTGCCTTCGGGCATGACGTCGAACGACGAGTAGAGCAGGCTGCCGTCGTCGTCGATGGTCGCCGAGCCGTAGACGATCTCGTGTTTTCCGTCGCCGTCGACGTCTGCCGCACTCAGGCTGTGGAAGCCCTGCGTGGTGATGGTGCCGAACTCGGGGTCGGTGCCGTCGCGGCCGTGCGGGCCGTCGTTGAACGGGTTGGTCAGCGGCACGTGCCCGCTGTCGACGAACCAGTTCTGGGTGAGGCGCTTGCCGTTCCAGTCGTAGGTCGCGATTGTGGAGCGGGTGTAGTAGCCGCGGGCGAACACGGCCGACGGGTGCTCGCCGTCGAGGTAGGCCACCCCGGACAGGAAGCGGTCGACCCGGTTGCCCGGCTCGATGCGCGACATCGCGTAGTCGCCCCACAGCAGGCCGTCGTCGTCGCGCCCGGGCTCGTAGCGCACGGTCTGGAGTTCGCGGCCCGTGGCACTGTCGAAGACCGTGAGGTATTCCGGGCCGTCGACGATGAAGCCTTCGAAGTTGCGCAGCGCGTTGCGGCCCGACCGCGACGGCGCATACACGTCGATGAAGTAGTCGGCGAGCTGTTCGGCGCTGTCCCGTGACAACGGGTGCTCGTGCGCCACCTCGGTGCCCCACGCCTCCTCCAGCGTCGCCGGCCACTGCCCGGAGACGACCTCCTCACGCTCTGACCAGCCCAGGAACATCTCGACGAGGTGCTCGTAGTAGTCCTCGGCGCTCATGCGGTAGTCGTCGTCGTGCGAGTACCCGGCGCGGCGGTCCTCGCGCGGCATCGTGACGAACGACTCCTTGGTCGGGGTGCCGTTCTTGTCGTAGCGGATGGACTTGGTGCCCGGCGCGGTCTTGAGCATCGTCTCACTGCGGCCGTCGCCGTCGAAGTCGTAGACGAGGAACTGCGTGTAGTGCGCACCGGCGCGGATGTTCACGCCCAGGTCGATGCGGTTGAGCAGTGTGCCGTCGAGCTCGTACGTGTCGAGGTACACCGGACCGGTGTAACCGACCTGGGACACGTCCTTCGAGTTGGACGGGTCCCACTTCACGACGTACTCGTAGGCGCCGTCGCCGTCCACGTCACCGACCGACACGTCGTTGGCCGAGTAGGTGTAGGCCTCGCCCGCGGGGGTGACGCCGTCGGCGGGCTTGGTGAGCGGGATGTCGATGTGCGCCTGGCCCAGCGGCGTGACCCGCTCGCTCTTCTTGCCGACGCGCTCGCCCTTCTTGCCGTGCCGGTCGCCCTTCTTCCCGGGATGCTTCGTGCCGGGGTGCGTGTCGTGCAGCGGCGCGACCCGGTACGTGGATGCGGCGGTGCCCTCCTCATCGAGGAAGTTGGTGCTGTCGGTGACCGTCGCGATGCGGCGGTTGTCGCGGTAGACCACGAAGTCGGTGCCGGTCAGGCCGGTCTCGTCGGCGCCGGTGGCCTCGGCCTTCAGCAGGCGCCAGCTGAGGAAGACACCGGATGCCGTGTCGACGGCGACCAGGCCCCGGTCGAGGTCTTCGAGCTGGGCGCCGGAGGAGCGGTCGCCCGGCCCGTGGCCATGCCCGGGTCGGTGGTCACTGCCTGCCTGCGCGGCCTGGGCCGGCAGGACGAGGACGGCCGCGAGGGCAGCCGCGAGGACGGTCGTGCGGACAGGGGATCTCATACGTTCACCTTTGATCGTCGGATTCGGAATGCGCTTTCCCCAGTCGCCGTATCCGAGCCTACGAGCACGCGACGAACTCTGTCAACGAATTTCGTGAATCGTGTCAATCCCGACATCCCCGACCCCGCGTGGATGCCGGGAGGTGGGCGGTCTGCGTACTTGATTAGTCTCGCTAATGAGCTAGGCTAAGGATCGCCATGACCGCCTCCGACACCACCCCCGATCTCTCGCGCGAAGCCGCGGACTTCCGCATGGCCACGTTCCGGCTCGCGCGGCGCCTGCGCTCCGAGCGCGCCGTCGACCGCATGAGCGACGGCCAGTTCGCCGTGCTGGCGGCCCTCACTGTGCACGGCACGCATGCGCTGGGGGAACTGGCCGAGCGCGAGCGGGTGTCGGCGCCGTCGATGAACCGCACGGTCAACTGCCTCGAAGAATCGGGGTACGTCACCCGTACCCCCGACCCCGACGACCGCCGCAAGGTCAACATCGACATCACCGAGGCCGGCCGTGCCGTGGTCGAAGAGACGGTGCGCCGCCGCGACTCGTGGCTGGAGGCCGTGCTGGTGTCGCTGGACCCCGAGCAGCGCGACGTGCTCGCGCGGGCGGCGACGCTCATGCAGGAGGTGGCCGCTCGGTGAGCGCGATGTTCCGCTCCCTGGCGATCACCAACTACCGCACCTGGTTCATCGGCGCCCTCATCTCGAACACCGGGATGTGGATGCAGAACACGGCGCTGAGCTGGGTCGTGCTGACCGAGCTGACCGACAACGACGCGTCGGCCATGGGCATCACGATGGCGCTGCAGTTCGCTCCCCCGCTGCTGCTGGTGAGCGTCACCGGGTGGGTGGCCGACCGGTTCGACCGGCGCCGGCTGCTCATGGTCACCCAGACCACGGCCTTGCTGCTGGGCTTGGCGATCGGCGTGCTGCTGCTGACCGGGGTCATGACCCTGCCGATCATGTACGCGTTCGCACTGGGCCTGGGCTTCGTGCTGGCGTTCGACAACCCCGCACGCCAGGCGTTCGTGTCCGACCTCGTCTCGCGCGAGAACGCGTCGAACGCCGTCGCGCTCAATGCCGCGTCTTTCAACGGCGCCCGGATGATCGGCCCCGCCGTCGCGGGTGTGGTCATCGTCGCGGTGGGCACCAGCTGGGTCTTCTTCATCAACGGCTTCGCGTTCATCGCGATGCTCGTCACCCTCCGGCTCATCCGCACCGATCAGCTCATCCCGCGGGTGCGGTCCACCGGCGCCGCCCGGCTGGCCGACGGCTTCCGGTACGTCGCCGGCCGCGCCGACCTGCTCGTGGCGTTCATCATGGTGTTCCTGCTGGGAACCTTCGGTATGAACTTCCCGATCTTCGCGTCGACGATGGCGCTGGAGTTCGGGCAGGAGGCCGACGGGTACGGCCTGCTCAGCTCGATCCTCGCGGTCGGGTCGCTGGCCGGGGCGCTCATGGCCGCGCGGCGCGATCGCGCCCGCATCCGGATGGTGATCGCCGGCACGGGTCTGTTCGCCGTGGCGGGGACGGTCTCGGCGTTCATGCCGTCGTACTGGCTGTACGCGGCCACCCTCATGATCACCGGCTTCGCGGTCGTGACGACGCTGACCACCGCCAACGGCTACGTGCAGACCACGACGGACCCCGCCGTGCGCGGACGGGTGCTGGCCCTCTACGTCGCGATCCTGCTCGGCGGCACCCCGCTGGGCGCGCCGATCGTCGGATGGGTCGCCGCCGAGTTCGGGCCGCGCGCGGCGATCCTGCTCGGGGCCTTCTCGGCTCTGGCCGCCTTCGCCGTCGGCTTCGGCTGGCTCATCGTGTCGGGTCGGCTGCGGCGGCACGAGCAGCGCCGCTTCGCCCTGGTCATCGACGAGACCCAGCCCCTGCCGGTCGTCTCACCCGCGCAGTTCAGCGACGAGGTCGCCCAGACCACGCCGATCTCGCTGCCGGGTCCGCCGGCGTCCCGCCCCGCGGGCTGACCCGCCGGGCCCGTCGCACCCCGCGGGCTCGTGGGCGGTCGGCACCTGAACGCCGCACCGCCGCCGGCACCCGGGCGGTCGGCACCTGCGCCCGCGGCTCCCGTGCGCCGTGCATCGCACGCACGGTTGTCTTCGCGCCGCGCCACGCATCGTGCCCATCGGCACCTGCCGGGCGCGCCGCGCCGCAACAGCGCGCCCACCGGCTCGGCGATCGGCCCTATGGTGGGCGGATGGCAGACCTCGACGCCCAGCGTGCCCAGCTCGACGAGCTGCGGGAGGCCGCGCTCGATCGCGCCGAGTCGGCCATCGCCGCCCTGGCCGAGCTCACGCGCGACCGTGACGAGCCGGCCGACGACGAACACGACCCCGAAGGCGTCACCCTCTCGGCCGAGTGGTCGCGCCTGAGCGCCCTCGTCGACGCCGCCCAGAGCGAACTGCGCCAGGTCGACAACGCCCTCGCGCGATTGGATGCCGGCACCTACGGCGTCTGCGCGAACTGCGGCCGCCGCATCCCAGCCGCGCGGTTGAAGGTGCGCCCCTTCGCCGAGCTCTGCGTGCCCTGCGCCGAGCAGGCCGGGCAGTAGCGCGGCCGCCGCTGCGGCATGAAACCCCTGGCCGTCAGCGGTCGGTGGCGGCGCGGGGCTCAGGCGTCCCCGGCTGTCGCACGGGCTCCAGCATCCACGGCATCCCCGGTCTCAATGCGGGTCCCGGCATCCCCGGCTGTCGCGCGAGCCCCGGCATCCCCAGCGCCAGTGCGTGCCCCAGCATCCCCGGCCCCCACTGTCGATTCGCGCACGACCAGCTCGGGCTGGAAACGCACCGCGCGCGCCTCACGGGGCGTCTCGACCTCTTCCAGCAGCAGGTCGACCGCCGTCGCCCCGATCAGGCGCGCCGGCTGACGGATCGAGCTGAGCGGCACGACCGTCGCCGCGGCGAAGTCGATGTCGTCATAGCCGATGAGGGCGATGTCGTCGGGCACGCGGGCACCGCCCATGATCGCGAACGCCTGTAGCAGCCCGACCGCGAGCAGATCGTTGGCGGCGAAGACGGCGTCCGGACGCTCTGCGGCCGGCCGCGCGAGAATGGCCTCCCCGGCGGCGCGCCCGTCGAGCACGGTGAGCGTGGGCCGCTCGATGACCTCGAGGCTCGCTCCCGGCACGGCGGCGACGGCGGCCCGGGCCCCGGCGAGCCGGTCGGCGACCTGCGGGATCGTGTGCGGGCCGGCCACGAAGGCGAGTCGGCGACGACCGATCTCGAGCAGGTGCGCGGCGGCCAGGCGTCCGCCTTCGACGTCGTCCACGGCGACCGAGGCGATGGCGCCGTCGGGCGACTCCCGGTCGACGAGCACGCTCTGGATGCCACGGTCGCGCAGGCGCCCGAGCCGCTGCAGGTCCTCGCCGACGGGGGTGATCAGCACGCCGAAGGCACGCTGCTGCTCGAACAGATCGAGGTGCGTGCTCTCGCGCGCGGCGTCGTCGTCACTGTTGGCCACGAGCACCGACAGCCCGCGTTCGGCCGCACGCTGCTCGGCCCCCCGCGCCACCTCGGTGAAGAACGGGTTGCGCAGGTCGAGCACGACCAGGCCGATCGTGCGACTCCGGCCGGCACGCAGCTGCCGCGCCGCGTCGTTGCGCACGAACCCGAGCCGGGCGATCGCGGCCTGGACCCGGGCGACGGTCTCCGGCGCCACCTTCTCGGGATGGTTGAGCACGTTCGAGACCGTGCCCACCGAGACACCCGCCGCCTCCGCGACGTCCCGCACGCTCACCGCCATCGTCTTCCCTCCCGTGAACCGGTCGCTCTCAGCGCCCGAGCAGCGCAGGCACCGCGATCGGGATCCCGGCGGCGAAAAATCGTTTCACCCGGTTCACGATAGCGACTCGGCGCACCCGACCCCTGCCGGGCAGCGCGACCGGGGCAACGCTTCCCGATCGGCTTGACAGGCCCACGGCCACGATCTACGCTCGGATCCAGAGTTCATGAAACGATTCAACCGTCGCTCAAAGGAGCCGTGCCCATGACCCGCGTGGCTTTCCAACTCCAGGTACGCCCCGAGCTGCTCGACGAGTACATCGCCCGGCACACGCCGGTGTGGCCCGAGATGCTCGCCGAGATCGCCGCCGCCGGCCGCCGCAACTACTCCTTGTTCCTCGGTGAGGGCGGGCGTCTGTTCGGCTACTACGAGACCGACGACGACGCGGCCGCCCAGGCCTACCTGGCGGCATCCCCCGTCGCGGCGAAGTGGGAAGCCGAGATGGGGCGCTTCTTCGTCGGCCTCGACGGCCGCCCCGACCAGGCCGCGACGCCGCTGACCGAGATCTTCAACCTGCACGACCAGCTCACCGCCACGAACGAAGGCACAACATCATGACCACGCTGTCCCCCGACCACCTCGCCGCCCTCGAGAAGCAGAGCATCGAACTGCCCAGCTGGGCGTTCGGCAACTCGGGCACCCGGTTCCGCGTGTTCGCGACCCCCGGCACGCCGCGCGACCCGTTCGAGAAGATCGCCGACGCCGCCCAGGTTCACAAGCACACCGCCCTCGCCCCCAGCGTCGCGCTGCACATCCCGTGGGACAAGGTCGACTCCTACGACGACCTCCGCAAGCACGCCGAAGACCACGGCGTGGCGCTCGGCACCGTCAACTCGAACACCTTCCAGGACGAGGACTACAAGTTCGGCGCCCTCACCCACCACGATGACCGCATCCGCCAGAAGGCCATCGACCACCACTTCGAGTGCATCGAGATCATGGATGCCACCGGCTCGCGCGACCTGAAGATCTGGCTCGCCGAGGGGTCGAACTACCCCGGGCAGAACGACATGCGCGGCCGGCAGGACCGCCTGCAGGACTCACTGCAGCAGATCTATGCGCGCCTGACCGGTGACCAGCGCCTCGTGCTCGAGTACAAGTTCTTCGAGCCGTCGTTCTACCACACCGACGTCCCCGACTGGGGGACCTCCTACGCGCAGGTGGCCGCGCTCGGCGACCGCGCCATGGTCTGCCTCGACACCGGCCACCACGCCCCGGGCACCAACATCGAGTTCATCGTCATGCAGCTGCTGCGCCTGGGCAAGCTCGGCTCGTTCGACTTCAACAGCCGCTTCTACGCCGACGACGACCTGATCGTCGGCGCCGCCGACCCGTTCCAGCTGTTCCGCATCATCGCCGAGGTGATCCGCGGCGGCGGCCTGAACAACCCCGATGTGGCGTTCATGCTCGACCAGTGCCACAACATCGAGGACAAGATCCCCGGCCAGATCCGCTCCGTGCTCAACGTCCAGGAGATGACCGCCCGCGCCCTGCTCATCGACCGCGAGGCGCTCGAGGCGGCGCAGCAGGCCAACGACGTGCTGACCGCCAACGCCGTGCTCATGGACGCGTTCTACACCGACGTGCGTCCGCAGCTGGCGACCTGGCGCGAATCGCGGGGCCTGCCCGCCGACCCGATGGCCGCGTACGCGGCATCCGGCTACCAGCAGAAGATCGCCGACGACCGCGTCGGCGGCACCCAGGCCGGCTGGGGCGCGTAAGCCTCACTCGCCTGTCACAGACGGCGGCCCGACTCCGCATTCTGTGACAGGCGAACCCCACGCTTCCGCTCACCCCCAGCTTCCGCCCCCCACACTTCCGCTCCCCTGTCACAAACGGCGGCCCGAACCCGCACTCTGTGACAGGCGAACCCGACGCTTCCGCTCGCCTGTCACAAACGGCGAACCGAACCCGCACTCTGTGACAGGCGAGGCCTCAGGGCGAAGGAACCACCGGCAGGCGGCGCGCGAATTCCCGGGCGAGCCGCACGGGGGCAACAGTGGCTATTCTTGTTCAATGAACCAATGGCGAGCGGTCCGATAACCCGTGGCGACGATCCGGGATGTGGCCGAGCGCGCCGGGGTGTCGGCGGGCACCGTCAGCAACGTGCTGAACCGGCCGTCGTACGTTCGCGCCGAGACTCGCGAACGCGTGTTCGCCGCCATCCGCGAACTCGACTTCGTGCCGGACAAGAGTGCGCGGCAGTTCCGCCCCGGACGCACCCGCACGGTCGGGGTGCTGGTGGCGAACCTGGACAATCCGTTCTTCGTCGACGTCGCGCTCGGCGCCGAGCAGCGCAGCCGCGAGCTCGAACTCGGCGTCGTCGTCTGCAACAGTACCTACGACCCCGTGCGTGAATCCCAGAATCTCGACCTCCTGGTGCAACAGCGGGTACAGGGCATCATCATCTCGCCGGTGGACGAGAACAGCTCACGATTGGAGATGCTCAAAGATCGCGGCATCCCGATGGTGTTCGTGGACCGCGTCGGCGATGACCGGGACTGCTGGTCCGTGATGGTCGACGATCGACGCGGCGGGAGGCTCGGAGCGAAGCACCTGATCGACCGCGGGCATCGCCGGATCGCCTACTTGGGCCACCCCGACCGTTCACCGAAGGTGCGAGAGCGCTATCAGGGGGCCCGCGAGGTCATCAACCGGGCGCCCGGGGACATCACCCTCGAGCTGCTCTCGGCGGAGTCGTGGACGGTGGAGTCTGGTCGCGCAGCGGGGAACGCGCTCATCCGGCGCCCGGCCGACAAGCGACCGTCCGCCGTGCTGTGCGCCAACGACATGCTCGCGCTCGGCCTGCTGCAGACGGTGACACAGAACGGCATCCGCGTGCCCGAAGACCTGGCCATCGTGGGCTATGACAACATCCAATGGTCGGAGATCGGGGCGGTGCCGCTGACCACCGTCGCCCAGCCGCGTGAACTGCTCGGACGCACCGCCGTCGACATGATCATGCAGCTCATCGACGACCCGCGCCGTGCTCCCGTCGCCAATCACGTCATCCTGCAGCCCGAACTGGTCGTTCGCGAGTCCGCCTGAACGAATGACGATGGGGCGGCCGGTATGACCGACCGCCCCACCCGATCCGGCCCTTCGGCCGGATCGTCGTCATCAGAGCGCGGGCTCGATGTCGTCCACGTTGTCGATGGTGACCACAGTCAGCGGGATCGGCAGTCGGGCATCGACCGTCTCCCCACCGGCGACCTTGACGATCGTCTCGAGGGCCAGCTTGCCGTCCTCGATCGGCGACTGCAGGATCGTGGCGTAGAAGTGCCCCGCCTTGATCGACTCGAAGGCGTCACGCTGCCCGTTGATGCCGACGATCGGCGGGATCTCGTCCAGCGAACGACCGGCCTCCGACCACGCGTCGATGAAGCCGCGGGCCATGGTGTCGTCGTTCGCGTAGACGCCGTCGATCTCGTCGCCGAAGCGGGTGATCAGGTCACGGCTGGCCACGAGCGCCTTCTGCTGGTCGAAGTCGGCGTTCACGACCTGCAGCACCTCGATGTTGCTGCCGATCTCTTCCAGCCGGTCGGTGAAGCCGTCGGTGCGGCCGATGCTGGTGCCGTTGCCCGCCTGGCCGGCGATGATGACCACGCCACCCTCGCCCCCGAGCGCCTCGTTCATCGCATCGGCGGAGAGCACGCCCTCTTCGTAGACGTCGGGACCGGTGAAGCTGGCCACCAGCTCGAGTGCCTCGTCATCCATCGGAGAGTTGACGAGCACGACCGGGATCCCGGCCGTCTGCGCCTGGATGAGCCCCGGGATGTATGCCTGCGGGTCCAGCGGCCACAGCACGATGCCGTCGGGCGCGCGCCCGACACACGTGGTGAGCTGTTCGGTGCCCGTCTGCACGTCGAAGTCCTGGCTGAGCATCGTGACCTCGGCACCGGCCTCCTCGGCCGCCGCGAGGAACGCCTCATTGGCCGGGGTGACGTACGCGTGCGATTCCGCCGCGGTGACGTAGCAGATGGACGGGCCTTCTGCGGTCGCCTCACCGCCGTCGGCGTTGCCGCTGCCACCGGACCCGCCGGATGAACAGCCGGTCAGGAGCAGCGCTGCTGCGACGGCCACGCCTCCGATCAACTTCGTACGCTTCATGCGATCGCCTCTTTCTTCTCTTCTCGGTTGCTGTCTCCGCGCCTGTCGCGAAGACGTCGTAAAAGTGCGTGAGCGGACAGGTCGACACGTTGGCCGTCCGCAGTGAATCGATCCAGCAGGATCAGGAGGATGAGGATGGTGCCGGTGACGATGTCCTGGACATAACTGGGCACGCTCTGGTATTCCATCGCCGTCGTCAGCGCGGCGAGAGTCAGCAGTCCGCCCAGGGTGCCCAGTGCCGACCCGACACCGCCCTCGAGCCGGGTCCCGCCGATCACGACGGCCGCGATCGCGGTCAAGGTGATCGTGTCGCCGAACACGGGCGAACCGGTGTTGGAGGCCACGCTGAACGTGACACCGGCGACACCGGCCATGAGGCCCGCGAAGACGAAGGCGCCGAACAGATGCACATCGGCACGGATGCCACTCGCAGCCGCCCCGGCCGCATTGCTGCCGACGGCGAGCAGGTTGCGCCCGCCCACCGTCCGGGTCAACCACACGTGCAGGGCGACGATCAGCAGCAGGAACAGCAGCACCCGCGGCGAAACGGTGCCGCCCACCGGCTGGGTCAGCGGGATGCCGAAGAACGGGTCGATGCCGCTGAGCGGCCGGGACTCGGTGATGAGGTGGCACACGGCCCGGAAGAACAGCATCGATGCGAGCGTGGCCACGAGCGAGTTGATCCGCATCACGACGACCAGAACACCGTTGATCGCCCCGGCGGCGACACCGACGAGGACCCCGACGACGGCGGCCGGGATCTGGCCGAGGGTGGGTTGAAGCCCGATCGCAGCGATGCCCGAGAGCGCGAGGATCGCACCGCCGGACAGATCGAGCTGACCCGCCATGAGGACGACGGTCAGTCCGATCGCGAGGAATCCCATGGTCGCCACACGATCGATGCCCAGGCTCAACGTGCGCGCTTCGAAGAAGCCGGGCACGAAGGATGCCGCGAGCACGAGCGTGGCGATGAGGATGACGATCACCCGGTAGCGTGCGATTCCGAGGAAGAACACGTTGTCACTCAGACGCAGTTTCATGAGCGTCCTCCCTTCCTGCGCAGGTACACGTCCAGCGAGACGGCACCCACGATCAGCGCGCCCTTGGCGATGCCCTGCACGGGCGTCGGCACCCCCTGCAGGACGAGGATGTTGTTCAGCAGGCCGACGAACACCAGGCCGCCGATGGCCCTGGGCACGCTTCCCATACCGCCGAGCAGGCTGACTCCACCCACCACGACGGCGGTGATCGCGTCGAACTCGTAGCCGATACCGATCCCGGGCCGGGCCGTCTGCAACGTGACGCCCAGCAGAACGCCGGCCAGGCCCGACAGCCCCGCGGTGAGCACGAACGAGCAGGCCCGCGTGAGCGACAGCGGCGCAGCACTCGCCCGCATCGCGTCGGGGTTTCCCCCTGCCGCGTAGGACCACCGCCCGAGCGTGGTGCGCGAGAGCACGAGGTGCCCCGCGATGGCGACCGCGATGAAGATGAGCGCGATGACCGGGATGCCGAAGATGCGGCTGTTCAGGAACGCCTGCGCCGCCGTGTCCGAGCCGTAGACGATCACGCCACCGACGCTCCACTGCGCGCCGCCGAGAACGATCGTGCTGACGGCGAGCGTGGTGATCACCGGGTTGATGCCCGCATATCCGATGAGCACGCCGTTGATGACGCCGGCGAGCAGCGCCGCCAGCACCCCGACCAGCGCGGCGGGAACCGTGCCGATCGTGGGCTGGAGGCCCAGCGTCAGGATCGCGCCGAGGGCGACCGTGGCCGGCACGGAGAGATCTGCGAGGCCGCGCGTGATGAACACGAACGTCATCCCGACGACGATGACGCCGAGGATCGAGATGTTGATCAGGACGTTGGTGAGGTTGCCGAGCGTGAGGAACTTGTTCGACAGCAACGAGCCGATCACGAGAAGGATGACGATGCCGGCAGGCATGCCGATCCAGCTGCCCAGGCGCGCACCCCATCCGTCGCGCACGATTCGCGAGCCGGTGTCGGCTCGCCGCACAGTCTGCGTCGTCATGCCATCACCTCCCCCGTCGCCGCGTGCATCACGGTCTTCTCATCGGCTTCCGCGTGCGTGAGCTCCGCGGACACCCGCCCCTCGTGGAGCACATAGATCCGGTCGCTCACCGCGAGCACCTCCGGCAGTTCTGACGAGATCAGCAGGATTGCGACGCCGGACGCCGCGAGCTGACCGATGATCGTGTGGATGTCGGCCTTGGCGCCGACATCGACACCACGAGTCGGCTCATCGAGGATGAGCACATCCGGACGTGCAGCGAGCCACTTGGCGATGACGACCTTCTGCTGGTTGCCGCCGCTGAGCGTCTCGACCGCGCGGTCGATGACCGGCGGCGAGACCCCGAGCTCATCGACTTTCTGGGTGGCGAGCTCCCGCTCCTTGGCGCGCGAGATCCATCCGCCGCGCCCGACGGTGTGGAGCACCGGCAGCGCCACATTGTCCTTGATGGATGCGCTGGGAATGATGCCGTCGCGCTTGCGGTCTTCCGGCACATACGCGATCCCGGCGCGGACTGCGTGCCGTGGGGACCGGTGCGAGACCTCTTCGCCGTTGATGAGGATGGTCCCGGCGTCCGGCTTGTCAAGGCCGAAGATCGCGCGGGCGACCTCTGTGCGTCCGGCGCCCACCAATCCTGCCAGCCCGACGATCTCGCCGGCGCGGACGTTCAGCGAGACATCCTCGAACACATCCGTCCGGCTCAGTTCCCGCACGTCGAGGACGACATCCCCGATCGGGACCGTGGTCTTGGGGAAGACATCGGTGAGCTCACGACCGACCATCAGCGAGATCATCTCCGCGGAGGTCAATCCCGCCGCCGACCGGGTATCGATCTGCCGACCGTCTCTGAGCACCGTGACGGTGTCGGCGAGGTCGAGGACCTCGCGGAGCCGGTGGCTGATGTACACCACGGCGATACCGTCGTCGCGCATGGCGCGCACCACGCGGAACAGTGCCTGCGCCTCGTGCTCGCTGAGCGATGACGTCGGCTCATCGAGGACGATGATGCGCGGCTGCGCCGCGTACGCCTTCGCGATCTCGACGATCTGCTGCTGGCTCACGGTGAGCGTGCCCAGCATCACGCGGGGGTCGATGTTCGCGTCCAACGCCGCGAGCACTCGGTCGGCCCGCTCGAGCAGCGTCCGCTTCCGCACGAATCCGAAGCGCGACGGTATGGCCCCCAGGGCGATGTTCTCGGCGACCGACAGGTCGGGAACCAGGTTGAGTTCCTGATAGACCATGCCGACGCCACGGCGGCGTGCGTCGAGCTGCCCGCCGATGCGCGCCACCTGTCCGCCGAGGGCGATGGTGCCGGCATCCGGCTGGTAAAGACCGGCGAGGATTTTCATCAATGTCGATTTGCCGGCGCCGTTCTCACCGACGATCGCATGCACCTCACCCGAACGGACGACGAGGTCGACGTCGCTGAGTGCTTTGATGCCGGGGAACGACTTGGTGATCCCCCGCATCTCGAGGGCGACTGCATCATGCATCGATGGCGCTCCGATCCTGTTGTTCGTCGCGGCTGGGAGAGAATGCCAGCTCGACGGCGTATTCGACCGACTCGCCCGGCTCGAGGAACGGCAGTATGCCTTCGTCCTCGGCGGCGGCGCGGCCCCGGCTCCAGTCCACGTTGGTCGGCTCGAGCCCGAGCACGTAGTGGCCTTCGCCGAGCATCTTCCACTGATGTAACCCGGGCAGCGTCGCGGTGTCGAATCGGAGCTCGAGGCGCGCATCGGCATCGGGATTGTCCACCACGACGCACGCGGTCCCCAGGTCGCCGAAGTCGTGGCGGAACACCTGCTCGGCGTACCCGGGCTCCGGCGCATGGAGCACATGCCAGCTCGCCACTCCGCGCTCGGCGGCAGGGTCGCGCGGCACCAGTCCGTGTGAGGGGATCTGCAGCACGGCGGACTCCGAGATCAACGGCCAGCCGAGATTGCAGTGGTACAGCACCATGTGTCCGCTGCGCTCGTGCGCCTCGTTCGTGACGGTGTCCTCGATCCGGATCGTAGTGCCCCCGATATCCGCGACGATGCGTCGGCGCAGGACGAGGTTCTCCGCGAAGACCCGCGCCTGCCGCACCTCGCCCTCGATGACGATCCGTTCGGCGCCGACGTCGACACGACTGATCGTGCCGGGAGTGGAGCTGATGCGTCCGTGCATCGGGTAGTCGACACCGTGGGCGGAGCTGGGCGGCCCGAACGCGTCCAGTCCGCACGTGGTGAGCATGCCGCCCCCGAACACCCGCAGCCAGTCCGTGCCCAGCTGGTTCGTGAGCGCCGGCGCAGCGAAGCCGGTCGGCGAGATCCAGCTCATCGGCATGCCGCGGTAGGTCACCACGCCCAGATCGATGCAGCGGTCCGGAAGCACGTCGAAAGACAGTCCCCCGCCGGTGTCCACGCGGATCACGCGAGTGCCGCGGGCGCTCCCCTCCGTGCGCATGAGCCGCTCGGCGCGCGCAACCTGGTCGATCGAGCCGACCCGGCGCCGCACCTCTCGGTGCTCGAGCCCCCAGATAGCAGTGCTCATTCAGATCCCCAGTCCGCTGCGCTCCGCTGACAACTGCGCGTTGCCGGGACCGAAGTGCTTGAGGATGACGAGGTCATCGGTCTCCGAGTCGTTGACGACCCGGACGCCGCCCTTCGCAGCGGTCGCGGTCACGAAGAATTCGTCGCTCGAGAACTGGCCGTATCGGATCGACGAGATCGCTGCGAGCGGAAGCCCGTTGATCGTCCCGCGTCCGCCGACGACGATCAACCCGTACGCATCCGCCTCGGAGACCGTGACGGCTCCACCGGGGGCGACGGTCAGCTCCTTGGCGCTGAAGGCGTCGGAACGGTATGTGATCCACCGCTCAATGTACTCGGGAGAGCCCGACTGGCGACTCTGCAGCGTCTGCACCGGGGCGGTGAAGCGATTGCTCCAGAAGTGGGGGTCGACGTTGCGGTCCCAGTCCACCAGCTCGACGATGAAGTCGAGGTCGCCCACGCGGTCCTCGGGGACGTCCTTCCACAGCAGTTCGTCGCCCACCTCGCGGTTGTTCGACCACGACTCGGTCATCGCGAAGACATCGCACGCGGCTTGCGGTTCGTAGGTGCACATGCTCGCCGGTGCGTGCAGGATGCCGGCCGGGACGTCCCACCCGGTGCCGGGCGTGATCCGATACGCCTTGGACAGGTCGGTGATGCGGTTGTCCCCGCCGCGCAGGAACGCAGCGAGCTTGTCGCGGAGCTGTTCCTTGGTCACCTCGGGGTGCAACCCGAAGAAGGTGTAGGGGAACTGTCCGCCGTGGTTGTTCATCTGCGGAGGGAAGTAATACGCCTCGGGCTTGCCGGGCTTGCCGACCAGCGCAGCGTGCTCGTCGCGGTGGTGGATGTGGAACGGCAGCGGGTACTCGTTGTCGAAGAACTTCGAGTACATCGGCCACAGGCCATGCGAATCCCAGAGCTTCCCGATCGCATCATTCTTGACGTAGGCGATCAGCTCATCGAACGGGATCACGCCGCCGTCGGGATCGCGGACCAGGCTGAGTCCCTCGAACTCATCGGTGAGAGGTCCGTTCTCGGCGCGGACAGCACTGGCCAGCCAGCGCTCGTCGATGCCACCCCGGGTCTTCCCCAGCGGGAAGTAGTCGTCCGGGTGGAGGCGGATGCGACGGCCGGGAGTGCAGAAGGCCCGAGGAACCCATGCGGGGGCGAGACGGAGGATGCCGCCGGTCGCGTCCATCGCCCGCTCGATAGCGGCGTGCGCACCGGTGACGTTCTCGTAGGGGCCGGCCTTCGCCATCTTGTTCACTCCTTCGTGGACGTCGGACTCGCGACGTCGCGATCGTGCCTGGTTCATTGAACCATTTGTGTTTCAGTGAATGTAGCAAACCCCGCGGAAAGACACAAGAGCTATTCTGTGCAACATCACACGTTCGATCATGATCCACAGGGAGGCACCATGGCCACGAGCGGCACGGTGCGTGGCGAGGAGCGCAAAGCGGCGATCCTCACCGCTGTGAACGCGGAGGGCAGCGTCCAGCTGGACGAGCTCGCAACCCGGCTCGAGGTCTCCCCGATGACCGTGCGGCGGGACCTCGATGAGTTGGAATCGGAGGGACTGCTGCGGCGGGTCCGCGGCGGCGCCATCGCCATCACCGGACCGCGCCTGTTCGGTGAGCGGCGCGCAGTGCGCACCCGCGCGAAGCAGACCATTGCCGCCAAGGCCGCCACCCTGCTGCCCGCCTCCGGCGCCATCGCCTTGGACGCCTCCAGCACCGTCGGCACCCTCGCGGGCGCACTGAACGCGCACGGCGACCTGGTGGTCGTCACAAACTCGTACGAGAACTTCAGCGCACTCGGCGCCTCGGGCGGCATCACGCCGGTGCTCATCGGCGGCGAGCAGGATCCCACCACCGGCAGCTTCATCGGCCGGATCGCCTGCGACGGCGCGGACTCCATGCTGTATCAGACCTTCTTCACCTCCGCCGCTGCCGTCCACCCGGTGCACGGCAGCTCGGAGGTGTCACTGCCGGAGAGTCAGGTCAAACGTGCCTTCGCCGCACGGAGCACCCGCACCGTGCTGTGTGCGGATTCGTCCAAGCTCGGCGCGGTGGCGGTCGCCTCCGCGTTCTCGTTCGACGAGGTCGACGTACTCATCACCGAGCTCGACCCCGCCGACACCGCGTTGGACGCGTACCGAGGAGCGGTTGATCTCCTGTGACATCTTGTGCGAAACGTTCTTTCTTGTCATCATGATCACTAAGTAACAAATTGGAGAGGTCATGACCAACCCCACCGCCGCCGAGCTGATCGCGCGCAGCAACCGTCTGGGCGCCGACCCGAAGAACACGAACTACGCCGGCGGCAACACGTCGGCCAAGGGCACCGACACCGATCCGGTCACCGGCGAGCCCGTCGAGCTGCTGTGGGTCAAGGGCTCGGGCGGCGACCTGGGCACGCTGAAGCCCGAGGGGCTGGCCGTACTGCGCCTGGACCGCATGCGCGCGCTCGTGGACGTCTACCCCGGCATCGACCGCGAGGACGAGATGGTCGCCGCCTTCGACTACTGCCTGCACGGCAAGGGCGGGGCCGCGCCGTCGATCGACACCGCGATGCACGGGCTCGTCGACGCGGCACACGTCGACCACCTGCACCCCGACAGCGGCATCGCCATCGCCACCGCGGCGGACGGCGAAGAGCTGACCGCCACCATCTTCGGCGACAAGGTCGTCTGGGTGCCGTGGCGCCGTCCCGGCTTCCAGCTGGGTCTGGACATCGCCGAGATCAAGGCGAAGAACCCGCAGGCGATCGGCTGCATCCTGGGCGGCCACGGCATCACGGCCTGGGGCGACACGAGCGAGGATGCCGAGGCCCACAGCCTCTGGATCATCGACACGGCGGCGCGCTACATCGCCGAGCACGGCGCGGCCGAGCCGTTCGGCGGCGTGCGTGCCGGCTTCGAGGCCCTCCCCGAGGCCGAGCGTCGCGCCCGCGCCGCGGCACTGGCGCCCACGATCCGCGGCCTCGCCTCGACGGACAAGCCCATGGTCGGCCACTACACCGACTCCGACGTCGTGCTCGACTTCCTGGCATCCGAGAAGGCCCCGGCCCTCGCCGCCCTGGGCACCAGCTGCCCCGACCACTTCCTGCGCACCAAGGTGAAGCCGCTGATCCTCGACGTGCCGGCCACCGCCTCCGTCGAGGAGCAGATCGCGCGCCTGCAGGAGCTGCACGTCGAGTACCGCGCCGACTACCAGGCCTACTACGACGCGCACGCCACCGCGGACTCCCCTGCCATCCGGGGCGCCGACCCGCTCATCGTGCTCGTGCCGGGCGTCGGCATGTTCAGCTACGGCGCCAACAAGCAGACGGCGCGGGTGGCGGGCGAGTTCTACGTCAACGCGATCAACGTCATGCGCGGCGCCGAAGCGCTGTCGACGTACACGCCGATCTCGGACGCCGAGAAGTTCCGCATCGAATACTGGGCGCTCGAAGAGGCCAAGCTCCAGCGGATGCCCAAGCCCAAGAGCCACCAGGGCCGCATCGCCCTGGTCACCGGCGCCGCCAGCGGCATCGGCAAGGCCATCGCCACCCGGCTCGCGGCCGAGGGCGCGTGCGTCGTGGTCGCCGACCTCGACCTCGCCAAGGCGCAGGAGGCCGCCGCCGAACTCGGCGGCACCGACGTCGCCATCGGCGTCGCCGCCAACGTGGCCGACGCCGACGCCGTGCAGGCCGCGATCGACGCGGCGGTGCTGGCCTTCGGCGGCCTCGACCTCGTCGTCAACAATGCGGGCCTGTCGCTGTCCAAGCCTCTGCTGGAGACCACCGAGAAGGACTGGGATCTGCAGCACGACGTCATGGCCAAGGGCTCGTTCCTGGTGTCGAAGTCCGCGGCGAAGGTGCTCATCGACCAGAAGATGGGCGGCGACGTGATCTACATCTCGTCGAAGAACAGCGTGTTCGCCGGCCCGAACAACATCGCGTACTCGGCGACGAAGGCGGACCAGGCCCACCAGGTGCGTCTCCTGGCCGTCGAGCTCGGCGAGCACGGCGTCCGCGTCAACGGCATCAACCCCGACGGCGTCGTCCGCGGCTCGGGCATCTTCGCCAGCGGCTGGGGCGCCAACCGCGCCGCGACCTACGGTGTCGCCGAAGAGGACCTCGGCCAGTTCTATGCGAACCGCACGATCCTCAAGCGCGAGGTCGTGCCCGAGAACGTGGCCGACGCCGTGTACGTGCTGACCGGCCCCGAGCTGAGCCGCACCACGGGCCTGCACATCCCGGTCGACTCGGGCGTGGCTGCGGCCTTCCTGCGATGAGCGCGACTTCGCCGGCCGTGCGTGCCGTGGCTGCCGTCGACCTGGGCGCGACCAGCGGCCGGGTGATGATCGGCTACGTCGGCGACGGCGAACTGCGTCTCGAGCCGGTCGCCCGGTTCCCGAACGGTCCCGTTGAGGGCCCGGACGGCCTCCACTGGGACTTCACGGCGCTGTACCGCCATATCGGCGACGGCCTGCGCGAAGCGATCACGCGCGAGCCCGGGATCGCCAGCGTCGGCATCGACTCGTGGGCGGTGGACTATGGCCTGATCCGCGACGGGCTTCTGCGCGGCGAGCCGTTCCACTACCGCGACGACCGCTGCGCGACCGGCGTGGAGAAGGTCCACGCCGAGGTGCCGTTCGCCGAGCTGTATCGCCGCAACGGACTGCAGTTCCTGCCGTTCAACACGCTGTACCAGTACGCGGTCGAAGCCGGGCTCGACCAGGCCGACGCCGCGCTGCTGATCCCCGACCTCGTCGCGTTCCTGCTCACCGGCGTCCAGATCGCCGAGCGCACGAACGCCTCCACGACGGGCCTGGTCGACGTGCACACCGGCCAGTGGGACACCGACCTGATCTCGCGCCTCGGCATCCCCGCGCACCTGCTGCCCACGCTTGTGGACCCCGGCACGACGATCGGGACGATCCACGGGACCGCAGCCGAGCACATCGGCGCCGAACTGCCGGTCGTCGCGGTCGGCTCGCACGACACCGCCTCGGCCGTCGTCGCCGCTCCCCTGACCACCCCGGATGCCGCGTACATCTCGTGCGGCACCTGGGGCCTGGTCGGTCTCGAACTCGACGCACCGCTGGTGACCGACGCGGCCCGCGAGGCGAACTTCACCAACGAGGGCGGAGTCGACGGCCGCGTCCGCTTCCTGCACAACGTCACCGGCCTCTGGCTGCTGAGCGAGACGGTGCGGGCCTGGGAGAGCGAGGACGGCGCACCCATCGACCTGCCGGGACTGCTGGATGCCGCGGCCGCGACCGCCGGCGAGGTCCCACTGTTCGACGCGAATGATCCGAGCCTGTCCGCGCCGGGTGACATGCCCGCGCGCATCGCGGCCGTGCTGCGCGCGACGGGGTCGGCCGTGCCGGATTCCCGGCCCGCGTTCACGCGGACGATCGTGGAGAGCATCGCCCAGGCGTTCGCCGACGCCGTCGCCACCGCCGCGCGGCTCACCGGCCGCGATGTCGACGTCATCCACATCGTCGGCGGCGGATCGCTCAACCGCCTGCTGTGCCAGGCGACCGCCGACCGGTCGGGACTGCCGGTGCTGGCCGGCCCGGTCGAGGCGACCGCGCTGGGCAACGTCCTGGTGCAGGCGCGGGCGCACGGCTGGTTCGGCCCGGATGCGACGCTCGAGACGCTCCGCGCCGCCGTGGCCGCCGCCTTCTCACCCGCACGGTACGAGCCGCGCGGCTGAGCGGCCGCGCCGCCCTCAGACCCGCGCCGCGGCGCCGACGACCGTGGCCGGGTCTGCGGCGCACTCCGCGTCAGCGGCCGGGTCTGCGGCGCACTCCGCGTCAGCGGCCGGGTCGGCGGCGCACTCCGCGTCACCGACCGGGTCCGCGGCACACTCCGCGTCACCGGCCGCATCGCCGGCGGCCGGATCGGCGGCGCACTCCGCGCCACCGGCCGCATCAGCAGCAGCGGGGTCGGCAGCGCACTCCGGCCCGCCCGCGGTGACCGCCAGCCGGCGATCCGGATCGAGTTTCGAGAGGATGCCGAAGCTCAGGCGTGCCAGGTCGTCGACACCGTCGGCATCCAACCCGTCGAGCAGCATCGTGCGCACCGCCGCGGCGTAGAGGGGACGACCGGCGGTGACGGCGGCCGCCCCGTCGTCGGTGAGCACGGCGTTGGTGGCCCGGCCGTCGTCTTCACACGCGGCGCGCACGACCAGGCCCTTGCGCTCGAGCCCGGTGACCACCCGCGACAGGCGCGGCAGCGTGGCGTTGGTGCGGGAGGCCAGGGCCGACAGGCGCAGCCGGTGCTGATCGGCCTCGGCGAGCGCTTCGAGCAGCTGGTACTCGAACGAGGTGAGTCCCACCGGCGCCATCTGCTTGTCCAGCGCCGTGGGCAGCAGTTCGAGCAGCGCATGCAGCCGCGCCACAGCGACGCGTTCGGGGTGGGTGAGCTCGTCCATGGACTCCATTCTAGCCGATAGTTGCATCTACAACCAATCTGCGTTATCGTGTTCGTTGTACCTACAACCAAAGGCTCCACGAGGGCCGGAGAAGGAGTGACGCGCATGGCTCATATCACGATCATCGGCACCGGCACCATGGCCAACGCGATCGGCGGTGTCCTCGCCGGCGGCGGCAGCACCGTCGAGTACATCGCCCACGACCAGGTCGGCACCGCGCCGGTCGCCGGCGACATCGTCGTGCTCGCCGTGCCCTACCCCGCCGTCTCCGGCATCCTCGACGCCTACCGCGACCAGCTCGACGGCAAGACGATCGTCGACATCACCAACCCGCTGGACTTCGAGACCTTCGATTCCCTCGTCGTCCCCGCCGACAGCTCGGCCGCCGCGCAGATCCAGGCCAGGGTGCCGGGCGCCCGGGTGCTGAAGGCGTTCAACACGACCTTCGCCGCCACCCTGGTGAACAAGACCGTCGGCGGCCTGCCGACGACCGTTCTGATCGCCGGCGACGACTCCGCCGCCAAGGAGCAGCTCGCCGCGGCCATCACCGCCGGCGGCGTGACCGCCCTCGACGCCGGTGCCCTCAGCCGCGCCCGCGAGCTCGAGGCGCTCGGGTTCCTGCAGCTCACCCTGGCGGTGGGCGAGAAGGTGTCCTGGACCGCCGGCTTCGCTGTCGCCCGCTGACCTGGCCGCGGGTGGGGTCGACCCGACGCCCCGCCCCGGCATCCACACCCTGAGGAGAACACCATGAACGCCCCCACCCCCGCTCTCGACGAACGTGTCATCGATCCCGGCACGACGATGGATGCCGTCACCCTGCGTGTCGGCGACCTCGAGCTGATGTCGGATTACTACGCCACCGCTCTCGGGCTGAACGCGATCGAGGAGCGCGCCCGCGGCCGCGAGGTGCGCCGGGTCCTGGGCCGCGGCGCGACGCCGATGATGCGTCTGATCCACACGCCCGACCTGCCCGGGGTGGACCACCGTGAGGCGGGGCTGTTCCACACGGCGTTCCTGTTCGACTCCCCCACGTCGCTCGCGGCCACCGTCTACCGCGCGGCGCAGGACCCGCGCAGCCGGTTCACCGGGTCGAGCGACCACCTGGTCAGCGAGGCGTTCTACTTCACCGACCCCGAGGGCAACGGCATCGAGCTGTACGTCGACCGGCCGCGCACGCAGTGGCGCTGGGCCGGCGACGAGGTCGAGATGTCGACGCTGTACCTCGACCCCAACGAGTACCTGCGTACCCACCTGACCCCGGAGGCGTTCGAGGCCGGTCCGACCCAGTCCGGTCGCGTGGGCCACGTGCACCTGCAGGTCGGCGACATCGCCACGGCCCGCGCGTTCTACGTCGACGGCCTCGGCTTCGAGACCACCGTGTCGAACTACCCGGGCGCCCTGTTCACGTCGGCCGGCGGCTATCACCACCACATCGGCATGAACACCTGGAACAGCAGCGGCGCCGGTCCGCGCGCGGCCCGGCTGGGCCTGGGCGAACTGGCCATCACGGTGCCCACGGCCGACGCGCTGGATGCCACGCGCGCGCGCCTGCGCAGCCGCGGACTCACCTTCTCGGACAACGGCACGTCGCTGCTGCTGCCCGACCCGTGGGGCACCCAGGTCACCCTGTCGCTGCCGGGCACCACGACCGAGGAGCTGCTCTCCCGCTGAGCCCTGCGGGGAGCGGCCGGCGCGCGCCACCCGACGTGTCCGGCGCACGCCACCCGACGCGCCACCGGACCCCGCACTGCCGGGTCAGCGCACGAGCGCGCGCACGGCCGTGCCGAGCTCGAGGTCGGCGACCGTCACGGCCTGTCCGGTCTGCAGCGACCGGTTGCCGGCGATGCCGACGGCGACCGAGCGCACACCGTCGCGCCACGAGGCGGCCCGGCCCAGCGGGTCGTCACCGACGCCCTCGAAGACCTCGCGCAGCAGCTGCGCGTCGCCCCCGCCGTGCCCGCCTTCCCCCTCGGGGATCGGCACCTCCACCGCGGGGGCGAAGTGCTCCTGCACCACGAGGCGTTCACCCACGGGGCGCACGCGGTCGCCCTGGCCGGAGCCCGACGCGCTCGGATCGACGATCGCCTCGACACGGCCGGACGGGCCGACCGGCACCGACCCGCGCTCGACGACCGTCAGCTCGGCCCGGCCGCGGGTGCCGTTGACAGCGACGGTGTAGCCCTCCCACGGCGAGTGGGCGTTCAGGGCGTACGACATCGTCGCCCCGCGGGAGTAGTCGACCACCAGCGCGAGGTTGTCCTCGATCGTGATGCCCGCGTCGAACACGTCGCGGTCGCGCAGATACCCGTCGAACCGTTCCTGGTCGAAGTACAGACCGCGCAGGGCGGCGTCCTCGCGCAGGTCGAGGCTGAACGCGTCACGCAGCGGCGAGTCCACCGACCCCCGCGGCGGCCGGGAGGCCAGCCCCCGCCGCGCCGCGGCCTCGGCGCCGTAGAACCGCAGGCCGCCGCTCGCGTACACGCGGGTGGGTGCGTCGTCCAGCCACCAGTTCACCAGATCAAAGTGGTGGCTGGACTTGTGCACCAGCAGCCCGCCGGACGTCTCCTTGTCGCGATGCCAGCGCCGGAAGTAGTCCGCGCCGTGCGCGGTGTCGAGCACCCACTCGAAGTGCACCGACGTGACCTCGCCGATGCGCCCGCCGGCGATGATCTCCTTCAGCGCGCTGTTGCGCGGCGAGTAGCGGTAGTTGAAGGTCACGGTCACGGCACGCCCCGTGGCATCCACGGCCTCGGCGATCGTGCGCACCCCGGCCTCGCTCGTGGTCAGCGGCTTCTCGACGACGGCGTCCGCACCGGCGTGCAGAGCGGCTGCCACGATGTCGGCGTGGGTGGCGTCGGGTGAGGTCACGATCACGCGATCGATGCCGTGGTCGCGCACGACGCCCGGCAGGTCGGCGGGCGCGAAGCGCAGCGGGTCGATGCCCAGGCGGGTGGCGTGCCAGTCCATGCGCCCGGGGTTGACGTCGCCGAGGGCGACCAGTTCGGCCGCGTCCGAGTGGATGCCGGTGATGGCGTCGAGGTACATCTGGGCGCGCGAACCGGCGCCGACGAGCGCGTAACGCTGGCGAGGTGGCATGGGGGACCTTCTACTTGATGCCGGTCGTCGCGATGCCCTTGACGAGGTATCGCTGGCCGAGGAGGAATGCGAGGAACAGCGGGATGAGCGAGACGACCGACATCGCGAACATCGCACCGTAGTTGGACGAGGACTGCGCGTCGATGAATCCCTTCAGGGCGACCGAGACGGGGAAGTTGTCGCGGGTGCGCAGATAGATCAGAGGACCGAAGAAGTCGCCCCACGTCCAGATGAACGTGAAGATCGTGGTGGTCGCCAGCGCCGGCACCATGAGCGGCAGGGTGATCTGGCCGAAGATGCGCGCATGCCCGGCGCCGTCGATGCGCGCGGCCTCGAAGATCTCCTTGGGCAGCCCGCGGATGAACTGCACCATCAGGAAGATGAAGAACGCGTCCATCGCGAGGAACTTCGGCACGATCAGCGGCAGGAACGTCTCCAGCCACCCCAATTCGCGGAAGATCACGAACTGCGGCACCAGCACCACGTGGAACGGGAGCATGATCGTGCCGAGCATGATCGCGAAGTACACGTTGCGCCCGAAGAACCGCAGCCGCGCGAACGCATAGGCGGCCATCGAGCACGAGATGAGGTTTCCGATGATCGCGCCGATGACCAGGATCGTCGAGTTCCCCAGGAAGACGCTGAAGGGCAGCTGCTGACTCGTCCACCCGTGGATGTAGTTGTCCAGCGTCAGGTTGGTGGTGAAGATGCCCAGGTCGGTGAAGATCTCGTTGTTCGGCTTCAGCGACGACACGACGAGCCAGATGAGCGGGTAGATCATCACGATCGACAGGATGATCAGCCCGAGGTGTTTGAGGATCGAGCGCGTCGTGCGGCGGCGGCGCAGCCGACGCAGCGTGTCGTCGTCCTTGCCGGGCAGCACGACGGCGATCGTCTCGTCTGCGGATACGGTCACGGTGTTCTCTTCCGGTGAGGCGGAGTGACGGATGGTGCGGGGCAGGTCAGTCGTCATAGAAGACCCAGAACTTCGAGAGCCAGAAGTTGAAAGCGGTGAAGGCGCCGATGATCAGCAGCAGCAGCCAGGCCATGGCCGAGGCGTAGCCCATGTTCAGCTCGGTGAATGCCTCCTTGTAGAGGTAGAGCGTGAAGAACATCGTCGAGTCGCTGGGTCCACCGGTGCCGCCGGAGACGATGTAGGCCTGCGTGAACGACTGGAACGCGAAGATGATCTGCAGCACGAGATTGAAGAAGATGATCGGCGTCAGCAGCGGGAAGGTGATGGAGAAGAACTGCCGCACCTTGCCGGCGCCGTCCACCTGCGCGGCCTCGTAGTACATGTCGGGGATCTGCCGGAGCCCGGCCAGGAAGATCACCATCGGGGACCCGAACGTCCACACGTGCAGGATGATGAGGGTCGCCAGGGCATAGTCGGGGTGCGAGATCCAGCCCGGTCCCTCGATGCCGAAGATCGACAGGAAGGCGTTGACGATGCCCTCCTTGCCGAACACCTGACGCCACAGGATCGCGATGGCCACCGATCCGCCCAGCAGGCTCGGCAGATAGAACACCGAGCGATAGAACGCCAGGCCCCGCATGCCGCGGTCGAGCAGCATCGCGACGGCCAGCGCGAGCGCCAGCTGCAGCGGCACCGACACGAACACGTACACGAGGGTGACGCGCAGCGAGTTCCACAGCCGGGCGTCGCCGGCCATCTCGACGATGTTGTCGAAGCCCGACCACTGCGGCGGCTGCAGCAGGTTGTAGTCGGTGAACGACAAGAACAGGGATGCCAGCATGGGGCCGATCGTGAAGACGATCAGACCCACGAGCCACGGCGCCAGGAACACGTACCCGGCCTTGTTGTCCGCGTAGCGGCCGCGCTCGCGCACTTTCGCCCCGCCGTGCGACCGGCGCGCGATCTGGCGCAGTTCACCGATGCTGCTCACGGAGACCTCCTCGTCTGTGGGATTTGCGCGGCGGCTGAGAGAAACCGCTTTCACGTCTGCCGTGTCAGTATGACCGAGCATGCCCCGCACGTCAAACATCGATCTGCCGCATTCTTCCGCGGCGTGACAGCGACCCGTCGTTCCACCGCGTGATATCGCGGGAAAAACAACAATTGACACGCCCGGCACTCACTGCTACTTTTCGTGAAAGCGGTTTCTCCTTCCGAGCGGCCGCGCACCAGGCCGGCACGTTGCCGGGAACCCGATGAAAAGAGGCGCAATGACGCGTTCAACACGCTCACGCATGGCACGGGCAGGTGTCGGCACGACCCTCGTCGCCGCCTTGGCCCTCACCGGCTGCAGCAGTGACCCGTCCGATTCGACCGACGACCCGAACGCCGCCGAGGAGGTCGAGCTCCAGATCAGCTGGTGGGGCAACGACGAGCGGTCGGCCATCATGGCCGAGGCGATCGACCTGTTCGAAGCGGAGTACGAGAACATCACGGTGATCGAGCAGCCCGTCGGCGCCCCCGACGACCTGTTCAACCGGCTCGCGACCGACTTCGCGTCGGGGACGGCGCCGGACGTGTTCGCGCTGGGCGGGGCCAAGCCGCAGGAGTACGGCGCCGCCGGCGCCCTGCTCGACCTGTCGACGGTCAGCGAGCAGCTGCCCACCGACAAGTACCCGGACTTCACCCTCACGAACGCGATCGTCGACGACACGCTGTACGGTCTGCCCACCGGCGGCAACGCCATCGGCGTGCTCATCAACCCCGCCATCTTCGAGAAGGCCGGGGTGCCCCTGCCCGACGACTCGTGGACGTGGGAGGAGTTCGCCGACATCGCCAACGAGATCTCGGCCAAGGCGGGCGACGGCATCGTCGGCCTCGACCTGCGCATCCAGGACATCCTGGGCACCTACGTCGCCCAGTACACCGACACCGGCATCTACGACTGGGACGGCGGCCTCGCCGTCGACGCCGACGTCATCCAGGACTGGTACGAGTACGAGCAGGCGCTCGTGGCCGACGGCGGTCTGCCCGACCCGTCGGTCATCGTCGAGCACTGGAACGTCACGCCCGACCTGACACTGTTCGGCACGGGCAAGGCGGCCATCACCTTCTCGTACTCGAACCAGATCGCGTCCTACCAGGCCGGGTCCGGCTCGGAGGAGGTGCAGATCCTCACCCCGCCGACCTCGACCGGTGTGTCGGGCGTCTCGGTGCTGCCCTCGCAGTTCTGGGCGATCGCGGCCGAGTCGGAGCACCCGAAGGAGGCGGCACTGCTGGTCGACTGGCTGCTGAACCAGCCGGAGCCGGCGAAGATCATCCTCGCCAACCGCGGTCTGCCGTTCAACCCCGACACCCTCGCGGTCGTCGAGCCGCTGCTGGCACCGGCCGACGCGCAGTCGGCCGAGTACCTGGGCAAGGTGCTCGAGGTCGGTGTCGTCGGCCCGCCGCAGCCGGCGGGTGGCTCGATCCTCAACGAGCTGTCGCAGCGCATCGAGTCGGACGTGCTGTTCGGCAACACGTCCGCCGCCGACGGCGCGCAGCAGTGGATCGACGAGCTCGGGGCCGCCCTCGAGAACGACTGATCCGCACACCGCGTGCGGGCGGTCCCGGCAGGGATCGCCCGCACGTCGCATGTGGGCGGCGTGCGGGCGGTCCCGGCAGGGATCGCCCGCACGTCGCATGTGGGCACGGGCTTCGATGGGCAGACTGGAGGCGAGATGACAGCGATCGATGATGTGCTCGCACGGCTGCGCGGCGCCGCGCCCGCAGCCGGCGCCCTCGCCGCGCGCGAGATGGATGCCGGGGCCCGCGCGCTCGCGGACGGACTGGACGCCGCCGGGGTCGGCTTCGCCGCGCTCGGCGGCGGACTCGAGGACCGCTGGCACGCCGCGATCGCCGAACTGGCCGACAGTATCGCCGTCACCGGCGGTGCCGACCCGATCCTCTGGGAAGGCGGGCCGTACCGGGGCTGCTGGCTCGAGAGCACGGCGACCATCGGCGCCGAAGTGCTCGGCCGGTTCGCCCCCGCCGTCACCCGGGCCACGCACCTGGCGCTGGCGGCCGCGCAGCGCGACGACGGGCTGCTGCCGTACAAGGTGACGCCCGACGGGCCGGCGTTCACCCAGATCCAGACCGTGACGCCGCTGGCGCGCAGCGTGTGGCACCACTACCTGCAGTCCGGGCGCGACCGGGACTACCTCGCCCGCATGTACACCGCGATGGCGCGCAACGACGCGTGGCTCGCGACGCACCGCGACACCCGTGGCACCGGCGGCGTCGAAGCGTTCTGCACATTCGACACCGGCCACGACCTCTCCCCCCGGTTCTGGCACCTACCCGATCGCTGTCATCGGGGCGACGCCGCCCGGTACGACCCCGACGGGCCCGGCCTGCCGTTCGTGGCCCCCGACCTCACCGCCAACGTCGCCTGCCAGCGCCGCCACCTCGCCCTCATCGCCGCCGAACTGGGCGAGGACCCGGCACCGTGGCAGGCCAAGGCGGCCGCATCGCGGGCGGCGCTGTACACGCAGTGCTGGGACGCCGCGACGGGCATGTACTACGACCGCGCCGCCGACGGGTCCTTCGTCGAGGTCGACTCCGACGTGCTGCTGCGGGTGCTGGCCTGCGAGGTCGCCGACGACATCGTCTTCGCGGCATCCCTCGACCGCCATCTCATGAACACGACGCGGTTCCTCTCCGCGGCCGGCTTCACCTCGATCGCGATGGACGACCCGCGGTTCAACGGCGACCACACCCGCAACTCGTGGGCAGGGCCCGTCAACGCCCTGACCATGCTGCGGGCGCCGCACGCGTTCGAGCACCACGGGCGGGTGGCCGAGCTCGCCCTGGCCCACCGCACGCTCCTGGGTGCGATGGCCGGGCACGACCGGTTCGCGCAGTGCTTCGACCCGTGGTCGGGTGATGCCGGCTACGCGAGCGGGTACTCGCCCGCCATGCTGTGGCTGCTCGACACCCTCGAGCGCGACGCCGGCATCCTGCCGCGCCCCGACGGCGAGGTGTGGCTCAGCGGCCTGATCCCCACCCGCGTCGGCGCGCAGGCGCCCACGGCCACCGCCGCGAGACGCACCGTCGCCGGCATCCGCTACGAACTGGCCGGCGACGACGAGTGGGTCGAGGTGCATCGCGACGGCGCGCGGTGGCTGCGGTTCCCGCGCGGCTGGCGCGTCGTGCTGCGCGACGGCGAGCCTGCCGTCGTGGTCGGATTGGCGCCTGCGCCCGTCACCGGCACACTGCACGCCGGCGACGAGTCGTGTGCGCTGACGGTGGCCCCCAACGAGCGGGTCGAGGTCACCGGCATCCACCCGGGCGAGCGCCGTTCGCCCGGTTTCACCCCACCGCGACGGTGACCCGCCCCGCCTTAGGATGATCCTCACTCCGGCGGGAGCGACGGGTCGGAAGGAGCTTCCGTGACACGACGCACACGAGCGACGACGATCGCCGAGGTCGCGCGCCACGCGGGCGTGTCCCCGGCCACGGTCTCGCGTGTCATGAACGGACGGTTCCTCGGCGAGCCCGCCGTCGCCGAGCGGGTGCACGCGTCGGCGGCGGAGCTGGAGTACTCGCCCAACCACCTGGCCCGCAGCTTCGCCCTCGGTCAGACCAACGCCATCGGCTTCCTCGTGCCCGACCTCGCCAACCCCGCCTTCCAAGCCGTGCTCGCCGGGCTGAGCAAGGCCGCCGGCACGGCCGGGTACCGGGTGCTGGTGGCCGACTCGGCCGAGTCGGCCGAGGACGAGCCCTTGCTGGCCGCCGAGATCCGCCGTCGCTGCGACGCCCTGGTGCTGTGCGCGCCCCGCATGGACGAGGACGAGCTGGTGCGGGCGACCTCCACCCTCGGTCCTGTCGTCCTCATGAACCGGCGCAGCTCGCGGGTGACCGCGCCCTCGCTGTCGGTCGACTCACGGGCCGGCATCCAGACGCTCGCCCACCACCTGGCCGGGCTCGGGCACCGTCGCATCGCCTACGTCGAGGGGCCCGACGGCGTCGCGAACGAGAATCGGCGGTCGGGCCTGGCCGAGTTCCTGCGCGAGGTCCCCGACGTCACGCTCACCTCGATCGCCGGCGGCGCCGGCAGCGAGGACGGTTTGGCCGCCGTGCCCGCGGTGATGGATGCCGGGGTGACCGCCGTGCTCGCCTTCAACGACCTCGTGGCCATCGGCCTGGTGCACGGCCTCGTGGAGCGCGGCGTGCGCGTGCCCGACGACATCTCGGTCACCGGGTTCGACGACATCCCGTTCGCGCGGTACATGTCGCCGTCGCTGACGACCGCGTCGGTGCCGCACGAAGTGCTCGGCACGCTCGCGTGGAGCCGCATGCAGGCGCTCATCGACCAGTCCACCCCCGAACACGACGTCGTCTTCCAGCCGCGCCTGGAGGTGCGGCGCTCCACCGCGGAGCCCGGCGGCGCCCCCGCCGACGGCTGAGCGCTCGCCCCGAGGACGCAGGCAGGAGGATGCTGGAGGCATGAGTCTGCTCGATCTCGACGTTCCCATCGTGCTCGGCCCCTTCGGCGGCATGTCCTCGGTCGCGCTGACGGCCGCGGTGAGCGAAGCGGGCGGGCTCGGCTCGTACGGGCTCTACGGCTATGACCGGGCGCGCATCGCCGACACCGTCGCGCAGCTGCGTGCGGCCACCACCCGGCCGTTCGCGCTCAACGTGTGGCTGCCGGTCGGCGACGAGGTCACCCCCGGCACGGTGGACACCTCTGCGGCGGCGGCTGCCGTCGCACCGCTGTACCGCGAGCTGGGCCTCGCACCGCCGTCGGGCGAGCCCGAACGGTACCTCGTCGACGTCGACGAGCAACTCGAGGCGATCCTGGATGCGCGCCCGGCGGTGCTCAGCTGCGTCTACGGGATGCCGGGGCGCGACGTCGTCGACGAGGCCCACGCCCGCGGCATCCGCATCATCGGCGGCGCGACGACCGTGCCCGAGGCCCGGGCGGTGGCCGCGGCGGGGGCCGACGCCGTCGTCGCGAGCGGCTTCGAGGCGGCGGGGCACCGCATCAGCTTCCTCGGCGACGCGCAACGGTCGCTGGTGGGCACGTTCGCGCTCGTACCGCAGGTGGTCGACGCCGTCGACATCCCGGTGATCGCCGCCGGCGGCGTCGCCGACCGGCGCGGGGTCGGGGCCGCGTTCGCACTGGGCGCGGCGGGCGTGCAGGTGGGCACGGCGTTCCTGCGCACCCTTCAGTCCGCGGCCGGCGCCGCGCACCGCGAGGCGCTCGGCCGGGTCGCCGCGCACGAGACGGTGCTGACCCGCGCCGTGACCGGCCGCTGGGCGCGGGGCGTGCGCAACCGGCTGGTCGACACGGTCGAAGCCGGCGGCGCGATCGCCCCCTTCCCCGCGCAGAGCTGGGTGGTCGGGGCGCTGCGCGCCGAGGCGAACCGGCGCGACCGCGGCGACCTGCAGTCGCTGTGGGCCGGGCAGGGGGCGCCGCTGGCCGCCCACGACGACGCGGCGGCCGTGTTCGCCGAGCTGGCCGCGGGGGTGCCGGACGGGTCGTGAACCCGGCATCCTCACAGTTGTTTAGCACAACTAACGAGGTAGACTGGGTTCTTTGTATGGAGGCTGATGCATGAAGGCGATGTTCCGCTCGCTCGGCCTGTTCAACTACCGCGTCTGGTTCATCGGGGCGCTGATCTCCAACGTCGGCGGGTGGATGCAGTCCACCGCGCAGGACTGGGTCGTGCTCACGGAGCTGACCGACAACAACGCCACGGCGATGGGTGTGACCATGGCGCTGCAGTTCGGTCCGCCCCTGGTGCTGGTGGCGGCGACAGGCTGGGTGGCCGACCGGTTCGACCGGCGCAGGATCCTGTTCGTGACGCAGAGTGTGCTCATGCTGCTCGCCGTCGCGGTCGGCGTGCTGCTGCTGATGGACGTCATGACGCTGCCGCTCATGTTCGGCTTCGCCCTCATGTTCGGCATCACGAACGCCTTCGACTCGCCGGCGCGCCAGGCGTTCGTGACCGATGTGGTCTCGCGGGAGAACGCGTCCAACGCCGTGGCGCTGAACTCCGCGTCGTTCAATATGGCGCGCCTGATCGGCCCGGCCGTGGGCGGCCTGCTGATCGTCGTCGTCGGCACGGGGTGGGTGTTCATCATCAACGCCGCGACGTTCCTGGCCATGCTCGTGGCGCTGTTCATGATGCGCCCCGAAGAGTTGATGCCGCGGGCGCGGGCCACCGGCGCCCAGCGCATCGCCGACGGCTTCCGCTACGTGTGGGGCCGCCCCGATCTGCGCGTGACGTTCCTCATCGTGTTCCTCGTCGGCGCGTTCGGCATGAACTTCCCGATCTTCGCCTCGACGATGGCGCTCGAGTTCGGCCGCGACGCCGACGGATACGGCCTGCTCAGTTCGGTGCTCGCGATCGGGTCGCTGATCGGGGCGCTCACCGTCGCCCGGCGCGACCGGGCGCGCATGCGCGTGATCATGTTCGCCGCGGGCGGCTTCGGGGTGGCTTCCCTCGTCTCGTCGGCCATGCCCGCGTATTGGATGTACGCCGTGGTCCTGACCACGGTCGGCTTCTTCACCGTGACGATGATGACCACGGCCAACGGCTACGTGCAGACCACCACCGACGTGCACCTGCGCGGACGCGTCATGGCCCTCTACATGGCGGTGATCATGGGGTCGACGCCGATCGGGGCGCCGATCGCCGGCTGGGTGGCTGAGGAGCTCGGACCGCGCGCGGCGATCCAGGTGGGCGGCATCGCCGGTGTCGTCGCGTGCGTCGTCGGCATCGTCTGGCTGCTGGGCTCCGGGCGGGTGCACCGCCACCCACAGCGGCGGTTCCGCCTCACCGTCGACGAGACGCAGCCGATCTGGGTGGTGCGCACGCCGCCGGAGGAGTTCAGCGACGAGATCGCGTCGACCACACCCATCCGGCTGCAGGACAAGCCGTAGGCGTTCCGGGCGGGATCGCCCGGCGCGGTCACCCCGCCCCGGCGTAGCCGCCTCGGCGCGCCGTCCGGCGCCGTCAGCCGGCCAGGACGAGACGCAGCTGCTCGACGGCCCAGTCGAGTTCGGTGGCGCGCACGACCAGGGGCGGCGCGATGCGCACGGTCTGGCCGTGGGTGTCCTTGACGAGCACGCCGCGGCCGAGGAGCTTTTCGGCCACCTCACGCCCGGTCCCCACAGCCGGGTCGATGTCGATGCCGGCCCACAGACCCGCGATGCGCACGGCCGTCACGCCCTGGCCGACCAGCTCGCCCAGCTTGGCGCCGAGGTGCTCGCCGAGCGCCTGCGCGCGGGTCTGGAACTCGCCCGAGGCGAGCATGTCGACGACCTGCCGGCCGACGGCGGCTGCCAGCGGGTTGCCGCCGAACGTCGACCCGTGCTCGCCGGGGCGCAGCACACCGAGCACGTCGGCGTCGGCGACCACGGCCGACAGCGGCACGATGCCGCCGCCGAGCGCCTTGCCGAGCAGGTACATGTCGGGCACGACGCCTTCGCGATCGCACGCGAAGGTCGTTCCGGCGCGGCCGAGGCCCGATTGGATCTCGTCGGCGATGAACAGCACCCGGTGGCGGTCGCAGATCTCGCGCACCGTCCGCAGGTATCCCTCGGGCGGGATGATCACGCCCGCCTCGCCCTGGATCGGCTCGAGGAGCACCGCGGCGGTGTTCTCATCGATCGCGGCTTCGATGGCGGCGGCATCCCCGTAGGCGACGGAGGTGAACCCGGGGGTGTAGGGCCCGAAGTCGGCGCGCGCCTGCGGATCATCGCTGAAGCTGACGATGGTGGTGGTGCGGCCGTGGAAGTTGCCGTCGGCGACGATGACGTTCGCCTGTCCCTCGGCGACTCCCTTGACCCGGTACGCCCACGCGCGGGCCACCTTGATCCCGGACTCGACCGCTTCGGCCCCGGTGTTCATCGGCAGCACGAGATCCTTGCCGCACAGTTCGGCCAGCGCGGCGGCGAAGTCCCCCAGCCGGTCGTTGTGGAACGCGCGGCTGGTGAGGGTGAGCCGGCCCAGCTGCTCGGTCGCCGCCGCGACGAGGGCGGGATGCCGGTGCCCGAAGTTGAGTGCGGAGTAGGCCGACAGCAGGTCGAGGTAGCGCTTGCCCTCCACATCGGTGACCCACGACCCCTCACCGCGCGCGATGACGACCGGCAGCGGCGCGTAGTTGCGCGCGACGTGCGCGTCCTCCGAGTCGATGATGCGGATGGTCGTGGTGTCCAGCGCCGGGGTGGTCATCGTGTCCCTCTCAGTTCGAGTGTGCAGCATTTGATCCCGCCCCCACCGAGCAGCAGCTCGGACAGGTCGACGGGCACCGGGATGTACCCGCGTTCGCGCAACTGGGCGTCGAAGCCGGTCGCGCGCGGCGAGAGGAAGACGTGCCGGCCGTCGCTGGCCGCGTTGAGCCCGAACACCGCGCCGTCGGCGTCGGCCACCCGGATGGCATCGGGGAAGCGGTCGGCGAGGATCTGCTGTGAGGCCTCGTCGAACGCCGACGGCAGGTACGCGATGTTGGCCTTGTCGACGCCGCCGGGTCCCTCGACGGGGTCGAGCACGGCGATCGCCGTGTCGAGATGGTAGAACCGCGGGTCGATCAGTCGCAGCGTGATCACCTCACACCCGAACACGTCGGCGACCTCACGGTGGCTGTCGCCGGCGGAACGGAATCCGGTTCCGGCGAGGATGACGTCACCGACCAGCAGGAAGTCGCCTTCGCCTTCCTGCACCTCGCGCGGCTCGATGACCTCGAAGCCGTGTGCGGCGAACCAGTCCATGAACGGTCGCTCCTCCCCCCGGCGCTCGGGCACGCGGAACTTCACGCCCAGTGCCCGTCCGTCGATGATGAACCCGCCGTTGGCGGTGTACACCATGTCCGGGAGACCCGGCACCGGGTCGATGAGCTCGACCTCGTGGCCGAGCGACACGTACGTGTCGTACAGCGTCTGCCACTGCGCGACGGCCTTGGCCGTGTCGGTGGGCCGGGTCGGTTCCATCCAGGGGTTGATGCGGTAGCTCACCGTGAAGTACTCGGGCCGGCACATCAGGTAGCGGCGGTGCTGCTGGATGCGTGGGGTCTGTGCCTGGGGCAGGGTCTGCGTCGACATGTCGCTCCTCATGAGGGATGGCGGACGCTGTCCTCAGGCCCGGCGGGGCTGTGGAAGCCATCGACTCGGGCACGCCGGCATCCATTCTGCCAGACGCGCCCGGGTCGGTTCCGGGCGCACGCGCCGCAGGAAAGTGAGAAGATTTATTCTCTGGGGAGAGAAACGGGTCATCGTGAGGCGACGAACGGGAGAAGAGACCCGCGCACTGCTGCTGCGCGTCGGGGTGCAGATGCTGCTCGAGCGCGGCGTGAGCGCGGGGGTGCAGCACATCCGCTTGCAGGACGTGCTGCGCCGGGCAGGACTCACCACGGGCGCGGCGTATCGGCTGTGGGCCGATCAGACCGACTACCAGCGCGACCTGGCGGTGACGATGGTGCGGCTGCGGCTGAGCGGCCCGGCGGACTACGCGCGCGATGCGGTGCGCGAGCTGATCGAATCGGGTGCGCCGGGCGACGACGTCATCCGTGCCGCGGCGCTGGCGCACGTGCGCACCGCCGCACTCGACCAAGAGGACCCGGACGACGCACGCGACGCGCAGCAGTTCCTCGTGTCGCTGGCGCTGCGCACCACCGCCGACACGTGGCCCGAACTGCGGGAGGCCAGCCGCGAACGGCACCGCGAGTCGATCGACGCGTTCGCGGAGTTCTACGGCTCACTCATGGAGGCGTACGGCATGCGCATGAAGTCGGGGCTCACGATCCTGGATTTCACCGAGGCCATGGCGGCGATGGGCGAGGGCTTCGCGGTGCGCGCGGTCGAAGGCATCGATCACCCGACGTACACGTTCAGCGCCGAGGACGAGGCGCCGACCGGCGAGTGGACGCTCTTCGCGCTCGGGGTGCGGGCGCTCGTCAACGAGTTCATGACGTCCGACGAGCCCGCCGCCGAGCGACAGGGCCCCGGGGCTGAGGGGTGATTCTCCCTCAACCCCGAGCGACACTCCCCCCGGTGTGTCGTGAGCGGCCGCCGGCTGGAACGGGCTCTTCGGACGCTCCCCAGTTGCGCCCCCCAGACATATAGTGGCCTGCCCGATGGGGGTCCGCCAGAAAGATAAGTTGTTTCTCTTTGCGGCAGGAATTCCTGATCTGAGTCCAGAAACCTGGGGACTTCAGGCCCCCAGCCGGGTGAGAAACGCATTGCCGAAACGCCCCTCGGGATCGAGCCGACGCCGCAGCCGGACGAAGTCCGGCCATCGGTCGTAGCGGGCGGTCACGGCCGCGCCGTCGAGGGCGAACAGCTTGCCCCAGTGCGGGCGGGCCGACGCCGGCAGCGCCCGTTCGATCTCGGGCAGCAGGGCCGCGACCGCGGGAGGATCGGGGCGCCACGTGAAGTGCAGGCCCACGGCGTCCGTGCCACCGGCGCCGCTCAACCAGAGCCGGTCGGCCGCGATCGTACGCACCTCGCACACCAGCAGGGCCGGCGCGATGCGCGTCGCCATCGTCCGCAGTGTCTCGAGGGCGTCGATCGCGTCGCGGCGGGGCACCAGGTACTCGCTCTGCAGCTCGTCACCGGCCGACGGCGTGAACGCGAGACGGAAGTGGGGCAGCCGGTCGAACCACGGCCCGGCCTGCCCCTGCTGTGCGGTGCACGGCTCCGGCGAGATGCCGGGCAGCGGATGCCGGGGACCGTCGGCCGGCGTCGCCCCGAACGCGCGCAGATCCGGCGGCGCGCCCCGGGTCTTCACCCAGACCTGGTCGATGCGGTCCGCGTCCGACCAGGTGGTGAACAGGCTCACGCTGTCGCCGGTGGCCTGGATCGTGTCGAAGCCGGCGAGCACGGCGTCCCACCGTGCGTGCTCGAACACGGTCTGGGCGATGTCGTACGTCGGCTGGATGTCGAGCTCGAGGGCGGTGACGACCCCCAGGGCGCCGAGCCCGACGACCGCACCGTCGAAGTCGGTGTCGCCGCGGGCGAGGCGGCGGACGGCGCCGTCGGCGGTGAGCAGTTCGAGGGCGGCGACCTGGGTGGCCAGCGACCCGATGCGCGCGCCTGACCCGTGGGTGCCGGTGGCGACCGCGCCGGCGACCGAGATGTGCGGCAGCGAGGCGAGGTTCGCCAGGGCCCAGCCGCGCGCGTGCAACCAGGGCGCGAGCTCGCCGTACCGCATGCCGCCCGGCACGCGCACCGTCGCCCGGGCCGTGTCGAGCTCGGGGTCGCCCGGCATCCGGGTGAGGCTGACGTGCACGCCGTCGGTGTCGGCGATGTCGTTGAACGAGTGCCGGCTGCCGAGCACCCGCACGCGGGGCGAGGCCACCACGATCTCGGCGAGCTCGTCGATGGATGCCGGGGCGACGAGCCGGGTCGCGCGGTACGCGATGTTGCCCGCCCAGTTGCGTGTGGTCTCGGGCATGCGTGCTCGCTCTCTGCGTCGTCGCGTGCAGTCTATTCCGGCCGCAGCCTGTCGTCGGCGGCTAGGACCAGACGCTCGGGGCGGGAGCCTTCGTCGAGGGCAGCGCCGAGCCTTCGACCCAGGTGGCGATCCAGTCCGGCAGCGGCGGGAGGTCGTCGGGGCGGTGCAGCGCCTCGAACAGCTCGGACATGGGCACCACTCCCCCGCCGCGGCGCAGGAACCGGGCGCGCACGATCATCTCGGCGTAGATCTCGCCGTCGACCACGGCGCGGTGGATCTGGTACACCGCCTTGTCGTCGTGGCCGTACAGCCGCGTCTCCACGGTGAAGCGCTGCCACAGCTGCAGCGACTTGCGGAAGGTGACCGTCTCGGTGGCGACCACCGCGTACCAGCCGCGTGCGTTCATGGCGTCCCAGATGCCGGTGCGGATCAGCAGGTCGAAGCGGCCGAGGTCGAACAGCGACGCGTACCGGCCGTTGTTCATGTGCAGCAGCAGGTCGATGTCGGTGGGCAGGGTGCGCAGCCGGATGCGCCCCACCGAGCCCGGGGGGATCGGACCGCGGCGGCGCAGCTGCACCTTCGCGCGCAGGATCGTCAGCAGGGTCCGCCACCACACATTCACGAGCCGTGATGTTACTCAGTCCACATCGATGCGCCCAATCGTCTGTCGCCCCGCCACAGCCCGATCCCCGGTGCGCGGAGCCCCCCGTCGGGCCGCGCCCACCGGCATCCGTGCGCGGATTTCGCATTCGGAACACCCCGACGTAGAGTCAGCCCATGGAAGCCGAACTGCAGACCGACATCGTCGTCCGTCCCGTTCGAGACGTGGATGCCGAGGCCCTCGGCCGGGTGCACGCCACGTGCTGGCACGAGACCTATGACCACCTGGTGAGCAAGGCGGCGCTCGAGCGCGTGTCGCCCAAGCGCCTGGCCGAGCTGTGGACCCACTGGGCCGTGCAGGGCCCCGAATTCCGCATGTCCGCCGCCCTGGTCGACGGCGAGATCGTCGGCTTCGTCGGCTCGGGCCCCGCCCGCGATCGCGACGCCCCGCGCGACCGGGAGCTGTACTTCATCTACCTGCTCGGCAAGTACCACGGCACCGGCCTGGGCAAGCGGCTGTTCGACGCGGCGGTCGACGAGGGCGAGCCCCTCTACCTGTGGGTCGCCGAGGACAACCCGCGCGCCCACCGGTTCTACGAGCGCAACGGCTTCACACTCGACGGGGCGACGCACACCGAGCCGTTCCTCGGCGAGACGCTCACCGAGGTCCGCTTCGTCCGCTGACCCTCGGGTGCCCGGTCACACCTGAGCCGGCTGCAGCTTCGCCAGCCGCAGCCAGGTCTCGACCACCGTGTCCGGATTCAGCGACATCGACTCGATCCCCTGCTCGACGAGCCATTCGGCCAGGTCGGGGTGGTCGCTGGGCCCCTGCCCGCAGATGCCGACGTACTTGCCCTGCCGTCGGCACGCCTCGATCGCCAGCGACAGCATGCGGCGCACGGCCGGGTCGCGCTCGTCGAACGTGTCGGCGACGAGGGACGAATCCCGGTCCAACCCGAGCGTGAGCTGGGTCATGTCGTTCGAGCCGATCGAGAACCCGTCGAAGTGCGCGAGGAACTCGTCGGCGAGCACGGCGTTGGCGGGCAGTTCGCACATCATGATGACCTTCAGGTCGTTCTCGCCGCGCCGCAGCCCGTTCTGGGCGAGCAGGTCGACGACGGCGCCCGCCTCACCGAGGGTGCGGACGAACGGCACCATGATCTGCACGTTGCTCAGCCCCATCTCGTCGCGCACGAACCGCAGCGCCTCGCACTCCATGTCGAAGCAGGCGCGGAAGTCGTCGGACACGTAGCGGCTGGCGCCCCGGTAGCCGAGCATCGGGTTCTCTTCGCGCGGCTCGTACCGCTCGCCGCCGATGAGGCCGGCGTACTCGTTCGACTTGAAGTCGCTCAGCCGGACGATGACCGGCTCGGGGGCGAACGCGGCGGCGATCATCGAGACGCCCTCGGCGACCCGCTGGATGAAGTAGTCCCGCGGCGACGGGTACGCGGCGATGCGCTCGGCCACCTCGGTCTTCAGCGGCTCGGGCAGCGTGTCGTACTCGAGCAGCGCACGCGGGTGGATGCCGATCTGACGGTTGATGATGAACTCGAGCCGCGCCAGCCCCACGCCGCGATGCGGCAGCTTCGCGAACGCGAACGCCTGGTCGGGGGTGCCGACGTTCATCATGATCTTCACCGGGGAGGCCGGCATCTGATCCAGGTGCGTCTCCTGCTGCTCGAAGGCGAGCCGGCCCGCATAGACGAAGCCCTCGTCGCCCTCCGCGCACGAGACGGTGGCCTCCCGGCCGTCGGTGAGGGTGCGGGTGGCATCGCCGGTGCCGACCACCGCGGGGATGCCCAGCTCGCGTGCGATGATCGCTGCGTGACAGGTGCGGCCGCCGCGGTCGGTGACGATGGCCGAGGCGCGCTTCATGATCGGCTCCCAGTCGGGGTCGGTCATGTCGGCCACGAGCACGTCGCCGGGCTGGAACTGGTGCATCTGGTCGATCGAGGTCAGCACCCGCACCGGTCCAGCGCCGATCTTCTGTCCGATGGCCCGTCCGGTCGCGATCACCTCACTGTGCTCGTCGAGCACGAAGCGGCGCATGACGTTGCCGTCGTCGCGTGAGACGACGGTCTCCGGCCGCGCCTGCAGGATGTAGAGCCGGCCGTCGACGCCGTCCTTGCCCCACTCGATGTCCATCGGCCGGCCGTAGTGCTCCTCGATGACCAGGGCGTGCCGGCCGAGCTCTTCGACGTCGGCGTCGGTGATGCTCAGGCGCGCGCGGTCATCGGCCGGCACGTCCCGGAACACCGTGCTCGCACCCACGTCGGTGCTGTCGGCGTAGCGCATGGCGACGGCCTTCTCGCCGACCGAGCGCTTCAGGATGGCGGGGCGTCCGGCGCGCAGCGCCGGCTTGTACACGTAGAACTCGTCGGGGTTCACCGCGCCCTGGACGACCGCCTCGCCCAGCCCGTAGGAGCTGGTGATGAACACCGCGTCGCCGAACCCGGACTCGGTGTCGACGGTGAACATGACGCCCGACGCACCGATGTCCGACCGCACCATGCGCTGCACGCCCGCCGAGAGCGCGACGTCGTGGTGGTCGAACCCGTGGTGCACCCGGTAGGCGATGGCCCGGTCGTTGTACAGCGAGGCGTAGACGCTGCGGATCGCGCCGAGGATGCTGTCGATGCCCCCGATGTTGAGGAACGTCTCCTGCTGGCCGGCGAAGCTCGCGTCCGGCAGGTCTTCGGCGGTGGCGCTGGAGCGCACCGCCCAGGTGACCGCGTCGGGGTCGGGGTCGCCCTCGAGCAGCTTCGCGTAGGCCGCGCGGATGTCCGCGTCGAGGCCGGCGGGGATGGGCTGCTCCTCGATCCAGGAGCGGATGAGCGAGCCGACGCGGGCCAGCTCGGTGACGTCCTCGACGTCGATGGCCTCGACCGCGTCCTTGATGCGCTCATAGAGGCCGTCGGCGGCCAGGAACGACCGGTACGCGTCGGCGGTGGTGGCAAACCCGCCGGGCACGCGCACGCCGAGGTCGGACAGATGCGAGACCATCTCTCCCAGCGAGGCGTTCTTGCCCCCGACCTGGGCCAGGTCGCCCATGCCGATCTCGTCGAACCAGAGAATGCTGCTCATCATGTGACCCCTTGGTGGTGGTGTGCGGTGGTGCGCCGGCGCATGGCCTGCAGGATGACCGCGGACATCTCCTCGACGCTTTTCGTGGAGGAGTTGAGGAACGGCACGCGATTGCGCCGGTAGAGGTCTTCGGCGCGACGCAGCTCCAGGGCACACTGCTCGAGGCTGGAGTACGTCGAGTTCGGGCGGCGCTCGTGGCGCACCTGGCTCAGCCGCAGCGGTGTGGTGGTCAGGCCGAAGCAGCGGTCGGCGTAGGGGGCCACCCACTTCGGCAGCCCGTCGGTGGGGAAGTCGTCGTCGGTGAGCGGATAGTTGGCCACGAGCAGGCCGTACTGCAGCGCCAGGTACATCGTGGTGGGCGTCTTGCCGCAGCGGCTGGGCGCGATGATGATGACGTCGGCGATGTCGAGGGCGCGGCGGCTCTGCCCGTCGTCGTGCTCGATGGCGTACTCCACCGCGCGCATGCGGGCGAAGTACCGGTCGACGTCGCCGACGCTGTGGTACTGGCCGAGCTGCTCGGACGCGGTCACGCCCAGCGCCCGTTCGAGCTCGACCAGGTGTCCGGCGAGCAGGTCGATGATGATGGCACGCGCGGTGGCGATCTCCACCCGCAGCGAGGCGGTCTTCACGGTGGTGAACACGATCGGCAGGCCCTGCCCGGCATCCGCGCCGTTGATCTCGCGCACGACGCTGCGGGCGCCTTCGACGGTGTCGATGAACGGGATCGTGCGCCGCTCGAACCCGATGCCCGGGAAGTTCGCCAGCAGCGCGCTGCCGACCGTCTCGGCGGTGATGCCCGTGGAGTCGGACACGAAGTACACGGCGCGCGTGCCCGTGCGCACCGGCGTGGCCCCGGTCGCGATCGGCACGTTCCGATCGATCACCGCAGGGCACCGCCGCGCATGCGCGCCCGGGTCGAAGATCGCCTCATGGGGCAAATCTAAAGACCGCGCAGGCGCACTTTCGATGGGAGCGAGCGCAAAGAAACCCGATTCTTGTCCTGTCGGCAGGATCCTGTCGCGGCGGCAGGCTCAGTGGCCGGAGGCGGGCAGCTCGACGCGCTCGAGCGTGTAGGCGGTGGGCTCGAGGGCCTTCGACATGATGCTGGTCATCACCGGCAGCGGCACCTGCCGCGATCGATTGCCCTGGAAGGTGCCGAGGATCGACATCGCCCGGTTCACGACCGAGCGGGACCCGTCGTTGTCGATGGCTTCCATTGACGTCAGTGTCACGCCGGTCACGCTACCCGGGGTTGTACGCTCTGTCATCCACTTGTACGCATAGCGTCCACGCGGGTTTCCGCTGCCGCCGCGAAGTTCCGCTGGCGCCGCGAGCCGCCCATCTGTGTACGACCCGCCCAGATACGTACCGTCCGCACCTGGGCGTCTCGCACGCAGGTAGGCGGCTCGTGGGAAGAGCGGCTCGCGGGAGGGCCGGTCCTCGAGGAGTGCGGAGGAAGGGTGAGCAGGGGCGGGGTCAGACCAGGGGGCCGGCGGCCAGGTATTCGAGCTGCGCGCGCACGGAGGCCTCGGCGGCGAACCGGATGGCGGGGTCGACGTTCCCGTAGACGTCGTCGACGACGGCGGCGACCACGGCCGCGTCGCCCGAGGGCTCGAGCCCGCGCGCGGCGAGCAGCTCCCGCACCTGGTCGAGCCGCATGCGCCGATGCCCGGCGTAGGTGCGACACACTTCGGCGAGGCTCGGCAGCTTGTCTCCGTGCGCCGGCAGGACCGTGACGTCGCCGTAGCCGGCCAGTCGGTCGAGCGACGCGAGGTACCGGCCGAGCGATCCGTCGGGGTGCGCGATGATCGTCGTGCCCCGGCCCAGGATCGTGTCACCGGTGATCATCGATCCGCGAGGGGTGGATGCCGGTGCGGCCTCACTGCCGGGCACCCCGGCATCCTCGGGCAGGAACAGCGACACCGAGTCGGCGGTGTGCCCGGGCGTGGTCAGCACCTCGACGCGGGTGCCGCCGGCGTCGATCACCTCGCCGTCGTCCAGCGGCGGGGCGTCGATGCACAGGTGCGGGTCGAAGGCGCGCACGGGGGCACCGGTCATCTCGGCGAAGCGCGCGGCGGCCTCGGTGTGGTCGCGGTGGTGGTGCGTGAGGACGATGAGCTCCACCGGGCCCTGAGCCTGCAGCGCCGCCAGGTGCGCCTCCTCCTCCGGCCCCGGGTCGACCACGAGCGCGGCGGCGCCCGGGGCCCGCACGACGAGCGAGTTGGTGCCGTCGAGGGTCATCGGCCCGGCGTTGGGCGCGAGGATCCGCGTGACCAGCTGCGTCCAGCGTTCGGCGTGGGTCATGGCGGCTCCTCGAGAAGGCGTCAGGTGGCGGTCACCGGCATCCGCTCACCGTCCGCTGACGGTGCCGAACAGGCGGGCGATGGGCGCGATGGTCAGGGGGCGCGCCGCCACCCACGCGGCCGCGATGACCACGAGCGAGGCGACGAACATCCAGAATCCGGTCCAGTTGTCGGCGTAGGCTGCGGGGTCGACCGACCCCTGCGCCGCGTACATGTGGTTGAGGTTGCGCAGCGCACCGGTCGCGAAGACGAGGAACACGTGGATCGCGATGAACACCACGAAGTACAGCATCACCGGGAAGTGCAGCGTGCGCGCCCACTCGACGGGGTAGAGCTCGTTGAGCTTCTTGGCGTTCTTCGGCCACAGGCCGCTCATGCGGTAGCCGGTGATGGCGGCCAGCGGCGCGGCGATGAAGATCGTCGTGAAGTAGGCGATCTGCTGCAGCGAGTTGTAGTTGACCCAGCCGTTCTCGGTCGGCCAGTCCAGCGAGACGTACTGCAGCGCGGCCGACAGCGCGTTCGGGAAGACCTCCCAGCTGGTGGGGATCACCCGCATCCACTGCCCGGTCACGAACAGCAGCACGACGAACACGACACCGTTGACCAGCCACAGCACGTCGAGCGCCTGGTGGAACCAGATCGTGAGACTGGTCTTGCCCTTCGGGTCGTTGCGGGGCGTCCAGAACGCGGTCGGACGCTTCTCGGTGCGCACGCGCAGGCCCGACCGGATGATCAACACCATCAGGAACACGTTGAGGAAGTGCTGCCACCCCAGCCATCCGGGGAAGCCGACCGGTGCCCCCTCGGGCAGGTGGTACTCGCCCGGGTACGCGGCCAGGAAGTCCTGGCCCCACGGCGTGGACAGGAAGAAGCGCACGAGCGCCACGGCCATGCCGGCCAAGATCAGCAGCGCGGCGCCGCCGACGACGACGGCTCCGGCCCACTGCCCCTTGGTGAACGGGCCGATCCGGGCGGGCTCGGGTCGCGGTGCCGGACGGTGGGTAGCCGAGCGTCCCGGCCATACCGAGCGGGTGAACGGCAGCGGCGCCTGCGGGCCCTCGGGGGTGGTCGCGACGGCGGTGGATGCCGGTTCCGCGGCGGGCGCGGCGGCAGCAGCCGGGGCGGTGGCCGTCGCGGGTGCGGGAGATGCGGCGGGCGCGGCTGCGGTCTCGGGGGCATCGGCTGTGGTCTCGGCGGGCGCAGCCGTTGCCGGCGCACCGACGGTCGCGATGCGTGCGACGGTGCCGGCCGGCGGCCAGGACTCCCCCCCGGCGACGCGCGGCAGTCCACGGCGTGCGGTCGTGCCGTCGGCCGGGTGCGGCGCCCCGGCGGTCGCACCGGTCCCGACCTGCGCCGGTGCGGGGTGCGCGGCGGGTGCGTCCGCCCCCGCCGGCGGCAGCGGTGCGGGAGCGGCGGTGGGCGCCGGCTCCGCCGCCGCGGGCTGGGGGGCGGAAGCGGGCGCGCTGGACGCCGGAGTGACGGATGCCGGAGGCCACGGCTCGCCGCCGGTGACGCGCGGCAGCCCGCGGCGCAGGGCGACGGGTGCGGCGGGTGCGGCGGCCTGCGGGGCTGCGGCGACGGGTGCGGCGGCGGCAGCCTGCGGGGCTGCGGCCACGGACGGTGCAGTCTCGGCGGCCGGCGCCGCGGCCTCAGCGGCCGGCACAGCCTCAGCGGCCGGCGCGGCGACGTCACTCACTGGCGCGACGGACTCCGCCACCGGCGCGGCCGAGGCAGCGGTCTCCGCGGCCGCTCCCACGCCCTCGGGCGCGTCAGCGGCGGCCGGCCAGGGCTCGCCACCGGGCACGCGCGGCAGCCCGCGGCGCAGCGTCCGACCGTACGTCGCCATTACTTGGCCTTGTTCGCCTCGAGGGCCGCGATCAGCTGCGGCACCACCGTGAACAGGTCACCCACGACGCCGAAGTCGGCGACCTCGAAGATCGGGGCGTCGCCGTCCTTGTTGATCGCGACGATGGTCTTCGCCGTCTGCATGCCGGCCTTGTGCTGGATCGCGCCCGAGATGCCCAGGGCGACGTACAGCTGCGGCGAGACCGAGACACCGGTCTGGCCGACCTGGTGCGAGTAGGGCACGTATCCGGCATCCACCGCGGCGCGGGAGGCGCCCACGGCGGCACCCAGCACGTCGGCGAGCTGCTCCACGAGCGCGAACTTCTCCTGCGAGCCGAGGCCGCGGCCGCCCGAGACGACCTTCGCGGCACCGCGCAGTTCGGGGCGCGACGAGGTCGACACTTCGGCTTCGAACGACTCGACGGTGGCTGCCGCGGCACCGGAGGCGGTGACTTCCAGCGGCACGACCTCGGGGGCGGCGACCGCCTCGGCGCGGGCGTCGACGGCACCCTGGCGCACGGTGATCACCGGCGCACCGAAGGTGGCGGCGCTGGTGACGGTGAACGCGCCGCCGTAGACCGAGTGGTGGGCGACGATGCCTTCGTCGTCGCGGGCCACGCCCACGGCGTCGACCGAGAGGGCCGACTGCGAGCGCACCGCGAAGCGGCCGGCGACATCGCGGCCTTCGATCGAGTTGGAGATGAGCACGGCGTCGGGCTGCACGAGTGCGGCAGCCGCCTGCAGCGCGTCGACGACCGGCACCGTCAGCGTCGTGTCGGCACCGCCGAGTCCGGCGGTGAGCACCGTGCCGGCGCCGAGCTGACCGGCAGCGGCGGCGAGCGCGGCGTGGGTGTCGTCGCCGGAGACGACCAGCGCGACGGGCGTGCCGACCTGCGCGGCGGCGCCGATCAGGCCCGCCGACGACTTGGCCAGCTCACCGTCGGGGGTCACATCGAGCAGGACGAGGATCGAGTCCGCAGCGAATTGAGTCATCACAGTCCCCTCAGGCCAGTCGGTTCTCGATCAGGTACGCGGCGAGCTTCTCGCCGGCGTCGCCCTCGTCGACGATCTTCACACCCGCGCCCCGCGGCGGCTTCTCGCCGACGGTGACCAGGATCGACTGCGGTGCGACAGCCGGGTCCACCTCGACGCCGAGGTCGGCCAGCGAGATCGTCTCGAACGGCTTCTTCTTGGCGGCCATGATCCCCTTGAAGTTGGGGAACCGCGCGTCGGGAAGTGCTTCGGTGATGGAGATGACGGCGGGAAGGCCCGTCGAGACCTTCGCCTTGCCGGCATCCGTCGCCCGCGTGCCGGTGACAGCGGACTCGGAGATCTCGACCTCGGCCAGCGCGGTGGCGTGCGGCACCCCGAGGTGCTCGGCGAGCATCGCCGGGATCACGCCGCCGGAGCCGTCGGTCGACAGGTTGCCGGTGATGACCAGGTCGAATCCGGTGCGCTGCACGGCGGCGGCCAGCACCTTCGCGGTGACGCCGAGGTCGGCGCCGACCAGCGCCTCGTCGACGATCTGCACCGCCGAGCCCGCGCCCATCGCCAGGCCCTTGCGGATCGTCGCGGCCGAGGCCTCGGGGGCCATCGAGAGGACGACGACTTCGGTGCCGGCGTTCGCGTCCGCGTACTTCAGCGCGACTTCGAGGGCGCGCTCGCCGATCTCGTCGAGCACGCGTTCGGACGCCTCACGGTCGGCCAACCCGGTTTCGAGATCGAGCTTTCGATCCCCGTAAGTGTCGGGGACTTCTTTGACCAGAACGACGATCTTCATCGACATCTCCTCACGCCTGCGGCGAGTCTAATAGTCGTGGGCGTTATGTACCCAATCGGGCCTCATCGAGTGGAATATCCGGGTGCTGACGGCGTCTGTGTATACACAGTCCGTTGCATGCGATGTTTCCCGAGGCCGGCGCCGCGCGGGTGGATGCCGCGACGACGACCGGCGGGGACCTTCTCCAGCCTCCCGCACGGCGGCCCGGATCCCAAGTCGGGCTGAGGAAACCGACTACCGTGATCACCGACGACGGGAGGCGATTGTGGTTGATCGCGAACGCCGCGCGCTCGACCCCATCGCCGAGGCGCAGCGGCAGTGGCGGGCGCACGGCTGGGCCGATGCGGCGACCGGCATGACGGTGGTCACCTCGATCATGCGCGCGCAGCAGCTGCTGCTGGCCCGTGTGGACGACGCGCTGCGGCCGTTCGGTCTCACCTTCGCCCGGTACGAGCTGCTGACGCTGCTGAGTTTCACGCGCGACGGGCGGATGCCGATGTCCTCGGCCTCCGCGCGGCTGCAGGTGCATCCGACGAGCGTGACCAACACCGTCGACCGGCTCGAGGCCGCGGGTCTCGTGCGGCGGGAGGCACACCCGTCCGACGGCCGCGGGCGCCTGGTGGTGCTCACCGCCGCGGGGCGCGAGCTGGCCGGACGGGCCACCGCCGCGCTCAACAGCGAGGTGTTCCGCACGCCGGGGCTGGATGCCGCGGATGCGGAGGGGCTCATCGAGATCGTCGCGCGCCTGCGCGAGAACGCCGGCGATCCGGTCGACCCGGCCTGACCGGCGCGCGACACAGCTACGGGGGAGACTTCCGCCTCCGCGCGGTCGGTCAGGCCGTCCGCATCGTGGCGGCACGTTCCCGGCCGCCTCGATCAGCCGCGGCACCCCGGCCGCGACGGGCGCGGGATGCTCGCCCCGCTGGTGGATCGGATTCCGGGCCGGCGCTGACCCGGCATCCGATCGTCAGCGTCCGGTGAAGTCCGGCGTGCGCTTCTCGACGAACGCGGCCATGCCCTCTTTCTGGTCGGCGGTGTCGAACAGCGCCGCGAAGGCGTGCCGCTCGAACCGCAGACCCTCGGCGAGCGAGGTCTCCATCGCCGCGTCGAGGGCGGCCTTGGCCGCGTACACCGACGGGAGCGACTTGGCGGCGATGGTCTCGGCCGTGTCCGCCGCCTCGTCGAGCAGATCGGATGCCGGGACGACCCGGGAGACCAGTCCGGCACGTTCGGCTTCTGCGGCATCCATCATGCGACCGGTGAGCACGAGTTCGGCGGCCTTGTAGTAGCCGACGGCGCGGATGAGGCGCTGGGTGCCGCCCATGCCGGGGATGACGGCGAGGTTGATCTCGGGCTGACCGAACTTCGCGGTGTCGGCGGCCAGGATGATGTCGCACATCATCGCCAGTTCGCACCCGCCGCCCAGCGCGAAGCCGGAGACGGCGGCGATCACCGGCGTGCGCACGGCGGCGAACCGGCCCCAGGCGCCGAAGTGGTCGCCCATGAGCATGTCGAGGCCGGTCTTGCTGCTCATCTCCTTGATGTCGGCCCCGGCGGCGAACGCGCGCTCGCTGCCGGTGACGACGATGGCCCCGATGCCCTCATCGGCGTCGAACGCCTCGGCGGCGGTCACCACCTCGTGCATCACCTGCGAGTTCAGGGCGTTCAGGGCTTCGGGACGGTTCAGGGTGATCCAGCCCACGCGTCCGCGCGTGTCGACGAGGATCGTCTCATAGGAAGTCATACCCTCATGCTCCCAGAACGGCGCGGCCGATGATCACCCGCATGATCTCGTTCGTGCCCTCGAGGATCTGGTGCACCCGCAGGTCGCGCACGATCTTCTCGATGCCGTACTCCTGCAGGTATCCGTACCCGCCGTGCAGCTGCAGCGCCTGGTTGGCGACCTCGAACCCGGCGTCGGTGGCGAAGCGCTTGGCCATCGCGCACTGCATGACGGCGTCGGGCGCGTCGTCGTCGATCGCGCGGGCGGCGTCCCGGACGAGGGCCCGCGCCGCCTTCAGCTGCGTGGCCATGTCGGCCAGCGCGAACACGACCGCCTGCTTCTCGGCGAGCGGCTCGCCGAACGTGAACCGCTCCTGCACGTACCGGGTCGCGCGGTCGAGCGCCCACTGCGCACCGCCGAGCGAGCAGGCGGCGATGTTGATGCGTCCGCCGTTGAGCCCGCTCATGGCGATCTTGAACCCGCCGCCGAGCTCGCCGAGAACAGCGGATGCCGGAACCCGCACCTCGTCGAGGATCACCTGACGGGTCGGCTGCGCCTTCCACCCCATCTTCTTCTCGTTCGCACCGAAGCTCAGCCCCGTGGCGTCCGCCGGCACGAGGAACGCCGTGATGCCGCGCGAGCCGGGCTCGCCGGTGCGCGCCATCACGACATAGACGTCGGCCTCGCCCGCCCCGGAGATGAACTGCTTGACCCCGGTGAGCACGTACTCGTCACCGTCGGCGATGGCGGTCGTGGTGATGGCGGCGGCGTCCGATCCGGCACCGGGCTCGGTCAGGCAGTAGGCGCCCAGGCGCCGCATGCCGGTGAGGTCGGGCAGCCACTGCCGGCGCTGTGCGTCGGCGCCGTACGAGTCGATCATCCAGGCGACCATGTTGTGGATCGAGATGTACGCGGCGATGGTGGGGTCGCCCATCGCCAGCGCCTCGAAGATGGCCACGGCGTCCTCGCGGTGCAGCCCCGAGCCGCCCACGTCCTCGCGCACGTAGATGCCGCCCACGCCCAGCTCACCCGCCGCGCGCAGGACGTCACGCGGGAAGTGTCGTCGCTCGTCCCAGTCGAGCGCGTGCGGCTCGAGCTCGTGCGCCGCGAAGCTCCGCACGGCATCGAGGATGGCGGCCCGCTCTTCGCCGGAGAGGGCGGGGGTGAGAGTCATGCTCATGTGATCACGTCCTCGTGAAACAGGGTGACAGCGTTGTGGTGGCCCACGTGGGGCACTGTGCTCAGTTTACATGGACGTCCTAGTATTCAGAAGCGGACGGATGCACGCATCATTCGCCCACCGTTCACGGGGACGTCACCGGGCCTGGTTAGGACTTGAGGAGCGCGGATCCGCGCACTCCCGAATCCCGAATCGACGAGGATACCCATGCCCCTGCAGTCCTTCCGCCGTCCGGTCGCGCTCGGTGCGGCTGCCGCGGTCCTGTGCACTCTCGCACTGGCCCCGACAGCCGCGTCCGCGCAGATCGTGCCGACACCGGTCACCGTCTCCGCCCCGGATGCCGCACTCACCCTGACACCCCTCGGCTCGTACGAGACCGGCGTCTTCGACGCGTCCGCCGCTGAGATCGTGCAGGCCTTCGGCGACCGCCTGTTCGTCGTGAACGCCCAGGCCGGAGCGGTCGACGTGCTCGACTACGCGGACCCCACCGCGATCACGAAGCTGTTCTCGATCGCCTCGACGGGGACGGCGAACTCGGTCGCGATCCGCGACGACGGCCTGGGCGTCATCGCGGTGGAGGCGCCGGTGAAGACCGACCCCGGCCACCTCGTCTTCTTCGACGCGAACGCGGGAGATGCCGGGGCGGCACTCCTCGGCACGGTCGAGGTGGGCGCCCTCCCCGACATGGTGACGATCTCACCCGACGGTTCGTATGCGGTCGTGGCGAACGAGGGCGAACCGGCCGACGACTTCTCGGTCGACCCCGAAGGGTCGATCGCCGTCGTCGCGCTGCCCGCCGGTCTGACCGCGCCCGCCCAGAGCGACGTGCGCATCGCCGACTTCCACGCCTACGAGACCGCCGTGCCCGATGGGGTGCGCGTGTTCGGCCCGACCGTCGGCGTCGACTTCCCGGTCAGCCGCAACCTCGAGCCCGAGTACATCACCGTCGACGGCGGCACCGCCTACGCGACGCTGCAAGAGGCCAACGCGCTCGCCGTCGTCGATCTCGATTCGGCCACGGTCACCGGCATCCATCCGCTCGGAGTCAAGGACCACGGCCTCGAGCAGAACGCACTCGACCCGAGCGACCGCGACGCGGGCTTCGACCTGCGCGCCTACGAGGGCCTGTACAGCGTCTACATGCCCGACGCGATCGACTCGTACACCGCCGGCGGCCAGACCTACCTCGTCACCGCCAACGAGGGCGACGCCCGCGAATGGGGCGACTACGTCGAGGCTGCCCGGGTCAAGGACCTCGCAGACGACGGCTACGGCCCGGTCTGCACCGACAGCCCGCTGGCCGGCGCGCTCGCGGACGCCGACCTCGGACGGCTGAACGTCACGATCGAGGGCGGATTCGATGGGGATGCCGGGTGCTACCGGGAGCTGTACGCGTTCGGCTCCCGGTCGTTCTCGATCTGGACGACCGACGGTGAGCAGGTCTGGGACTCGGGCTCGTCGTTCGAGGAGATCACCGCCGCCGCGGCGCCGGAGTTCTTCAACTCGAACCACTCCGAGTCGAACTTCGAGGGGCGCAGCGACGACAAGGGCCCCGAGCCGGAGGCGATCGTGATCGGCGAGGTGGGCGGCCGCACCTACGCGTTCGTGGGCTTCGAGCGCGTGGGCGGCGTCGCCGTCTACGACGTGACCGACCCGGCGGCATCCGCGTTCGTCACCTACGTGAACAACCGCGACTTCTCCCAGTCGGTGGAGGACGGGGGCGACCTGGCGACGGCCGGAGACCTCGGGCCCGAGTCGATCGCCTTCATCGCCGCGGCCGATTCCCCCACCGGCGCGCCGCTGATCGCGGTCGGCAACGAAGTGTCCGGCACCACGACGGTCTTCGCGATCGACGACGCCCTCGCTCCCGAGACTACCGACATCCAGGTCCTCACGATCAACGACTTCCACGGCCGGATCGAGCAGAACCTCGGCAACGGCGAGGCCGGCGCGGCGAGCATCGCCGGCGCGGTCGATGCGTTCGAGGCCGCCAACCCGAACACCCTGTTCGTGTCGGCCGGTGACAACATCGGCGCATCGACGTTCACCTCCTTCATCCAGCAGGACGCCCCGACCATCGACGCGCTGGTCGCGGCGGGTCTCGACCTGGGCGCCGTGGGCAACCACGAGTTCGATGCCGGCTTCGCCGACCTGACCGACCGGGTGCTGCCTCGCTACGGCGACCTCGCGTACGGACTGGGCGCGAACGTGTACCGGGCCGGCACCGACACCCCGGCGCTGCCGGAGTACACCGTCGAGACCGTGGACGGTGTGCGGATCGCGTTCATCGGCACGGTGACCGAGGCCACCGCGTCGATGGTCAGCCCCGACGGCATTGCCGACATCGAGTTCGGCGACCAGCTGGAGGCGGCGAACCGTGTCGCGGCGCAGATCGCCGACGACGACCTGGCGGACGTCACGATCCTGCTCACCCACGAGGGGTCCGCCGGCGACAGCTGCACCGACATCGCGGCTGACCCGACCACATACGGCGAGCTCATCCGCGGCGCCTCCGCCGAGATCGACGCGATCGTGTCGGGTCACACGCATCAGAACTACGCGTGCGAGGTCGACGGACGTCCCGTGATCCAGGCGCTGGAGTACGGCAAGGCGCTGGGCACCCTCGACATCTCGGTGGATGCCACCACGAACGAGCTGGTGTCGATCACCGGCGGTGTGGTGCCGCTGGTCGTCGACGGCGCCGCCGTGTACGCCGACGCCCCGGAGGTGGCCGAGATCGTCGCCGATGCCGTCGCCGTGGCCGAGGTCGAGGGCGCTGTCGAGGTCGGCGCGATCAGCGGTGACATCCTGCGCGGCGGCACCCCGGCGGGCAGTGACCGCGGCGTCGAGTCGGCATTGGGCAACCTGGTCGCCGACGTGTACCTGTGGGCGACGTCGAACGATGCGTATGCGGGCACGCCGGCCGAGATCGGCATCATGAACCCCGGCGGTCTGCGGGCCGACCTGGTGTACGGCACGGACGGCACGGTGACCTACCGTGACGTCGCGAACGTACAGCCGTTCGCGAACTCGCTGGTCACCGTCACGCTCACCGGCGCACAGCTCAAGGCGGTGCTCGAAGAGCAGTGGCAGCCCGACGGCGCCTCGCGGCCGAAGCTGCACCTGGGCGTCTCGGACGGGTTCGGCTATGTGTACGACACCGACGCCGCCCGCGGCCAGCGCATCGTCTCGATGACACTCCACGGCGCGTCGATCGCCGCGGACGACCGGTTCACGGTCGTGACGAACTCGTTCCTCGCCGCCGGAGGCGACAACTTCACCACCTTCGCCGCCGGCACCGACCGTTCCGACACCGGGCAGGCCGACCTCGCAGCGACCGTGGCGTACTTCGCCGCGCACGATGTCGTCGACCCCGCGCCGCTGGGCCGAGCGGTCGCCGCCGAAGCCCCGACGCCGACCCCGGAGCCGGAGCCGCGGACCGATTGGGCCGAGGTGAACATCGGCACGGGCCGGGTCGAGCAGGGTGGCACGCTGCGCGTGGCGGTGTCGGCCCTGACGCCGGGTCAGCAGATCGCGGCGACGCTGTTCAGCGACCCGATCGTGGTCGAGGGCATCCCGGCCGCGGACGCCGCCGGCATGGTCAGCTTCACCGTCGCGATCCCGGCCGACCTCGCGGTGGGCGCGCACACGCTCGTGCTCGAGTCGGCCGGCCTGGACCCGATCGAGATCCCCGTGCAGGTGGTCCCCGCCGGTGCGCTCGCCGCCACCGGCGGCACCTTCCCCATCGGGTTCGTGACCGTGCTGGCCGTGATGACGGTGCTCGGCGGCGCGGTCCTGGTCACCCGCCGGCGCCGGCCCACTTTGCGGTAACCTCGGCATTCATCGGCGGCCCGGAAGCTCCGGCTTCCGGGCCGCCGTAGGACTCGATCAGGACAGACGACGAGCTCTCCGCTCACAGCATCTGCGGGTGTCACGGCACCGGGTCAGTACTCCCTGAGTACGGCCGTCGCTTCCCGCTCATCGAAGTCATCGGGAGGCTCGACGCGCCACCCGCGCTCTTTGAGAACCTCCGCGACCTCAGCCGGGCAGTCGCGTGCGATCGTGCGCACCTGGAACCGTCGCGCGAGTTCGCGATTGTCCTCAAGGGATGCCTTCCAGGGCGCATGCGCGTCGAATCGACACTCTTGGATCAAGAACTGCAGGAAATCCTCGACACCTGGACGGAACCTGCGGCCTCCCGTGGCGAAGTGGAGTGCGGACAGCGACATCGGAATGTCCCTGCGTCTCCCCTCGCGGTGAGTGCGAGCGAGGATGAATGAGAGGGAACCGCGCTCAGCATGGAACTGCCAGTGTGAAACAGGACGCGAGGTGCTCCGCGCTTCATACTCCAGCCGGACGAGAGGAGCATCTTCGAATGCCGGCGTGAGCGCCATACGGAGCTGATCTATCTTGAGAAACCCGTCTGCCGAACCCTCGGCAAACATGACGAACGACCATGTGGCCAGCTCGACACCATCTGCGTAGAGCGGCAGCCGAACCTGTGCCAGTGGGTCAGCGACGTCGACCGGTGAGATCCGAATGCGACCGGTGCGCGCGTTCTCCTGCGCGCGGATCGAGGGCGTGCCCGGCACCGTTGCGCGGATCATCTCTTCCAGACGTGCGGCAAACCCCTGCGCCTGGCCCAGCACCGGAGCTCAGTCTGTCAGCTCGTCTTCGCCGAGCAGGTAAGCGACGGAGTCGAGCTCGTTCCGCAGCGCCCACTCACGATCGCTGAGTATGCCGCGCGCGGCTCGATCGCGGAACTGCTCGTAAGAGTCGAGGTGAAGCTCGGCGAGCAACTCGGCGCGACGCGTGAGCAGTTGCTCGTTGCTCACCTGGATCACGGGTGCCATGTGAATCCTCCTGCCCTATGGCCACAGTAGAACATCGACCTCTGACATTGCATGACACGCCGAAGCTGTGGGGACCGTGGGCCGCCGCGATCCAGCATCGACCGCCCACGGCGCCCCATCAGTAACCTACGGCGGCCAGTCCATGCTCGATCTGCTCGGGAGTGAACTCCTCGTAGGCGAGCTGGTCGTACAGTCCCTGCCGGGAGAACGATGAATAGTCGAGGTAGCTGGCGGCCTTCTCTGCGGCTTCTGCCATCCAGTCCGCACCGGCGTTGTCGGCACCGAACGTGGCATCCTCAGTGGAGAAGCCTTCGTATTCCAGCTGCCCGATCAGACCCGCCCGCGAGAACCCGGAGTAGTCGAGGTACGACTGAGCCTTCCGGATCGCATTCTGCTGCGCGAGCGTGTAGACAGGCTTCGGCGCTTCGCTGGTGACGCTGAGTTCGAGCCCCTCCAGCGGATATGAACCCCTCACCGGCTGCTGAGCCGTGATGACCCAGTCATCCTCGACGCCATCGGCATCGAGCGTGAGGCCGAGCTTGTCGAGCTTGGCCCGTGCTTCGCCGATGGTGTCGCCCACCAACTCGGGCACCGCGACCATCTCGATTGCCTCTTCGGCAGGCCGCTTGGACTCCTGCGTGAATCCACCGCCCGTGGTGGCCTGCTCAGAACCATTCGTCGAGGCGGTCTCGGCGTCGGACGATGTCGTTCGGCCGTTGAGCCCGTTGACGATGATGCTCACAAGTACGAGCACCCCGATGCCGACGAGGAGCCACTGCCACCACTTCAGCTTCGTCAGACCACGCTTACCCGTAGCCGAACTCGCCCCAGAATTGTTCGTCTTGATGTCAGACATAACAGATCCTTCTGATCATTCAAGGCACAGACCCCAGGTGTGTGCCACCGGCCGACGGCCAGTAGACCAGGACACACCAGACCTCCGACATCGCGATTCGATGCAGGCACGAGCCGGCACCGTTCGCCCGCATATCCCCAAAGCACAGGCCGAACCCAGAGGGCCTCGGGAGCTCACGCTCCGGGGGCCCTCGTGCGTTCACACCGCGCGGTCAGAGCCGTTCGATGATGGTGGCGTTGGCCATGCCGCCGCCCTCACACATCGTCTGCAGGCCGTAACGGCCGCCGGTCGCCTCCAGGTACGACAGCAGCGTGCCCAGCAGCCGGGTGCCCGACGCCCCGACGGCGTGCCCGAGGGCGATCGCGCCACCCCACGGGTTGAGCTTGTCGGGGTCGGCGTCGAGCTCCTGCATCCACGCCAGCGGCACGGACGCGAAGGCCTCGTTGACCTCGTAGGCGTCGAGGTCACCGATCGACAGGCCGCTGCGCTCGAGGATGCGACGCGTGGCGGGAATCGGCCCGGTGAGCATGAACACCGGGTCGTCGCCGACGACCGAGAACGCATGGAAGCGGGCGCGGGGCGTCAGTCCGAGCTCGACCGCCTTCTCCTCGCTCATGATGAGGGCCGCCGAGGCCGCGTCGGTCAGCGGGGACGAGCTGCCGGGCGTGATCTTCCACTCGATGTCCGGGAACCGGGCGGCCATCTCCTCGGTGCGGAACGGCGTCGGAAGTGAAGCCAGGCCCTCCGCCGTGGTCCCGGCGCGAACGGTCTCGTCGAACGCGACGGCGTCGGTGGCGTCCGGCGGCAGCACGGGGATCACCTGTGAGTCGAAGCGGCCCGTCGACCACGCCTGGGCGGCGCGCTGGTGCGACTGCGCCGAGAACTCGTCGAGCGCGGTACGCGTGAACCCCCACTTGTGGGCGATGAGTTCGGCCGACACCCCCTGGTTCACGAGGCCGTCCGGGTAGCGGGCGGCGATGCCGGCGGCCGTCGTTCCGCCCTGCCGCGACGAGCCGAGCGGCACCCGGCTCATCGACTCGACCCCTGCGGCGATGACGATGTCGTAGGCGCCGGCGATCACACCCTGCGCGGCGAAGTGCGCGGCCTGCTGACTCGACCCGCATTGGCGATCGACGGTGACGGCGGGCACCGACTCGTCGAAGCCGGCGGCCAGCGTCGCCAACCGGCCGATGTTCATGGCCTGGTCGCCGATCTGGCTCACGCAGCCCATCAGCACGTCGTCGATCTGCGTGGACTCGAGGCCGTTGCGTTCCAGCAGCGCCGTCAGGGTCGCGGCCGCCAGGTCGACGGGGTGGATGCCGCTGAGCGCCCCGCCGGGCTTGCCTCGACCCGACGGGGTACGCACGACATCGACGATCACGGCGGTGGGCACGGCAGCCTCCTTGCTTCGGCGGTCCTTCCGCCCAGCGTAGCCGGAGGCCGCCGGCCCGACCGCTCAGAAGCCGGGTCCGTTGCCCTCCGGCGCGGCGTACAGCGGCCCGACGCTGCTGAGCCCGAACGACTTGGCGCGGTCGTAGCGGAAGATCGCCGACGTGTTCGGAATCTGACGCTCGCCCACCGGCTGCCGACGGTGAGGGGTCTCGCACCCTCACTTCTTCGGCGTAGCGCGGATCGAGCACACTCACGGTCAACGCGGTGATCCCCACGGCGCTGTCGCCGATGACGGCCACCATCCCCGCCTACACGCAGGTCTACGAGGACTATGTGGCCGGGAAGGGCATCCCCACCGAGTACCGCCGCGACCACGCCCTCGGCACGCCCGAAGACGTCGCTGCCCTGATCGTGTGGCTGAGCTCCGCCGAGTCGGCGGGGGTCACCGGCCAGGCGATCGGGATCGGCGGGGACCGACTCACCCTCTATGCCCACCCGGCCGTGCTGCGCACGCTCGATCACGACGGAGGTTGGACCGCGGACGCGATCGACGCGGCATGGGCCGCGGAGCTGGCACCGCTGGCGCAGACGTCGGGGCCGCGCGAGAAGGGGTGAGCTGCGCTGTGACTAGGGTCGTGGCATGATCACCTCGCTCCTGGTGGGCCTCACCGGCGGGATCGGCGCCGGAAAGAGCACCGTCGCCCGTGCGCTCGCCGGTTTCGGAGCCCGCGTCATCGACGGGGACGACGCGGCCCGCGCAGTGGTTGACCCGCACTCAAAGCCGGGCGCCGTACTGCTCGGAAGCATCGCTGAACTGCTCGGCAATCGAGCCCTGCGACCCGACGGCAGCCTGGACCGGGCATTCGTCGCCACCCGGATCTTCAGCGATTCGGGCGTGCGACACGAGTACAACGCGCTGTTGCGTCCAGCGATCATCGACGAAGTCGGCCGACGTATCGCCGCAGCGCGCAGCACGCCCGGCATCATCGTGCACGAGAACCCGTTGCTGAGTCGCCGATCGGCTGCACTGCCATGGACATATGACGTGATCGTGACGGTGGAAGCCGACGAGAAGACTCGCGTGGGGCGACTGCGTCACGGGCGCGGATACAGTGCCGACGAAGCCGCTGCTCGGGCACGTGCCCAGGGAGCGGAAGGCGACCGCATCGCCGTCGCCGACATCGTTCTTCGCACCGACGGCACCCTGGCACAGACGCAGGCTGCTGTCGCCGATCTCTGGCTTCGGCTCAGCGGAATGCGTCCGCAGCGGTGACGATCTCCGCGAGCGCGCGATCCACGTCGTCACGGTCATAGCCCAGCAACGCGGTCTCGGCCTCATCGGGCTCATAGGAGATCACAGCACCCCGACCCTGCACGATGAAGCGGTCCGGCTGATACGGATGCTCCTGATCGATCTCGACAACCGTCCGGTCGCTTCCGGCCGCATCGGCCAGTGCCTGGAAGTACTCGCGATACGTGAAGTTGCGGTCACCGACCAGATACGCGCGCCCTGCCTCGCCGGCGTCGAGCGCACCCTGTACGGCCTGCGAAAGCGAGCGCACCGACATGTAGTTCGTGCCGCCGGGCGGCGCGAACAGCGCGGGCTCCTCCAGCTCGCCGCGCACCCACGAGATCATGCGGGCGAACCTGCGCAGGTTCTTCTCATCGGCACCCACAATCGATGGAGGGTTGAGGGTGATCGCAGCGAAGCCCTCATCGCTGAGGGCACGAGCACGAACATCAGCATCCCGGCGCGCGGCGACGTAGGGGACGCGCTCGGCCCATTCGGGGTGCAGCTGGTGATAGTAACTGCCGATCTGAACGAACGTCCCCACACCGGCCTGCTTCGCACGCGCGGCGAACCGTGGCACACCGCCGGACTGCGTGCGCTCCCAGAACGCCGCGTCCTCCTGGTTGGCGGGGACGTGCCGGATGTCGTTGCCGGCGGCGAACACGATGGCGTCGAACGCCTCGAGCTCGGCTGGGGCCGCGTCCTCGGTGTAATCGCCGACGATGCGGGGCAATCCGGCGATCGCGCTCGGATCGCGATCTGACGGCTCACGGCGCGACATCGCGGTGACGACGTCGCCCCGGGCTGCGAGGTCGGCGGCGATGTGACTTCCGATCATCCCCGTAGCTCCGACGACGAGAATTCTGCTCATGCGAATGCCGCCTGTCCTTCCGAGATGACCGGTGCACCATCGCGACGCACCTCGAAACCGCCGTCGGCCCACGACTCCACCTCGAGTGCGTCACCGGGTACGACGGGGCCGCTGAACCGCCCTCTGAGGGAGGCGAGATCGGCCGGGTGCGCATTCTGCGCCGCAGCGAGCACAAGGGTCGTCGCAGCAAGGGTGCACAGTCCCTGGAGGATCGGCACGGGCTGCCCGATGCGCGCCGACGCCGTGGGGTCGATGTGGATGTGGTGGCGGTCACCGGTGAGCCGGTACAGCGCCGCCTGGGTGGGAAAGGTCGACAGCATCGACCGGGTGCCGTCGCCGCGATCGGGGGCCGCGGGACGCGAGGGGCCCCGCTCACCGCCAAACCCACCGACTCCGGGCGCGAACAGCGACCACGCCGCGGTGAACTCATCGCACTCGACGATCACCTCGAACACCGCCGCAGACCCTTTGTCCCAGACATCGCCGACACGCGCACTCAATCGCAGCTCGCCGGATCGCGGAAGCGGTCGGTGCACCTCAAGGGTCTGCGCACCGTGCACGGCCCGATTGTCGAACGCGCCCGCCTCAGCGAGCACGTCCGGTGCCCACTGAGCCAGGGTGAGTCCGAAAGTGGGAAGCACGCGAAGCCTGTCTTCGAACACAAGGTCCAGATCATCGGCCTGCGCCCCGACGGCGAGTGCGTAGAGGATGGCATCGCTCTCGGCGTATGCGACGGTACGCTCGCCCAGCGGGCGGCCGGCCCAGTCCCCCGCGATCATGCGCCGTACACCGGCTCGGGCGCACGCCCTTCGGTGACCATCGCACGCACGGCTTCGCCGACCTCGGCGGCGGACCAGCGTCGGTCGAGTTCACGTACGGGTCCGTGCCGCCAGCCCTCTTCAAGACAGATCCGACCTCCTTCGACCTCGAGGACTCGGCCGGTGATCGTGCAGTCGGCACTGCCGAGCCAGGCCACGACGGGCGAGACGTTGGCGGGGTGCATCCGGTCGAAACCTGCATCCGGCGCTGCCATCGCAGCGGCGAACGGCCCCTCTGTCATGCGCGTCCGCGCCGAGGGCGCGATGGCGTTCACGTGCACTCCATAGCGCGCGAGCTCTTGCGCAGCCACCAGAGTCAGCGAGGCGATGCCGCCCTTGGCCGCAGAGTACGCTGCTTGGCCGACACTGCCCTGCAGTCCAGCCCCCGATGAGGTGTTGATGACCCGTGCGATCGGCTGCCGACCCTCCTTCGCCTCAGCACGCCAATATGCTGCAGCGTGGCGCAACGGCGCGAAATGGCCCTTGAGATGCACGCGGAGGACGGCGTCCCACTCGTCCTCCTCGGCGTTCACCAGCATCCGATCCCGCACGAATCCGGCATTGTTCACCAGGATGTCGAGGCGACCGAATGCGTCGATCGCCTGTGCCACCATGTCGCCGGCCTGCGCGAAATCCGCGACGTCTGCACCGTTGGCGACTGCCTCGCCACCGGCGGCGCGAATCGTGTCGACGACCTCCTGCGCCGGCCCGACCGACACCCCGGCACCATCGAGCGTCGTGCCGAGATCGTTCACGACCACCTTCGCGCCCTGTCGCGCGATTTCCAGCGCGTGCTCGCGGCCGAGGCCGCGGCCGGCCCCGGTGACGATGGCGACGCGGCCCTCGAGGATTCCTGCCATGTTCGACTCTCCTTTGAGACAGCGCGCTGAACCGCGCGGTGACGAGATGTGCGTTACCCTACCAACCAAGCAAACGCTAGGGCAAATATCCTCCGTCGCTTCCGCTGCAACCAAGCAAGTGCTAGGGTCACTTGAGCAAACGTTAGGTTAGGTGTCTCGATGACGATCACTTCCACTCTTCACGCCCGCGGCGTGCGCACCGTCACCATGGACTATCCGCCGGTCAACGCGCTGCCCGTTGCCGGTTGGTTCGCCATCGCAGAAGCCATGCGTGAAGCGTCCGCCGACCCCGACACGCGCGTTGTCATCCTGCGCGCCGAGGGGCGCGGCTTCAACGCCGGGGTCGACATCAAAGAGATGCAGCGGATCGAGGGATTTTCCGGCATCCTCGGCGCCAACCGCGGTTGCTATGAGTCGTTCAAAGCGATCTACGAATGCGCGGTACCCGTGATCGCCGCCGTCAATGGCTTCTGCCTCGGTGGCGGTGTGGGTCTGGTCGGCAACAGCGACGTGATCGTCGCATCCGACGACGCGACCTTCGGTGTTCCAGAGGTCGATCGGGGCGCCCTCGGCGCTGCCACCCACCTGTCACGACTCGTGCCGCAGCACATGCTGCGCTCCATGTATTACACCAGCCGCACAGTGACGGCTCAGCGGCTCGAAGAGTTCGGGTCGGTCAGCGCCGTCGTGCCGCGCGCCGCGCTCGACGACACGGCGCGGGCGCTCGCCGAAGAGATCGCCGCAAAGGACACGCGCGTCATCCGCGCAGCCAAGGAAGCGCTGAACGGCATCGATCCGATCGATGTCAACCGCAGCTACCGTTTTGAGCAGGGGTTCACCTTCGAACTCAACCTCGCGGGTGTCGCCGACGAGCACCGCGACCACTTCGTGGCCACCGGAGGGAATCTCGAGACATGACCGTCGCGGCCCTGGAGGATATCGGGGCGCTGATTGAGGACGGCATGACAATCGGGATCGGTGGCTGGGGTTCACGGCGCAAGCCGATGTCACTGGTACGACAGATTGTCCGCTCCGGCGCGCAGGACCTGCGCATCGTCAGCTTCGGCGGACCAGACATCGGGACGCTGTGCGCGACCGGACAGGCACGTGAGATCGTGCATGCATTCGTCTCACTCGACAGCATCGCGATCGATCCGCACTTCGCCGCCGCACGTCAGAGCGGCACCGTACGCAGCGTCGAGTATGACGAGGCGATGATGATCGCAGGCCTGCGCGCGGCCGCGCGCCGGCTGCCCTTCGAGGTCACTCGCGCAGGGGCAGGCTCCGACGCGGTGACACGCAACCCGGAGATCCGCACCATCGCCTCGCCGTACGCGGGCCCGGAAGACGACGAACGACTCGTCGCCATGCCCGCGATCCCCCTCGACCTCGCCCTGCTTCACCTGGACCGTGCAGACATCGCCGGCACAGCGGTGTGCGTGGGGCCCGATCTCTTCTTCGACGATCTGTTCGCCGGCGCCGCGCGCTACACGGTCGCCAGCGTTGAAGAGATCCTCGACACGCGCGATCTGCTGGTCGATGCCACGCCGACGACATCGGTACTCAACCGCACACTCGTCGATATGTGCGTCGAGGTTCCCGGCGGCGCCGGCTTCACGGCACATCCTCCCTACGCGCCACGCGACGAGCGTCTTCAGCGGGCGTACGTCCAAGCGGCAGCCGATGCAGAACTGTGGGCGCGGTTCCGCGCGCGCTTCATCGACGTCGATGAGCACGCCTACCGCAACGAGGTCGCCGCGTTCCACATGGAGACCGAGCGATGAGCATCTCCCGAGCCGAGGTCGCCGTGACCGCATGCAGCGATCTGTTCATCGGTGCCGGCGCGATCCTCGCCAGCACCGTCGGCATCGTGCCGACCATCGGTGCCCGATTGGCGCGGCTCACGCACGCGTCGAAGCTGCTGTTCAGCGACGGCGAGGCGACGCTGTACGCCGACGTCCCAGCCGTCGACGAACCCTTCCGAGAGCCTGAGGCACCTTTCCCCTACCGCGATCTGTTCGAGCTGATGGCCCGAGGCCGCCGGCACGTCGTGATGGGAGCGGCCCAGATCGACCGTCACGGCAATCAGAACCTGTCCGCCATCGGCGATCGCGATCGACCGGCCCGGCAACTGCTCGGTGCGCGCGCAGCCGCGACGAACTCCGTGAACCACGCGACAAGCTACTGGATCGCGAAGCATTCGCCTCGAGTGTTCGTCGAAGACGTCGACGTCGTCACCGGAGTAGGTCCCGCCCGCGCGCGGCGAACGGGCGCTTCGCGGTTCCAAGATCTGCGTCGCGTCGTCACCGATCTCGCCGTGCTCGATTTCTCCGGTCCGGCCGGGACCCTCGCGCTGGTCAGCATCCACCCGGGCGTTTCGACCGATGAAGTAGCCGCCGCCACAGGGTTCGCGCTGCATATCCCGGGCGAGGTAGCGGTCACGCGAGAACCGAGTGGACGCGAATTGCAGCTCATCCGCCAGCGCCTGGATCCGCGCGGGCTCCGCGACCGAGAGGTGAATCGATGACCGTTCCCCCCCTGCTGTCGACCCGACTGACGCAGCTCACCGGTGTCGATCACCCGATCGTCCAGACCGGTATGGGCTGGGTCGCCGGCGCGCGATTGGTGTCGGCGACGGCACGGGCCGGCGCACTGGGCATCCTCGCCTCGGCGACGATGAGCTACGACGAGCTCGAGAAGCAGATCATCGAGGTGACTGAACGCACCGACCGTCCGTTCGGTGTGAACCTGCGGGCCGATGCCGGTGATGCCGCCGAGCGCGTCGAATTGCTCATTCGCCATGGCGTGAAGGTGGCCAGTTTTGCGCTCGCCCCCCGGCGCGAGCTGATCGATCGCCTCAAGGAGCACGGTATCGTCGTCATCCCTTCGGTCGGCGCTGTCCGCCATGCCGAGAAGGTCGCGGCATGGGGTGCCGACGCCGTGATGGTGCAGGGTGGTGAAGGCGGCGGTCACACGGGTGCCGTGCCGACATCCATCCTGTTGCCCTCGGTCGTGTCGGCAGTCGACATCCCGGTCGTGGCTGCCGGCGGCTTCCATGACGGGCGGGGACTCGCGGCAGCCCTCGCCTACGGGGCCGCGGGTGTCGGCATGGGTACGCGCTTCCTGCTCACCAGTGACAGCGCGGTACCGGAGGCCATCAAGGAGCGATACCTCGGATTCGGGCTTGACGGCACGGTGGTGACGACGAAAGCCGATGGTATGCCCCATCGCCTGCTCCGCACCGAGTTCGTCGAGGGCCTCGAGGGACGCTCCGGGATTTCGCGACTGATCCCGACCGTGCGACGGTCACTGGAGTTCAAGAAGCTCTCGGGCCTGAGCTGGCCCGGCTTTCTCAAAGAAGGGCTGTCGATGAAGAGAGCGACGGGACGATCCTGGTCGCAGATGGCCCTTGCCGCCAACACGCCGATGCTTCTGAAAGCCGGCCTGGTCGATGGCGACACACATGCCGGCATGCTGGCCGCCGGCCAGGTGGTCGGGATGATCGATGATCTCCCCAGCTGCGAGGAACTCGTCGATCGTGTCGTGCGTGATGCTGCCGCGCATCTGCGTGCTGCTGCGGCGCAGTTGGTGGCGTGACCGGGATCTGCTCCCACACCGTGGTCGGCCTGTCGGGATTGCGTCCACCGGGAGAAAGACGCTCGGCGCGGGTCACGTGAGGACCCGCGCCGAGCGTCTTCGCAGCGGTGTCAGAGTCGCTCGATGATCGTGACGTTCGCGAGTCCGCCCCCCTCGCACATCGTCTGCAGCCCGTAGCGACCGCCGGTGCGCTCGAGCTCGTTGAGAAGGGTTGCCATGAGTCGGGTCCCGGTGGCCCCGATCGGATGACCGAGCGCGATGCCGCCGCCGTTGACGTTCACCTTCTCATACGGGGCGCCGGTCTCCTTCATCCATGCCAGCACGACGGGCGCGAACGCCTCGTTCACCTCGAACAGGTCGATATCGTCGATGCGCATGCCCGTCCGCTCGAGCGCGTGCTTCGTCGCCGGGATCGGTGCAGTGAGCATATAGACGGGGCTGTCACCGCGCACGGAGATGTGATGGATGCGAGCGCGAGGGGTGAGCCCATGCTGTTTGACCGCTCGCTCGCTCGCAACGAGCACTGCACTGGACGCATCACTGATCTGCGAAGCGACGGCCGCGGTGAGCCGCCCACCCGGGGCGAGCGGGTCGAGCGAGGCCATCCTCTCCAGCGATGTGTCGCGCCGCACCCCTTCGTCCTGCGTAAGGCCGTTGAGCGGCACGATCTCGTTCACGAACCGGCCCTCATCCTGAGCGGCGGCTGCCCGCTGATGGCTGTGCAGTGCGAACTGCTCCATCTGGTCACGGGTGAGGTCCCACTTGTCGGCGATCATCTCGGCGCCGACGAACTGCGAGATCTCCTGTTCCGGGTAGCGCTGCTGCCACCCCGGAGACTCGGCGAACGGCGTCGTGAATCCGTACGCCTCACCCGCGGTCATGGCAGATGAGATCGGCAGTTGAGACATGTTCTGCAGGCCGCCCGCGATCACGAGATCGTTCGTGCCGCTCATCACTGCCTGCGCAGCGAAGTGGACCGCCTGCTGACTCGATCCGCACTGACGGTCGATAGTGACGCCCGGCACGTGTTCCGGGAATCCGGCGACCAGCAGCGCAGTGCGCGCGACGTTACCGGCCTGGCCGCCGAGCGTATCGGTGGCACCGATGATGACGTCGTCGATCGCACCGGGATCAATGCCGACACGGTCTACCAGGGCGCGCAGACTGTGCGCACCGAGGTCTGCCGGGTGGATGCCCGCGAGCGAGCCGTGCCGCTTTCCCACCGGTGAGCGCACTGCGTCCACGATGTATGCCTCTGCCATGTTCTACCCTCTCTCTGCGCCGCCTGTCGCGGTGCTCACGCGTGCTGACTGCTGACCGACACGACCTCGCCGGTCATGTAGGACGAATACCCGCTGGCAAGGAAGACCATCACGTTGGCGACCTCCCACGGCTCCGCGGCCCGGCCGAACGCCTCCCGCGCCTTCAATTGCTCGAGCAGCTCGGGCGAGGTGACCTTCTCGAGGAAGGGGTGCATCGCCAGGCTCGGCGACACGGCATTGACCCGGATCCCGTGCGCGGCCAGGTCCATCGCCGCGCTGCGGGTGAGTGCCATCACCCCTGCCTTGGCCGCGGCATAATGCGCCTGCTCGGCTTGTGCCCGCCACCCGATCACCGAGGCGTTGTTGACGATCACCCCGGCCGTACCCGACGCGACCATCCGGCGGCCGACAGCACGGACGCAGCGGAAGGTGCCCGTGAGTGTGACATCGAGCACCTTGTCCCACTGCTCGTCAGTCATGTCGAGGATCGACACCGAACCACCGAGTCCGGCGTTGTTGATCATCACGTCGACGGGCCCGCCCTGCTCCGCGATATCGAGCAGCGCCTGCACCTGTGCTTCGTCGGTGACGTCGCACGTCACGCTCCGCACGCGGTGTTGTCCGAAGCGTTCCCCCAGCTGCTGCTGCGCTTCTGCAAGCCGGCCCTCATGTGTATCACTGATGACCACGAGCACCGCGCCCTCCTCCAGGCAGCGCACGGCGACAGCCTGCCCGATCCCGGCGCCGGCAGCGGCGGTGACGATGACGCGCTTACCGTCGAGCAGACCGTGACCCGCGACGTATTCGGGTGCGATGATGTTCATGGGCGGGCCTCCCTGGGCAGGCCGAGCACACGCTCGGCGATGACGTTGCGTTGAATCTCGTTCGAGCCGCCGTAGATCGTGTCCGCTCTACTGAAGAGGAAGAGCGACTGCAAGGGGTCGAGCGCGTACTCTTGACCGACCTCGAGGGCGCCAGGCCCGGCGACATCCATCGCGAGCTCGCCGAGCGCCCGGTGCCAATCGGCCCAGAGCAGCTTTGCAACCGACGCCGAGTCACCCTGTTCTCCCCCGAGGGTGCGCAGCGCATGCTGGCGGATCACTTCGAGATCCATCCGGGCGCCCACGAGGCGTTCGCGGATGACGGCGTCGTCGATCGCGCCGGTGCGCTCGGCCGAGTCGATGACGGCATCCAGCTCGCGGCGGAAGGCGATCTGCTGCGCGAGCGTGGAGACCCCGCGTTCGAACCCGAGCGTAGCCATTGCGACCTTGAAGCCATTGCCTTCGCCGCCGACGACAAGCGATGCCTCGGTGCGGGCGTCGTCGAAGAAGACCTCGTTGAACTCACTCGTGGCGGTGAGCTGGGTGATGGGACGCACCTCGACCCCGGGCTGGTCCATCGGCACAAGCAGGTACGAGAGGCCACGGTGCCGCACCGAGCCGACCTCTGTACGCGCAATCACAAAACACCACTGCGCCTCCTGGGCGAGCGAGGTCCACACTTTCTGGCCGTTGATGACCCAGGAGTCCCCTTCGCGCACCGCGCGCGTCGATACCGCGGCGAGGTCAGACCCGGCACCAGGCTCCGAATACCCCTGGCACCACAGCTCTTCGACGGCGACGATCCTCGGCAGGAACCGGGCTTTCTGCTCGGCCGTGCCATGGGCGATCAGCGTCGGGCCGAGCAACTCCTCACCCAAGTGGTTGACCCGCGCGGGGGCACCAGACCGGGCGTACTCCTCGTGGAAGATCACCTGCTGTTGGATGCTGAGACCACGACCACCGTACTCCTGCGGCCAGGCGACGCAGGTCCAGCCTGCGGAGGCCATGTGACGGTTCCATTCCAGGCGGGCCTCGAAGTCCTCATGCTCACGTCCGGATCCCCCGCGGCCCCGCAATGACGCGAAGCGGCCGCTGAGGTTCTCCTCGAGCCAGCTGCGGATCTCCGCTCGGAAGCGTTCGTCCGCTTCGTGCTGCATCGGGTCCATCTCTGCTCCTCGTCGAGTCGTGGTCTCCGGCTTCCTGTTCACGTATAGTATCAACTAAACCAAGCGATTGTTTGGTTGGTTGAGTTCAGGGAGGAACCCGTCATGTCCGACGACACCGCCGGCGACGTCGTCACCTACGAGGTGCGCGGCACGACCGCGATCATCCGATTGAACCGCCCGCAATACCGCAACGCACAGAACTCGAAGGTCACCTACGCGCTCGACGCGGCTTTCATTCGCGCCGTCGACGATGACGCCGTGAAGGTCATCGTGCTCGGCGGCAACGGCAAGCACTTCTGCGCCGGCCACGACATCGGCACCCCCGAGCGTGATATCGACGAGACATTCGAGCGCAAAGCGGTCATCTGGTGGGACCATGTCGGCGCCGCAGGTGTCGACTCACGCTTCGCCCGCGAGTCCGAAGTGTACCTCGGCATGTGTCGCCGCTGGCGCGAGGTCCCGAAGCCGGTCATCGCAATGGTGCAAGGCGCCTGTATCGCGGGGGGACTCATGCTCGCCTGGTCCTGCGACTTCATCGTCGCCTCCGACGACGCTTTCTTCCAGGATCCGGTGGTGGCGATGGGCATCCCGGGCGTGGAGTACTTCGCCCACCCGTGGGTGACCAACCCTCGCGCCGCCAAAGAGCTGCTCTACACCGGTGATCGGATGCCGGCGACCAGGGCTTATGAGCTGGGCATGGTCAACCATGTCGTGCCGCGCGACGAGCTGGAAGCACACACCCTCGAACTTGCCGAGCGTATCGGCCGGATGCCGCGGCTGGGCCTGGCCTTGACCAAGAAGGCCGTCAATCAGGCAGAAGACCTCCAAGGCATGCGGGCCGGCATGGATTCGGTGTTCGGCCTGCACCACGCCGCCCACGCCCACAACGCCGAGGTCGGCGGAGACTCGCTCGGCGGCGTCGATGTGAAGTCGATCAAAGCCGACGCCCGGAGCGAGGCGACACGATGAACCTCGATCTGACGCCCGAGCAGCAGGCATTCGTCGCCGAAGCACGCGCGTGGCTTGCCGAGAACGTCCCGACGGCGCCGCTGCCGTCGATGGATACGGAAGAGGGATTCGCCGCACATCGCGAATGGGAGGCGAAGCTCGCCGAGGGGCGCTGGTCGGTCGTGTCCTGGCCCGAAGAGTACGGTGGCCGGGATGTCGGCATCACCGAGTGGGTGCTTTTCGAGGAGGAGTACTACCGCGCAGGAGCGCCCACCCGCGTGGCACAGAACGGCATCTCGCTGCTTGCCCCCATCCTGTTCGAGCACGGCACGCCGCAGCAGCACGAGCGTTATCTGCGCGCCATGACCGACGGGTCGCTGATCTGGGCGCAAGCTTGGTCGGAGCCGGGCGCCGGGAGCGATCTTGCCGCCATCCGCAGCACAGCTCGACGTGATGACGCGCGCGGCGGGTGGGTGCTCAACGGGCAGAAGATCTGGAGCTCGCGTGCGGTCTGGGCTGACCGGGGGTTCGGCTTGTTTCGATCCGACCCCGATGCCCAGCGCCATCGCGGCCTGACGTACTTCCTGTTCCCCATGGACGCCGAGGGAATCACCGTCCGTGCCATTGCGCAACTGGACGGCACCACCGGATTCGCCGAGATCTTCTTCGATGATGTCTTCGTCCCCGACGACGACGTGCTCGGCGCGCCGGGCGACGGGTGGCGGGTCGCGATGAGTACAGCGGGCAACGAACGCGGCCTGTCGCTTCGCGCGCCCGGCCGCTTCATGGCCGCGGCCGAGCGGCTGATCGCATTGCAAGACGATCGCGTTGTGCCACACGAGAATGATGCGGTGGTCGACGCCTGGATCGGTGCCGAGGCATACCGCTTGTTCACCTGGCGAACGGTGAGTGCTCTACTCGAAGGTGGCACCGTCGGCGCCGAGGGAAGCATCAACAAGGTGTTCTGGTCTGAGTTGGATGTGCACATCCATGAGACGGCGCTGCGAATCCTCGGCCCGGACGCCGAGCTGCGCGGAGAAACTGCTGTCGATGCCGGCCGTTGGGTCGACGATTACCAGTTCGCGCTGGCCGGCCCGATATACGCAGGCACGAACGAGGTGCAGCGCAACATCATCGCGGAGCGGATCCTCGGTCTTCCCCGCGGCGGAGACGGAAGGCGTTCCTGATGCGGTTTCTGATCACTGAAGAGCAGTCCGCGTTCGCGGAGGCGATCGATGAGGTCGTCGAGGGCGCAGGGGGCAGCGATATCGCCCGCGCCTGGGCGGACGGCGACACCACCGCCGGCCTGGCTCTCTGGGAGCAGTTCGGGGAGCTCGGTCTACTCGGCCTGCGTGTCGATGAGAGGGAGGGAGGGTTCGGGGGCTCGGCCGGCGACCTCGCCGTCGTCTTCGAGCGGCTCGGATACCACGGTGCGCCCGGCCCCTACCTGGAGACCGTCGCTCTTCTGCCCGCCCTGGTTCCTGGTGACGTGCGCCGTGAGCTTGCCACCGGCACGATCGCGACGGCTGCTGTCGACGGCATCGCCCCTGCGGCGTTGGATGCTGCGATCGCCGATCGTCGGTACCTTGTACGCGACGGCGCGCTGCATCAGGCGGAGATCTCTGTGGAATTGGAGTCCGTCGCTCCCACCCGTCATCTGGCACGTCTCAACAGCTCGGGCGGAGGGACGCCACTGGAGCCGGCGGGCCTGCAGCGGGCCTTGAACGAGGCGGCACTGGCTGCAGCGGCGATGCTCGTCGGCGCCGGCGAGCGGATGCTGGACGAAGCCGTCTCATACGCGCAGGTGCGCGAGCAGTTCGGTCGGCCCATCGGCGAGTTCCAGGCCCTGAAGCACCAGCTTGCGAACGTGCGCGTCGCCCTGAGTTTCGCGCAGCCACTGGTGTGGAATGCTGCGCTGCGCCTGCGCGAGTCCGACGCGGATCGCGCCGTGTCGGCGGCGAAGGTGGCTGCTTCGGATGCCGCCTTGCTGGCCGCCCGCGTGTCGCTGCAGGTGCATGGCGCCATCGGCTACACCGCGGAGCACACCCTGCGGATCTGGCTCGGGCTGGCTCCTGCCCTCTCCGGCGCATGGGGCACACCCGCCGCGCATCGCGCGCGGATCGCGCGTGATCTCCTGGCGAAGGGACTGTGATGTCGTTCGAACCAGATGAGGACCAGCTCGAGCTCGTCGCCCTGGTTCGCGATGTGCTTGAGCAACACGCCGACAGCGCGGCGACCCGTCGCGCTATCGAAAGCGCACCCGGATTCGACGTGGAGCTGTGGCGGCTGATGCGTGAAGAGATCGGCGTCGCAGGCCTCGCCATCCCCGAGCAGTACGGCGGTGCCGGCTACACGTTGCGCGAGCAGCAGCTTGTGTTGGAAGAGATCGGCCGTTCGCTGGCGCCCTCGCCATACCTCGGGTCGGTGGCCATCGCCGCACAGGCGATCCTCGCAACCGAGGATGTGGCGGCGGCGGAGCGCCTGCTCCCGAGCATCGCGGATGGCACCCTCTCGGCCGCTCTGGCCTGGGCTGACCCATCCGGTCGGTTCACCCCTGACCGTATCGGTGTGCGGGCGCGCCCGAAGGGCAGCGCCTGGACCTTGGACGGATCGGTCGGGTTTGTGTTGGACGGCGATATCGCCGATGTGCTGCTGGTGATCGCGATGACCGAAGCCGGACCCCGCCTGTTCGAGGTCGCTCCCACCGATGGGGTCACCCGCGAGCGGGTATCTACGATGGACCAGACTCTACGTCTGACGGCTCTGCATTTCGCTGACGTCGACGCCCATCCTGTCGGTGAAGCCGATGCCCGAACGTGGGAGCGAATTCAGGCCGTCGCACTGGCATCCATCAGCGCCGTCCAGGCCGGAACGTCGGCGAGCGCACTGGAGATGACCGTCGCGTATGCGAAGCAGCGAGTGCAGTTCGGGCGCCAGATCGGCTCATTCCAGGCGATCAAACATCGCCTTGCCGACATGCATGTGCGGGTCGAGGTCGCGGTGACGGCATCGCGCGGGGCAGCAGCCGCCTTGGCGGACGGCACCACCGACCGACTTGCGCTCGCGAAGGTCGCCAAGGCGGTCTGTTCGGACTCACTCTCGCACGTCGCCTCGGAGACGATCCAGCTGCACGGTGGGATCGCCATCACGTGGGAGCACGACGCCCATCTGGTTTTCAAGCGGGCACATGCGCTCGGCCAGCTGTTCGGAACGGCTCACGAACAGCGGGCAGCCGCAGCGGACTGGGCGCTCCAGCGGCTCTGACGGCAAGAATCGCCGCCTCCGCCGTCCACTCACCGCAGCAGGACGCGCTCCGTCCAGTCAGTGTGCTTGCGCCGTTCGCGGAAGAGCCAGCACTCTCCTTCCCGCACCAGGGTGTCGTCGTACCGGTCACAGAGGGTGAACCGGACGCGGCCGCCCTCTCCCTCGGTGATGTGATGCGACACGCAGGTCGTCCGGGCCTTCGCGGTGCCCCCGTCGATCTCGACGCTGCTGGGCGCCAGCACATGGCTCGTGACGGCGAAGTCCGTAAGGACACCGAATGCGGCGGTCAGTTCGGGGCGTCCCTGCGCCGTCTGAGAAGGGACGTCCCGACCGGGCCGGAACATCAGCATCCGCCCGTCGGCGGTGAACAGCCTCGCCATGTCGGCGAAGCGGCGCTCGTCCGCATACCGCGCGTAGCGGGCGATCACGTCGGTGATCGCCCGCCAGTCATCGAATCCGAGGGTGGTGCTCACGCCACCTGTCCGCCGTCGACGATGAAGTCCTGACCGGTGCAGTAGCTGCTCGCATCACTGGCCAGGAAGGCCACCATATTGGTGATCTCCTCGGGGCGTCCGGCGCGCGGAATCGGAATGCGTGTGATGAAGCCGACACCGGCACGAGTGTCCTCCGAGATCATCGGGGTGTCCACCGCGCCCGGGCACACGCTGTTCACGCGGATGCCCAGATCCGCCAATTCTCGGGCGAGCGCCTTCGACACCCCGCGCAGGCCCCACTTCGATGCCGAGTAAGGCACGCGGTTCGCGTAGCCCGCAACACCGGCGGTAGAGGCGATGTTGATGATCGACGCCCCCTCGGACATGAGTGGCACGATCGCCTGGACGCCGAGCATGGGTCCGATGAGGTTCACGTCGAGCGTGAGTCGGATCACCTGCTCGGGGGTCTCGGCGAGCGGTCCCTCAGGACAGAACCCAGCGTTGTTGACCAGCACGTCGACGCGGTCGAATTTCGCAGCGGCGGCCTCTGCGACCTCGTGCCACGCGTCCGCCGAAGATACATCGTGCGCGAGTCCGACCGCATCGTCGCCGAACTCGGTTGCGAATTCCCGCACCGCGTCGCCGTCCAGATCGGTCAGCACCAGACGCGCACCGAGCGCGCGGAACGTGCGCGCGTGCGATCGTCCTTGCCCTCCCGCGGCACCGGTGATGAGAGCGACCTTGCCGACGAGATCGATGATGGGCATTGCGTCCATGGGTTTCCTCCGAGATAGTTATCTAACAAGCGTTTGTTTGGAGACCGGATGACCAGAATCCACCACATCGGCCTCACTGTCAGCGACACTGCAGCCGCCACGGCTTTCTACGCTGCCGTCACCGGGGGCACGGTGACCGGGCCGCTGGTGAAGCATGGCGCTGCAGTCGAAGCGGTCACGGGCTACCCGGGAGCCGAGATCCATCTCACGTTCATCCGCACGGGCGACGGAGTCTACATCGAGCTGGCCGAGTACCGCGGCGTGCCGCAGCGTCCGACCGATCCGGACAACGGACGCGCGGGCGCAGCGCATCCCGCGATTGTCGTCGATGACATGGACGCGGCGCTCGAGCGCGTCACCAGCCTCGGCTACCGCCCCCTGTCGGACGCCGCGACGGCCACGGCCGGCCCGCTCGAAGGCTACCGTTACGTATACGTGCTCGGGCCCGACGATGTCCGCGTAGAACTCCTGGAAGAGCCTCACTGAGCATGCTCCGCAGCGCCTTCGCGGGGTGAGCGCAGGGACGCCCCCACGCCATCCGCTCCCGGGATGTCAGCGGCCAGCAGCCCGTGGTCTTCCTCATCGAGTTGCAACCGGCTCGCCCGCACGGAATCGCGAATGCTCTCAGGGCGGCTGGCGCCCGGCAACGGGATCATGCGCGGCGACAACGACAGCAGCCAGGCTAGCGCGACGCGCTGCACACTGACGCCGTGTCTGTCCGCCACGCGCTGGAATGCCGGTGCGGATTCGCCGAGTCCCTTGGCCGCACGCATACCACCGAACGGACCCCACGCGAGGAAGGCGAGGTCATGGCGCTCACACATCCGCAGGACAGGCGCGTGGGACCGCTCAAGCGGCGAGTACTCGTTCTGGACACTGACCAGGGCTGTCCCGAGGATGTCCACGGCGGACTGCAGTTGGGCCTCGTCGACATTCGAGACACCGATCCGGAGGGCGATGCCTTCATCGACCAGCGCACGGAGTGCGCCCAGCGAATCTTCGTAGGGCACCTTCGGATCCGGCCGGTGCAACTGGTACAGCGGCAACGCCTCGAACCCGAGTCGGCGCAGCGATGCGCGCGCGGCTCTCCCGAGATGGGCAGGACTGCCATCGATCCACCACGTCGCGTTCGGGCCGCGGGTATGACCGCCCTTCGTTGCGAGGATGACACGGGAGAGGGAGTCGGGACGCGCCCGCAGCGCGGCGATGATCGCCCGTTCGTTGATCCCCATCGCACCGATGGGCCCATAACTGTCGGCAGTGTCGAACAGGGTCACACCCGCATCGAGAGCCGCGTGCACGGTGGCAACCGCGCGCTCCTGGTCGACCTCCAGGGTCTGGGTGAGCGTCATCGCCCCCATGCCCACGGACGAGACTCGCAGGTCCGCGATCGATCGGACTCCGGCCATCCTCATCGCCCCACCACCGTCCACCCGCCGTCGACCGGCAGAGACTGACCGAGCACGTGCGAGGCATCGCACAGCATCCACACGATGGCCGCGGCGATCTCCTCGGGCGACGCCAGCGCACCCCGAGGGGTGCGCTGTTCCACACGAGTCAGGTCATAGCCCCGCGAAACCATGTCCTCGACCATGGGCGTGCGGGTGTGCCCCGGCGCCACCGCATTGACGCGTACCCCCAGGGGCGCCCATTCGACGGCGAGGTTTTCCATGAGCTGGCGTACGGCCGCCTTGGCAGTGCCGTAGTCGGTCTGGTTCGCCCAGCCCCGGTATGCCGTCGTCGACGACACCAGCACGATCGCCCCCTCTCGGCCCTCGAGTCGCCGGACCATCGCCCGCGCGACCGCCAATGTCCCCACGACGTGGATGTCGTACAGCTGTCGAAGGTTGTCGAGTTCGATGTCGAGCGCGGGCACGAACGCGCCACGGATGCCATGACAGGCGACCAGCCCTCGCACACGTGCACAGTCGGACGCCACCGTCAGCGCCTCCTCGACCGCCGCTTCGTCCCGCACATCGACGAGCATGGTGCGCACATTCGGCCGGGGATTTTCGACGAGATCGAATACGGTGACCTCGATCCCTCGGGCCAGGAGCAGCGCGACCACGGCGTCACCGATACCGCTCGCCCCTCCGGTGACGACCACATGCTCGATCGCGGGTTCCTGGGTCACACCAGCTCCTTCGCTGCTCATCCTCCGCCCATGCTAGTGTGTTTCCCAAACAAGCGCTAGGTTTGCAGATGCGAAGGAGCAGCGATGTCCGGCAAGCGGTTGAGCATCGAGGAGGCCGTGGCCACCTTGGAGAGCGGAATGACCATCGGCATCGGAGGCTGGGGGTCCCGGCGTAAACCCATGGCGCTCGTGCGCGAGATACTGCGCCGCGACGACCTGACGGATCTGACCGTCGTCGCGTTCGGCGGGCCGGACGTCGGACTGCTTTCCGCCGCCGGGCGCATCCGGCGATTGATCTGCGGTTTCGTCTCGCTCGACAGCATCCCGCTCGACCCGCTCTTCACACAGGCACGCGAACGCGGCGAACTCGAGCTCGAGGAGTACGACGAGGGGATGTTCGTCGCCGGCCTGCGCGCCGCGGGTGCACGACTCGACTTCCTGCCGATCCTCGCGGGAATCGGGTCCGACGTCCTTCCCGCCAACCCGCGCCTACGCACAGTGCGGTCTCCTTACTCGGATGCCGAGTACGTGGCCGTCCCCGCACTGAATCTCGATGTCGCGCTCGTGCACGTGAACCGGGCAGACCAGAAGGGCAATGCGCAGTATCTGGGACCGGATCCGTACTTCGATGACCTGCTCGCAATGGCCGCGAAGCGCACCATCGTCTCGGCCGAGAAGGTTGTGCCCACGTCGGCGCTGCTCGACGAAGGCTCGTTCCACACGCTGCTGTTCAGCCGCATCTACACGTCCGCCGTCGTAGAGGCGCCGCGCGGCGCCCACTTCACCACGTGCGCACCCGACTACGGCCGGGACGAAGCGTTCCAGAAGCACTACGCATCCGCCGCGAAGGACCCGCAGTCCTGGGCCGACTTCGAACAGACCTTCCTGCAGACCGATGAGGCCGGTTACCACGCGGCCGTCGCCCAGTTCCACGCTGACCGAGGAGAGTCATGACCACCGATGCCACCATCGCCGAGATCTGCGTCGCCGCCTGCGCCGACACGTACCGAGAGTCCGGCGAGGTGCTCGCTCACGCCGTGGGTATCGTCCCCTCGCTCGGCGCTCGCCTCGCACGCCTGACCACCGCGCCGGAGATCGTGCTCAGCGACGGCGAAGCCTTCTTTCTGAGCAACCCGCCGCAACCCGGCGATCCGGCGGCCCCCGAGCCGACCATCGAAGGTTGGGCGCCGTTCCGCCGAATTTTCGAGATCCTCGCCACCGGTCGTCGGCAAAGCATGATGGGCGCGAGCCAGATCGATCGCTTCGGCAACCAGAACATCTCATTGATCGGCGACTGGAAGCACCCCAAGCGGCAACTGATCGGTGTGCGCGGCGCCCCCGGAAACACCGCGAATCACCGCGTCGACTACTGGGTCGCTCGCCACAGTGCCCGGGTGTTCGTCGACACGGTCGACATGGTTTCGGGTGTCGGCAACGACCGTGCACGCCAGGCGGGTCTTCAGCACCACCACCTGGGCGTGATCGTCACCAACCTCGCCGTATTCGGGTTCGCCGAAGACGGCCACGTCGAAGTGCGCTCCATCCACCCCGGCGTGGATCCTCAGACGGTCGTCGACAACACCGGCTTCCCGATCGACGTGGTCGACGCCCCTCTGACGCGCGTGCCCAGTACGGAAGAACTCCGTCTGATCCGCGAGGTGCTCGACCCGCGCGGCAGCCGCACGCGCGAGGTCACGAACTGACGCGTCGCGCGCTCAATCCGTGAGGAGACCGCCGTGCAGCAGGTCGAGGAAGTTGTCCGTGAGGCTGGACGCCGTGTGCCCACGCCCGGGGCGGTACCACGCCACGGTCGACCACACAGCGTCACGAATGAATCGGTAGGCGATCGCCGCATCGATCGAATCACGGAAGGCTCCACTGGCCTGGCCGTCCACGATCTGCGTCAGCCAGATAGCTTCGATCTTCTCGCTGTGCTCCCCCAGGAACTCGAATCCGGGCTGACGGCCCAGGAACGACAACTCGTTCTGGTAGAGGCCGACGGCATCTGGCTGACTCTCGATGGTGGCGAAGGCGTGCGCGATCAGCTTGTCGAGCGTTTCTCGCGGACCTTCACTTGCGGCGACGATCTCCTCGAAGCGGCCGAGCAGGCCCGACATGAAACTGCGCAGGATCTCCTGCAGGATCGCCTCTTTGGACGAGAAGTGGTGGTACAGGCTGCCGGAGAGGATCCCCGCTTCATCAGCGATGTCACGCACCGTCGTGGCAGAGTACCCACGACGGGCGATCAGTCGGGCCGCGATCGAGAGGATCTGTTCGCGGCGCTCAGAGCTGTGCTCCTGGCGTCCCCCACGTGCAGTCGTTGCCATGTCTGCTCCTTCGGCGAATCTCTTACTGACACAAGCGCTTGTTCAAGTCTGCCGTACCGGAGCAAGTTCCCGAAACGCACGGCCGGAGTGTACGCATGTTACTGGAAAGGAAAACCATGACCGTCTCGGAAGCCACGACCGTCCCCGCCCTCCTCGCGGAGATGGCGACGCTCGGCGACCACCCGGCGATCGTCGAGGGCGACGTGGTGATCAGCTACGCCGACCTGCACCAGCGTGTGCGCGACGTCGCCGGCGCCTACCTGGCTCACGGCATCGCACCGGGAGACCGCATCGGCGTGTGGGCCCCGAACCGACACGAGTTCATCCTGGCCATGCTCGGCGCACAGTATGCCGGGATCGCTGTCGTTCCCCTGAACACGCGGTACACCGGGCAGGAGGCGGCCGAGATCCTGGCCCGTTCCCGCGCGACCGCTCTGGTGCTCGCAGACGGGTTCCTCGGCAAGTCGTACAGCGGCCAACTGCGCTCAGCTGCCGCCGAGCGAAGCACTGAGGGTGCGCCGATCACCGGCCTGCCGCACCTTCGCACCGTCGTCTCACTGGATGGCGAGAGCACAGAAGGCGTGTTGTCGTGGACGGACTTCCTCGCGCGGTCCTCCGCCGTCACGGGCGCCCAGATCGACGAGGTCGCAGCCGCGGTCACCATGGACGACATCATGGACGTGCTCTTCACCTCGGGCACGACCGGCGTACCGAAGGGTGTGCTCAGCGCACACCGGCAGACGCTCTCGGTCGCACGCGCATGGGCGCTGGGCGCGCGGTTGACCCGGGAGGATCGCTACGCCGTCGTCAACCCCTTCTTCCATGGCTTCGGCTACAAGGCCGGCATGATCACCTCGCTCATGGCGGGCACGACGATCTATCCGGTGGCGGTGTTCGACTCCGACTCGTTGCTCGAACTGGTGCAGTCTGCGCGCATCAGCGTGCTACCCGGCGTGCCGACGATCTTCACCTCTCTGATCGACCACCCGCGCCTCCGGGAATACGACCTGTCCTCGCTGCGGTTCGCGATCGCCGGAGCCACGGCCGCTCCCGCGACTCTGTTCCACGACATGGTGAACGTGCTCGGATTCGAGAGCGTCGCCCAAGCGTACGGGCTCACCGAGTGCGTGGTCGCCACAATGTCGCGTCCCGGGGAGTCCCTCGCACACACCGCGGAGACCACCGGTCCGGCGGTCGAGGGCGTCGAGATCCGCGTCGTGGACGAGAACGGTGCGGACGCCGGTGTCGATACCGACGGTGAGGTCCTCCTTCGTGGACCCAGCGTCATGCTGGGCTATTTCGAAGACAAGGCGGCCACTGACGCAGTGATCGACGCCGAGGGCTGGTTCCACACCGGCGATGTCGGCCGACTTGACGAACACGGCTGCCTCAAGATCACCGACCGACTCAAGGACATGTTCATCGTCGGCGGATTCAACGTCTACCCGGCGGAGGTCGAGAACGCTTTGCGCAGGCATCCCGCCGTCAACGAGTCCGCCGTCATCGGTGTCGATGATGATCGTCTCGGCACGGTCGGACGCGCCTATGTGCTGTTGCTGCACAACGCGGACCCCCGCCCGCACGCGGCCGACCTCGAAGCCTTCTGCCGCACACAGCTCGCGAATTTCAAAGTGCCTCGCGAGTTCGTCTTCGTGGAAGACTTCCCCCGCAATGCCACCGGGAAGATCCTGAAGGCCGAACTGCGCGGCATGGCCTGAGACGACGCAGGGCCCCGTCACTCCGACGGGGCCCTGCGCGTGCGCTCTGGGCTCAGCTGAGCCGCTCGAGCACCATAGCCATGCCTTGACCACCGGCGGTGCACATGGTCTCGACCGCAAACTGCTCGTCACGTTCACGCAAGGCGTTCAACAAGGTCGTCGTGATGCGCGCACCCGTCATGCCGTAGGGGTGACCCAGGGCGATCGCACCGCCGTTCACGTTCACCTTCTCGGGATCGATGCCGATGTCCTCGATCGACGGCACGACCTGCGCCGCGAACGCCTCGTTGATCTCGAGGATGTCGATGTCTCCGATCCCCATCCCCGCGTTGGCGAGTGCGCGTTGCACGGCCTGCACGGGCCCGAGCCCCATGATCTCCGGGGAGAGCGCCGAGACGCCGGTGGACACGATGCGGGCGAGGGGCGTGAGGCCGAGCTCGGCGGCGCGGGTGTCGCTCATGATGACCAGAGCTGCCGCACCGTCGTTGAGCGGGCAGCAGTTCGCCGCCGTGACCGTGCCGTGCGGCCGGAACACCGGCTGCATGCCGCTGATGCCCTCCAGGGTGACGCCCGCGCGCGGGCCGTCGTCCCCGTCCACCACCGTACCGTCGGGAAGCGTGACCGGTGTGATGTCCTTCGCGAAGAAGCCGCGGGTGATTGCCGCCTCAGCGCGGTTCTGGCTGAGGACGGCCCATTCGTCTTGTGTGCGACGAGACACCCCTCGGAAGGACGCCACGTTCTCCGCCGTGTCACCCATTGAGATGTATATGTCGGCGAGTTCGCCGCTCTCGCGCGGGTCAGACCATACGAACGACGCGTCCTGGGCCTGCCGCTCCGTGCGTTCGGCAGCGGCCGCCCAGCGGGGGTTCTTCGTGTCCGGCATCCCGTCGGCTTTGCCCAAGCCGAACTGCGAGACAGCTTCGACGCCGGCGGAGATGAACACGTCGCCTTCCCCGGCTTTGATCGCGTGGAACGCCATCCGGGTGGTCTGCAACGATGAGGCGCAGTAGCGGTTGACGGTGGTGCCGGGCACGGAGTCCCAGCCGAGCTGCAGCGCGAGCATGCGCCCGATGTTGTACCCCTGGGGACCCGCAGGCTGGGCGCACCCGACCATGAGGTCGACGACCTCGCGCGGGTCGAAGCCTGGCACCGCGTTGACCGCCGCGGCGATCATCTGGACGGCGAGGTCGTCGGCGCGCATGTCTTTGAGGCTGCCCTTGAAGGCGCGGCCGATGGGCGATCGGGCCGCTGAGACGATGACTGCTTCGGTCATGATGAGTGTCCTCCGATGGTGACGACGCGGTCCGCTTGCTGCACGATGTCCGCGTTGGGTGTGTGGCTGAGGAATGCGGGCCATTCGCCGCCGCCGTCGACGGGCACAACGGCTCCCGTGACATGCGCGGCGAGGGGTGAGGCGAGCATGACGCAGACCTCGCCGAGCTCGCGCGGCGAGGCCAGACGTCCCCGGGGTATCGTGCGGGCGACCGCCGCATACTGCTCTGGGGTGCCGTAGTGATCGACCGCGCTCTCGGTGGCGACCAGCCCGCTGCTGACGGCGTTCACGCGGATCTCGGGAGCCCATTCGACCGCCAGACTTCGGGTCAGGCTCTCGAGCGCGGCCTTCGCCGCCCCGTACATCGCTGTGCCGGGGCTCGGTCGGCGCGCGCTGATGGAGGTGATGTTGATCACGTTCCCCGATGAGGCGCGCAGGGCCTCGTAGGAAGCCCTCGTCGCGACCGCGGCGGAGAGGAAATTGATCTCGGTGATCGCCTGGTAGTAGCGGGGCGACCCAGCCTCGAACCGGCCGAAGGGAGATCCCCCGACATTGTTCACGAGCACATCGAGCCTGGCGTGCCGATCGACGATGTCGGCGATCCATGCCTGGTTCCGATCCGCGTCGCGTACGTCCACAGCCGAAAATCGTGCCGCACGCCCCTCCCGCTCCGGGAGCGAGTCGGGTTCACTCCGCCCACAGAACTCCACGTCGGCACCCGCGTCGAGAAATGCCTCGATCACTCCACGGCCCACGCCACGACCGCCTCCGGTCACCGCGACCACTTGGCCCGTGAGATCCAAGACCAGACTCATGTCGCCTCCTCTGCGTCTCGACGCTTCTCTGCGTCAGCCTGTTCATGCTACCAACCAAATGCTAGGTTTGTTCCATGGGTGTTGCAGAGAACGCTCCCGCGCGGACGCGCACAGTGGTTGTGACCGGCGGCGCACAGGGCATCGGCGGCGGGATCAGCCGCCGGCTCGCTGCGGATGGCGACCACGTCGTGGTCGTCGACGTCGATGCAGCTGCCACCGAACGCGCCCTCACCGAGATCACCGCTGCCGGAGGGCGGGGCACAGCGCTGATCGGCGACATCACCGACGAGGGCACGGTCGCGCGACTGCGCGAGCTCGTAGAACGCGACTTCGGCCACGCCGATGTGCTCGTCAACAACGTAGGCGACTTCCGCCCGGCGAAATCGTTCTTCGCGAAGAGCCCACCGGAGCAGTGGCGCCGACTGCACGAGCTCAATCTCTGGCATGTGTTCACCGTCACGCACGCGCTTCTGCCCGGCATGATCGCCGCCGGGGGCGGCGTGATCGTCAACGTGTCCACCGTGGAGGCGTTCCGCGGCATCCCCGGTCACGCGGTGTACTCCGCGTACAACGCAGGCGTATCGGCGTTCACGAAGAGTCTGGCTGTCGAGCTGGGCCCATCGGGCATCCGGGTCAACGCGATCGCGCCCGATCTGGCAGACACCCCCCAGACCAGCGCAGAACTCATGCTCGCAGGGCGGGACCCCGCGTTGCTGCGGTCGTGGCTTCCGCTCGGTCGCTTCGGTCGCCCGGAAGACTTCGGTGGGGTCGTCGCGTTCCTGGCGTCCGACGACGCCGCATTCGTCACCGGCCACACGATTCCCGTCGACGGTGGAACGCTCGCGGCGTCCGGCTGGTATGGAAAGGCCGCCGGGCGAGGGTGGACGAACATGCCCGATCACGCGTGAAGACTGTGCCCGCCCTCCAGGACCGTCAGCGGATCCACGATCTTGTACTGCGCTACTGCTCCGCCGTGGACCGCGCTGACTACACCGCTGTTCGGGCCGTCTACGCTCACGACGGCGTCGACCACCACACAGGCTTCTCCGGTCCGGCGGATGAGTTCGTGGCGTGGCTGCGCATGCGCACCGCCCGGTTCGAGGGCACGATGCACCTGGTGGGCAATCACCTCGTCGAACTCTACGGAGACCACGCGTTCGCCGAGACGTACGGCACCGCCGTGCACTGGGGCATTCCGCGCGACGACCCGGCCGTGAACTTCACCAGCGGCTTCCGGTATCTCGACCATCTGCGACGGGAACCCGAAGGTTGGCGCATCGTCGAGCGTACTGCCGTGCGCGAGTGGACACGCTCGGATGCCGGCCGGATCCGCGATCCCGAAGGCGAGGGTCCGCGCGGCTACCGCGGACCCGAAGACCCGCTCGTCCACTGTCGTGAGCGCGTCCGTCGCGCGAGCGGCCTCATGAAAGAGGAGTACTCATGAATCAGCGCATCGAAGAGCGCCTGCGGGCGGTGGAGGACAGGCTGGAGATCATCGAGCTGGAGGCGACCTATGCCCGCTCATTCGACGAGCACGACGGAGCCACCTGGAGTTCGCTGTTCACTGTGGATGGCATCTACCAGTCGCGCCCAGTGGGCGACGCGCCTCCGCTGACCTTCGTGCAGGGCACACGCGCCCTCGACGAGTACTGCCGTGATGCGCCGTTCGACGGCATCCACTTCCTGCACCTGCCACAACTGACCGTCGAGGGAGACTCGGCCGCGGCGCGCATCCACCTCGAATTCCACGGCTCATGGAGCGGGGATGACGGCGCTCCACGATTGGCCATGCATGGGCTGTATGACGTCACGTACCTTCGAGTCGACGGACGCTGGCGCATCGCGCACCGCGTGACGACCGCCTTCAGCCGCGAGCAGCACACGGTCATCGGCTACCCGAGGATCCCCGGCATCTGAAAACGCCGGCGCCCCGAGAACGCAGAAGAGGGGCGAGTCGCAACTCACCCCTCTTCTGGCTTCTCGTCAGGCGACGGCGCCGAAGTACGCCTTCTGCAGGTCGTCGATCGTGATGTCGGCCGCCGCACCATGCAGGGTGGTCCTACCCATCTCGATGACCGAAACCTGATCGGCGATCGCCACGGATTCCTGCACAGCCTGCTCGACGAGCAGAATACCGATGCCCGTGGCTTTCAACTCGTGCACGCGCTCCATCACCTCTTTGACGATCACCGGGGCCAGCCCCTGACTCGGTTCGTCCAGGATGAGCAAGCGGGGCTTGGCCATCAGGGCTTGGCCGATAGCCAGCATCTGCTGTTGACCGCCTGACATACTCGCTGCCGGGAGCAAGCGCTTGCTGCCGAGAACCGGGAACAACTGGTAGATCTCGTGCACCGAATCAACCAACGCACGCTTGCTCAATCCGCGCGAGAATCCGCCCAGCAACAGGTTCTGCTCGATCGTCAGCTCACGGAATACCTTCTTGCCCTCTTGCACGTATGAGATGCCACGGGCGACGCGCTTGTGCGGGGCATCGGTCAAGGGCTGTCCCAAGTACGACAAGGTGCCACCGGAAACCTTGTTCAGCCCGGTGATGGCTCGCAAGGTCGTGGTCTTGCCGGCACCGTTGCGGCCGAGTAGCACCGTGATTTCACCGGATCGCACCGAAATCGACACGTCACGCACCACGGTCAGGTCACCATAGCCGGTCTTCAGCCCCGACACGTCAAGAAGTAGTTCACTCATCGTCACCCGCTCCTGCCACACTCGCCTCCGGGCTGACCCCGAGGTACTCTTCCATGACTCGCGGATTGCTCTCGATCTCGTCGGAATTCCCGTGCGCCATCACCGTGCCCTGCGCGAGTACATAGATGTCGTCGGCGATGCGGAGCACGAGCTGGAAGTTGTGCTCCACGAGGATGACGGTCATCCCCGCGTCACGCAACCGCACGACCAGTTGCTCCAGTATCTCGAGTTCGTCCTCGTCCAGGCCGGAAGCGACCTCGTCCAGCAAGACGACCTTGGGCGAGCTGACGAGGCTGCGGGCGACTTCGAGGAGTCGCCTGTTGCCCAGCGGCAGCGAGTCGGCCATTTCGTCGCGCTGCGCGCTGAGTCCGACGAGCGCCAGGGCCCGCTCTGCCTGCTCTCGGTCTTCCCGCAACCCCTTCCAATACGACGGCAGGCGCAGCACCGACGCGAACACACTGGCGCGGTCGGCCGCGTAGCGACCCGCCTGCACGGCTTCGAGCACCGTGAGCTTCTCAGGGATATTCGGGGTCTGGAAGGTGCGCGAGACACCCTGACGCGCGACCTCATATGAAGGAAGCCCCTGGATGGCCCGACCATCAAGCGTTATCGACCCGGCGTCTGCGCGGTAGAAGCCCGAGATCATGTTGAGCAGGGTCGTTTTCCCCGACCCATTCGGGCCGATGATCGCGGTAACCGCTCCCGGCTTCGCCTCGATCGACACCTTGGACAGCGCCTGGTTGCCGCCGAAGGCCTTCGACACGCCTTCAGTCCGCAGCAGTGCGCCCTCGAGCTTGTCGATCTCAGCGGGGGCCGTGGCCACCGCCACCGGGCCCGCCTTCGCCTTGGCCGCATGATCAGCCTTACGGACCAGGTTACGCAGCAACCCGGACAGACCACCGGTGAATGCGACACCTCCGATGAGCAGGAAGGCGCCCGAGATGATCAAACCGAACTGGCTGAAGTTCGTCGACTGGTTCATGCCGAACTGCAGGACCGTCGCACCGATCAGGGCGCCGTAGATGCTGGCGGAGCCCCCGAAGATCGAAGCAGCCAAGACCGTCATCGCAAAGGAGAACGCGAATGCCTCGGGCGAGATGAACAGATCGAGGTTCGCGAACAGCGCCCCGGCGATGCCCGCCGGCACGGCTCCCATCGCGTAGGCGGTGAGCTTGGCCCGGAAGACTGAGATCCCCATCGACGAAGCCAGCACCGGGCTCTGTTTCAGGACCCGCAGTGCAGTGCCGTGGCCTGAGACGACCATGTTGCGCATCAACGCGAAGACCACGATCGTGACACCGACGATGATCAGGTAGTACGTGCGGCCGTCGATGAGCTGCCCGAACGATGTCGGGGGCATGATGCCGGCGAGCCCGTTGCGGCCTCCGGTCTCGGCCTTGAAGATCGAAAGCACGTCCGGCACCAGCAGGATGAGGAAGAACGACGTCATCGCCAGCGACCAGCTGCCTAGACGCAGTCCGGGAATCCCTGAGATGAGACCGACCACCAGAGCGACTCCGGCGCCGACGAGGATCTGCAGCCAGATGTCAGTGAGACCAGCCTTGTTGGCCAAGCCTGCGGCATAGGCACCTGCGGCGTACATGGCCACCTGGCCCATCGCCAGCTCCCCGGCGAATCCGAGCGACAGGTTGAGCCCCACCACGATGAGGGCGAGCAGCAGAGTCAGCTCGATCTGTCGAGTCACGCTATAGCTGAGCCCGAGGAACGGGAGCGCCAGCAGCACGGCCCCCACGATGGCGGGCCAGATCCACCCGGGAACGGCGCGCAGCCGCAGCCAGAGATTCGCCATGTTGTTCACACCGCCCGTTCCATACGACGGGTGAAAAGTCCCGTCGGCTTGACCATCAGGATCACGATGAGGATGAGGAAGACCGTCAGACCAGCGAAGTCCGCACCGATATAGCGGGTCGCGAGGGCCTCGGCGAGGCCGACGATCAGGCCCCCCACCAGCACGCCCCACAGCGAACCGAAACCGCCGATCGCGAGCACGACGAAGCCCTTGAGAGCAAGCGATGCACCGAGGGTGGCCACCGCGTACGTCTTGGGCCCCACGAAGATGCCGAGGAATCCGGCGAGCACGCCGGTGAAGACGAACGCGATCAGCGCGAACCGACGAACGTTCACGCCGCGCAGCTGTGCAGCTTCGGCGTTCTCGCTCATCCCCAGCAGCGCGATGCCCGTCATACTGCGCTTCGCGTACTGCGTGAGCATCACGACGATGACGATCACCAGCACGACCAGCGCCAGCTCGACGGGGTACACACGGCCGCCGAGGAACTCGAGGACCTGGTCGCCCATGAAGAACGGCACACGCTTCGGCTCGCCACCCCAAATGACCTGGGCGACACCCTCCATGATGATGGAAGCGCCGAGCGTGGTCACCAGCAGATTGTGCGGGTCCTTGACGGGGCGGATCGCGATGCGCTCCTCGAGCGCAGCGATCGCGCCGACGATGATGGCGGCGGCGATGCCGACAAGCCACCACGGCAGGCCCCAAACGACGATGCCGACGTATGCCACGAATGAGCCGAGCATCATGAGCGCGGCCTGCGCGAAGTTGAACGTCTTCTGCGACAGGAAGACGATGTTGTACCCGATCGCCACAAGCGCGTAGATCGCGCCGAGGGCGAGACCGGACCAGATGATCGTCATTGAGGTCGGGTTCCTTCCATCACATCTTTGTATCGGTGCACCGGCGGCTCGGATCTGACTGATCCGAGCCGCCGGTCACAGTCGAGGCATCCGCCTCGGTCAGGGCTGGAACTGCCCGTTGACGAGCTCGCCCGGAGGAATGAACGCGAACTGGTCGGGGGTCACGTGCGGGCTGTGCTCCTCGGCGGTGAACGCGTAGTTGCTGAGGATCGCCGTCTCGGCGGCCTTCTGCACCGCGGGGTCGGTCAACGCGGCGACAAGCGCGTCAGCGTCGTCGATTCCGCCGGCCTTTTCGGCAGCGGCCTTGAACAGCAGGGCGGCGTCGTAGTTGTACGCCAGGATCAGCGACGACTTGATGTCACCGGCGGCGATCATGCGCTCGACAGCCTCATTGACTTTCGTGTCGTCGGGGTTGTACTGCGTGCTCGTGTAGACCTGCATCGTCAGGTTCTTCACCTGGTCCGTGCCGAGCACACCCTCCGGCGCCGGAGTCGCGATGAGCCCAGTTGCCGACACCGACGTGTTACCCATGACGGGAACGTCCCACCCGAGCTTCTCGAGGCTCTGCAGCACGTATCCGAGGGGCGCACCGTACGCGTCGAGGACCAGAACCTCCGGATCGCCCGCCTTGAGCGCCGAGAGCTGCGCGGTCATGTCGAGCGCCGCGTTGTCGAAGCCCTCATTGCCGGTGACGGTGAAACCGGCCTCGGTGAACGCCTTCTCGCCGTCGGCGCCGAACAACTCACCGTAGGCGCTGGAGCCGTGCAGGATCGCCACATCCTGGTAGCCGCGGTCCTTCATCTCTGCCACGAATGAGGCGAGGTAGTCCGGCACAGACGCGCTCAGGTCGAAGCTGTACGGGTTGACGGACGGGTCGCCGGAACCGGCGGTCGGACCGATGTTGAACGAGACGATCTCGTTCTGCGTCATGATCGGCAGCATAGCCTCGGTGATGGTCGAGGGGCCCGAGTTCATGACCAGCGCGGGCTTGCCTTCGGTGGCGATGAACTCACGCAGCTTGGTGACGGCAACCGTCGGGTCGGCGTTGTCCTCGAGGTGCGTGATCTCGACCTCGCGGCCGAGAATTCCTCCCTTGTCGTTCACTGCGTCGACAGACGCCAGGGCCGCCGTGACGGCAGTCGTGGCATTGTCGGCGAGAATGCCTTCAGCACCCAACCCGCCCAGGACGACGATCTGGATCGGCTCATCGGCCGATCCTTCTTCGCCGTTCGACGCGGGAGTGCTGTCTCCTGCGCAACCGGCGAGCACCATCGTCGATACGACGATCCCGGCGGCAGTTGCCGCGAGCCTCTTGAATCGCATATCCGAACCTCTCTTCATTGAGTGAGCGACCAAACGCTTGCTTAGTTAATCACACTCTCCCGTGTTGAGCAACGACCAACCGGTCAATTGCTTGGTATGCCTTACGGATGCCTGTTATGTTCCGGGACATGGACATCTCGCACACCGCTCCGATCGACTCGTTCCGCGGCCTTCCGGGTATCGCCGTCGTGACGGGAGGCAGCGGCGGCATCGGATCCGCGGTAGCTCGTCGACTGGCCTCCGAGGGAGTCCGTGTGGCGCTCACGTACCGCTCGACACCGCCGGACGAGGTGCTGAACGAACTCGGGGCCGGCGCGGAGGCACATCAGCTGGACGTTCGCACCGACGACGTCGCGGCGCTCGCCCGTGATCTCCTCGCCCGCCACGGCGCCGTGCACACCGTGGTGCACGCCGCCGGCCCACACGTACCGATGGTGCATCTGTCAAAGGTCGGCGTCGACCAGTTCGCCCGCCAGATCGACGACGACCTGGTCGGATTCTTCTCGGTCGCCTCGGCGTTCCTGCCTGCCCTGCGCGCAAGTTCAGGCTCGCTCACCGTCGTGACGAGCGCGGCGACGCGGCGATACCCGGTCCGCGATGGGCTCTCGGCCGCACCCAAGGGCGGCATCGAAGCACTCGCACGCGGCCTTGCGGCAGAGGAAGGACGTTTCGGGGTACGCGTGAACTGCGTCGGCCCTGGGATGCTGTGGGACGGGATGTCCGCGCGCCTGATGGCATCCGGCGATCTCGACGAGCGGGCGCTCGATGCCGCCATGGCGAATATCCCCTTGCGTCGCTTCGGCATCGCCGACGACATCGCCGAGGCAGTGGTGTTCCTCGCGTCTCCGCGGGCAGGATTCATCACCGGACAGAAACTCGATGTCGACGGCGGTTTCGGAATCTAGAAATGCATGATCACATGTCGGCAAGGCGTGCGATCAGCCAGTCGATGCGCGCTGCCTCATCACGGTAGAAGCGCTCCGACCACTCCAGCGCCACACTCGAGAACCGCCAGGAATCCTCCCGCCTCGCTCCGACGGCATGCGCGACCGCCGCGTCCGCCTTCCGTAACGCGTGCTCGCGATAGTCGGCGAGCGCGAGCCGCAGTCGATCGAGGTCACCATTGTGGGCCGCCCACAGCCGAAGGATGTGAGAGTGCTTGAGCACGACGGGTTCAGCGGGAAGCTCGTCGAACCAGCCGCGAATGCTGTGGACCCCATGCTCCGTGATCTCGTACAGTCGACGACTGCGCGCCTCGTGGGTCTGCTCGACGCGCGACTGGGCGAGTCCGAGACGCTCTAGCCGCCGCAGTTCGGCGTAGATCTGACTCTGCGACGGGGCCCAGTAGAAGAACGCCAGACTCTGATCTGCCCAGCGCTTGACGTCGTACCCGGACAGTTCCGTACCGAACGACAGGATTCCCAGGACCGCCCAACTGGTCGAGGGAAGGTCATGGATGCCGGATGGGACCGACTCGTCGATGCTCACTTGACCTCCTCCACAAATCGTGACATATTCCACACCGTAATATGACTATTAGTCATATCGTAGTGCCGCGAAAGATCGAAGGAGATCCCATGACCGAGACCGCGCGCATGCTTGAACTGCTGAACCGGACCTTCCCCGATCTCGCGGCGATGGCACCGGCCGAGGCGCGCGCCGCCGCGGATTCACGCATTCGGCCCGCGATGAATCTCGACGACGTCGCGCGCGTGGACGACGCACGTGCGGCCGTCGGTTCCACTGCCGTTCCGGTGCGCGTCTACCACCCTCACACACGTCGCGAGGACGCTCCGGTGACCGTGTACGCACACGGTGGGGGATTCCTGCACGGCTCTGTCGCGGGCCATGACGGGTTCTGTCGCCGCTGGTCGCGGCACACGCAATCGGTGGTCATCTCAGTGGAGTACCGAGTCGCGACCGAGGCCGAACCGCCGGCAGCGCGTGAGGACATGGTCACCGCCATCACTTGGGCCCGGGCAGAGGGCTTCGCCGGGAACGGGGTGCTCGTCGCCGGGGACAGCGCAGGCGCGAATCTTGCCGCAGGGGCCGCAATCGCGCTCCACGATCGAGGGCGCAGCCCGGTCGTCGGCCAGGTACTGCTGTACCCGTTCCTCGATCCGCGAATGTCGAGCGCCAGTCACCGCACGCGCGGCAGCGGATACTTCGTCACTTCGCGCCTGCTCGACTACTACTGGCGAACGTACCTGCGTGATCGCACAGATCCTTTCACCCCCGAGGTCACCCCGCTGGCGGTCACCGACCTGCAGGGCCTGCCACCCGCCGTCATCGTCACCGCCGGGCTGGATCCGCTGTGCGATGAGGGCAGGACTTTTGCTGAGCGCCTGCGCACCGACGGCGTACCCGTTCTCCAACGCCACTATCCGGATCAGTTCCACGGCTTCGTCACCATCCCCGGATACGGCCCCGCGGAAGCCGCCTGCGACGTGCTCTGGGCGGACGTCCAACACCTGACCACCTCCCCGAAGAAGGAGCACCGATGACCACCCCAGAGCATGACCTCATCATTGTCGGCGCCGGCTTTGCCGGCATGTACACCGCCATCCACGCGGAGCACGCCGGCCTCGATATCTTGGGGCTGGAAGCCGGGGATGACGTCGGCGGGACCTGGTACTGGAACCGGTACCCTGGCGCGCGTTGCGATGTGGAGAGCATCGACTACTCCTACTCGTTCGACGATGACCTGCAGCGCGAGTGGCGCTGGACGGAGCGTTACGCGACACAGCCCGAAATCCTCCGGTACCTCAACCATGTCGCCGACCGCTTCGACGTGCGTCGACACTTCCGGTTCGGCGAGCGCGTCGCATCCGCTGTCTGGGATGAAGTCGCGCAACTCTGGCAAGTGGTCACCGAATCGGGGATGATGGTATCCGCACGCTGGCTGGTGATGGCGACAGGCGGACTGTCGAAGCCTCAACTCCCCGACATCACGGGCCGCGACCTGTTCGCAGGCCAGGTCCTGCAAACTTCGGCATGGCCGAAGGACCCGGTCGATCTGAGCGGCAAGCGGGTCGCGGTGATCGGCACCGGTTCGTCCGGGGTGCAGGCCATTCCATTGATTGCCGACGCGGCCGCCGAGTTGGTCGTCTACCAGCGCAGCGCCAACTACAGCGTGCCGGCCTTCAACCGTCCCATTACGGACGATGAGTGGGCCTGCCAGCAGGCAGACCTCGCGGTACGACGGTCACTGTCATGGAACAGCACCGCCGGGTCTCCCTGGACCAGCCACCCGACCCCGTTCGCCGAAGCCGATGAAGCGCTGCGCGAGGCGGTGTTCGAGGAGAGCTGGACCCGCGGCGGCGTGCTGTTCGCGAAGGCCTTCCAAGGCCTCACCGTGGACCCCGAGATCAACGACGCGGCACGTGTGTTCTTCGAGCGCAAGCTCGCCGAGAAGGTCGTCGATCCCGCGGTGCGCGCGGTACTCACGCCACGGGACCACCCCATCGGAACGAAGCGCATCTGCACGGACAGCGGCTACTACGAGGTATACAACCGCCCGCAGGTCGAACTCGTCGATCTGCGGGCCGAGCCGATCGAAGAAGTGACCGCGTCCGGCATCCGCACCTCCGCGCGCATGCGCGAGCACGATGTGATCGTCTACGCCACCGGCTTCGACGCCATGACCGGTGCCCTCACTGCCATCGACATCCGGGGTCGAGACGGGAGATCCCTGCGCGAGGACTGGCGGGACCTGCCGTGCACATACCTCGGTGTCGCTCTGCCCGGCTACCCCAACCTGCTCGTGCTGAACGGCCCCGGCAGCCCCAGCGTGCTCTCGAACATGGCGCTCACGTCGGAACAACAGGGCGATTATGCGCTGCGACTCATCCACCACTGCCGACAGCACGGGTACACATCCGTCGAGGCGCGACGGGACGCTGCCGATGATTGGACCGCCCACGGGCTGGAACTGGCGGGAAACACCCTGTTCGGCGATGCTCCGTCGTGGTACACCGGCGCCAACATCGTCGGGAAGGCGCGGGGATTCCTTCCCTACATCGGCGGCTTCAAGACGTACATCGATCACTGCGAGAACGTCGCCGCCGACGACTATCGCGGGTTCATCCTGAGCCGTCGTTGAAGGTCCGACCCGCGCCCCATCTCCCCCCGCGCACTGAACAAGGAACCGATGCATCATGCCCGCTGCGATGACCAGACGGCGCCTCGCCCTCAATCTCATGTCGTCCGAGCGACTGGGCGACGGCTCGTTCTCCGCGATTCTCGACAACGCACGTCTTGCCGATGAAATGGGCGTCGACGTCCTGGTGCTGCCGGATCACCTCGCCATCCACGAAACGGCGCACGCGGAGCGGGAGGGCTTCCCACACGCGTTGCACGCACAGTGGTTCGAGCCGCTCACGGCTTTGGCCGCCATCGCAGCCGCGACGAAGCGGTCGCGGCTGGGCACCAACGTCCTGGTCGCGCCCCTCCGCCCGGCGGTGCTGCTTGCGAAGCAGATCGCCACCGTGGATGCGATCTCGGGCGGCCGCCTGGAGTTGGCCCTCGGCGTCGGCTGGCAACGGCAAGAGTACGACGCCGCTGAACGCGACTTCGACAGACGATTCGGGATGCTCGAGGAGCAGATCGAAGCGTGCAGAGCACTGTGGCGCGGTGGGCCTGCGGAGCACCACGGCCCTCGACTCGACTTCGACGGGATCCACAGCTACCCGCTACCACCCCACGGCCCTGATCTGCCCATCTCGCTCGGCATCAAGCTGACTCCGGTAGGCATCGAGAGAGTCACCCGCCTCGCGCAAGGCTGGAGTCCGCCCCCGATGCCGACGGACGAGTTCGCCGAATCCGTCGCTCGCCTGCATGCGGCAAGCCCGATGGGGAAGCGCCTCCGCGTCACCGCGGCGGTGACTCTGCACCCGGAGAGTGCCCGTCACGGCGATGACGGGGTCGTTCACCCGCTGGCAGAGGCCGTCAGTCTTTGGGAAGCGGGAGCGGACACCGTCATCGTCCACCCACTCGCGTTCTGCGACTCGACGGAGGAACTCGGCACCTTCCTGCACCCGCTGCTGGAGGCGCGGGCAGGATGAGCACGCCAGGGCCTACTATGCTTCAAACAAGCAAACGCTTGGGCAAAGGAGCATCATGGGCACGACGGATCTCGGATTCAACCATGGCGATGTGGTGCTGGTCACCGGCGCCGGCAGCGGAATCGGGAGGGCGACGGCCCTTCGCGCAGGGCAATTGGGTCTTGCGGTGAGCCTCTGGGATCTCAATCCGAACGGCCTACAGGAGACCGCTGCAATGGCCCGCGACGTCGCACCGGCTGTGCACACCTGGGTCGCCGACGTATCGGACGACGACGCCGTGACCGCTGGGTTCGTCGACGCAGGGAAGACGCTCGGCAGGATCCGCTACCTGCACAACAACGCCGGCCCTGCCTCCAGCGCGGACATCCCGTTCGATCGGGCAGTCCAGATCTGCGTTGGCAGCGTCCGCCGCATGACCGACGCCTGGGCGGCCGCTGGCCCCGGCGAGGGAGCCGCGATGGTCGCGACGACGTCTGTTGCCGGCAATCTCGTCGGCACCGACAACGCGTGGTACTCGGCCTCGAAGGCGGCGATCATGGGCTATGTGCGCCACCTCGCCGCACATCGGGCATCCGAATTCCGCTCCAACGGCGTGGCGCCGGGCATGACCGACACACCGCGCCTCACCGGCTTCGCGGGGAGCAGCACGGGCCAGCGGGTGCTGCAGCGCATCCCGCTGAAGCGCATGGCGACACCCGATGACATCGCCTGGGCCACGCTTTTCCTCCTCTCCCCCCTCGCCGGTTACATCAACGGAGTGTTCCTGCCCGTGGACGGCGGTTGGACAGTGACGCAATGACCACCCCTCCTATCGCGTCCGTCGACGGCGCGGCCCGCGGAGTGATCCACTCCCACACGGTGCGCCTCAGTTACGGCGACACCGACCCCGCCGGCATCCTGTACTACGCCGCGTGGTTCCCGAAGATGGAGGCGCTCCAGTCGGAGTTCCTGTTTCTGCAGGGCATGCGTCAGGACACCCTTGTCGAGCAATTCGGCTGGTGGACCGTGTCACGCGCGACCGAGTGTGAGTACCTGGCCGCCGCGCGGCTGTTCGACCAGATCCGAATCGACCTGCGTGTGGGCCGAATCGGCGCCAGTTCGTTCCGCTTCGAGTTCGCGATGACGCGTGTTGACGACAACGTGCTCGTCGCACGCGCCGCGAACACCGTCGTCACCGTCTCCCCGGACCAGCGCCCCATCCGCATCCCGGACGGACTACGGGCACGCCTGGAGCAGTGGGCGGAGGGGGCAGAGTGACGACCGCCACACTGCGCGCGCTCGCCGACCACCAGGCGATCGCGACCCTGCTGGCTCGGATCGCCCACTTGGCCGACGAGGGCTCGCCCGCCGAATATGTCGGCTGTTTCACGCCGGAGGCGATATGGCATCTGACGGATGCCACGGGTCTCCCGCTCGACGTGCAACGGGTCGAGGGCCGCGCCGCACTGCTGGCCGGTGTGCATGTTCGCCGTGCTGCGGGCATCCAAGGGCCGGGGTCGAACACCCGTCACGACGTGTCGAGCATCGCCATTGAAGTCGACGGCGACACCGCGGTGTCCCGCGCCTACTTCCGCTACTACCGTGACACGCACGACATCCCCACTCTGGCGGCGATGGGTGTCTACGACGACACGTTCGTGCGCACGCCCGAGGGCTGGCGCCTGCAACGCCGTGTCATAACTCGCGGCGGTTCGCTCGAGACGCGATAGCAGTGGCGTCGGAACAGGAGAAACTCGAGCGCGTGATCGTCGGCACCCTCGCCGGATGCGGGGTCTTGACGTCGCTGCAATTCACGTTCATCGTCCCCGTACTCCCGCTGATCCCCGAGCTGCTCTCCACTCGTGCGGCCGACGCCTCCTGGCTGGTCACCATCACACTTCTCGTTGGAGTGGTGGGCACCCCCGTGATGACCCGACTCGCCGATACGCACGGCCGCCGCCGCATGCTTCTGGCATCCATGGCCCTCCTCGTCATCGGATCCCTCATCGCCATCGTGCCCGTCTTTCCCGCAGTCCTCGTCGGGCGCGCACTTCAGGGTTTCGGCACGGCGGTCGTCCCCATCGGCATCGCACTTCTGAGCTCACTGGTCTCTCGCCGTCGCGCCACCATCGGCATCGCCCTGATGAGCGGGACGCTCGGAATCGGTTCGACCCTCGGCCTCACCCTCGCCGGCCCTCTCGTCGAATGGGGCGGACTCGCCGCGATATTCGTGTGCACCGCTCTCATCGGCGCATTCTTCTGCGCCCTCGTTCGCATGCGCATCCCTGAGCCGCCTGTGCGCAGGGGTGCAACGCTCGACGCGCTGGGCGCCCTCCTGCTCGCAATCGGCCTCACTCCCCTGCTGTTGGTCATCTCGCGGGGACACGAATGGGGTTGGACCAGTGTCCACACGCTCGTGCTGCTCGCCGTCGCCGCGCTGGCGCTTCCGGTGTGGTTGCGCTGGGAGCGACGGCACCCACGTCCCTTGATAGACGTGCGCACGGCCATGCGCTCGCCGATCGCCCCCATCAATGTCGCGTCCTTCTTCGCGACGTTCGGCATGTACGCCAACCACCTGTTGACCTCGCAAGAGGCGCTCGCTCCGGCCGCCACCGGATACGGCCTGACGATGCCACCGGCCGCCGCCGGCCTCTTCCTGGCGCCCTCGGCGCTCGCGATGATTGCGCTGGCGCCCGTCGCGGCGCGCGTCATCAATCGATTCGGTGGACGAATCGCACTCATGGCCGGTGCCGGCATCATGACCGCGGCCTTCGCCCTCCGCATCGTCCTGCACGACGACCCGACCTCGGTCGCGATCGGCTCCGCGCTCGTCGGCGTCGGCGTCGCGTTCGCGTTCGCCGCCATGCCCTCACTTATCACCGCGGCTACCCCACGGGAGGACGTCGCAGCGGCCAACGGCATCAACTCGGTGGTGCGCACCTTCTCAGGCGGGGTCGCCGCCGCAATGTTCGCATTCGCGATCTCGGTCGCCCCGGCCGAGGCGGACGCCGCCTTCCTGTCCCACCTCGCATTGCGCGTGTCGTTCGCCTTCACAGCCCTGTGCGGCCTGACGACGGTGATCATCGCCGCATTGATCCGCCTCCCCCGCCATAAGGAGCTCGCATGACGCTGTTTTCCCCCCTCACCGTGCGCGATGTCACGCTGCCCAACCGCATCGGCGTCTCGCCGATGTGTATGTATTCATCCGTCGAGGGCGAGGTCACCGACTTCCACGTCGCGCATCTCGGCCGGTTCGCTCTCGGTGGCGCGGGGCTGGTGATCGCCGAGGCGACGGCCATCGACCCCGTCGGACGGATCTCACCGTTCGATGCCGGCATCTGGGACGATGCGCACATCCCCGGTTGGCGCCGGGTCGCCGCTCTCGTGCACGCCGCAGGCGCCGTGCCCGGCATCCAGCTCGGGCATGCCGGACGGCGTGCCGCCGTCCGTGAACCATGGCGTGCCGGTGCACCGCTCGACGAGGCCGACGCGGCTGCAGGAGCAGGGCCGTGGCCGCTCGTGGCACCATCGGCGATCGCTGCCGGTCCGGGCCATCAGCTGCCGGCCGAGATGTCCGTCTCCGACATCGCACGGTCAGTGCAGCAATGGCACGACGCCGCCGTGCGCGCCGTGCGCGCCGGGTTCCGATTCATCGAGCTTCACGGCGCGCACGGATACCTGCTGCATTCATTCCTCTCCCCCGTATCGAACCGGCGCACCGACGCATACGGCGGGAACTCGGAGAACCGGATGCGCTATCCGCTCGAGGTCGTCGCCGCGGTCCGGGATGCGGTGGGTTCGGCCATCCCGTTGTCCTACCGGATCTCGTCGGTGGACGGTGCCGCAAGAGGCTTGGGCATCGATGACACGGTCCAGGTTTCCCGCGGTCTGGCGGCTGCCGGTGTGGACATCATCGACACATCGTCGGGCGGCATCACCACCGATCGATCGTCGGACACCCGGGTGCGCCGGGGCTTCGCGTTCCACGCTGACTTCTCCCGCCGCATCCGTTCCGAGGCCGACGTGCTGGCAGCGACGGTCGGCTTTGTCGTCGATCCGCAGCAGGCTCAGCTCCTCGTCGAGCGCCACGACGCGGATCTCGTGCTTCTCGGACGTGAGATGCTCGACAACCCGAATTGGGCGCACCACGCCCGGATCGCTCTCGGCGATGACAGCTACAACACGTGGGACGTGCGGTTCGGCAGTGCGGTCGGACCCCGCGCCCGCACACTCGCTCGCCTGGCGGAGGCCGGGGAAACCCCGCTCAGCCGTTTCGGCGCCTGAGCAGTTCCCGCGCGGCCTCCGCACCGTCGAGCAGGCGGTTCACCCGGCGACGGACACGCCACCCGTCGACCGTGCGCACAAGCTCCCACCGATTGGCGCTGACGCGTTCCCCGATCCATCGTTCGCCGTCGTGCAGCAGGACCACCGAGTGCGTGACGGCCGTGGCGGTGTTGTCGTCGATCTCGATCCGTGGAGCGGAGAGCACGTGCGCACACCCCTGTCGCATGTACCCGACGTGGCTCGGGTAGTCGACGATGCTGCGGATGCCGTCGGCATCGAGCACAGTCTCGTCGAACTGGTAAGTACCGTCCGATGTCCACATCTCGCCCACCGCGCCACCGTCGCCGGAGTCGACTGCCGGGCCGTAACGCGCGATCAGGTCGGCGATCTCCGCCCGGTCCTCGAGGGCGCGCAGCCGGCGTTCCAGCTCAGCGCTCACCAGTCCTGCCATGGGATGATCGTCGACACCGGCGCCGAGAGCACGATCTCTCCGGGGCCCAGCGGGAATCGTGATTCCACCGCACGCAGGTGCGGGGTGACGACCGCCGGGTCGTCCTCGAGATAGACCAGCCGAATGCGCTGGCTGCCGGGGGCCTCGGCTGGCGTAGGGTCGAACGGCAGGGAGGAGTGGCGTTGCGGGTGACTGAACGAGAAGGTCCACACGCCGGCGACGCCGGGGACCTCGAGCAGCGCGGGAATGATCTCCTGGTCTTCCCGTCGGTGCGCCTCATGCACGTCACCGCTGTGCGGATCATCGAAGCGGCTCACAGTGACATGCACACCCTGGTTCGGACGGTACGGGAGCACCTCGGGTGACACGAGCGCACCTGGCGTCACATAGCCCTTGACCGGTTTGAAGAAAGCGAGCATCGGCCGGCGGATGCCCGGGATGAGCGGCCCGCGGCCCCATTGAAACGATGCTTCCCCGAGTGCGTCCCATGCCGCCACGGACTGCTCGACGGGGTCACGGAACCAATACATCGCCACGAAGTCGACCTCGCCCGCCAGGGTGCCTTCACGCATGGCTACCGTCTCAGGCCGCATCTCCCACCGGTCACCCCACGCGACACCCGGCAGGGCCAGGTTCTCGGGCCGATGGTCGAGTTGGTGCCAACGGTTGTATTGCCCGTGCTGAGAAGGGTCATCGAGCCGAACGAACGAGAAGAAGGCAAGAGGCGCGAACACTAGTTTAGTCAAGCGCTTGCTTGGTAGGTTGTCAAGCGAGTCGCCCCGGCCTCGGGCTGGTCACCCCCGCTTCAGCAACGCCGCGAGGGCCTGCCCACCACCGATGCACATCGTGACGACTGCGTACTCTCCGCCGGTGCGCTGCAACGTGAGCGCAGCGCGCACGGTGAGGATCGCACCGGTCGCGCCGACCGGGTGTCCCAGGGCGATGGCGCCGCCGTAGGGGTTGGTCCGCGACGGATCGAGTTCCACGTCGCGGATCACCGCGAGGGCCTGAGACGCGAATGCCTCGTTCAACTCGACAGTCGACACATCCGCGGGGGTGAGCCCCGTCCGGGCGAACAGCTTCTTCAGCGCCAGGGAGGGTGCATACCCCATGATCTCGGGCTCGAGCGCAGCGGTCGTGACCGCCTCGATCGTCGCGAGAACCGGTGCGCCCTCGGCCCGTGCGTCGGCCTCGCGCATGAGCACGGTGGCGGCACCGCCGTCGTTGATGCCTGAGGCATTGCCGGCCGTGACCGTCCCGTCCTTCGCGAACGCCGCCGGAAGAGCCGCGAGGGACTCCAGCGTCGTGTCGGGGCGCGGGTGCTCGTCCTTCGAGACCTGCACCGGGCGGCGCCCGGAGGTGGTCACCTCGACGATCTCCTCCGCGAACGCCTGCTGCGCGTCATCGGTGGCCGCTCGCCGCTGCGACTCCAGCGCGAACGCATCCTGGTCCTCACGCGTCACACCGAACCGCTCGGCCACGTTCTCGGCCGTGACACCCATGTGGGCGTTCGAGAAGGGATCGGTCAGCATCGCGACGGTCCCGTCGACGAGCTTCCGGTCGCCCAGCCGATCGTTGAACCGCGCGTTGAAGTCGTAGAACGGCATGCGCGACATGTTCTCGGCGCCCCCGGCGACCACGACGTCGACCCCGCCCCACAGCAGCTCCTGCGCGCCCGACCAGATCGCCTGCAGCCCGGAGCCGCACAGGCGGTTCACGGTGAAGGCGGGGGTGTTGACATCCAGGCCCGCAGCCAGCGCGACCCGCCGCGCGATGTAGGCGTCACCGGCGACCTGGCCGATCGTGCCGATCACGACCTCGCCGACGCGCGACGCCTCGACACCCGAACGTCGCAGCGCCTCGGTCACCGCCTGTGCGCCCAGCTCGTGCGCCGGCGTGTCCTTGAACACACCCCCGAATCGTCCCACCGGAGTCCGTGCTCCGGCGACGATCGCGACCTTCTCCCGCATGCTCATCAGCCCGCGGCTTCTTCAGCCCGATCGGCGAGCGCGAGCGCGGCCTCGTCGGGCACGTACCCGTCGATGTGCCGTTCGTCCGGGCCGTTGTAGGCCGACAGCGGCCGGATGAGAGCGTTGGATGCCTGCTGCTCGAGAACGTGCGCGGTCCACCCGGTGATGCGCGAGGCGATGAACAGCGGCGTGAAGGTGAGCGTGTCGAAGCCGATCAGGTTGTACGCCGGGCCCGACGGGTAGTCGAGGTTCGGGTAGATCCCCTTGCGGGAGACGAACTCGTTCTCGAGCGTGGTGTACAGCTCGGCTACATCGGGACGGTCGTAGTGCGCGACCAGCGTGTCGAGCGCGGCCTTCATGGTCGGCACGCGCGAGTCGCCGCGCTTGTAGACCCGGTGACCGAAGCCCATGATCTTCCGCTTCTCGGCGAGCGCTGCATCCAGCCAGCCGACGACCCGGTCAGCGGACCCGATCTCGTCGAAGATGTGCATGACCGCCTCGTTCGCGCCGCCGTGCAGCGGGCCCTTCAGCGCACCGATCGCGCCGACGACGGCCGAGTAGAGGTCGCTGAGAGTCGAGGTGATCACCCGCGCCGTGAACGTCGAGGCGTTGAACGAGTGCTCGGCGTACAGGATCATCGACCGGTTGAAGGCGTCGACCACGACCTCATCGGGCTCTTCACCGAAAGTCATCCAGAGGAAGTTCGCGGCGTAATCGAGGTCGTCGCGCGCCTCGACCGCATCCAGCCCCCGGCGCCGGCGCTGACCGTACGAGACGATCGCCGGCAGCGCCGCGAACAGCCTCAGGCTGCGCGCGAGGTTCTCCTCCGGCGTTCCGACGGCGTCGAGCACGTTCCCCGTGCCGGCCGTCTCGACCGCGCCGATGACGCTGACCGCCGTGCGCACTTCGTCCATCGGGTGCGAGTCCAGCGGCAGCCGGTCGATGGCGTCCTTCACGATCGGATCCAGCGCACGGTGTGCGCGCTCCGTGGCGCGGAACTGCGCGAGCTGCGCGTCGGTCGGCAGCTCGCCATGCCACAGCAGGTAGGCGACCGCTTCGAACGACTGGGTCGCCGCGAGCTCCTGCACCGGGTAGCCGCGGTACAGCAGCGAGTTCGTCTCGGGGTTGACCTTCGACACCGCCGTGTAGTCGACGACGACTCCGGCAAGGCCCTTCTTGATCTCGTTGTCGGTCATGGTCACTCCTTCGTGATGGTGAAGTTGAAGATGCTGGTGTCGAAGCTGTTGTACGCCTCGTAGTCGATCAGGTCATACAGGTCGGCGCGGTGCTGCATCTCGCCGAGTCTGCCGGTCAGATGCCCCTCGTCGATCAGGGTATCCAGCGCCCGGCCGGCCGCTCCCATGGCGATACGCAGCAGGGACACCGGCCAGATCACGATGTTCACACCGACGTCCCGCAGCTGGTCCACCGAGAAGAGGTCCGACTTCCCGAACTCGGTCATGTTGGCCAGGATCGGCACGTCGACGGCGGCCCGCACGGCGGCGAACTCCTCCAGCGTGCGCATCGCCTCGGGGAAGATGGCGTCCGCTCCGGCGTCGACGAGGGCCTTCGCCCGGTCGACCGCGGCCTCCAGACCCTCGACCGCGCGGATGTCGGTGCGCGCCATGATCAGGAAGTTCTCGTCGCGGCGGGCGTCGGCGGCGGCCCGGATGCGCTGCACGGCCGAGCCCTCGTCGACGACCTGCTTGCCGTCGAGGTGACCGCAGCGCTTCGGGTTGACCTGGTCTTCGATGTGGGCGCCGGCGACACCGGCGTCCTCGAGGGTCTGGATGGTGCGGGCGACGTTCATCGGCTCACCGAACCCGGTGTCCGCGTCGATGATCGCCGGCAGCTCGGTCGTGCGGGCGATCTGCTGGCCGCGGCCGGCGACCTCCGTCAGCGTCGTCAGGCCGATGTCAGGCAGCCCCAGGTCTGCCGAGAGCACGGCGCCCGAGATGTAGACGCCCTCGAACCCCTTCTGCTCGATGAGCCGAGCCGACAGCGGGTTGAACGCACCGGGGAAGCGCAGCAGCTCCCCCGAGGCGAGTCGCTCGCGCAGCAGGCGCCGCTTCTCGGATGCCGGAGTGGTGGCGTACAGCATCAGAACAGCCCCTTCGGCGCCGGGGCGTTCTCGATGACGCCCGGGAGCGCGACGATGTTGAGCTCACGCACCTCGGCGGCGGTCAGGTCGGGCAGGCGCTGCGCGAGGTCGAGGAACCGCTCGATCTCCTCGGGGGCGAGCACGGGCTCGGCCAGCAGGCGGAACTTGGCGATGTAGTTCTCGCGCGCGAACGGACGGGCCCCGAGCGGGTGGGCGTCGGCCACCGCGATCTCGTCGACGACGGTCGAACCATCGGTCAGGGTGATCTCGACGCGACCGCCGAAGGCCTTCTCGTCGGGGTCCTCGGAGTGGTACCGGCGGGTCCACTCGGCGTCCTCGGCCGTCGTGATCTTGTTCCACAGCTCGACGGTGTCGGGGCGACCGGCCCGCTCGGGCGTGTACGAGTGCACGTGGTGCCAGCCGCCGTCCTGCAGCGCGACGGCGAAGATGTACGGGATCGAGTGGTCGAGCGTCTCACGCGAGGCCGTGGGGTCGTACTTCTGCGGGTCGTTCGCCCCGGAGCCGATCACGTAGTGGGTGTGGTGGCTGGTGTGCAGGACGATGCCGGCGATGTTCGCCGGGTCGGCGAGCTCGGGCCGGGTGTTGTGGAGCTTGCGGGCCAGGTCGATCCACGCCTGCGCCTGGTACTCGGCCGAGTGCTCCTTCGTGTACGAGTCGAGGATCGCGCGCTTGGGCTCGCCGGGCGCCGGCAGCGGCACCTCGTACGAGGCGTCCTTGCCGTCCAGCATCCAGGCGATGACGCCGTCTTCGCCTTCGTAGATGGGGCTCGGCGAGGTCTGGCCGCGCATCGCCCGGTCGACGGCCTCGACCGCCATCTTGCCGGCGAAGGCGGGCGCGTGCGCCTTCCAGGTGGAGATCTCGCCCTTGCGCGACTGCCGCGTGGCGGTCGTGGTATGCAGCCCCTGGCCGACGGCCTGGTAGATGGTGTCGACGTCGAGTCCCAGCAGCGTGCCGATGCCGGCGGCGGCCGACGGCCCGATGTGGGCGACGTGGTCGATCTTGTGCTTGTGCAGGCAGATGGCCCGGACCAGGTCCATCTGGATCTCGTACCCGGTCGCGATGCCGCGCACCAGGGCCGCGCCGTCGGCGCCGACGTGCTGGGCGACCGCCACGATCGGCGGGATGTTGTCACCGGGGTGCGAGTACTCGGCGGCGAGGAACGTGTCGTGGTAGTCGAGCTCACGCACGGCGACGCCGTTGGCCCACGCGGCCCACTCCGGGCTGGAGTGCGTGTCGTTGGCGACGCCGAAGATCGTCGCGCCCTGGCCGCCGGTGGACACCGGGTGCGACAGGGCCTGCGCGCGGGCCGAGTTGATCGGGCCGCGGGTGAGGGAGGCGGCGGCGACGGCGGCGTTGTCGATGACGCGGTTGATGATCATGTCGACGACGTCGGGCTCGACCGCCACGGGGTCGGCGGCGACCTGCGCGATCTTGTACGCCAGCTGCTCCTCGCGGGGCAGTTCTTCTTCGCTGCGGTAGACGCGGACGTGGTGGGTGACGGTCATGGCTGGGCCTCCAGAGAGTCGAGGATCGCGGTCAGGGCGTGGGACAGGTGGACGTGGGTGGCGTGCGCGGCCAGCTCGCCGTCGCCGGCGGCGATGGCCGAGGCGATGAGGCGGTGCTCTCCGGCGGACGCGGTCAGCCGCTGCGGGTTGTCGCGGGCCAGCCGGCGCACGCGCACGAGATGGGTGCGCACGGTGCGCAGCGCGCTGGTGAGGTAGTCGTTGGCCACCGCGGCGTCGAGGGCCCGGTCGAACCGGGCGATCAGGCCGTAGTAGGCGTCGGCGGAGCCGGCGGCGTCGATGCCGCCGAACTCGGTGGCCAGAGCGGAGAAGACGGCGGCGTCGCCGCGGGCGGCGGCGTGGCGTGCGGCGCTCTCCTCGAGAGCCCGCCGCACCTCGAACAGGGCGCGGATGTCGTCGGCGTCGATGTCGGTGACCACCGTCACGCGCGGAGAGGCCTGGGTCACCAGGCCGTCGGCGGCGAGGCGCCCCATCGCCTCCCGCAGCGGGGTGCGGCTGACTCCGAGCCGGGTGGACTGCTCGACCTCGCCGAGCACGGTGCCGGGCTTCAGCGCGCCGGACTGGATCTCCTCGAGCAGGGCAGCGTAGGCGCGGTCGCTGGCGCGCATGGCAACACCTCTTCTCTACGAGTGGATGCCGCCAGCGTATACACAAGGGCCACTCAAGGCCAAGAACTGCCCACCTCAGGGCTTCTGCGGTATACAGAACCTGCGTCAGCGTCCTTCGCGCCGCCGCCGCAACTCTGCCCGGGTGGCCGGCGGCGTCTCGGCCGGCGGCGCGGCGGCCGGACCGGTCGCACCCCCGGCATCCACGATCCGGCCGTCGTGCAGCTCATGCACGCGGTCCGCACGCGCGACCAGCAGCGGGTCGTGGGTCGTCACGATCGTGGCGAGCCCGCGGTCATGGGCGAGCTCGGCGAGGAGGTCCATGATGGTGGCAGCGGTGCGTGAATCGAGCTGGCCGGTGGGCTCGTCCGCGATGAGGATGCCGGCATCCGACACGATCGCCCGGGCGATGCCCACGCGCTGCTGCTGACCGCCCGACAGCTCACCGGGACGCTGCTCCCCGTGCCCGCCGAGCCCGACGCGATCGAGAGCCTCCGCCACCCGGCGGTCGCGCTCGTCGGGGTCGACCCCCGCGATCCGCAGCGGCAGCTCGACATTCTCCCGGGCCGACAGCACCGGGACGAGGCCGAACGACTGGAAGATGAAGCCGAGCCGGTCGCGGCGGAGGTCCGCCAGGCGCGCTTCGGGCAGCCCCGTGGTGTCGGTGTCGCCGATCACGACCCGGCCGGAGGTGGGGCGATCGAGCAGACCGAGAAGGTTCAGCAGGGTGGTCTTACCCGCCCCCGATCGGCCGCGTACGACGAGAAGCTCGCTGGGGTGCAGCGTCAGGTCGATGCCGTCGCACGCATGCACGTCGCCACCGGGCGAGGGGAAGATCCGCACGAGCTGTTCCGCGCGCAGGGCGACGGTCATGATGCCTCCTCCGGGTGGGGCGCCGGATCGGGCTCTGGGCCCGGCTCGGTCACCGGCGACTCGGCCCGCGGTCGCACACCCGGCCACACGCCCACGTGATCGGGCTCGAGTGCCAGGCGCACGCGGTCACGCAGATCGAGCGACGACACGAACTCGTCCGGCAGCTGCAGCCGGCCCACCTTGTCGAGCACGGCGTACTCCTCGGCGATGTGCTCTTCGGCGCCGTGCTCGTCGGTGCGGGTCGAGCGCAGCACCTCGGTGGCCGTACGCCCGTCGCGGATCTGCACCGTGCGCGCCACGTGCTCCGACACCGACGGGTCGTGCGTCACGATCAGGGTGGTGACGCCGAGCTCACGGTTCACCGCGCGCATCGCCTCGAGCACCTCGGCGCTGGTGTCGTCGTCGAGCTCGCCGGTCGGCTCATCGGCCAGCAGCACGCGCGGCTCGTTCGCGATGCCCACGGCGATCGCGACCCGCTGCTGCTCGCCGCCGGAGAGCTGATCGGGCCGCCGGTCGGCGCCGTGGCCGACACCCAGCAGATCGAGCAGAGCGCGCGCCCGGTCGCCCCGTTCGGCGGCCTTCGCCTTCCCGGTGATCGCGAGCACGGCTGCGACGTTCTCGGCGGCGGTCAGGTACGGCAGCAGGTTGCGCGAGGTCTGCTGCCACACGAAGCCCACGCACTCCCGCCGGAATGCGACCCGTTCGCGACCCGACATGGTCAGCAGGTCGCGGCCGGCGACGCGGGCGACGCCGGCGGTGGGGGTGTCCATCCCCGACAGGATCGCCAGCAGGGTCGACTTTCCCGACCCGGACGCGCCGACGACGGCGACCAGCTCGCCGCGCTCGACGACGAGGCTCAGGCCCTGCAGCGCCTGCACCTCGACGCCCTCGGTCGCGAAGATGCGGACGAGGTCGGCGCAGACGATGTCCGCCGGTTCGGGGATGCCAGGGTTCTCGGTCACGTGTCCTCCACGGTACGCAGGATCGCGGCCGCACGGGCACGGCGCGCGATCCCCAGGGCGGCCAGGGTCGCGCCGGCGGTGACGACGACGAAGCCGCCGACGGTCAGCAGCAGGATGAGTGGGTCGGCGCGGTAACCCGGCGCCACGTCGCCGGTCGTGAACGCGCGCAGGTCGATCACGGCGTTCAGCAGGACGGGCAGCAGCGCGCCGAAGACGCCGCCGACCACCAGAGCCGCGATGCCGGCCGGCACCAGCTCCCACGCGAGCAGTCGCGTCGCCGCGCGCGGCGGCGCGCCCAGCGTCTGCAGCAGCGCCAGGATTCGCTGCCGCGACCGGGCACCGAGCACGAGGGTGATGACCACGGCGACGGCGCTCAGCAGCGCGGAGGCGATGATGCCGGCAAGCAGCACGACGCGCAGCCCCGTCACGGCCGGGTCGGAGTCGATCCGCGCGAGGGCATCGGCTGCGGTGGTCACGCGCGCGGCGTCGCCGACGATATCGCGGATGCCGGCGGTGACCGCGGCTGCCGACGAACCGTCACCCAGTCGCACGAACAGGTGCGTCGTGATGGGTGCCCGGTCGGTGAGCTCCTCGACGGTCGCGGCGTCGGCGAGGATCCAGTTGCGCGTGGGAGCGAACGGCGCCCGGCCCTGCGCCGTGCCCGCAACGGACGCGGGCACGCCGATGATCTCGATCTCCGCGTCGGGGCCGACCCGCTGCCGGTCGGCGGTGTCCTGCGCGAACAGCAGCCGCGGCACCGCACCGCCGGGGGTCAGGTCCACCCCGGCCGGGACGACTCGGGGGTAGCCGGTCTGCGCGTCGGCGAGCAGCCGTGGATCGGCCAGATACAGGCTGACGCGGGTACGCCGCTGATCGACGACGAGTTCCGATGCCGGCAGCACCGACACCGGCGCGACCACGGCGACACCGTCGATCTCGGCGATCGCCGCGACGGCCTCGTCGGGGATGCGTGCCGCCTCGACCTGCAGGTCGGCGCCGACGCTCACGCGGGCAGCCTGCACGGCCCCGCCGTGGACGGTCGAGAGCAGGATGCCCCCGGCGACCGCGAACGACACGCCGACGATGAGCGCGAGCACCGGCGCGGGACCGGTGGCCGGGTCGCGCAGCGCGCGGGCGGCCCCGAGCAGTCCGGTGAACCCGCGTCGTCGCTGCTGCCGGGCGAGCACGACCCGCAGCACCGCCGGGTACAGCCGCAGCGTCAGCACGCACGCGGCCAGGGCGAGCAGGAACGGGGCGGCCACGGCGAGCAGGTCGACCCGGTCGAACGTCACCGCCGGACCGCGCACCAGCAGCAGCGTGGTGGCCAGCACACTCAGGAGCAGTACCGCGATCTCCGCGATCATGCGCCACACCGAGGTGCGCCGCACGTCGATGCGCTCGCGTCCCCGCGCCTGCGTCGCGACGACCGCCCCCGCGATCGCCGGCAGCAGCGCCGGAACTGCAGGAGCGACCAGCGTGGCCGGCCCGACCGGCTGACCGGGTGCGACGATGCCGGCAAGAGCGAGACCCGCCGCCGCGCCGACCGCCCCCGGCACGACCCCGGCGACGAGGCCGTCGAGCGCGAGCAGTCCCCGCAGCTGCCGGGGCGATGCACCGCGGGCCGCCAGCAGCGCCGACCCTGCGCGGCGCCGCTCCCACAGCAGCCGGCAGCCGAGCAGCAGCACCGCCACGGCGACGCCGATGGGACCGGAGATCAGCATGCCCGTGACCGCGACCAGCGACGCGTTGCCGGCCACGGCATCGTCGAGCGCGTCGACGGTGCCCGACTGGAACGAGAGCGACCCGAAGCTCAGCCCCTGCTCACCCTCGACGGAGTGGCTGCGCGAGGTGAACCCGCGAAGGTCGGCGAGCAGCGCCGGCGCCTCCTCCGCGGTGACGGGGGCGGCGTCGGCGGGGTACCAGACATCGGTCAGTGTCCTCGGGTGGAGCCAGACCAGGAATGAGAGCATGTCGGGGGCGGCGAAGCCGGTCGTGCGGATGAACGGTACGCCGTCGGGATCGGCGCCCCGCGAGGGCATCAGTATGCCGGTCGCGCGGGACCAGTAGGGGTCGGCCGGGTCAGCGGCTTCGAATGTGCCGACCAGCGTCAACGGCGTCTCGTACATCCAGGTCGATTCCCGGCCCACCGACCGGGTCTCACCGATCGGCCAGTCGACCTCTTCGGCGGACGCGACCGACAGCACGATCTCGGTGCCGGGGAGGTCCGGCGTGAACCCGTCGACGGGCTCGCCGAACTCGTCGTAGGCGCCCTCGAAGACACGATCCCAGTCCTGTCGCGTGATCGAGACCTGCGGAAGGCGCCCCTCGACGATGCGGATGCGCTGGGCGTAGCGCGGATCCAGGCTCACATACGTGATCGGAGCGAACTCGGCGGGCTCCCCCAATCGCGCGTAGTACTCCGCCTCGCCGAAGACGACGCGTGCCGTCGCGGTCAGCTCGCCGCGGATCGCGCGGACCGCACTGTCGAACCCGCCCCACGTGTCGAGGAGTTCATCGGGAAGCGAGGCGGTCGGCTCGGGCCCCGCCCCGGCCCGGGGCATCGTCGCCATCGATGCTCCCAGATCGCGGACGGCGGGGCTCAGCACCTCGACGCGGTGGCGAGTGGAGGCGTCGAGCATCCCGGTCACCGCGATCGGAGCGAAGACGGCACCGGCCGCGAGGGTGAGGACGATGGCGGCGACCGTCAGGATCGAGCCGAGGCCGGCGCGCAGGTGCGGCAGCAGCAGACGGGCGGTGCTCACGATGCCGTCCCCTCGACGCGGGTCGACGCCCCTTGGGCGCGTACGATCGCACTCACCCCGACCGCCGCGATCGCGCACGCGACCACGAGCACGGCCACGGTGAGCGCGATCGGACCGACGTCCACAGCCAGGGCCGGCGCGACCTGCCGGTCAATCATCGTCCGCGCCGCCAGCGGCGGAATCAGCACCGCGGCCAGACCCATCCCGCCGACGGCACCCAGCACGATCGACAGCAGCACCACGATGCCCGACTCGACCGCGCGCAACCGCGTCTGTGTCTGCGGTGCGACGCCGAGGGCCCGCAACGCCAGCACCTCTCCCCCTCGACGGTGCGTGAGCGACCAGAGAAGCGCCACGAGGGCGACACCGGTCAGAGCGGCCCCGCCGAGCGCAGCAGCGCGCCACAGTTGCGCCAGCTCACGGGCGACAGCCTGCGCCGGACTCCCCGGCACCGCGACCGGCACATCCAGCGCCGCGGCCAGGGCCACCCGGTCGCCAGCGGCCCACACCTCACCCGCGAGCGGCGGCGACGGCGCGGTGTCGGCCTGCCCGAGCGGGGTGCTCGCCTCGACGAGACCCGGCAGTGACACGAACACCCCGGGGCCGGAGCCGATACCGGGCAGGGCGGGCAGGACATCGACCACCGTCGCGGCGACGGTGCGGCCGCTGCCGTCGACCCGCAGATCGAGCTCATCGCCGTCCGCCACGCCGAGCCGGTTCGCGAAGGCGCTGGTGACCACCGCCGGCACCCGCGACGGCTGCACGCCGGCCGCGCTCCAGACCAGTGCCGACCGCACCCCACCGGCTCCCGCCGCGGGCGGGTGCACGGATGCGGTGGGCACCGCGTTCAGCCCCAGCTCGGTCTCCGCCTCGCCCTCGACGGCGACCAGGCGCAGGTCGGTGAAGATGAGGCGGTCCCACGGGTAGGCGTTGCCGCGCGCGACTTCCGTGGCCGTGAGCGTCCACGGACCCTCACCTTCCGGCAGGTCGCCGGTGGCGGTGAAGGCACGGTCGTCGACGGTGAGGGCGAGAAGAATGGATGCCGGTGTCCCCGCGGCATCCATCACCCACGCCCGCGCAGTGGCGGCCGCTGCCGCCTCCGCAGGCCCGGTGACGGTGCCGGTGAGCCGCACACCCGTCGCCTCGTCGGGGAGCACGGCCCAGAGCGGGTCGTGGGCCAGATCCGCGGTGAGCGTGGCGGCGAGTTCGGGCAGCTCGACCAGCACCTGCGGCAACCGGTCGGCGGGCACCGCGACCAGTGCGGCGCCGACGTCGCCGGCGACCACGGCCGTCGTGTAGGCGGGTATGGCCGAACCGACCGTCGACGCCTGCTGCAGCGCCGCCGGCGTGACCGGATCGAGCTCGGCGCGCAAAGGCGCCCCGGCGGTCAGCCGCTGCGACTGCTCGGTGGCGGCCGTCCACGTCGCCCCGTAGGCGCCGGCAAGCACGGCGCCGGCCATCGTGATGACGACCAGGACGACGCCGACCGCGTACGCGGGCACGCGTCGGGCGACCTGACGTGCCGGATACACGGCGGCCAACCCCCGCGCCCCGGCGGCGCCGCGGGCGGCGAGCGCGGCGACCGGGCCGAACACGACGAGGGCGGCGACCGCCAGCGCGCCGACCGCGACCGGCGGCGCGAGCATGGTCACCGTGACCGCCCAGGTGTCCCACGCGGTGCCGGGAGTGGTGGCCGCCTGCCAGACGAGCACGACGGCGACCGCGAGCAGCAGCACCGCGAGAGCGGGGGATGCGGCCCGCGCCAGCCGGCCGGTGGCCGCAGAGCGCCGCTGTCCGGCGGCGCTGAGCTGGCCGGCGGTGATGGTGGCGACCAGCGCCACGCCGGTGATGAGAACGACCGGCCACGTGCCCACGAGTGCGGCGATGCCCGCACGGCCCCAGATGGCGCCGAGAACGACGGCGGCCCCGACCGTGCCGACCGCCACGCCGCCGACGGTGGCCGAGACCGCGTCGAGCCCGGCCAGCACGGCACTGCGCCGGGGCGAGAGTCCGCGCGCCTGCAACAGGCGGGTCTCGGCGGACCGTGACATACCCAGCAGGCGTGCCAGCTGAAGTGCGGCGAACCATCCGAGGGCAGCCAGCAGGGCGACCGGCACGGGCAGGATCGCGGCGGTCGCGCGGGCGGCATCGGCGATGTTCTCGGCCGACGTGGCCAGCGAGCCGGTGGCGATGCTCCCGCCCTGCGCCGCCGGCGAAGACCGGAACCTGTCGGGCAGCCGATGCAGCCCGTCGGCCAGCTGCTGCACCGACTGGGTCGTCAGGCCGGCCGCGGGGGTGAGGCGCCATGCGACCCGCTCGAGATCGGAGCCCGGCTCGCCCAGCGTGAGTGGCGTCACCGTCACGGTGTCGCCGACCGCGGCGGCGATGACCGCCTCGGCCGCTTCGCTCTGCGCCCGCCGGTCGTCGGCGGGCCGCGTCTGGATCTGCAGCCATCCCGCCGGCGTCTGCTCGTCGGGCAACGCCGCGCGGATGGAGTCCTGCCCGGCCAGCACCGACCCCGCGAGCAGACCGCACACCAGGCCGACGAGGGCGGCGACGGCCAGCGTGAGCGCCGCGAGCGACCCGGCGCGCGAGCGCAGGCGCCGTCCCCATAGCCGCACAACCGGGACCGAGCCCCGGGCAGCGGTCATCGCGGTCACCCGTCCACCCTACGTACGCCCTCGGCGCGATCCGGGGACCGACGCGTCCGCGGTGTCACGCACCGGCGCGGGTCAGGTCGAGGGCGGCCCGACGTCGTCGTGCCCGCCCGGGCCCGCACCGCCAGGGGAACCCCCACCGCCCGAGGTGCCGCGCCGCCGCCGATCGGCTACCGTAACCGGGTGACCGATCCCCGCGACACCTACACCGTGGCCACCGACGGCGCCTGCAAGGGCAATCCCGGCCCGACCGGGTGGGCCTGGGTCGGTGAGGACGGTCACTGGGCTGCCGGTGCGCTGCCGGTGGGCACCAACAACATCGGTGAGCTGCTGGGCCTGCTCAAGGCCATCGAGGACCACGCCGACGTGCGCCACCTGGTCGTCCAAGCCGATTCGAAGTACGCGATCGACACCTACGAGAAGTGGATGGACGGGCATCGTCGCCGCGGGTGGAAGACCTCGACGGGCGCACCGACGAAGAACGTCGACCTGCTCGAGCAGCTGATCGCCGCGCGCGATGCGCGACGGGCGGCCGGGCTGCCCGATGTCATCCTCGAGCACGTCCGCGGCCACCGCGGCCACGTGCTCAATGAGTGGGCCGATGAGCGCGCGGTGCGCGGCGCCGAGCACGCGGCGAAGGGGACGTCCAGCGCGTGGTCGTCGCTGGGCGGCCTGCACGACAAGCTCGACGTGTCGGCGGCACCCACCAAGAAGCGCTGACCCGCCGGCCCGCCCGCCTGCGGGTCACCCGCCGGTCGTGCCCTCGTACAGGCCGATGTGGTTCCCGTCGGGATCGACGATGACCGCCCACCAACTGGTGTCGGTGATGTTCTCCTTGGCCATCGCCACCGAGCCGCCCGCGGCGAGCGCCTGCGCGACGGTCTCGTCGATCGAGTCCACCTCCACGTACGAACGTGGCTGCGTGAAGTCGGCCGACCGCGGAGCGAGGCCGCCGCCGCTGATCTTGTTCGGCGCCTGCCACATCGGATAGCCCTCGAACCCCTCCATCTCGGCGATCTGCCAGCCGAAGAGGCGTCCGTAGAACTCACTGGCAGCGGCCAGGTCGTTCACCGGGATGTCGATGTGGGTGATGTCTCCGTGTGCCATGTCGTTCCCCCTTCCCGCGACAGTCTCGCGCCACCCTCCGACACGGACAAGGGAGGTCAGCGCACGCTCGCGAGCAGCTCCTCGAGCTTGTCGAGTGCGGCCCGCTGCCCCTTGACCAGTCGCGGCCGCGCGTCGGCCACCGGCATCCATTCGACCCGGTCGACCTCGGGGAACGACTGCGTGCGTCCGGAGCGCGGCGGCCACTCCATCTCGAACACCCCGAAGTCGAAATCGGATGCCGGGAACGCCGCGCCGTCGGCGACGAAGACGGTCACCCGTTTGCCGGACGAGTACGGGAAGGTGCCCAGCTCCGCATAGTCCACGTCGGGCGGGTCCACGCCGAGCTCTTCGCGGAACTCGCGTCGGGCGGCATCCAGCGCGGGCTCGTCGGGGTCGTACTCCCCCTTCGGGATCGACCAGGCACCCTCGTCCTTCGACGACCAGTAGGGCCCACCCATATGCGCGACGAGCACCGACACCGCTCCACCGTCGTCGAGACGGTACAGCAGGATGCCGGCGCTCGTCGTCGCCATGTCAGATCACGCGGGCCGGGTCTTCGGCGAGACCGTGTAGGTCTCTTCGACGTCGGTCACCGCGACCGGGGCGAGCGCCTCGTCGATCGCCTGCAGGGTGTCCGCGTCGAGGGTGACACCGGAGGCCTTGACATTGTCCTCGAGCTGCTCGGGGCGCGACGCGCCCACCAGGGCGGCGGCGACGTTCGGGTTCTGCAGCACCCACGCGATCGCCAGCTGCGGCATGGTGAGGCCGGCCTGCTCGGCGATCGGCTTCAGCTTCTGCACAGCGGTCAGCACCGGGTCGTTCATGAACCGCGAGATGAAGTGCGCGCCGCTCTTCTCGTCGGTGGCCCGTGAGCCGTCGGGCAGCGGCCGGCCGGGCAGGTACTTGCCGCTGAGCACACCCTGCGCCATGGGCGACCAGACGATCTGCGAGATGCCCAGCTCTTCACTGGTCGGCACGACCTTGCCCTCGATGACGCGCCACAGCGCTGAGTACTGGGGCTGGTTCGACACGAGCTGGAACCCGAGCTGGGTGGCCAGGGCGTGCCCGTCACGCAGCTGCTCGGCCGTCCATTCGCTGACGCCGATGTAGAGTGCCTTGCCCTGGCGCACGATGTCGGCGAACGCCTGCATCGTCTCTTCGAGCGGGGTCTCGTAGTCATAGCGGTGCGCCTGGAAGAGGTCGACGTACTCGACGCCGAGGCGCTTCAGCGAGCCGTTGATGCCGTCGAAGATGTGCTTGCGCGACAGGCCCACATCGTTCGGGCCCTTCTTGCCGATCGGCCAGTAGACCTTGGTGAACACTTCGAAGTCGGTGCGGTCCAGTCCCTTCAGCGCCTCACCGAGCACCACCTCCGCGGCGGTGTTGGCATAGGTGTCGGCGGTGTCGAAGCTGGTGATGCCCAGATCCAGTGCCTTGTGCACCGTGGCGATCGCCGCCTCGTTGCCGACCTGGGAGGCGTGCGTCACCCAGTTGCCGTAGGTGATCTCCGAGACCTTGAACCCGCTGTTGCCGAGATAGCGATAGTTGACCATCCCCCACGCTACTGCCGCCCCGCCCCTGCGCGGGGTCAGCCGACGGGGACGTCCTCGGCGGCGTGCTGGTCGTCTTCGGTGGCCACGAGCTGGCCGCAGGCGCCGTCGATCTCCTTGCCGCGGGTGTCGCGCAGGGTGGTGGGGATGCCGGCGGCGTTGAGCCGGCGGACGAACTCGTCCTGCACGAGCACCTCGGACGAGGTCCACACCGAGCCGGGCGTCGGGTTCAGCGGGATCGGGTTCACGTGCACCCACCCGCGGCCGCGGGCGTTGAGCTTCTCGGCCAGCAGGTCGGCGCGCCACGGGTGGTCGTTCATGTCCTTGATGAGCGCGTACTCGATCGAGACGCGGCGCCCGGTCTTCTCGAAGTAGCCGCGGGCGGCATCGAGCGCCTCGTCGACCTTCCACCGCGAGTTCACCGGGATGAGCTCGTCGCGCAGCTCGTCGTCGGGCGCGTGCAGCGACAGCGCGAACGTCACCGGGATGTCTTCGGCGGCCAGCTTGTGGATCGCCGGGACCAGGCCCACCGTCGACACGGTGATCCCGCGGGCGCTCATGCCCATCCCGTGCGCCTTGTCGGTCATCACCCGCACCGCCTGCATGACCCGCGCGTAGTTGGCGAGCGGCTCGCCCATGCCCATGAACACGATGTTGGTGACCCGCTCGCCCTCGTGGCCGACGCGGCGCGGGTCGCCCAGGCCGCCGTCGGCGATGAGCCGGTTGGCACGCACGACCTGCTCGATGATCTCGGCCGCCGACATGTTCCGGGTCAGCCCGGCCTGCCCCGTCGCGCAGAACGGGCAGTTCATCCCGCACCCCGCCTGGCTCGACACGCACAGCGTGATGCGGCCCGGGTAGCGCATGAGCACCGATTCGACCAGGGCGCCGTCGTGCAGCTTCCACAGGAACTTGATCGTGTCGCCGCGGTCGGTCTCCAGGCGCCGCACCTCGGTCAGCAGCGGCGGCAGCATCCCGGCGACGAACTCGTCACGGGTGGATGCGGGCAGGTCGGTCATCTGCGCGGGATCCGACGTGAAGTGGGTGAAGTAGTGCTTCTCGAGCTGCTTGGCGCGGAACGGGGGCATCCCCCGTTCCTTCACCTTCTCCACGCGCTGTTCGGGAGTGAGGTCGGCCAGGTGCACGGGCGGCTTTCCGCGCTTGGGGCTGGCGAACTGCAGCAGCGGGCGGCCGGCGGCATCCTTCTGCTGTTCCCAGCCTTCCGTGCGCGGGCGCACCTGACGCGGCGGTGCGGTGCGCGGCGTGGTCTTGCGCACGGGGGTCGGCTCGGTCATGGGTTCCAGCGTACCGAGCGCACCTGCCAGAACGCCGGGCGCGTCAGCGCCGGGCGCGTCAGCGCTGCGCGTCGCGCCAGGTCAGCCAGCGGCGGACGGGAGCGAGGTCGTAATCGGGTCCCGAGATCGCGAGGGTGAACAGCGTCACGCCGGCCTCGAGCATGCGGTCGGCGGTGGGTTCGTCGACGCCGCGCAGCTCGTTCGAGACCTCGATCTCGGTGACATCGCGACCGACGGCGGCGGCGTGGTCGGCCAGGATGCCGAGCTTGCGCGGCAGATCGTCCACCCGGGTGAAGCTGTGCCAGATGTCGGCGTGCCGGGCCACGACGCGCAGGGTCTTCTTCTCGCCGCCGCCACCGATCAGGACCGGGATCTCGCGGGTCGGCGGCGGGTTGAGCCGAGTCCAGCGCTCCTCGATGCGCGGCATCGCCGCGGCGAGCGCGTCGATCCGCCGCCCGGCCGTGCCGAACTCGTAGCCGTACTCGTCGTAGTCACGTTCGAACCAGCCGGCGCCGGTCCCGAAGATGAACCGCCCGATCCCGGTGTCGCCGGCGCTGATGTGATCGATGGTGCGGGCCATGTCCGCCTGCAGATCGGCGTTGCGGTAGCTGTTGCAGTTGACGAGCGTGCCCAGCTCGACGCGGGAGGTGATCTCCGCCCACGAGGCGAGCTCGGTCCACGCTTCGAAGTGCAGCCCGTCGGGCTCGCCGGTCAGCGGGAAGAAATGGTCCCAGTTGAACAGGATGTCCACGCCGAGCTGCTCGAGCTCCCGGACCGTCTCTCGGATCTTCGGGTAGGGGGCGTGCTGCGGCTGGACCTGGACACCCAGGCGGACAGTGCGTGAAGTCACCCGGCCAGCAGCCTAGGGTCCGATCTGCGAGAGTAGGCGCATGACCGGCATCCAGATCCGCGACATCCACCCCGACGATGCCGGCGAGGTGCTGACGATCCAGCGCGCCGCGTTCGTGCAGGAGGCCCAGATCTACGGCAGCGCCGACATGCCGCCGCTGACCCAGACCCTCGAAGAACTGCGCGCCGAGCTGGAGCAGAACCTGGGGTGCGTCGCCCTGGCCGGCCCACGCATCGTGGGTGCAGTGCGCGCGGTGCGCGACGGCGACCTGCTGCTGATCGGCCGCATCGCCATCGCCCCCGACCAGCAGGGGGAAGGCATCGGGTCGCGACTGCTCGCGGCGGTCGAGCGGCGCGGCGCGGACGCCGGGGCGACCGAGGCCGAACTGTTCACCGGTTCGCACAGCGAGGCGAACCTGCGGCTCTACGAGCGCGAGGGGTACGTGGAAAGCGAGCGGGTGGATGCCGGTGACGGCACCGCCCAGGTGTTCCTGCGCAAGCGGCTGATCTGACACCGGCGCGCAGGCATCGTGCAGGGGGCGTGGATACCGTAGGAGCATGACCGCACAGCGCATCGCCTTCCTCGACGTCGACGGCACGATCCTCGAGCGCGGCCAGGTGATCGCGCCCTCGACCGTGACGGCGGTGCGGACGGCGCGCGCGAACGGGCACCTCGTCTATCTGTGCACGGGGCGCTCGGACGGCGACATCCACCCGAAGGTGCGCGAGATCGGGTTCGACGGCGCCATCACCAACGGCGGCGCGTTCGTGACCCGCGGCGACGACCTGGTCATCGCGCACCCGATGCCGCGTGCCGACACCGAGCGGCTGGTCGCCTACTTCGTCGAGCACGGCATCCACTACTTCCTGCAGACGCACGCGGCGGTGTACGCGAGCGAGGGCATCGGCGAGCTGGCCGGCGAGTTCTTCCGGCAGCTGCGGGCCCGGCACGCGGAGCAGTTGCGGGAGCTCGGGCTCGACGACGGCGAGGAGCCGACGCCGATGATCAGCTACCGGCCGATCACCGAGGTCGACCTCGACGCCGTCGCGAAGTCCACGTTCATCAGCGAGGCCTCGGACAGTCTCGACCGCGCACAGGCCGACCTCGGCGACCGCTTCCACGTGATCCCGGGGTCGATCCCGATGCCCGGCGGGTCCAACGGCGAGATCGCCCTGCTGGGCACGAACAAGGGCGCCGCGATCCTCGAGACGCTCGAGCTGCTCGGGCTCGACGCCGCCGACGCGATCGGCATCGGCGACAGCTGGAACGACGTGGAGATGTTCGACGTCGTCGGCGACGCGGTCGCGATGGGCAACGCCGATCCCGAGCTGCAGGCGCGTGCGGGGCGGGTCACCACCGGCGTGCTCGACGACGGCGTGTGGAACGCGTTCGTCGCCCTCGGCCTGGTGTGACCCCGCCCCTCCCCGCGGTGTGACCCCGCCCCTCCCCGCGCGAGCCGCCTACCTGTGTACGAGCCGCCCAGCTCCGGACGGTACAAAGCTGGGCGGCTCGTACAGAACTGGGCGGTTCGGCGCGGTGTGCGGCACCGGGCGGCTCGGCGCGGTGGCGCGGGTCAGTCGAGGAAGATGTCGGGGTACAGCTCCGAATCGGGGGTGCCGGGCGTGGCCGCATAGGGCGAGAAGTCGGTGATCCCGGCATCGCGCAGCACGTCCTCGACGATGAGCGTCTGGCCGGTGTACTCGCGTGCCGGCTGGCAGAGCACCTCGTAGGCGGCGTCGGCGTAGATCTCGGGCGTGCGACTGACCTTCATCATCCGGTCGCCGCCGAGCGCGAACTGCACCGCCGCGGTGGCGATCGTCGTCGCCGGCCACAGCGTGTTGGCCGCGATCCCCTGGTCGGCGAACTCGGCCGCGATGCCGAGCGTGACCATGGTCATGCCGAACTTGGCGAGCGAGTAGCCGGTGTGCGCACCGAGCCACTTCGGGGTGGTGTTCAGCGGCGGCGACAGCGACAGGATGTGCGGGTTCTCCGCCTCCTTCAGCATCGGCAGCGCCGCGCGCGAGAGCATGAAGGTGCCGCGCACGTTGACGTCCTGCATGAGGTCGTACTTCTTGGCCGACAGGTCGAGCGAGCCGGACAGGTCGATCACCGACGCGTTGTTGACCACGATGTCGATGCCACCGAACTCGCCCTGGGTCTTCAGCACAGCCTCAGTGATGTCGTCGTCGTTGCGCACGTCCCCGACGATCGGCAGCGCCTGCCCGCCGGCAGCGCGGATCTGCTCGGCCGCGGTGTGCACGGTGCCCTCGAGCTTGGGGTGCGGGGTGTCGGTCTTGGCCAGCAGCGCGATGTTGGCGCCGTCCCGGGCGACACGCAGGGCGATCGCCAGGCCGATGCCGCGGCTGCCGCCGGACATCAGGATGGTCTTGCCGGCCAGCGGCGGGGTGTCGGTCATGCTTTCTCCTTGCGGGCGGATGCCGCGGCGAAACCTGCGACGCGGGCTCGGGCTTCGGGGGTGTCGAACGCGGCGCCGATCGAGCGGGCCTCTTCGGCGAGCTGTTCGGCGAAGGTGCGCTGGGGCTGCGAGCGGATGAGGCGCTTGGCCTGCCCGTAGGCGCCGGCGGCGCCGGCCAGCCAGAACCGGGCGACCTCGTCGGCCCGCGGCTGCACCCGGTCGGGGGCGACGACTTCGGCGACCAGGCCCCAGTCCAGAGCCTCCTGCGCCGAGAGCAGACGGTCCTGCAGCACGAGCTGCAGAGCGCGCCGCTCACCGACCGCGCGAGCGAGCTGCGCCGACACCGACAGGTCGGGGGTCAGCCCGATGTTCGCGTACAGGCTGCCGATCTTCGAGTTCTCGCCGACGATCACGTAGTCGGCGCACATGAGGATGCCCAGGCCGCCCCCGGCGGTGGAGCCCTGCGCGGCGGCGACGACGGGGATCGAGGACTCGATGAGCGCGCGGATGCCGACGTTGATGACGTCGGCGAGCGCGTGGATGTCGGCACCCGAACCCATGGTGTGCGCCATGTCGAGCACGTCACCGCCGGCGCAGAATCCACGGCCGGCGGCATCGATCAGGATCGCGCCGACGTCGTCGCGGGTGGTCGCCTCGACGGTCACCCGCTGCCACGCTTCGGCCATGTCGGCATTGAAGGCGTTGAGCCGCTCCGGGCGGTTGAGCGTGATGCGGGCCAGGCCGTCGTCGACGCTGAAGAGGATGGGGTCGCTCACGGGTCTCCTTACTTGGGCGCCATGCGGATGGCGCCGTCCAGGCGGATCGTCTCGCCGTTGAGGTAGCCGTTGTCGATGATCTGCATCGCGAGGTTCGCGTACTCGTCGGGGCGACCGACGCGTGCGGGGTACGGCACCTGCTGTCCGAGGCTGGCCTGCGCCGCTTCGGGGAGGCCGGCGAGCATGGGGGTCTGCATGATGCCGGGGGCAATGGTGCACACGCGGATCGCGTGGCGCGCGAGCTCCCGTGCGATCGGCAGGGTCATGGCGTGGACGCCGCCCTTGCTGCTGGAGTACGCGGCCTGGCCGATCTGACCGTCGAACGCGGCGACCGAGGCCGTGTTGACGATGACGCCGCGATCACCGGATGCCGTGGGCTCGGTCTTCGCGATCGCCGCGGCCGCCTGGCCGATGACGTTGAAGGTGCCCATGAGGTTGACGCGCACGACCTTCTCGAAGTCGGCCAGGCTCGACGGGGTGCCGTCGCGGTCGAGCACCTTGGCCGGCGGGGCGATGCCCGCACAGTTGATGACGACCCGCAGCGGGCCGTGCTCGCCGGCCGCGGCGACGGCCGCCGCGACCTGGTCCGGATCGGTGACGTCGGCGGGGGCGAAGGTGCCGCCCAGCTCGGCCGCGATCTCGGCGCCGGCCGAACTCGGCAGGTCGACGATCGTGACGTGGGCCCCCGCGGCGGCGAGGCGGCGGGCGGTCGCCGCTCCCAGGCCGCTGGCCCCTCCGGTGACGAGCGCAGACGCTCCGGCAATCTCCATGCGTTCTCCTTCGAACTGGTATCGCGTGTCGCTCTTGGCGGCACTGCGTGCCAGGCTGATGATCCCTGCGACCACCCTACCGGTCGCGCGCAGGCGCAGGCAGACTGGGCACGTGGAGATCAGTGTCAAGCGCGTGTACGAGGAGCCGGCATCCACGGACGGGTTCCGCGTGCTGGTCGACCGGCTGTGGCCGCGGGGGCTGACCAAGGATCGGGCGGCCGTGGATCTCTGGGACAAGGACGTCGCGCCGTCGGCCGAGCTGCGGAAGGCCTTCCATCACGAGGGGATGAGCTGGCCCGACTTCGAGAAGGCGTATCGGGCCGAGCTGGCGGACGGTTCAGCGGTCGCGGCGCTCCGCGAGCAGCTGACCGGACACGACACCGTCACGCTGCTCTATGCGACGCACGACGAGACCCACAATCACGCCCGGTTGCTGCGCGAAGCGCTCGGGGGCCAGGTGTGACGACGGGTCACCACCCGCCGCGGGTCGGGGTGTGACCCTCGCGGGCGTGGTCGGGCATCGCCATCTCGGCCCGCACCCCGAGCAGACGCACGGGCCGGTCGGGCTCGATCCGGTCGACGAGCTTCCTCGTCTCGGCGATGACGGTGGCGCGGTCTCTCGTCGCCTCGATCTTGTGGACGAAGGTCTTGGTGATGAACGGTGCGTAGCGCACTTTGATGCCCACGCCCACGACGGGCCGTCCCTCGGCGGCGACGTCGTCGAGGACCTGGGCCAGCAGGGCGTGGGCGGCTTCGTCGATGTCGGCGCGGCTGCTGAGGTCCTGCTGGAACGTGGTCTCCCGCCCGTGGCCGCGCGCCACCCACGGGGTGTCGTCGACGACCGCGGTGCCCTCGCCACGACCGAGGGTCCGGTACCACGGACCCATCTTCGGCCCGAACTCGGGCACCAGGACGGCCTCGTCGGCGACGGCGAGCTCGGCGACGGTGTGGATGCCGTGGGTTGCGAGCCGCTTCGAGATCTTGCCGCCCACGCCCCACAGTTCGATCGTGGGGCGGTGACCCATGACGTCGAGCCAGTTGTCGACGGTGAGCCGGAACGTCCCGCGCGGCTTGCCGAAGTCGGTCGCGTTCTTCGCCCGGATGAGCGTGTCGCCGATGCCGACGCTGCAGTGCAACTGCGTGCGCTCGAGCACCGCCTGCTGAACCCGGCGCGCGTACGCCTCGGGGTCGTCGGTCGTGATGCCGACGAATGCCTCGTCCCAGCCGAGCACCTGGACGACGGCGCCCGGCTGTCCGCGCAGCGTCGCCATGACCTCCTCCGACGCGGCCTCGTAGGCCGGGGCGTCGACGGGCAGGATGATCGCGTCCGGCGCTTTGCGCGCGGCGATGCGCAGCGGCATCCCCGACCGCACCCCGAGGGCGCGGGCCTCGTACGACGCGGTCGACACCACGGCGCGCTCGGTGGGATCGCCGCGGCCGCCGACGATCACCTGCCGGCCGGCGAGCTCAGGTCGGCGCAGCACCTCGACCGCGGCGATGAACTGGTCGAGGTCGACGTGCAGCACCCACGGTCGCGCGGAGCCGGTCATGCGACCAGTGTGCCGCAGTGGGACAATCTGCGACATGGCGCATCCGGTGATGTTCGATGAGCACGATCCGCTGCTGGCGCGCGTGCGGCGCATCGCGCTCGCCTTGCCCGAGGCCGCCGAGAAGGTCAGTCACGGCCGGCCGGCGTTCTTCACCCAGAAGGTGTTCTGCTACTTCGGCGGGTCGCTGCGCGTCGACGGCACGTGGGTCGCGCACGACGCGGCGATCATGGTGCGCCCCGACCCCGCCGACGCGCCCGCGCTGCGGCAGGACCCGCGGTTCTGGGTGCCCGCCTACCTGGGACCGTCCGGCTGGCTCGGTCTCGATGTGGACGAGAGCTCGGATTGGGACGAGATCACCGAGCTCGTCGACGCGTCGTACCGCGTCACGGCGCCGCCGCGTCTCGTGCGTGCACTGGATGCCGGCTGACCGCGCCGCCGGCCCCGGTTCCACGGCACGGAATGCACGTCATCGGGCTACGACGGCCCGAGGATGAAGTTCCAGGTGCCCGTCGCGACGGCGGTGGCCACGGCGATGAGACCGATCGCGGCGCCGAGGGCCACCAGCATCCATTCGTGGCCACCGAAGGTGGATTCCCGCGCCCACGTGCGCCGCACCGGCGCTCCGAAGCCCCGTGCCTCCATGGCGGTGGCCAGCTTCGAACCGCGGCGGATCGACAGCACCAGCAGCGCGAAGGCCATCCCCAGGAACCGCCGGATGCGGCCCCGGTCGGCGACGCCGCGCGCGCGCCGCGCGAGCTCGAGTGCGCGCCAGTCGTCGAGGAACAGTCCGACCATGCGGAGGCCGGCGAGCGCCCCCAGCACGAACCGGGCGGGCAGTCTCACGATCTGGGCGAGGCCGTCGGCCAGGTCGGTCGGGTCGACCGTGAGGAACAGGACCACCGACGGCAGGGCGATGGCGAGCACCCGGAAGAAGGTGGCCGCTGCCAGCAGCAGCGAGCCGTCGCTGATCCGCACGAACAGCCATTCGAAGTACACCTGTCCGGACGCCTCGCCGTAGAGCACGATGGTCACCGCCGTCAGCGGCGCCGCCAGCCACACCGGCCAGGTGCGCACCCAGAACTCCCGCCAACCGATGCCCGCGAACGGGAACAGCAGCAGTTCGAGCGTCAGGGCGACCGCCGCCGAGACCACGTCGAGGGTGAGGATCAGCGGCAGCGCGATCAGACCGCTGGCGGCGAGCTTGGCGACCGGGTTGATGCGCGCGAACGTGCCGGTGCGCGCGTGCGTGTCGAGCAGCGTCATCCGGCCAGCTCCAGCCGGCGGGCGTGCAGCGCGTCGACGACGGCGGCGTCGTGTGTGATCGTGACGATGGCGCTGCCGGCGTCGCGCAGCGCGGCCAGGAGCGCGACCAGCTCCGCCCAGGTCACCGCATCCTGCCCGAACGTCGGTTCGTCGAGCACGAGGATCTGCGGCCGTGTCGCCAGCGCGGCGGCGACCGTGAGGCGCCGCTTCTCGCCGCCCGACAGCGTATAGGGGTTCGCCGCGGCCAGCCGCGTGAGCCGGAGGCGGTCGAGCAGCTCGTCGACCCGCTCGGTCATCGCCCGGTCGTCGAGACCGAGCGCCCGCGGACCGACCTCGAGCTCTTCGCGCACCGTGCGCCCCAGCAGCTGATGCTCGGGGTCCTGGAACACGGTGCCGATGCGGGTGAGCAGCTCCCGCGACTTCCACTCCACGGGTGTCGGGCCCACACCGGCGGCCAGCGCGTCGGACGCGCGCAGGGTGCCGCCCGCGGGTGCGAGGAGCCCCGCCACCGTGAGCCCGAGCGTCGACTTCCCGGCACCGTTGGGCCCGGTGATCGCCACCGCCTCCCCCGCGTGGATGTCGAGGTCGATGCCCGTCGCGATCGGCACGCCCCGCACCCGCTCGACGGCGAGCGCACGGGCCGTCAGCAGGCACGCGCCGGCACCACGGGCGGGGGGCGGCGGCGCGGCCGGGGGGATGCCGGGCACCCAGACCCCGGCCGCGGCCAGCCGCGGCCCGTCCGCCCCCAGTACCCGCGCGGGCGGGCCGTCGGCCACGATCCCGCCGTCGCCGAGCACGATCACCCGGTTGACCAGGGGGAGCCAGACGTCGATACGGTGCTCCACGACCACGAACGTGGTGCCGGTGCGATCGAGCAGGTCGCGGACGGCGTCGCGCACCTCGCCGACGCCCACCGGATCGAGGTTCGCGGTGGGTTCGTCGAGCACGAGCAGCCCCGGACGCATGGCGATCGCCCCGGCGAGGGCGAGGCGCTGCTTCTGCCCCCCGGACAGGTGCTTGGTGGGTCGGTCCTTCGCCACGGTCAGTCCCACCGCGTCGAGGGCCTCGTCGACCCGCGCCCAGGTCTCGTCGCGCGGGATGCCGAGGTTCTCGCACCCGAAGGCGACGTCGTCGCCGACCCGCGCGAGGATCACCTGCGAGTCGGGATCCTGCAGCACGAGGCCGGCCCGCCCGCGCACCTCGGCAGCCGGTCTGCCGTCCAGCCGCAGCTCCCCCTCGGACTCGCCCTCCTCGGCGCCGCCGAGGACGCCCGCCATCCCGTGGAGCAGCGTCGACTTGCCCGACCCCGAGGCGCCGAGCAGCAGGATCCGCTCGCCGGGGGCGATGTCGAAGGTGACGTCGCGCAGCGCCCACGCGTGACGGGAGGCGTGCCGCCATCCCCACCCCCGGGCGAGCACCGCCGCAGGGCGGCCGTGCTCGCCCGGGTGCGCGGCCATCCTTAGACGCGCTCGCGGGCGGCGCGCCCGGAGGCGAACCGGTCGAGCGCGCCGGTGGCCGCCAGGCCGCGGGCGATCAGCCACGCCCCGCCGCCGGCGATCACGGCGCCGGACAGGGTCGACGAGACGAGGTAGACGATCGTGAACGTGGCATCGGACCCGGCGAACCAGAGGATGAGGTTGTTGACGGCCCCGAACAGGCCCGCCCCGGCACCGGCGAGCACCGCGACAGGCAGCGACCACAGCTTGTAGGCGACGACGAGGAACACGATCTCGGCGCCCAGACCCTGGATGAGACCGGCTTCGATCGTGAGGAACCCGCCCCACTGGTTGCCGATGAGGGCGGACACGACCGCGGCGAGCGTCTCGGTGTAGAGGGCGGCACCGGGCTTGCGGATGATGAGCGCGCCGAGGACGCCGGCGAACAGCCACGGGCCGTCGAGCAGTCCCTGCAGGCCGGGCAGCAGCGGCTCCAGAAGCGCCTTGGGACCGAGGTAGCCGATGTTCCACAGCAGGAAGATCAGGCCGGACGCGACGCCGAGGACGCTGGCCACGACGATGTCGACGACCCGCCAGCGGAAACGGCTCGCGGTGGGACGGACGGTGGATGGGGACGCGGATGCGTGCATGTATCTCTCCTCCCTGCGCCGGCATGATCCGGATCAGGTTCGACGGTCGAAGCGTGGGTCGCTTCCTCTCAGCCCGGTTCACCGGACTCCCGTGGTTGTCGCCCCCGAGTATAGCCCTGCGGCGGGGGCGGTAGTTTGTACGGGTGACTCTGGACGACGCGCCCCCGCTGACACGGCGTGCCCGCCGTGCTGCCGCGCCGCCGCCGGACGATCTCGAGGCCTTCGCGGCGCTGACCGGGGCCGCCGAGCCCCCGGCGGATACCCTCGAGACCGAGGGGCCGCCGGCGGTGACCGGGCAGGCGGGCGGCACCGCCCTGGCCTGGGTCGATCCGGCCGCACTCGGCCCGCGGCGCCCGGTCCCCTCCGGCTCCGGCGACCTGCTCGCCGACCGCCCGCGCCGGTCGCTGCTGCGCCCGCCAGTGCTCGTGCCGGCCGGCGGCCTGCTCGCCCTGGGCTGCATCTACACCGCGGCGGCCCTGCTGTGGCCGTTGACTGCCGTCGCCCCCACGGTCACCGCCGCCGAGATCGTGCCGGTCACCGCTCCGGCCTCGGCGCTGACCTGGCCCGACACCGGATCGGCGGCGGCCGGAGTCGCCGGGATCACCGAGACGGCGGCGTCCACCACCGACGCGTCGTCGATCGCGAGCATCACCAAAGTCGTCACCGTCCTGATGGCGCTCGAGCAGCTGCCGCTGGAACCGGGCGAGCCCGGCCGCGAGTTCGCGTTCGACTACGGCGACCGCGTCGATTACTGGAACTTCCGGGCGCGCGGGGAGTCGGCCCTCGACGTGCCGGTCGGCGGGACGCTGACGCAGTATCAGCTGCTGCAGGGCATCCTGCTGGGCTCCGCGGGCAACTACACCGAGCGGCTCGCCGCCGAGCTGTGGCCGAACGAGCAGGTGTTCGCGAACGCGGCGCGCACGTGGCTCGACGCGCACGGCCTCGACGGGATCACCGTGGTCGAGCCCACCGGCATCCTCGAGGCGAACGCGGCCGACCCGGCGACACTGCTGCGCCTGGCCGACCTGGCCCTGGCCCATCCCGTCGTCGCCGAGATCGTCCGCACCCAGACGGTCGAGCTGCCCGGCGCGGGCGAGGTCGAGAACACGAACGATCTGCTCGAAGACCCCTCGATGCTCGGGGTGAAGACCGGCGGGCTGTGGGAGTGGTACAACCTGCTGTCGGCCCAGGAGATCACCGTCGGCGAGACGCCGGTGCGGCTGTACGCCGCGGTGCTGGGCCAGCCCACCGACGAACTGCGCGACAGCGAGAGCGCGCGCCTGCTCGCCCAGCTCGCCGCCGAGGTCTCCGTCCCGGCCGAGCTGCCGGCGGGGACGCTCGCCGGCACCGTGTCGACGGCGTGGGGCGCCACCGCCGACGTGATCACGGATGCCCCCGGCGGGGTCGTGCTGTGGAACGGCGGCACCGCGCAGGTCGAGACGGAGTTCACGCTCGACGAGGCGGACACGGCCGGCCAGACGGTCGGCTCCCTGACCTATCGCGGCCCGTTGGACGCCGACGTCATCGAGCTGACCCTGACCGACGACATCGACCCGCCCAGCGCCTGGTGGCGGCTGACCCACCCTCTGGAGCTGCTCGGCCTGACCGGCTGAGTCCGCCCTGCGGCCATCCCGGTCCGCCCACCGGCATCCGGGTCAGAAGGGCCAGATGAGGGGCACGTAGAGCACGCCCACAGCGAGGTAGACCGCCATGAGGGGCAGCCCGAGTCGCCAGTAATCGCCGAACCGGTAGCCGCCGGGCTGCATCACCATGAGGTTCACGGGGGTGGCGATCGGCGTGAGGAAGGACGCGGCGCCGACCACGGTGAGCGACATCATGAACGGCATGATGCTCACGTCCAGCACGTTCGAGATCGCCACGGCGATGGGCGCGACCACGAGCACGGTCGCGACGTTGGAGATGAACTGCCCGAGGATCATGGTGAGCAGACCCAGCACGAGCAGGGCCAGGTGCGGTGAGGCGGTGCCGATGATCGAGAGCACGCCGTCGGCGACCGTGCGCGCGGCCCCCGTCGAGATGAACGCGCCCGACAGCGGCACCATCCCGGCGATGAGGATGACGGTGGTCCACGAGATCGACCGGTAGGTCTGCGGCAGCGTCAGCACACCGGTGACGATGAGGGAGCCCGCGGCCAGCAGCCCCGCCACCGCCGGCGGGACGAGGCCAGTGGCCAGGAGCACCACCATGAGGGCCAGCACCACGATCGAGCGCTTGGCCCCCGTGCCCAGCGGCACCGCCCGCTGCAGGGACTGCGGTGCGGTGACGGCGATGACATCGGGCGAGGCCGTGTAGCGGTGCAGCGCCGCCCAGGGCCCCTGCACGAGCACCGCGTCGCCCGCCTGCAGGGTCAGCTCGCCCGGCGTCGCGCTGCCGCGCGAGGCGTTGGGGCCGTCCTCCTCGCCGCGCCGGGCCGCCAGGATGACGAGGTTCTCGTCGCGGGTGGTCATGCCGGGGTAGACCGTGCGCCCGATCAGCTGCGAGCGGGGGGCGACCAGCACTTCGGCCACCCCTTCCTGCGCGCTGAAAAGCGCACGGGTGTCGAGGTCGACCGCGTAGCTGTCGCGCAGCGTCTGCGCGTGCTCGTGGGGGTCGGGAGCCACGTCGGCGAACCGGTCGGCCGTGCGGTCCGGCAGCAGACGGTCGCCGCCCAGCGCCAGCACGATCACCGTGAGCGCCACCAACGGGATGCCGACCAGCGCGAACTCGAAGTACCCGAACGCGCGGCCTCCGGCGGCCACGGCCGCGTCGGAGACGACGATGTTGACGGGCGTGCCGATGAGGGTCAGCATCGAGCCGGAGCTGGCGGCGAATGCGAGTGGGATGAGCAGCTTGGCCGGCACGATTCCGGCGCGCACGGCGACGACGACCACGACCGGCAGCAGGGCCGCGACGGCGCCGTTGATGCTGATGAACGCCGACAGCACCGCGACCATGAGGCCCACCACGACGGTGAGCCGGGCGCGGCCGCGACCGGCCCGGGTGACGACCTGCAGGCCGATCCAGGCGGTCACGCCCGTGGCATCCAGTGCCTCGCTCACGACGAACAGGGACGCGATGAACAGGACGGTCGGATCGCCGAACCCGGCGAACGCCTCGCTCAGGGTGAGCACGCCGGTGGCCCACAGCGCCAGCGCGACGCCGACGGCCACGACGGCCAGGGGCACGCGCCCGCTGACGAACGCGATGACCGCCAGCGCGAGGATCACGAACGTCCAGGCTGCGGGATCCATGGCTCGACTCTATGGCCGGGCGCTCGTGCGTGTCACACGCCCCGGGACGACCGGGCGCTCGTGGGTGTCACACGAATCGGACGGTCTGCTGCAGACGGGTGCGCACGTCGAACAGCTCGGTGCCGCCGATGTCGCGCGCGCCGGTCACGCCGCGCCGCAGCACGGTCGCCAGCGCCCCCCGGGCCACGAGGGCGACGGGCAGTCCTCGCACCTTGCCGAGCTCGTCGATCGCGACCGGGACGTCGTCGTCGGGCAGGACCAGCAGCGCGCCGCTGAAGCGCACGCGCGCGGCGCGCGCCACGGCACGGGCGGCCCGCACGAGCTCGGCGACGGGCGCGCCGCTGACGGCCTCGCCGATCAGTTCACCGCGCCGCACCCGGACCGGCCCGCCGAGGTCTTCGGAGCGCACCGCGTACAGTCCGCTCGGGCCGAGCACGATGTGGTCGAGCTTCGCCTCGCTGTCGCGGGGGTCGGCGGCGACGTCGTGCCACACGGTGTAGCCCATGCCGAGGTCGGCGACGATGCGCGCCGTGGCCTCTTCGGCCAGCGCGTCGGCCAGCAGGCGGCGCACCTCGCGCGGCGCGGTGCGCACCAGCGCCGGGTCGTACGGATCGTCGAGGGCGACGCCGCGGCCGGCCCACTCCCGGATGAGCGTGAGGTAGCGTTCCCGGCGCCACCCGCCGGGCTGGCCGAACGAGCGGGCGCGCGGGCGGGTGTCGGCGGCGCGGGCCGGCGGGCGCCACTGCGGCGCGTCGGGCGCGAACGAGGTCGTCGCCTGGCCGAACCCATGGCCGCGGTCGTAGGCGGCGCGGGCCTCGGGGGTGCCGACCAGCTCCCACGCACGCTGCACCTGCACGAACACGGCCGCGTCGCCGCCGGTGTCCGGGTGGGTCTGTCGCAGCCGCAGCCGGTAGGCCTTACGGAGCGTGTCCTCGTCGGCGTCGGGGGCGACGGCGAGCACCTCGTAGGCCGAGGCGGACAGCGGGGAGTCGAACACCCTCAGCTCCAGAGCGGCACGGGCGGCGCGGCGGCGAGAGCCTGCGCGCCGATGTCCCCCGGCACCTCGGCGACCCGGGCCGGCTGCCATCTCGGGCTGCGGTCCTTGTCGACCAGCTGGGCCCGGATGCCCTCGACGAGGTCGGGCTGCGTCGTGGCGAACCAGAGCACCAACCCGTATTCCATGGCCAGCGCGGCCCGCAGGTCGGGCAGCTCGCGCGCCCGCCGGACGGCCGCGAGGGTGACCGCCAGCGCCGTCGGGGACAGCTCTTCGAGCGTGGATGCCGCGGCAGTGGCCTCCGGCTCGGGGCGTGCCCGCAGGCGTGCGATGATCTCGGCGACCGAGTCGGCGGCGAACGCGTCGTCGATCCACGGGCGGGCCGCCGCCAGCGACGGGGTGCCGGGGGGCTGTGCGAACAGCGTCACGACCTCGCTCGGCGCCTGCGACCCGGCGCGGGCGACCAGGGCGTCGTGCAGGTCGGCCAGCCGATCGCTGGGCACCCAGTGGTCGGCGAAGCCGCCGTAGATCGCGTCCGCGGCATCCATCGTCGCGCCGGTCAGCCCGAGGTACTCGCCGATACGGCCCGGCGCACGGCCCAGCAGCCAGGTGCCGCCCACATCCGGGGTGAATCCGATGCGCGTCTCGGGCATCGCGAGCTTGGAGCGTTCGGTCACGACGCGCACGGCGGCGTGCCCGGCCAGCCCGATGCCGCCGCCCATCGTGATGCCGTCGGCGATGACGACGACCGGCTTCGGGTATTCGTGGATGCGGGCGTTGAGCGCGTACTCGGCGCGGAAGAAGACGCCGGTGTCATGCGGGCGCCCGGCGACGATCTGCTCGTACAGGCTTCGCACGTCACCGCCGGCGCACAGTCCCCGGTCCCCGGCGCCGTCGAGCAGCACAAGGTCGATGTCGGCGTCGGATTCCCACGCGTCGAGGGCCGCGCCCAGCTGCTCGATCATGCCGAGGTCGAGCGCGTTGATCGCGCGGGGCCGGTTGAGGGTCAGATGGCCGACAGGGCCGTCGGCGCGGACGGCGACGGGGTCGGCGAGCGGAGCGTCGGTCACCCCGAAAGGCTACCTTCCACGGCGCGACAGGCGGCGATGTCTCGCCTCGGGCGCGGGGTTTCGGCCAGGATGGAGGTGACGGACGTTCCCGATCACGAGAGGCCCGCCATGCCAGAAGGACAAGTCATCGAGTTCACAGGCGTGACCAAACGCTTCGGGCCGGTGACCGCGGTCGATGGGCTGACCGCCCGCGTCGAACCGGGGAGGGTCACAGGGTTCCTCGGCCCGAACGGCGCCGGCAAGACGACGTCGCTGCGCATCCTGCTCGGACTGGTCGGTGCCACCAGCGGCACCGCGACGATCGGCGGCAAGCCCTATCGCGACCTGGCCCGACCGCTGCAGACGGTCGGAGCGGCACTGGAGGCCTCGAGCTTCCACCCGGGGCGTACCGCGGCCAACCACCTGAAGGTGTACGCGCAGGCGGCGGGCATCGGCTCGACGCGCGTCGACGAGGCCCTCGGCATGGTGGGGCTCGCCGACGTCGGCGGCCGCAAGGTCGGCGGGTTCTCGCTGGGCATGCGGCAGCGGCTGGGGCTCGCCGTCACGCTGCTGGGCGACCCGGGCGTGCTCGTGCTCGATGAGCCCGCCAACGGCCTCGACCCCGAAGGCATCAAGTGGATGCGCGGGTTCCTGCGTGACCTGGCGGCGCAGGGCCGCACGGTCCTCGTGTCCTCGCACCTGCTGGCCGAGATCCAGCAGCAGGTCGACGCGCTGCTGATCATCAGCCGCGGGCGGCTGGTCTACCAGGGCCCGCTGTACGCGCTGACCGAGCCTGACGAGTACACGACGGTCGTCGACGCCCCCGATCGGGACGCCCTCATGGCCGCCCTCACCGCGCGGGGAATGACCTTCGAGATCGTGCGCTCGGGGTTGTCGGTGGTCGGTGCCGACCCCGCCGACGTGGGCGCTGCGGCCGCTGCCGCCGGCGTCTCCCTGTCTGCGCTGCAGCGCCGCGGACCAGCGCTCGAAGAGGTGTTCCTCGATCTGGTCAACGGCATCCGCGTGCACGAATCGGCGGGGACGATGGATGCCGGTGTCCCCGCCGCGACGGCCCCGCCGGCCGTCGATGACGATACCGCGCACGCCGCCGCGGCGGTGCCCGCCGGCGAAGCATCCGACTCCGACGAAAGGGGGCCGCAGCGATGAGCCTCGCGAACGCCACCCGCTCCGAGCTGACCAAGCAGTTCACCACCGCGATGTGGTGGATCCTGCTGATCGTGCTCGTCGTGTACATCGGCAGCACCGCCGGCGGCCTCGGCGCCGCGCTGGGCAGCGTGGCCGGTGGAACCGTCGGGGCCGACAGTGTCGGGGTGCCGGCGCTCGATCCGGCGGCCGTCCCGGCCCTCATCTACAGTCTGGCCACCGCGGTCGGCTACGTGTTCCCGCTGCTGATCGGCACGCTGCTGGTGACCGGAGAGTTCCGCCATCAGACCCTCACGCCGACCTTCCTCGCCACGCCGCGGCGCGGTATCGCCCTGTCGGGCAAGGTGCTCGCAGGTGCCGTCATGGGGGTGCTGTACGGCGTGATCGCCCTCGTGGCCACCGTGGGCCCGGGAGCCGGAATGCTCGCCGCGTTCGGGGTCGACACGGCACTGGGTTCCTCCGACACGTGGGCGATGCTCGGGCGGATCGTGATCGCGTTCGTGTTGTGGGTGCTCGTCGGCATCGGCGTGGGTGCGCTCGTGCGCAATCAGGTCGCGGCCGTCGTCGGCGTCATCGCCTTCACCCAGTTCGTCGAGCCGATCATCCGCACCGTCGCCACCGTCGTGGACGGCCTGTCGAGCGTGCTGCAGTTCCTTCCCGGCGCCGCGTCGGACGCGCTCGTCGGCGCGAGCATCTACTCGTCGCTCATCCCCACCGGCGATGACGGCCTGCCGTGGTGGGGCGGCGGCCTCGTGCTGCTGGGCTACGCACTGGTGCTGCTGGTGCTGGGCCACCTGTTCAGCTGGCGCCGCGATGTGAGCTGACGGCGGCGGCCCCGGCATCCTCCCCGCGTCAGGCCGTCGCCGGGCGCGGGGCGCGGGTGCGGGCCGGAATGGTGGGAATGGCCCCGGTGACGATGTCGACCACGTCGGTCAGCGCCGCGTCGGTCTGAAGCCGCAGCGCCTGCACCAGGGCCAGGCCGTGCCGGGTCGTCAGCACGAGCCGCTGGAACTCGGCGTCCCCGTCGAGGTCGATCACGGCGGCGGGCTTGCGGCGGCGGACGATGACGAAGTCGTCGCCGGCGGCGGACTTCCAGGTGCCCATGGCCACGACCATCGGCACATGCGTTCCGGGACTGGGCACGCCGCGCAGCCAGGTCCAGGCGTCGTCGGTCAGCTGCACCTTCTGGATGTGGCTGCGCTCGATGCGCACGGATGAGGAGCGGAACGCCAGCAGGCGCTCGGCGGGTGAGAGCACGACTTCGAGCTGCGTCGAGTCGAGCAGCAGAGTCACCATGCTCTCAGTCTGCCAGCGTCCGGGTCATCGGAAGCTCACAGACCCGCAACAATCGGCGACCGATCGGTGATTCAGCGCGCGCCGCCCAGCGGCAGCTGCCCGGTGCGCGGGGCGAACTCGTCGATCGCGTGCGGCAGCGGGAACTTCGACACCGCGGCGATCAGACTCTCGACCGTCTGCTCGGGGGCGACGACGTTGACCCGCAGCTGCGCCTTGCGCGCGTCCTTGGCCGTGCGTGGGCCGATGGCGGCGATGAGGGTCTCGTCGGGGATCTCGGGGAACTGCTCGCGCACCTGCTCGGCGACCGAGCCGCTGGTGACGAGGATGGCGTTGATCCGGCCCGACGCGACGTCGTGGGCGATGCGCTCGGTGACCGGCACGCCGACGGTGCGGTAGGCGACCACGCTGCGGACGTCGTGTCCGGCCTCGGTGAGCCGACGGGTCAGCACCGGTTTAGCCGTCTCGCTGCGCAGAGTCAGGATGCGTCGCGGGCTCGTCTCGAGCGCCAGCAACTGAGCGGCCATGCCGGCGGCCGAGTTGTCCTCATCGGGGACGAGATCGACCCGGTACCCGACGGCGGTGAGGGCGGTGGCGGTGGTCTCGCCCACCGCGGCGACCCGTGTGGATGCCGGGATCTTCGCCCGGTACGCATAGAGCACGTCGACGGTCGTGGCGCTGGTCAGGGTGATCCAGTCGAACGCCCCGTCGGCCAGATCTGCGAGCGCCTGCTCGAGCGTGGCCTGGTCGGTGGAGGGCGCGAAGTTGATGAGCGGTGCGATGACCGGGACGGCGCCCTGCGACCGGAGACCGGCGGCGACGGTGTCGCCCCAGGGGCCCCCGCGCGGCACAAGGACGCGCCAGCCCTTGAGGGGCTTGACGGCCGTGGCGGCCAGCGGCTGTGTGTTCATCTCGCTCTCGTGGTGCCACACCGGACGCCCGTGTCGAGCGACCGACGAGGCGGGTTCCCGCGTGATCGAAAGCACGCGGGCTCGGGTTTCGCTTCGTCGGCAGCATCCGCATCATCGCCACTGCCTTCAGACGAGCATACCCCGATAGCACACCTACCCTGCCATCGGGTGTGAAGAGCCCAGAGCGGAGCAGTGCGTGCAGAGGGACGAGATCAGCGCGTGTAGAGGCGGACCAGCCCCCACACGGCGGCGCCGACGAGGGCGGCCGCACCGGCGGCGGCCATGGCTGCACCGGCGGGGTTCCGGCGCGCGAACCGACGGGCTGCGGCGCTGCCGCGCTCACTGGCCCGGGCGACCCGCTTGGGCACGTTCGACTTCTCCTCGATGGCGGCCAGGGCGGCTTTCAGCTCGGCACGCGCCTTCTCGACCGGGTCGGTGATACCCAGCGGGACGGCGGTGCGCGGCAGCGGTGTCTCAATACTCATCGACAGCGTCCTTCACGATGCGGGCGTCGGTGGCCAGGGCCTGCGCCGGGTTCTCGGTGCGGGTCAGCCGGCGGAAGCGGAGCACGCCCAGCAGGGCGAACACGATCGCGATCAGCAGCGCGGCGACGAAGACGATCAGCGCCGACAGCCATGCCGGCATCCACGAGGCGAGGCCGATGATGGTGAACGCCCCCAACGCCGGGATCGCCCAGAACAGGAAGAACAGGGCGACCAGGAACCAGGCGCCGCCCATTCCCGCGTCCTTGCCGGTGCGTTTGAGCCACTTCTTGGCCGAGTCGACCTCGGCGACCACGAGGTTGCGCACGAGCTCCGGGACCTCGCCCAGAAGGGTGAGCAGCCCGTCGTCCGATCGATCGCGGAACCCGCGGGGCGTGCTCATCTCAGTCGTCCGTCGCTTTCTTGAGGTCTTCGGCCACCTTGCCGGCGGCCTTCTTCACCTCTTCCGCCGTCGATTCGGCACCGCGCGCGACGTCTTCGGCCGAGTCCTTGCCCGCGCGCAGCGCCGCGTCGAGCTTCTGACCCGGGGTGCCGGACTTGGTCGCGGCCTTGCTGATCTTGACGGCACCGTCCCACAGGGCGCTGGGCAACGACATCGCCGCCGAGGCGCCGAAGTCCTTGACCTTGTCGACCTGCTTCTGCACCTGGTCGGTCTCCCACACCTTCAGGAAGCCGGTCTTGATCTGCTCATAGCGTTCACGGCCGGCCCGCGCTCCGAGCACATAGCCCGCAGCGAGTCCGACGACGATTCCGATCTTGCCCCTCATGGGGTCTCCTCACGGTCGTTGGGTGGGCTGATCTGTCCAGGGTAACGCCGTATGCCGATTCCGGCATCCTGACGCGTACCCCGCTGACACAGAGCCCGACGTGTGCTATGGGCGGGCCCACAGCAGGGTGTGGCGCAGCCGCTCGGACTCGGCGCGGGCGTCGGCGACGACCTGCTCGAGTCCGCGTCCGGAGACCCACTCCCCCACGACGGCGAGGTCGCCGGCGGCGGTCGCCGCCCGGCGCACGGCGTCGCGGCGCTGCGCGTGCCCCACGGCGACGGCCGCTTCGGCGCGCTCGGCGCGAAGCCGCCGGACACCGCGCACGCGCTCGGGTCCGAGGGTCACGCCGAGCAATCCGGCGGCGGCGTCGCGCGCGCGGGCGATGACGGCGGAGTCGGCCACGGCGATGGCGTGGGTGTCTGTGTCTGTGTCCGCGCGTGCCTCAGCATCCGCGCCCGCCTCAGCGACGGCATCAGTGCTGGCGGGCAGGATCACCTGCAACCCGTGACGGCCCGCCTCGAGGTCCTCGGCCAGGTGCGGCCAGGCGGCCGTGAGGTGGGTCACCTCGAGCGCAGGCGACGTGCCCGGCGCCGGGTAGACGCCGATGCCGCGCGGGTGCGCGTCGAGCTCGGGCGCGGCCACGACAAGGGTCACCACGTCGACCGGCACCGTGGGGTCCTCGGGATCCACGAGGTCCGGGAGCAGGCGGCGAGCGGCCGACCGGCCGGCGGCGAAGACGACGGCGTCCGCGGCGACCGGCTCGTCGAAGCCGTCGACGGTGAGGGTCCAGCCGCGGGCGCCACGCGTCAGGCCGGTCACCGGGGCCGCGGTGTGCACCTCGCCGCCCAGCTCGACGATCCGGACGGCGAGCGCGTCGATCACCGCGGTCATGCCGTCGCCCAGGGTCGCCCGGTCCACAGATTCGGACGCGTGCTGCAGCACGGCACCGCCGAGTGACCCGACGCGGGTGAGCGCCGTGTTCAGGCCCGGCAGCGCCGCATCGACATCGACCCGATCGGGGTGGAGGCCGAAGGCGCCTTCAGTCACGGGCGCGACCAGGCGATCGACGACGCGGGCGCCCATGCGGCGCCGCACCAGGGGGCCGAGTCGCTGCTCATGGCCGATCGTCAACGGGGGCCGCAGTCGGTCGAGATACGCGCGCCACGCGCCGCCCCAGCCGATGAAGCGACGCACGTCGTCGGCCCACGTGTTCGCCGGCACGCCCAGTGCACTGTCGGCGGGCACGGGCGCCGCGCCGGCCGCATCGCTGATCCACCGGGTGCCGGCCGGCACGGTGATGAGGTCCTCGGCCAGGCCCAGTTCGTCCAGCAGCGCGGTCAGCGCGGTGTCGTCGGCGGAGAATCCGGTCGCGGCCAGGTCGAGGACCACCCCGTCGACCTCGGCGGACTGCACCTGTCCGCCCAGGCGCGCGCCGGACTCCCGCAGGGTCACGGTCATACCGACCTTGGCGCACTCGAGCGCGGCCACCAGGCCCGCGATGCCGCCGCCCACGACGGCCACCCGGGTCGCGTGGGCATGGGTGATGAGGTCAGCGGCGGGGCTATCGGCCATGGCATCCATCCTCGCACTGCGCACCTGTGCCGCCGCTGCGCTGCGCCGGGCGGCGACCGGGTGAGACGATGGAGCCATGAGCCTTCACATCACGGGCGACACCGCCGCCGACCAGTTGCTGACCGAGGACCCCCTGGCTCTGCTGATCGGGATGCTGCTCGACCAGCAGATCGCGATGGAGACGGCCTTCTCGGGTCCGCTCAAGATCCGGGAGCGCATCGGCGGGCTGGACGCCGAGGCTCTCGCCGCGCACGACGCCGACGAGCTCGTCGAGGTGTTCCGCCAGACACCGGCCGTGCACCGTTACCCCGGTTCGATGGCGGCACGGGTGCAGGCGCTGTGCCAGGCCCTCGTCGACGACTGGGGCGGCGACGCCGCAGCCCTGTGGACCGACGGCGACCCGGACGGGCCGACCGTGCTGAAGCGGTTGAAGGCCCTGCCCGGGTTCGGCGAGCAGAAGGCGAAGATCTTCCTGGCACTGCTGGGCAAGCAGTACGGGTTCACCGGCGACGGCTGGCGCGCGGCATCCGCCCCCTACGGCGAGGAGGGGTCGTTCCGCTCGGTGGCCGACATCGTCTCGCCGGAGTCGCTGGCCCAGGTGCGCGAGCACAAGCGCGCGATGAAGGCCGCCGCCAAGGCGAGGAGCTGACGTGCAGCCCACGGGCGGCAGCGTCGCCGCGTTCCTCGCCGACATCACGCCCGCCGTGCGGCGCCGCGACGCCGAGACGCTCACCGCGCTGCTGAGTGAGATCTCCGGCCGTGAGCCGGTGCTGTGGGGGACGATCGTCGGCTTCGGCAGCTGCCACTACCGCTATCCGACCGGCACCGAGGGCGACATGCCGGTGCTGGCGTTCGCACCGCGCAAGTCCGCTTCGACGGTCTACCTCGACCGTGCGGAACGGCACCGGGAGGCGCTCGAGCGGCTGGGGCCGCACACCACGGGTGCCGCGTGCCTCTACATCAAGGACCTGGAGAAGGTCGACCAGGCCGTGCTGCGCGGCGTCCTCGAGCGCACCATGGCGTATGTGGATGCCGGCGGCGACGAGTACGCCGAGATCACGGTCACCGGCTGACCCGGGCACCCGGCATCCGCCACGGTCTTCCGCGCCTCACCACGTTCACAGAGTGGGACGAAGTTCACATCGATCCGCGCGGTTGAGTGTGAAGTTCGTGCCATTCTGCGAACTTCGGCACGCGGCGGCGCCCAGCGCGGCGGGTCAGGCGCCGCGCAGCCGCTCGGCGAGGTAGGCCCGCACGCCCTCGAGGGGCACGCGCTCCTGCGCCATGGTGTCGCGGTCGCGGACGGTGACGGCCTGGTCGTCGAGGGAGTCGAAGTCGACCGTGACGCACAGCGGCGTGCCGATCTCGTCCTGACGGCGGTAGCGGCGGCCGATGGCGCCGGCGTCGTCGAAGTCGACGTTCCAGCCCTGCCCGCGCAGCTCGTCGGCCACCTGGCGGGCCAGCGGCGAGAGGCGCTCGTTGCGCGACAGCGGCAGCACCGCGACCTTGACCGGCGCCAGGCGCGGGTCAAGCTTGAGTACCGTGCGGGTGTCGGTGCCGCCCTTCGCGTTGGGCACCTCTTCTTCGACGTACGCGTCCACGAGGAACGCCATCATCGAACGGGTCAGGCCGAACGAGGGCTCGATGACGTACGGGACGTACTTCTCGCCCGACGCCTGATCGAAGTAAGTGAGCGATTGCCCGGACGCCTCGATGTGGCTCGACAGGTCGAAGTCGGTGCGGTTGGCGACACCCATCAGTTCGCCCCACTCCTTGCCCGGGAACCCGAAGCGGTACTCGAAGTCGATCGTGCCGGCGGAGTAGTGGGCGCGCTCGTGGTCGGGCACGTCGAACTGGCGCATGTTCTCGGGGTCGATGCCGAGGTCCACGAACCAGTCCCAGCACGCCTGCACCCAGTGCTCGAACCAGTGCTGGGCCTCGGCGGGCGGCGTGAAGAACTCGATCTCCATCTGCTCGAACTCGCGCGTGCGGAAGATGAAGTTGCCGGGCGTGATCTCGTTGCGGAACGCCTTGCCGACCTGACCGATGCCGAACGGCGGCTTCTTGCGGCTGGCGGTGAGCACGTTCGAGAAGTTCACGAAGATGCCCTGCGCCGTCTCGGGCCGCAGGAAGTGCAGGCCCGACTCGTCGTCGACGACGCCCAGGTAGGTCTTGACCAGACCCGAGAACGCCTTCGGCTCGGTGTAGCGGCCCTTCGTGCCGCAGTTGGGGCACGGCACGTCGGCCAGGCCGTTCTCGGCCGGGCGGCCCTTGCGCTCCTCGAAGTCCTCGACGAGGTTGTCGGCGCGGAACCGCTTGTGGCACTGCAGGCACTCGACCAGCGGGTCGGTGAAGGTGGCGACGTGGCCGGACGCCTCCCAGACCCGCTTGGGCAGGATGATCGACGAGTCCAGACCCACCATGTCGCCGCGGCCGCGTACGAACGTCTGCCACCACTGCCGGCGGATGTTCTCCTTCAGCTCGGTGCCCAGCGGCCCGTAGTCCCACGCCGACCGGGACCCGCCGTAGATCTCGCCGGCCTGGAACACGAACCCGCGGTGACGGGCGAGGGCGATGACTTTGTCGAGGCGAGACTGCTCGGCCACAGGTGGCTCCAAATGGTCGTGTGCGGGGCGCGTGAAAAACGCGGATGCCGGAGATCACGGCATCCACAAGTCTATCCGCGCCCGCGCGCGGGCCCGTCCGTACAGGCGGGCCCGACCCGACCGGACTAGCTGAGGAACTTGATGCTGAGCGGGTACGTGTAGAACTCGCCCTGGTTCGCCTTGACGGCCGCGATGATCGAGAAGACCAGCCGCACGATGTACACGGCGGCGACGATGAAGAAGCCGATGAGGATGATTGCGGTTACCCACCCGACGATCTCGGCGATGACCATCGTGATCTGGAAGTTGAGCGCCGCCGAGGTGTGCGACCGCACGAACGGTCCCCGGTCCTTGAGCAGAAGGTACCCGATCAGCGCCGGGATGAAGTTGAAGAAGATACCGCCGATGTGGACGAGCGTCGCCCACATCTTCTCGTCGGAGGGACTCATCGGCTGAGCGGCGGCGGCCCCGGCACCATAGGGCGGCTGCGGCGGGTTTCCAGGCGGAGGAGGCGTCGTCATACGCACAGGATACGCACAGCCGGCGGCGGGCGCTACGCTCCACGCCGCGACGTCATCCGCGCGACGTCACCCGCACGACGGCGGGTGCGTCAGGCCTGCTCGTCCTCTTCGGGCTCGAACGTCGACTTCTCGCCGGTGTACCCGGCCGCGACGCCGTCAGGGTTGTCGGGAATGGTGCCGTCCTCGCCGAGGCCGCCGGGCTTGGTCTGTCCCTCGGGCTCGTACTCGCGAGCCGCGTCGTCGTGGGTGCCGCCGTGATGCTCTTCGTGTTCCATGGTCGGCACGGTAGACGGGTGGATGCCGGAGTGCCGACCCCCTTGACAGCAGACGCGAGGGCGCTCCCGATACGAGCGGCGGCGCCGGGCATCACGATACGGTCGACAGACACGTGTCTCTCACCGGAAGGAATGCCGTGGAACTGATCGCAGCCGGCGGCCTGTTCGTCTTGATCGGGGTCATCGCCATCGCGGTGATCATCGTCCTGATCATCGTGCTCATCTTCGTGCGCGCCTGGTACAAGGTCGCCAAGGCCGACCAGGCGCTGGTCGTGGTCGGAAAGAGCCAGAAGAGCGCGAGCGGCGAGTCGTCCCGCATATCGGTGATCACCGGCGGGGGCGCTCTGGTCAATCCACTGACCCAGCGCGCCGAGATGATCTCGCTGCGTGCCCGCCAGATCAAGATGGAGCCGACGGCGCAGGCCTCCAACGGCGTGACGGTCAACGTGAGCGGCGTGGCCCTGGTGAAGATCGGCTCCGACCCGGAGTTCGTCCGCCGCGCGGCCGAACGCTTCCTCTCGCAGGACGGCGCGATCGAGCAGTTCACGACCGAGCAGCTCGAAGGTGCGCTGCGTGGCGTCGTGGCGACGCTGACGGTCGAGCAGCTCATGAAGGACCGCCAGAAGCTGTCGGACCAGATCGCCGAGGGCATCAAGAGCGACCTGCTGTCGCAGGGCCTCATCCTCGACTCGTTCCAGATCCAGGGCATCACCGACCAGAACGGCTACATCGATGCGCTCGGCGCGACCGAGGTCGAGCGGGTGCGCCGTGAGGCGGAGGTCGCCCGCATCAACGCCGCCCGCGAGGTGCGGGCCCGGCAGATCGCCACCGACGAGGCGAACCTCATCGAGCAGACCGCGTACGACAAGAACTCCGCCGCCGCGTCGGCAGAGGTGGGCCGCGCCCGCGCCGAGGCCGAGCAGGCCGAAGCCCTCGCCCGCGCCGAGCGCGAGCAGGCGGTGCTGCTGCAGCAGGCCGAGAACAAGCAGGCCCAGCTCGACGCCGACATCAAGAAGGTCGCCGACGCCGACCTCTACCAGCGGCAGCGCGAAGCGGACGCCGCCGCGTATGCGGAGATCAAGGCCGCCGAGGCCCGTGCCGAGATCGCGGCGCAGGAGGCGGAGGCCACGCGCCTGCGCGCCCAGGCCGAGGCCGACGCTGTCCGGCTGGCCGGTGAGGCCCGCGCCATGGCGATCGAGGCGGAGGCCGAAGCGCTGTCCCGCAACCAGCAGGCGCTGCTGGCCCAGCGCGCCCTGGAGTCGCTTGTGCCGATGATGACCGAGTTCGCCCGCGGCTTCGACAAGGTCGGGTCCATCACGGTCCTCGGCGGCGAGGGCGCCTCACAGCACATCGCCGCCGAATCCGCGGCCGGCATGCGCGCGACCTTCGACACGGTCGAGGCGGTCACCGGCATCGACCTGCGTCAGATCATCCAGGGCCAGGCCGTCGGCCGCGGCATGGCGCAGGGCATGGAGAGCGGCGATGTCTCGGCGCCGTCGACCCGCCGTGCGGCGGCGCGGGCCAACGCTGCCTCCGCGCCCTCGCGGGAGGCCGCCGTCGCGGACGCTGCCGCCGCCGGGACCGGGGCCGCGGGCGCCGATCTCACCGGCGGCGCGCACGCCGCGGCGCCCCGCCTGAGCGACCCCACCGACCGAGCGGATGGCCTCAACGAGGACTGATGCCCCGCGGCGCCGGGCCGGCCGCCGGATCTCGACCCGACCGGGCACCGGGGCCGGCCCTCGGCCATGGGTATCCGCGCCGGGCTCGACCGGCAGGCGTCAGCGCCGGCTCGACCCGCAGGCGTCAGCGCCGGATCTCGACCCGGTCGACGGTGAACGCCTCGAGGGCGTCGGTGTCGATCTCGACGCCGATGCCCGGGCCGGTCGGCACCCGCACGTGGCCCTCGTCGAGCACGATCGGCTCGGTCACGATGTCGCGGGTGTAGAACCGGTCCGACGCCGACACGTCACCGGGCAGCGTGAACCCGGGCAGGGCGGCCAGCGCCGCGTTGGCGGCACGGCCGATGCCGGTCTCGAGCATCCCCCCGCACCACACCGGGATACCGGCATCCCGGCACAGATCGTGGATGCGCACCGCCTCGAGGTAGCCGCCCACGCGCCCGGCCTTGATGTTGATGACGGCCGCCGCCGACAGCGCCAGCGCGTCCGCGGCCGCCTTGGCCGAGACGATGGATTCGTCCAGGCACACCGGCGTGCGCAGCCGCCGCGCCAGGGTGGCATGGTCGACGATGTCGTCTTCCTGCAGGGGCTGCTCGATGAGCAGCAGCTCGAACGGGTCGAGCCGGGCCAGCGTGTCGGCGTCGGCGAGCGTGTACGCCGAGTTCGCATCGACCTGCAGCGGGATCGCGCCGAACGCCTCACGGACCGCCTCGGTGTCGGCGATGTCCCGACCGGGCTTGATCTTGATCTTGATGCGCACGTAGCCCTCGTCGAGGTAACCGGCGACGGCGTCCACCAGGGCGGCAGGGTCACGCTGGATGCCGACCGAGACACCGCTGGGGATCCGGTCGGTCGTCGCGCCGAGGCACGTGCCCAGCGAGCGGCCTTCGGCGCGCAGCGCGGCGTCGAGCACGGCCAGTTCGAGACCCGCCTTGACCATGCGGTGCCCCACGACCGGATCGAGCACGCCGGCGACGTCGTGGGGCGCGAGATCACGGCGCTGCAGCAGCGCGGGGATGAGGAAGCGCTGGGCGACATCCCACGCACCCTGGGTGTACTCGCTGGAGTAGGTCGGCTCCTGCTGGGTGACGATCTCGCCCCAGCCGTCACCGTCGGCGGTGCGTGCCCGCACGACGATGACCTCGCGCACGGTCTGCGTGCCGAACGACGTCGTGAACGGGGCGACGAGCGGGAGGTGGAGCACGCGCAGCTCGACGGCCTCGAGTCTCACGGGCGCGGCAGGGCGGTCGATGGACATGGGGCCAGGCTACGCGGCCTGCGTATCGGCGCGCCGAGTTCGCGCAGGCGGCGGCCGGTTCGGGCCACCGGGTTCTGACATCCGCTCAGCCGGTGAGCGTGAACCCGTCGGGGTCGCCGTCGCGCGGCGGGCGCAGCCCGTCCGGTATCGGCCAGGTCAGCTCGAACCGGGCGGTCGCATGCCCCACGGCACCGAAGTCGTCGACCTTCACCATGATGTGTTCCGGCGTCACCTCGACCATCCGTACGCGCAGCGGTGCGGGGCCTTCGCCCTCCAGCATCCACACGTCGGCGAGGTAACCGATGCCGCGCGCTTCCAGCGCCGCTTCGGCATCGAGCCACTGCACCTGCTCGGCCGCGACACGACCGAGCAGGTCCACCGCGGTCCAGTCGTCGCCGACGGGACGGATCCATCCGAGCAGTTCGCCGTCGTCCCGGCGATGCGGGGTCCAGTCGGTGCCGATCATCCCGCCACGTTACCGGGGCGCGCGGCTCGCGGGACGCACGCGAGGCAGGAGGGCCGGTGCGCGGCATCCGACCCTCCTGCACGCGCCTCCGTGCGCGTCGCGTTCAGTGCCGGAACGACCACTTGTGCTGCCACGTGCCGTTCACGATCTCCACGATGGTCCCCGGCACCTGCGGGGCACTGGGGTCCAGCGAGATCGTCGTGCCGGCCCACAGCGAGCCCCTGCCGTCCGACTCGATGGCGACGACGTTCATCAGGTCGAGATAGTGCGACTTCTTCCCGTTCGTGACGTCCGAGACCGTTCCGGCGAAGTACTCGGTGACGTAGATCTCGCCGCGCAGGCCGACCGCGAGGTTCGTCGCCCCGAGGAAGCCGCCCGCGATCCGCTTGGCCTTGCCCGTCCAGGGGCTGACCTTCCACAACGCACCGCGCGCACCCGCCGCCGGCGTCTCCGGCCCGCCCGGCAGAGTCGTCACGTACAACCAGCCGTCCCGGCCGACCTCCACGTCGGTGGGCACCGCTTCGAACCGGTACGTCGTACCGACGACGCAATCGTCCAGGCCGAGGGCCGCCGCCATCTCCGCCGTGATCGTCGCCGGCTGCGCCGGAAACACCGTGAGGGTTCGGATCTTGCCGCGGCGGTCGACGACGAACAGCGCGTTGGCCCCCGCGTCGGCGACCACCCACTTGCTGCCGAACTCGGCGACCGAGTACGCATGCGAGTCGAGGATGCCGGTGTAGCTGACCGGAAGGCCGGCCGCCGTCAGCGTGTCGGTGACGCATTGGCTCGGGTTCTCGACGCCGTAGGCGACGTGCCCGTCCGGATTGTGCGCGTGCTCGTAGGCGAACGTGTCGGCGTAGACCTTCGCGCCGCGCGGGCCCCACAGGTTCAGCCCGCTCGCCGTGATCCCCCCGGGGCCGGCGCCCTCGGTCGTAGTGAACGCGGTCGTGCGGCCGTTGCGCGACACCGCGATGCCGGCTGCGCCGGGAGCAGGGGTGATCTTCGGCGTGATCGAGCCGTCCGCGTCGAGCGTGCCCACCATGTTCGTGAACCCGTCGGCGACCAGGACCCCGGTGCGGGTCAGGTCGAGGTTGAAGGGGGCGACGACCTGGTCGGACTTCACGACCGGGTCCGGCGCGGGCACGGACAATGGCCCGGCTGACGCCATCGCCGGCGTGGCGAGAACGAGCCCCAGTGCGGTGAGACCGACCAGGAACGCGCGGGAATTCTTCATGACATCTCCGAATCCGGTTCGGCGACGCTGCCGTCGAACGCCTGAATCCGGGCGGAGCCGGTGATCCGCGCCACCGTCCGGTGATGAGCGACGCGCCGAGCGGCGGTCCGGCGCCCATCATCGTCCTGCCGCACCGCCGCCGTCAATGGGGGTTTTTCTGCTCCGAGTAGGGGTTTTCCCGGCGGTTCCCGCACCGACCGATTAGGTAGTGCGCCGCACCGCTGCGTTCACGGCCAGACGAACAGGTATCCCGCCTGGTCGCGGTAACCGCCGACGGTGAGGCCACGCCCGAACAGTTCGGTGAACTGGTCCCGCACCCGGTTGCGCCACCGATCGGCTTCGGCGGGGTCGTCGTACCGCAGCCGCTCGATGTCACGCGGGAGCGGGACGGATGCCACGACGTCGACGTCGGGCGGATTGCCGGTGCGCGGGGCGGCGAGCGCCCACGACACGAGCAGCCGGTCGCTGCGATCGCCGCGGTTGACGCCGTCGGTCATCGGCCCGTAGTGGTCGACGAGATAGTCGGTGACGCGGGCGCCGAGCACGAGCAGGTTGAAATGCGCATTGCGGGCCACGAGCGGGTCGAAGGTCCAGGTGATGTGGCCGACGTCGCGGGCGAAGGCCCACTCCCGCTGGTGCTGCTTGAGCAGGCGCCCGAGCCCGCGGGCCTGGTACTCGGGCAGGATGCCGGTGATGTGCGAGTGCATCGACCGCTCGGCGGGCGGGGCGAAGAACGCGGCCGACGCGCCGATCATGCGGTCGCCGTCGTAGAGGCCGACCACGTAGTTACCCGAACAGGCCAGCGCCCGCAGCAGGTTCGGTGGCATGCCCGAATCGTCGCCGCCCCACACCTCGGCGAGCACCCGGCTGCCCTCGAAGATCTCCTCGACCGTGTTCAGAGGACGGATCTCGATGCCGTCCGGCGTCACCAGTGCATCGGTCATGGATCTCACGGTACTCCGGCGCCGATAGCCTGGGGCGATGGGTCGAGGAACGGATGATGCGCGCCGCTCCCTGACCCGCATGCCGAACCAGGGCGCCATCGTGGCCGTCCTGGCCCTGGCCGGCCTCTGCTCGTCGTTCATGTTCACCCTGGTCGTGCCGATCCAGGCGACCCTGCCCGAGCTGCTGGATGCCAGTCGTGAGGACACGGCGTGGGTGGTCACGGCGACGCTGCTGGCGGCCGCCGTGATGACGCCGATCGCCGGCCGGCTGGGCGACATGTACGGCAAGCGTCGCATCGTGCTGGTGCTGCTGGCGGCGCTCGTGGTCGGATCGCTGATCGCCGCGCTGTCCCCGGGCATCGTCGGCGTCGTGCTCGGCCGGACACTGCAGGGGGCGGTGACCGGGGTGGTCCCGCTGGGCATCTCGATCCTGCGTGACGTGCTGCACCAGGACCGCGTCGGCTCGGCCATCGCGCTGATCAGCGCGACGATGGGCGTCGGCGGCGCGCTCGGCATGCCGCTGGCGGCGCTGATCACCGAGCACAGCGACTGGCACGCGCTGTTCTGGGTGTCGGCGGGCCTGGGCACGCTCGTGTTCGGGCTGGTGCTGTGGATCGTGCCGGTCAGTGTGCTGCGCACCGCCGGCCGCTTCGACTACCTGGGGGCCGCGGGACTCGCGGTGGGGTTGACCGGCATCCTGCTCGCCGTGTCACGCGGGAACGAGTGGGGGTGGACGTCGCCGGCGGTGCTGGGGTGCGGCCTGGGCGGCCTGGCCGTGCTGCTGTGGTGGGGCTGGTTCGAGCTGCGCAGCGCGGAGCCGCTGCTCGACCTGCGGGTCGCGGCGCGGCGCCCGGTGCTGTTGACCAACCTCGCGTCGGTGGCCATGGGCTTCGCCCTGTTCACCTCGAATGTGGCGTACCCGCAGATCCTCGAGCTGCCGCCGCCGACGGGCTTCGGCCTGTCCCTGCTGGCTGCGAGCCTGATCATCGCGCCGTCGGGGCTGGTCATGATGCTGCTGTCGCCGGTGTCGGGGCGCCTGTCCCGCACCATCGGGCCGAAGGCGCTGTTCCTGCTGGGCGCGTCGGCGCTGATCGTCGCCTACGGGTTCACGCTCGTGTTCTCGAGCGAGGTGTGGCACCTGCTGATCGCGAACCTGCTGATCGGCGTGGGCATCGGATTCGGGTTCGCGTCGATGCCGATGCTCATCATGCGCTCGGTGCCGCAGAGCGAGACCGGGGCGTCGAACGGGCTCAACGCACTGTTCCGGTCACTCGGCACGAGCACGGCCGCCGCCGTCGTCGGAGCCGTGCTGGCGACGATGTCGGTGCCGCAGGGCGAGCTGCAGGTGCCGACGGCGGAGGCGTTCCAGTGGGCGTACGTGCTCGGCGGCGGCGGCGCGGTCGCCGCATTCCTGATCGCCCTGTTCATCCCGCGCCACCGCGCCCCCGAAGAGCGGCATCCGTCGCTGCCCGAGCCGCCGAGCTGACCTCCCGACCCGCGGAAACCTCGCGGGGGGTCAGGCCGCGTAGCGGGCGACGATCTCGTCGGTCAGCGCCGGCCAGATCCGCTTGTGGTCCGGACCGAACGTCTCACCGGAGAGGAAGGCCGCGGCCAGGTCGCGCGACCGGTCGATGAACAGGAAGCTGCCCATCGCACCGAAGTGACCGGCGGTCTCGGGCGGCAGCGCCTCCCCCATCCAGTGCGGACTCTTGTGGTCGTGCAGTTCGAAACCCAGCCCCCACTGGTTGTCGGGGAACGAGCCGTACCCCGGGACGATGCCGGCCAAGCCCGGGCTCGAGACGGTGAGGGCCAGATCGCGCAGTTCGGGGGAGATCAGCGTCGGCCGCAGCACTTCACGGCCGAACACGAGCAGGTCGTCGATGGATGCCAGCGCACCCGCCGACGGGCGCCCGCTGACATCGGTGAACGCCATGCCCAGGGGCCGCACCACCTCCCACTCGAGCCAGTGCGCGAAGTCCTGCCCGACAGCCTCGGCGACGTGTGCGGCCAGCAGGTCGAAGCCCGCGTTGGAGTAGATGCGCCGCTGCCCGGGCTGCCGCTGCGGCTCGGCGCCTTCGAACGGCAGGCCGCTGGTGTGGTCGAGCAGATGCCGCACTGTGGATCCGGCGGGGCCGGCCGGATCGTCCAGGCCCATCTCACCCCGTTCGATCGCGACGAGGACGCCCCATGCGGTGAGGGGTTTGGTCACGGATGCCAGCGGCAGCACCTGCTGCGGATCGCCCTGCACCGCGAGGGTCTGCCCGGAGTCGGTCACCCCGACGCAGGCGGTGAAGGGGAAGTCGGCGGTCGCGGCGAAGGTCGTGGTCTCCACGTCCTCATCGTCCCATGTCGTGGTGCCGGTCAGCCGAAGAGGCGGGCTTGGCGACCCAGGTCGGCCGCCCGCGCGACGATCTCCTCCGCGTGCGCGGCGGGCACGACCACGAGCGGGTAGGCGTCGGGCTCTTCGGCGAGGTACACGATGCGCAGCCCGTGCGGTGCCAGCAGACGGTCGGCCTCCACGATCGCCGCGTCGAGGTCGTCGATGTCGGCCACGCCGGCGAGGTCGGCGCCGCAACGGAAGACCCGCGGCACTCCGGCCAGGCCATCGGCCAGTTCACCGCCGAAGTCGTCGCGCTCGAGGTAGGCGAGCGCCCCGCCGTCGTCGAGGGTGTCGATCAGCACCGTCCACGGATCACCGGCATCCGGGTCCACAGCCGCACGCCCGACGGCGGCGACGAGTTCGGGGTCGTCGTCGAGCAGGGTGCAGAGCCGGATCCAGTCGTCGGTCACAGGAACACGGTACCCACGGCGGCACCGGCACGCGGCATCGGCTCGGACACGGCAGAATCGAGGGATGACCACTGCCAGCCCGCACCTCATTCCCGACCACGCCTGTCTCATCGTGCACGGCAGCGACCGGCCGGGAATCGTCGCGGCGGTGTCGGCGATGATCACGCGCATCGGCGGCAACATCGTCGCGTTCGACCAGTACACCGACGACCCCGTCGGCGGCGCGTACTTCCAGCGTGTGGTGTTCCACCGCCCGCAGTTCGCCGCCGACCGGCCGAGCATCGAGGCGGAGATCGCCCAGACGCTCGCGCCGTTCGAACTGGACTGGTCGCTCACCGACCATTCCCTGCCCAAGCGCATGGCGATCCTCGCCTCGCAGCAGGACCACTGCCTGCTCGACCTGCTGTGGCGGCACCGCCGGGGCGAGCTGCCGGTGACGATCCCGATGGTCATCTCCAACCACACGACCTCCGCCGAGGACGTCCGCTCGTTCGGCGTCCCGTTCTTCCACGTGCCCTCGGTCGTGGGCCCCGACAAGTCGGCTTCGGAGGAGAAGATCCTCGAACTGCTGGCCGGCAACGTCGACTTCGTCGTGCTCGCGCGCTACATGCAGATCCTCTCCAGCGACTTCCTCGACCGGCTCGGGGTGCCGGTGATCAACATCCACCACTCCTTCCTTCCCGCGTTCATCGGCGCTGAGCCGTACAAGAAGGCCAAGGAGCGCGGGGTCAAGCTCATCGGCGCGACCTCGCACTACGTGACGACCGACCTGGACGAGGGCCCGATCATCGAGCAGGACACCGTCCGCGTCACGCACGCCGACACGGCCGCCGAGCTCGCGCGTCGCGGCGCCGACGTGGAGCGTCAGGTCCTCTCGCGCGCCGTGCAGTGGCACGCGCAGGACCGCGTGATCCGCCACGGCAACCACACGATCGTGTTCTGAGGCGCGCGGCGCGGTACGCGGACCGCGTTCGTCCGGCTAGACCAGCCGCAGCTCCGCGTCGATGGCGGCGGTGGTCTCGCGCAGCCGGGGCAGGTACCGATCGACCAGGTGATCGACGCTGTCGCGGGTGGCCGAGCTCGACACATTCACCGCGGCGACGACGCGGCCGTGCCGGTCGTGCACCGGCGCGGCCACCGACCGCAGCCCGGGCTCGAGTTCGCCGTCCACAAGCGCCCACCCCTGTGCCCGCACGGTGGCGATCTCGTCGCGCAGCGCGGCACGGTCGGTCACCGTGCGCGGCGTGAGCGCCGGGTGCGCGGAGTCGGAGAGGGCGGCGTCGAGTGCGTCGTCGGCGAAGCCGGCCAGCAGCACACGGCCCATCGACGTCGCGAACGCCGGGAAGCGGGTGCCGATCGTGATGCGCACGCTCATGATCCGGCGGGTCGGCACGCGGGCGATGTAGACGATGTCGTCGCCGTCGAGCACGGCCGCCGACACGCTCTCCCCCACTTCGTGCGACAGTCGCTCGAGGTGCGGCTGCACGATCTCGGGGATCGACAGCGCCGACAGGTAGCTGAAACCGAGCTCGAGCACGCGGGGGGTCAACGCGAACCTGCTGTCGTCCCGGCGCACGTACCCGAGGTGCTCGAGGGTGCGCAGGAATCGCCCGGCCGCCGCCCGGGGGATGCCGGCGCGACGGGCGACGTCGCTGAGCGTCAGTTCGGCATGCTCGGCGTCGAAGGCTCGGATCACCGCGAGGCCCCGCACGAGCGACTGGACGATGTCGCCGGTCGCCGCGGCGACGCCTTCGCCGGTGGCCGTGCCCGCGGCATCAACCTCACTCATCGCGTGCCCCCCGGCGCAGACCGCCTCATGGGTCAGCGTTCCAGGACGACGGCCATGCCCTGGCCGACGCCGATGCAGATCGCGGCGACGGCGACGCCACGGCCGCGGCGTGCCAGCTCGTGCGCCGCGTGCCCGATGATGCGACCGCCCGACGCACCCAGCGGGTGCCCGATCGCCAGAGCGCCGCCGTGGATGTTGACCTTCTCGGGGTCCAGGCCCTCCCAGCCGGCGATGTCGGCGAGCGCCTGGGACGCGAAGGCCTCGTTGAGTTCGACGAAGTCCACGTCGTCCCAGGTCTTGCCCGCACGGGCCAGGGCCTTGTTCGCCGCCTCGATGGGCGCCAGCGGGAACACGTCGGGGTCGACGCCGTGCACGGCGCGGGTGACGATGCGCGCGAGCGGTTCGGTGTCGAGGACGCCCTCCCCGCCCAGCAGCACCGCGGAGGCGCCGTCGTTGATGGAGGACGAGTTGCCGGCGGTGACACTGCCGTTGCCGTCCGGGGCGAAGAGCGCCTTGAGGCCGGCGAGCTTCTCCATCGACGTGTCGTCGCGGATGCCCTCGTCGCGCGCCAGCTCGGCGCCGGGAACCTGCACGATCTCGCCGTCGTAGACCCCGTCGGCCCACGCCTGCGCGGCGAGCCGGTGCGACCGCACCGCGAAGGCGTCCTGCGCCTCGCGGCTGATGCCCCACTCGCGCGCGACCTTCTCGGCGGACTCGCCGTTGCTGATGGTCCAGTGCGCAGGCAGCGCCTTGTTGACCATGCGCCAGCCGATCGCCGTGTTCCACAGCGTCTGGTTGCCGGTCGCCGGCCACGGGCGCGCCGACTTCTCGACGACGAACGGCGCCCGGCTCATCGACTCGACACCACCGGCGAGGATGATGTCGGCGTCGCCGGCCTCGATCGCGCGCGACCCCTGCACGACCGCCTCGACGCTGGACGCGCACAGCCTGTTGACGGTGACGCCGGTCACGCTCGTGGGGAATCCGGCCAGCAGCGCGCCGAACCGTGCCACGTTGCGGTTGTCCTCCCCCGCCTGATTCGCGTCGCCGAAGACGACGTCGTCGATGCGCGCCGGATCCAGACCGGTGCGCTCGATCGTGGCCTTCATGACGACGGCGGCGAGGTCGTCGGGGCGAACGCCCGACAGTGCGCCGCCGGCCCGGCCGAAGGGGGTGCGGACGGCGTCGTAGACGAATGATGCGGACATGTCAGTCCTCCGATCCGGATGCCGGGACACCGGCATCCACCAATGTCAGGCCGGTGAGCTCGCTCAGCGACGCGACCGTGTTGTCGCCGAACGCCTCGCGCACGGCGAAGCCGTCGGGCGTGACGTCGAACACGGCGTGGTCGGTGTAGACGCGGGTGACGCAGCCGACGCCGGTGAGCGGGTAGGTGCAGGATGCCACGAGCTTCGACTCGCCGGTCTTGGTGAGCAGGTCGGTCATGACGTAGACGTTCTTGGCGCCGATGGCGAGGTCCATCGCCCCGCCGACGGCCGGGATGGCCCCGGGCGCACCGGTCGACCAGTTGGCGAGGTCGCCGTTCTGGGCGACCTGGAAGGCCCCCAGCACGCAGACGTCGAGATGACCGCCGCGCATCATGGCGAACGAGTCGGCGTGGTGGAAGTAGGCGGCGCCCGGCAGCGCGGTGACCGGCTGCTTGCCCGCGTTGATGAGGTCGGGGTCGATGCGGCCGGGCTCAGGGGCGGCGCCCATGCCCAGCAGGCCGTTCTCGGTGTGGAGGATGATCTCCTGATCGGCCGGCAGGTAGTTGGCGACCTTGGTGGGCGCCCCGATGCCGAGGTTCACGAAAGATCCTTCGGGGATGTCGGCGGCGATGCGCTGGGCGAGCTCGTCACGGCTGATGCGGGTCACTGGTCGACCTCCGTCGCGGTGGGGGATGCCGGTGCCGGACGTCCTTCGACGTCGACGCCGCCGATGAATTCGCCGTCGCGCAGCCAGGGCCGCTCGCCGACGGCGACGACGCGGTCGACGAAGATGCCGGGCGTGACGACGGACTCCGGGTCGAGGGTGCCCAGCGGCACGATCTCGTCGACCTGGACGATCGTCGTCGTCGCGGCGGTGGCCATGATCGGGCCGAAGTTGCGGGCGGTCTCCCGGAAGACGAGGTTGCCCCAGCGGTCGCCGCGGTAGGCGGAGATGAGGGCGACGTCGGCTTTGATCGGGTATTCGAGCGCGTAGGTGCGGCCGTCGATCTCGCGGGTCTCCTTGCCCTCGGCCAGCTGCGTGCCGACGCCGGTGGGGCTGAAGAACGCGCCGATGCCGGCGCCGGCGGCTCGGATGCGCTCGGCGAGGTTGCCCTGCGGCACGAGCTCGAGTTCGATCTCTCCGGCGCGGTACAGCCCGTCGAACACCCAGGAGTCGTGCTGGCGCGGGAACGAGCAGATGATCTTGCGCACGCGCTTGGTCGCCAGCAGCGCCGCCAGGCCGACATCACCGTTGCCGGCGTTGTTGTTCACGATGGTGAGGTCGCTCGCGCCCTGCGCGATCAGCGCGTCGACGAGCTCGACCGGCTGTCCGGCCCGGCCGAAGCCGCCGATCATCACGGTCGAGCCGTCGGCGATGCCCGCCACCGCCTCCTCGACACCGGCCACGGTCTTGTCGATCACGCCGACCTCCTGTGTTCGCTGTGCGAACGCATGTGCGTTCTGCGGATAGTCTACCGCGAGGCGATGGAGTTGGTGAGGGGCCGAAACCCGCTCAGCCGCCGAGGGCGTCGCGGATCACTGCCGCGGAGCGCACCAGGCGCTCGGCGATCGCCGCGGGCTCGTGCGACGGGTCGACGTACACGACCGCGAGCGCAGCCGGCCGGCGCCCCCGCAGCGCGAGGGGCACCGCCACCGCCTTCACGGTCGGGATGACCTCGTCGTGGCTCGTCGCGTACCCGCGCACCGCGACCTCGGCGACCTCGGCGCGCAGCCGGTCGGACACCCCGGCCGGCCACTCGGCCTCGGGAAGCAGCGACAGGATCGCCTTGCCCGGCGCCCCGACGGTCACCGGATGCTGGTCCCCGGGGCGCTGGGCGACCGAGGCGACGGCGTGGCGCGGCTCGACGCTGGCCAGGGTGATGCACTGATCGCGCTCGAGCACGCCGAGGAAGCACGTGGCCGCCAGTTCGTTGGCGATCGCGGTCAGCTCCGGCAGTGCTTCGGCCTGGAGGTCGGGCGCGACGCCCGCGGCGAGCGCGGCCATGCGCCCGCCGAGCGTCGCCTTGCCTGCCGAGTCCCGTTCGACGAGCCCGTGGTGCTCCAGCGTGCGCAGCAGGCGATAGGCGATCGACCGGTGCACACCCAACCGAGCGGACAGCTCGTCGATGGACAGCGGCGCACCCGCGTCGGCCAGTGCCTCGAGGATCTGGATGCCACGGCTCAGCGTCTGGGAGGCCGGCGCCGTCCCGCCCGAGACCTGGGCGTCGCCCCCGCGCGTCTGTGCACCCGTCGCGACCATGCCCCACCTCCGCGACCGGGCATGCTTGCGCGATCGACATCACTTCGTATACGATCTGTCCAATAGTAGAACAGCTCGTTCGAATATAGAACGCGTTCTGCTCTTCCGTCAAGAACCCGACGAAGCCGTCCGGGGAGAGGAATCGAAGACGATGCAGTTCCACCACCACGGTTACGTGTCCGGCGACCCGCGCGTGCAGCCGGCGTCGGGCACCGGCATCCACCGCCCTGACGAGCTTCCCGACGAGATGGACGTCCTCATCGTCGGCTCCGGACCGGCGGGCATGCTGCTCGCGGCCCAGCTCGCGCAGTTCCCGACGATCACGACGCGCCTGGTCGAGCGCCGGGGCGGACGACTCGAGATCGGTCAGGCCGACGGCATCCAGGCGCGCAGCGTCGAGACCTTCCAGGCGTTCGGGTTCGCCGAGCGCATCGTCTCGGAGGCCTACTGGCTCACCTCGATGAACTTCTGGTCACCCGACCCCGCCGACCCTTCCCGCATCATCCGCACCGCCCGCGAGAAGGACGACCCGACCGGGGTGAGCGAGTTCCCCCACCTGATCGTCAACCAGGCGCGCGTGCTCGACTACTTCGCCGAGGCGGCCGCGAACGCGCCCGCGCGCGTCAAGCCCGACTACGGCTGGGAATTCGTGACGCTGACCGTGGACACCGAGGGCGACCACCCGGTGAAGGTCACTCTGCGGCGCAGCGCCGGCGACGACGAAGGGACTGAGCGCATCGTCCGTGCGAAGTACGTCGTCGGGTGTGACGGAGCCCGCAGTCGCGTGCGGGAGGCGATCGGCCGCAAGCACGTGGGCGCGGTGTCGTACCACGCGTGGGGGGTCATGGACATCCTGGCCGACACCGACTTCCCCGACATCCGCACCAAGTGCGCGATCCAGTCGCACGACGAGGGCAGCATCCTGCTGATCCCGCGTGAGGGCGGCTACCTGTTCCGCATGTACGTGGACCTCGGCGAAGTGCCCGAAGACGACAACGGCAAGGTGCGCACCACGCCGTTCGACGAGATCGTCGCCAAGGCGAATCGCATCATCTCGCCGTACACGCTCGACGTGCGCAACGTCGCCTGGCACAGCGTGTACGAGGTGGGCCACCGCGTCACCGACAAATTCGACGACGTGTCGGTGGAGGACACCGGCCGCCGCGATCCGCGCGTGTTCATCGCCGGCGACGCCTGCCACACACACAGCGCCAAGGCCGGTCAGGGCATGAACGTGTCGATGCAGGACGGGTTCAACCTCGGCTGGAAGCTCGGCCAGGTGCTCGAGGGCCGCAGCCCCGCGTCGCTGCTGACGACGTACTCCGGCGAGCGCCAGGTCATCGCGCAGAACCTCATCGACTTCGACCGCGAATGGTCCACGATGATGGCGCGCAAGCCCGAGGACTTCGCGAGCCCGACCGAACTGGCCGAGTTCTACACCTCGACGGCGGAGTTCCCCGCCGGATTCATGACCGAGTACCAGCCCTCCCCCATCACCGGGGAGAAGACCCACCAGAACCTCGCGACCGGTTTCCCGATCGGCAAGCGCTTCAAGTCGGCGCAGGCCACGCGCGTCGGCGACAGCAACCCCGTGCACCTCGGGCACCACCACCGCGCCGACGGACGCTGGCGCATCTACGCGTTCGCCGACGCCGCCGCGCCCACCGAGGCCTCGGCGCTGCGCGACTGGGCGGAGTGGGCGGCGACGTCCCCGGACTCGCCGATCATCCGGTTCACGCCGGCCGACACCGATGTCGACAGCGTCTTCGACGTGAAGGTGATCTATCAGCAGCCGCTGGATCAGGTGCAGATCACCGACGCACCGGAGCTGTTCTTCCCGCGCGTGGGTCCGTTCCAGGTGCGCGACTACGAGAAGGTGTACGCGACGCTGCCCGAGGACGACATCTTCGAGGCCCGCGGCATCGACCGCGGCGGCGCCCTGGTCGTGGTGCGGCCCGACCAGTACGTCGCGCACATCCTGCCGTTGACGGCCCGCACCGAGCTGACCGACTTCTTCGCGCAGAGCATGCTGCCCCAGCGCTGACCCGCGCCGCGGGCTACTGGTCGGCGGCGAAGACCTCGGCGGCGATGCGGAAGGCTGTGTTGGCGGCGGGCACACCCGCGTAGATCGCGGACTGCAGGATGACTTCCTTGATCTCGTCGAGCGTCAGGCCGTTGCGGCGGGCGGCGCGCAGGTGCATCGCCAGCTCCTCATGGTGGCCGAGCGCGATCAGCGACGACAGCACCGCGACCGACCGCGACCGGCGGTCGAGCCCCGGCCGTGACCACACGTCGCCCCACGCCACCCGGGTGATGAAGTCCTGGAAGTCGGCGGTCAGCTCGGTCGTGTTCGCGATCGACCGGTCGACGTGCGCGTCGGACAGCACCTCACGACGCACCGTCATCCCCTGGTCGTAGCGCTCCTGATCGCTCACGCCCTCGCCCGCCGGACGGGTCACGCGGCACCTCCCACGACCGGGTCGAAGAAGTCGCGCAGGGCGGCGGCGGTCGCGACCGGGTCATCGGCCGGCGCCAGATGCGACGCGTTAGGGATGCCGACGGCGCGGCCGTGCTGGACGCCTTCGGCGATCTCGACCGCCGACGTCTCCGGGGTCACGCCGTCGTGGGCACCCCACACCGCCAGCACCGGCACGGCGATCTCACCGAGCCGGTCGCGCACGTCGAACGTCGCGAGCGCCTCGCAGCACAGGGCGTACGACTCGTCGTCGGTGTCCTGCAGCACGTGCAGGAGGCGTCCGGTGATGTCCGGGTTCTTCTCGATCGAGCCCGGAGCGAACCACCGCTGCGCCGAGCCGGCGATGAGTGTCGACGTGCTCTGCGCGCGCACCTGTGCCGCGCGCTCGTGCCAGGCCTCGGGTTCGCCGATCGCAGCGCCTGAGCACACGATCGCGGCGGCGCGCACCCGGTCCGGGTGGCGCACCAGCAGCTCGAGTCCGACGCTGCCGCCGAGCGAGACGCCGGCGTAAAGGAACGGCGCGTCGACGGCGGATGCCACGGCGTCGGCGAGCTCCCCCACGGTGAAGCCCGCGGTCGCGGCGGGCGCGGCACCATGGCCGGGCAGATCCCACGCGATGACGCGGTACCGCTCGGCGAGGGCCGGGATGGTCGTCGACCACAGCAGCGTGGACGTGCCCAGCGACGGGCCGAGGACCAGCAGCGGGGCGCCGTCGGGGCCGACGGGCTCGGCGAGCGAGATGGCGGGGATGGTCACGCGGTCTCCTTCGGGTCGGGGTCCGGGGGTGAAGCGTCTGCGGGCGAGGAGCCCGCCGCGCGGACGAGGTCGGCGAGGTCGGATCCGCCCGCGCCGTCACCGGTCGCCCCGGAGCCGACGGCGTCGTCGACGAGCCGGCCGGCCAGGCCGGTGTAGCGGGCGGGGTCGAGCAGGTCGGTGACGAACGCCGCGGGGTCGAGGTCGCGCCCGCGCGCGAAGGCGGCGACGTCGGGGTCACTGGTCAGCGCGGCGGCGAGATCGCCGCCGGCGGCGGCCTCGGCCACCAGGGCCGACACACGGTCGGAGCCGAGCACGGGGCCGAGCACGATCGAGAGCCGTTCGGCGACAAGGAGCCCCCCGGTGACGGCGAGGGTGCGGGCGACGGCGCCGCTGTCGACCCGGAGCCCGGCCACCAGCGTGGCCGCGTGCGCGGAGGCGCCGAGAGCGAGGCGTAGCAGCTCGCGCAGCGCGGGCCATTCGGCATGCCAGGCGCCGTCGGGCCGTTCGTCGACGGCGAGGGCGGAGGCCGAGTGCAGTGTCGCCCCCAGGTGCGGTGCCCGCAGCGCGGCCGAGCGGATCAGCACGGATGCCGCCGGGTTCTGCTTCTGCGGCATCGCCGACGAGCCGCCGCCGGTGCCTTCGGCGAGTTCGCCGATCTCGGTGCGACTGCCGGTCGCGACATCGGCGGCGATGACACCGAGGGCGTCGACGGCCTGCACGAGCGCATCGCCCAGCTCGGTGACCGGCCACCGGGTGGTGTGCCACGGCGACTCCGGCGCCGCCAGGCCCAGCTCCTCGGCGAAGGCCGCCGGCAGTGCGGCCGCGGCCTCGACCCCGCCCAGCTCGGTGAACGAGGCGAGGGTACCGGCGGCTCCGCCCAGCTGTGCGGGCAGCTGGTCGCGCGCGTCGGCGAGGCGGTCGGCCGCCCGGCGCACCCCGCGCAGCCAGGTCGCGGCGCGCAGGCCGGTCGTGGTGGGCACAGCGTGCTGGGTCAGGGTGCGCGCAGCGGCCACCTCGTCCCGGTGCGCGGCCGCGAAGGCCGTCAGGGTGACGTCGACGGCCGCGAGCGAAGCCAGCACCTCGACGGCGGCGCGGCGCGCGACGAGCATGAGCGCGGTGTCGAGGATGTCCTGACTCGTCGCGCCCCGGTGCACCCACGCACGGGCCGGGTCAGGCACCTGCGCCTTCAGCAGCTTCACCAGCGGGATCACCGGGTTGCCGCCGGCGACCGCGGCGGCCGCGAGCGCGTCGAGGTCGATCGCGGCAGGGTCGGCGACGGCCGCGATGGCCTCGGCCGCGGCATCCGGCACCATCCCCACCCGTGCACCCGCGCGGGCCAGCGCCACCTCGGCGGCCACGAGGGCGTCGCGCACGGCGGCATCCGACACGACCGCGTCGCGCCCGACGGTCACGGGTGAGAGCAGCCCGACATCGATCGAGCTGCCACCACGTGCCTCAGAATGCAAGGAAGACGGTCTCCTTCTCGCCCTGCAGGTGGAAGTCGTGCTGCAGGTACCCCTCGGGGGTGCGCGTCGCGATGAGCGTAGCGCGCTCGTCCGCATCGAGCGAGGAAAGCAGCGGGTCGGCCGCCAGGAGCTCCTCGTTCTCGGGCAGGTAGATGCGCGTGTGCAGCTTGTTCGGCAGGCCCCGGGCATACACGATCGCGGCGAAGAACGGCGCCTTGCCGGGCTCGGCACCGGGGTTGCGGGTCCAGAACTCGTAGTGACCCTCGTCGGTCGTGAAAGTGCGGCCGAACCCGGTGAAGGTGTGGCCGTCGCGCTTGAGCGAGCCCCGCGCACGGGAGATCGTGCCGTCGGTGTCGGCGCCCCAGATCTCGATGATCGAGTCGGGGATCGGGTTGCCGGCCCCGTCGTACACGGTGCCGCCGACGACGATGGCGCCGGGGCTGTGCGGGAAGGCGATCTCGTTCATGCGGTCGAACTCGGTGCCGAACGCGAAAAACGGGCCGACGGTCTGACCGGCGGTCGGGGCGTGGGTCTTGGGACCCCATGCGGCGGGGGGCTGGGCAGCCATCAGTGCTCTCCCTCGGGCTCGAACCAGGTGGCATCGGGGCCGTCGACGACGATGTCCCAGCGGTAGCCCATCGAGAACTCGGGCACCGTCAGGTCGTGGTCGTAGGTCGCGATCAGGGCGTCCCGGTCGCGCTGGCGCCGGATGGTGTTGTAGATGGGGTCGAGGGCGAACAGGGGGTCGCCCGGGAAGTACATCTGGGTGACGATGCGCTGGGTGAACCCGGTGCCGAACAGCGAGAAGTGGATGTGCGCGGGCCGCCACGCGTTGATGTGGTTCTTCCACGGGTAGGGGCCGGGCTTGATGGTCGTGAACTTGTACTCGCCGTTGTCGTTGGTGACGATGCGGCCGGCGCCGGTGAAGTTCGGGTCCAGCGGCGCGGGGTGCTGGTCGCGCTGGTGGATGTACCGGCCGGCGGCGTTGGCCTGCCAGATCTCCACGAGCTGGTTGCGCAGCGGGCGGCCCCATGAGTCGAGCAGCCGGCCCTCGACGGTGATGCGTTCGCCCTGCGGCTCGCCGCTGTGCTGCAAGGTGAGGTCTGCCTCGATCGCGGCCACATCGCGCTGGCCGTATGCCGGCGACCACAGCTCGATCGACTCGGGGTCGACCAGGCGCGGGTTCTTCGTCGGGTGGCGCAGGATGCTGGAGCGATACGGCGGGAAGTCGTACAGCGTCGAGGGCACCGACTCCCCCGCCTCTTCACGGGCGTTGGCCTCGGCGTGCAGATCGATGATCTCCTGCGTGATCTGCGACTGCGGCGGCATGTCGGCCGACGCGAGGAGGGTCTCGGGTGCGGCCACGGTCTGTGTCTGGTCGATGATCACCGACGACGAGAACGCTTCCGAACCTTGTTCAGGCTGGGTCATGAGGTCTCCTTCGACACCCGGACAGACGGGTCGCGTCCAGGTTCGCACCCGGCGCGGCGACCCGCATGTCTGATTCTCATTCAGTGAGAATGGATGCCGGTGGGCGCGGCCGCTCAGGTGCTTCGCAGCTCGTGGTGCAGTTCCTTGGCGGCCTGCACGACCAACGGGGCCAGGCGCCGCTCGTCGGCGCGTTCGAGGTGGACGACCAGGCCGATGGCCGCCGGCGGCAGCCCGTCGACGCGGCCCACCGCCGCGGCCACGGACACGTTACCCAGGGTCATCTCCTCGCGCGTGGTCGCGTAGCCGAGTGTGCGGGCGCGGACCAGTTCGGCGCGCAGGCGGGTCTCGGAGGTGATCGAATGCACGGTCTCGCGCTCGAGCGGCGCGCGGAAGTACCGGGAGAGCCAGTCCTCGTCGCGCTCGGCCAGCAGCGCCTTGCCGACGCCCGTGACATGCAGGGGGTTGCGCCCGCCCACGCGGCTGAGGGTCGGAATGGACTGCCGACCGGTGAGGCGCCCCACGAACAGGGCGCTGGAGGTCTCGGGGGTGGGACCGTCGAGCACGGCGAGGTGGACGTTCTCGCCGGTGGCTTCGTACAGGCGCACCATGTGCGGCAGTGCGGTCTCGCGCAGTCGCAGCGACAGGGGGGACAGCTCCCCGAGCTCCCACAGCCGCGAGCCGACCGCATAGGTGTGTCCGGGGCCGCGCGTGAGCAGTCCTTCGGCGACGAGGGTCGCCAGCAGCCGGTGCAGCGTCGACGAGGCCAGGCCCGTGCGGTGGGCGAGAGCGGCGGCGGTGACCGCCGGTTCGTCTTCGGAGAAACAGCCCAGCACGCGCAGCACGCGTTCGAGCACACCCTCACCGTCGGCCATCATCCCTCCTGCCTGTGAGGTTACCGGCCGCGGCCCATGAGACAGTGGGCGCATGGCCAACTCGCCCTCCGGCGACTCGATGACCGACCGCATCGTGCGGGTGCTCGAGACGTTCACCGCCGACCGGACGATGCAGACCGCTTCCGAGATCGGACGGCACGCCGGACTGCCGTCGTCGACGGCGCACCGCATCGTCGACGAATTGGTCGCCGCCGGGCTGCTCGAACGCGACGAGGACCGTCGGGTGCATCTGGGGATGCGTCTGTGGGAGCTGGCCCTGCGCGGCTCGACGGCGCTGCGGCTGCGGCAGGCTGCCCTGCCGTTCATGGAGCAGGTGCAGGCCGCCGTGCGCGAGCACACCCAGCTCGCGGTGCTCGAGCAGGATGAGGCTCTGTTCCTCGAGCGGCTGTCGCACCCTGAGGCGGGCGCCAACATCACCCGCATCGCCGGACGGCTGCCCCTGCACGCGTCGTCTTCGGGGCTTGTGCTGCTCGCCTTCGCCTCGGCAGCGCTCCGCGAGCGGATCCTGACCGGGCCGCTGCGTGCGGTCTCCCCCGAGACGGTGACGGATGCCGGCCGGCTCCGTCGCGTGCTCACCGACATCCGGCGCAGCGGCATCGCCGTCGCCCCGGGGTCGATCGAGACCGTGTCGACGGGCGTGGCCGTGCCGGTGCGCGACGCCGGTGAGGTGGTGGCGGCGCTGTCGGTCGTGCTGCCGCGGGACGCGGATCCGACCGCGGCGATCGCGGCGCTGCGGGAGGCCGTGGTCGGCGTCGAGGCCGCGCTGCGCACCGCGCGCCGCTGACGCTCGGGACACTGTCGGGGCCTCCGGTATCCGGTTCGTTCCCATTGAACAGGAATCGGCGCCTCGGTCGTCGATCGCGCGGGACACTGGGGCGCACGAGACTTCCCGTCGAAGGAGACGTCATGACCACCACCCGCACCCGTGTCGCGATCGTCGGCGCCGGCCCGGCCGGCCTGCTGCTGGCGCATCTGCTGGGCATCGCCGGCATCGACTCGGTCATCATCGACCGGCGCACCCGCGAACAGATCGAGACGACGATCCGCGCCGGCATCCTCGAGCAGGGCACCGTCGAGATCCTCGACCAGTCCGGGGCGTCCTCGCGTGTGCGCACGGTCGGCCAGCGCCATGACGGCATCGAGTTGCGGTTCGCCGGCGCGGGCCGTCGCATCGACTTCGCCGACCTCGTCGGCCGCGGCGTCTGGCTCTACCCGCAGCACGAGGTGCTGAAGGACCTCATCGCCGTGCGGCTCGACAAGGGCCAGGACCTGCGATTCGGCGTCACGGCCGTGCGGGTCGAGGATCCGGCATCCGATCTCCCCCGTGTCGTCGCGACCGGACCCGACGGCGAGCAGATCGTGATCGAGGCGGAGTTCGTCGTCGGCGCCGACGGGTCGCGCAGCGTCGTGCGCGAGGCGGTGACCGGGTCGCAGACCGGCGGCTACTTCCGCGAATACCCGTTCGCCTGGTTCGGGATCCTCACCGAGGCGCCGCCGAGTGCCGACGAACTGATCTACAGCAACTCGCCGAACGGCTTCGCGCTCATCAGCCAGCGCAGCCAGACCGTGCAGCGGATGTACTTCCAGTGCGACCCGGATGCCGATCCGAACGCGCTCAGCGAAGAACAGCTCTGGCAGGAGCTGCAGTCACGGGTACCGGGGACGACGCTCAAGGAGGGCCCGATCTTCCAGCGCGACGTGCTGCGCTTCCGGAGCTTCGTGGCGCACGAGCTGCTGCACGGCCGAACCGCGCTCATCGGCGACGCCGCCCACACGGTGCCGCCGACCGGCGCGAAGGGCATGAACCTGGCGGTCGCCGACGTCGTCGTGCTGGAACGGGCGCTGCGGGCGCTGCTGCTCGACGGCGACGCGCGGCTGATCGAGGCATTCCCCGAGACGGCGTCGCACCGCATCTGGAAGGCGCAGCACTTCTCGTGGTGGATGACGAACATGCTGCACGTCGCGCCCGACGCGTCGGACTTCGACCGGCTGCGCCAGCTCGGCGAGCTGCGCTCGGTCGTGGAGTCGGAGGCCGGCCGCCGCTACCTCGCGGAGGCGTACACCGGGTGGCCGCTGGAGGGCCTCGCCTGACGGCGCTGATCCGCGGCGGGCCGGCATCCCGTCGCAGGCTGTGTGAGTTCCGGGTCACACGCCCGGGGGGAGTGGACGCTCAGCATCGCCGCGGGGCCGGCATCCCCCTCGCAGTCCATGTGAGTTCCGAGGCACACACCCGGAGGGTTGGACGCTCAGCATCGCCGCGGGCCCCCGGCATCCCTCTCGCAGACCATGTGAGTTCCGAGGCACACATCCGGTGAGCGGCCCCGCGGCGATGCGGGGCTTTGTGCGCGGCTGGGATATCGTCCGTACTCATGGCCTCACCGTCGCGGACGACGCCCCCGCCGCCGGCGCGCGGCGCCGCGGTTGCGATGCTGGTGGTCGCGGTGTGCCTGGTCGCGGCGAACATGCGGCCGGCCATCACCGGGCTCGGGCCGCTGCTGGACCAGATCGGCGCGGACACAGGGATGTCGATCGACGCGCTGGGCGTGCTCGCGGCCGTGCCGCTGGTGGCGTGGGCGCTGTTCTCACCCCTCGCGCACACGCTGAGCCGGCGGTTCGGGCAACCGCGCGTGCTGCTGGGCTCGCTCCTCGTCCTGCTCGCGGGCACAGTCGTCCGGTCGCTGCCCGGCGTGGGCGACGGCCTCGGCCAGGTGGTCTGGCTGTGGCTCGGGACAGCCGTCATCGGCCTCGGGATCGCGGTCATCAACGTGCTCATGCCCGCCGTGGTCAAGCGCGAGTTCCCCGGCCGGGTGGCACTGGTCACCGCGATGTACACGGCCCTGCTCGGCGGCTTCGGCGCGATCTCGTCGGGCGTCGTCGTGCCGATCTCGCACCTCGACGTGGGCGGCGACCCGGCCGGCTGGCGGGTGGCGCTGCTGGCCACCGGCGCCGCCCTGCTGCCTCTCGCGATCCTGGCGTGGTGGCTGACCCACCGCGGCCCACGCCATGTGCACGTCCGTTCGTCGACGCACCGCGGTCGCACCGGCATCTGGACAGACCCGGTGGCGTGGCTGGTCGCGGCCTACATGGGCTTCCAGTCGGCGATGTTCTACATGCTCGTGACGTGGCTCGCGGCGATCTCGATGTCGACCGGACGCTCCGAGGTCGTCGCCGGGATCGACGTCATGGTCTACCAGCTCATGTCGCTGGCGGGGGCCACGACGCTGCCGTTCCTGCTGCGCGGCCGCGTCGAGCGCTATATCCCCGCGCTCATCCCGGCCCTGGCGATCGCCGGGACGATCGGGCTCATGGTCGCTCCTGCGCCGATCACGCTCTGGACCGTGCTGCTCGGCCTGTCGTCGGGGTCCACCCTCGGCATGTCACTGACCCTGATGGCGCAGCGCGCCCGCGACCACGACGCGTCCAGCGCCCTGTCGGGCATGTCGCAGTCGGTGGGCTATCTGATCGCCGCGCTCGGACCCATCGCCTTCGGTTCCCTGCACTCGCTCACCGGTGGCTGGACCGCGTCGCTGTCGCTGCTGCTGGTCGTACTGGTGCTGCTCACCGTCACCGGCTTCTTCGCCGGACGCCCGCGCTTCGTGCTCGAGCGCCGCTGACCCCCGCGCGCGCTGCGCTTCCGCGCCGCGGCGCCCCCGTTTCCCGAGCCGCGTACCCGCGTGCGAGCCGCCCATGTGTGTACCGTCCACAGGTAGGCGGTTCGCACAGAAGTGGGCGTCTCGCGGAAGGGCTCGCACAGAAGTGGGCGGCTCGCCGAAGGTGGATGCCGCGGGTCAGTCGACGGCGGGGGCCCAGGCGAGTTTGCGCAGGGCAGGGGCCAGGGCCGCGACCTCGGTGGCGTCGAGCCGGGCGAGGAACTCCGCGTCGGCCTGATCGGCCGCCGCCCGCGCGCGGCGGAACAGCGCCTTGCCGGCCTCGGTGGCCACCACGACCTTGGCCCGGCGATCGGTGGGGTCGGGCTCGCGGCGCACGAGGTCGCGCGATTCGAGGTGGTCGACGACGGCGACGATCTGACTGGGGTCCAGCCGCAGGAAGTCCGACAGCTCGCGCTGCGACGGGCGCAGGCCCCCGGCCGCGATCGCCAGCACGGAGTACTGCCGCACCCGCAGCCCATGCTCGGCCAGGGCCGCATGCACGCCGGCCAGCGACAGCGCGTTGGCCCGCGCGAGCACGAAGCTCAGGCCCCCGCCGACGGAGGACTGCCAGAGGCGGTCGTCCGCCGACGCCGGAAGCACCGGCGCACGCCTTCGCGTCGTCTTCGACATGGCACTCATCCTAGAGCAGTTCATTGAACTCAGAAACCATTGACAATTTCAACTATGTCCACTTCAATGAGGGCATCACGTGTGAAGGAGCACCCCATGAGCCTTGACGGCAAAGTCGCCATCGTCACCGGATCGGGCCGCGGACTCGGTCTCGCCTACGCCCAGGAGCTCGCCCGCCAGGGCGCGGCGGTCGTGGTCAACGACGTCGACGAGGCCACTGCGGCCGCCGCCGTGGCATCCATCACCGACGCCGGCGGGCGCGCGGTCGCCGTCGTGGCCCCGGTCGGCCCGACCGAGACCGCCGACACGCTCGTCCAGACCGCCGTCGACACGTTCGGTCGGCTCGACATCCTCGTCACCAATGCCGGCGTGCTGCGCGACACGGTGCTGTGGAAGATGAGCGACGACGACTTCGACACCGTGATCGGCGTGCACCTGCGCGGCACGTTCACCACCGTCCGCGCGGCCGCCACCTACATGCGCGAGAACCAGATCGCCGGCCGCATCATCACGATCGGCTCGCCGACCGGCCAGCGCGGCAACTTCGGCCAGACCAACTACGCCGCCGCCAAGGCCGGCATCGTCGGCATGGTCCGCACGTGGGCGCTCGAGCTGAAGAAGGCCGGTATCACCGCCAACGCCGTCATCCCCGTGGCCGCCACCGCGATGACGGCGACCGTGCCCTTCTTCGCCGCCGCCGTCGAGGCCGACGCGAAGGGCGAGGCCATGCCCGCGTTCTTCCGCCACGACCTGGGCTTCGGCACCGCGGCCGATGTCGCCGGACTCATCGCCTACCTCGCGTCCGACGAGGCGGCCGGCATCACCGGTCAGGCCATCGGCATCGGCGGCGACCGCCTGCAGGTGTGGTCGCACCCGGAGGCCGCCACGACCGAGTACCGCGAGGGCGGCTGGACCTACGACGCGCTGATCGAGCGCGGCGCCGACGTCATCGGCGGCCACCTCCAGTCGGTCGGCGAGTCGTTCCCGCCGCTGCCCGAAGACCTCCAGCGCTGACCACCGCCCACCCCGACCGGAGACCCGAGCACCCGAAGCCATGACCCGCTACGAACCCGCGATCGACCTCGACGCCCTCACCGCGATCGACGTGCACGTGCACATCGAGGTCGACGCGCACGGCCGCTCGTCGCTGCCGGCGGATCTGTCCGAGGCCGCGTCGAAGTACTTCTCGGCGGAGGGCCCCCGGCCCGACCTCGACAGCGTCGCCGCGTACTACCGCGAGCGGAAGATGGCCGCCGTCGTGTTCACGGTCGACGCGCAGACGCAACTGGACCACCCGCCGCTGTCGAACGAGGAGATCGCCGAGGGCGCGGCCCGCAACAACGACGTGCTGATCCCGTTCGGCTCGGTCGACCCGCGCCGCACCGACGCCGTCGACCGCGCCCGGCGCCTCATCGAGGACCACGGCGTGCGGGGGTTCAAGTTCCACCCCACCGTGCAGGGCTTCGACCCGAGCGACGAGCAGCACTACGGGCTGTACGCCGCGCTGCAGGATGCCGGGGTGACCGCCCTGTTCCACACCGGACAGACCGGGATCGGCGCCGGCATGCCTGGCGGGCGGGGCTTCCGTCTGGCGCTGTCGAACCCCATGCTGCTGGACAGGGTCGCCGCCGACTTCCCCGACCTGCAGATCATCATGGCCCACCCGTCCGTGCCGTGGCAGGACGAAGCCCTGTCGGTCGCGACACACAAGCACAACACCTGGATCGACCTGTCGGGCTGGAGCCCGAAATACTTCCCGGAGTCGCTGGTGCGCGCCGCCAACTCCTACCTCAAGGGCCGCGTGCTGTTCGGCTCGGACTTCCCGCTGCTCACACCCGACCGCTGGCAGCGCGACGCGGCGGCGGCCGAACTGTTCAAGCCGGAAATCCTCCCCGGCATCCTCAAGGACAACGCCGCCCGGCTCCTCCGCCTCGGAGGCACGTGATGACCCTCGCCCGCGACGACGCGATCGGCCTCGACCCGTACGGGTACGCGCAGACCCACCTCAGCGACGGTGCGCGCCGTGTGCTGGCCGGCCTCGCCGCCACCCTCGAACGCGAGATCACGCCACTGATGCGCGACGCGTGGGAGACGGCGACCATGCCCGGCGCCGTGCTCGAAGCCCTCGTGCCGCTGGATCTCATGGCGCCCGAGGGCATGACCGCCGAAGAGGCCGACTCGTCCATGTTCAGCGGGTTCCGCAACTATGTGCTCGCCCGCGCCGACGTGTCGGTCGCGACGCTCTACAACGCACAGTCCGGCCTGTTCCGCGCCGCGGTGCGGCTGGGCGGGTCCGCAGCGCAGGTCGCCGAACTCGACCCGCTCGTGCGCACGTTCGCGCTGACCGGGGTGTTCGCCCTCACCGAGCCCGACCACGGCTCCGACATCGCGGGCGGCCTGGCCACGACCGCCCGCCGCGACGGGGACGACTGGGTGCTGTCGGGCCGCAAACGCTGGATCGGCGGCGCCGACACCGCCGACGTGCTCGCCGTCTTCGCCCGCGACACCGCCGACGGCGAGATCAAGCTCTTCCTCGTCGACCGCGTCGCCGTCGGCATCCACCTGGAGACCATCACCGGCAAGGTGTCGCTGCGCCCCATGCAGAACGCCGTCATCACGCTCGAGGATGTCCGCGTGCCCGAGGCCCGGCGTCTGCAGAACGTGGACTCGTGGCGGGACGTGTCGCGGATCCTGCGCACGATGCGCTCGGATGTCGCGTGGATCGCGGCCGGCCTGCAGGCCGGCGCCCTCGAGGCCGCCGTGCGGTACGTCCGCACGCGCGAGCAGTTCGGGCGCCCTGTCGGGGGCTTCCAGCTCGTGCAGGAGAAGCTGGCCCGCATGCTCGGCAACGCCGTCGCGGCGCTGGGCATGGCGGTGCAGCTGTCGCAGCGACAGGATGCCGGGGACTACAGCGACACGAACTCCGCACTGGCGAAGATGACCACCGCGCGCCTGGCCCGCGAGACCGTGGCGCTGGGCCGCGAGGTGCTCGGTGGCAACGGCATCCTCCTCGAGCATGACGTCGCACGGTTCTTCGCCGACGCCGAAGCCGTCTACTCCTACGAAGGCACCCACGAGATCAACTCCCTCATCGTCGGACGCGCCCTGACCGGCGTGGCCGCATTCGTCTGACACGAAAGGCCCCACATGCCCACCACCGCCGCCTACGCCGACGCCGCCACCCTCGCCGGCACCGACCTCGGGTTCAGCGACTGGACCGAGGTGACGCAGGACCGCGTGAACCTGTTCGCCGACGCCACCGACGACCACCAGTGGATCCACGTCGACCCCGAGCGCGCCAAGGACGGTCCGTTCGGCGGCCCGATCGCCCACGGATTCCTGTCGCTGTCGCTGACGGTCAAGTTCTGGTCGGAGCTGTTCGACCTCGAGGGCGTGACCACCAAGGTCAACTACGGGCTCGACAAGGTCCGCTTCGTGTCGCCGGTCAAGGTCGGCGACCGCGTGCGTGGCGGGGCCGTCATCACCGAGGTGACCGAGGTGCCCGGCGGCTACCAGTTCACCGTCGACCAGACCATCGAGATCGACGGCGGCACCAAGCCCGCCGTCGTCGCCCGAGGCCTGTATCGCTTCTACGCCTGAGCCGGAACCCAGGCGCCCCACAACTGAACATCGCACAGCAACCACCCGCAGTTACAAAGGAGTCACTGAAATGTCACGACGTACCCGCTTCACCGGTCTGGCGGCCCTGGCCACCGCCGGAGTCCTCCTGCTCTCGGCGTGCACATCCGGCTCGCCCAGCGGCGACCCGGACCCCACCGGCGACACCGACCCCGGCACGACCGACGAGCTCACCTCGATCAACGTCGGCCTGCTGGCCATCGCGCCGTCCGCGGCGGTGACCTACGGCATCAACGAGGGCATCTTCGAGAAGCACGGCCTCGATGTCGAGGTGGTCATCCAGGAAGGCGGTGCCGCCATGCTGCCGGCCGTCTCGACCGGTCAGCTCGACTTCGGCGTCGGCAACCCGCTCTCGGTGCTGGTCGCCTCCAGCCAGGGCGTCGACGTCCGCGTCGCGACCGGCTACTCGTTCTCGCTCGCCGAGGGCGACGACATCAACGCCGTCGTCACCCGCGCCGGTGACGGCATCGACAGCTGGGCCGACCTCGAGGGCAAGCGCGTGTCGGTCAACGCCGTCAACACGCAGGGCGACCTCACCATCAAGGAGTCCGTCGCCAAGGACGGCGGCGACCCCGACGCGGTGAACTTCATCGAGATCGGCTTCGCCGACGCGCTCGCGCAGCTGGACAGCAACAACGTCGACGCCGTGTGGATCCCCGAGCCGTTCATGTCAGCAGCCATCGCCGACCCGGAGAAGTACTCGGTGCTCGGCTACCCGAACCAGAACACCATCCCGGGCCTGCCCACGATGGTCACGTTCACCTCGGGCGCTGTCGCCGAAGACGCGGACACCCTCGAGAAGTGGCGTGCCGCCCTGGGCGAGACCCTCGATGCCGCCAACGACGACCGCGAAGGCCTGGCCGCCGCGATCGCCGAGCTCACCCCACTCCCCGAGGCCGCCGCCCTCGACCTGCGCCTGGAGCGCCTGTCGGCCGACCTCGACCCGCAGGTGCTGATCGACCTGAGCGACCTCGCCCTGAAGTACGACTTCATGGACAGTGAGCCCGACCTCGACACGGTGATCATCCCGTAATCCGCTCGGACGGGGGCGGGCGCCGCCCGGCGGCACCCGCCCCTGTCCTGCAATCCCGCTACAGCAACGAGGCACACCGAATGGAAAACCAAGGCCTGGGGACCTGGATAGAACGACGCCGCGTGAAATCGCACGGCGACACCGCGATCATCTCCGCCGAGCGGACCCTGCGCTACGAAGAGCTGGCCGACCGCATCGCCCGCCTGACGAACGTCCTCGCCGACCGTGGCGTGGTCGCCGGCGACCGCGTCGTCTACCTCGGCAACAACCACCCCGACTTCCTCACCACCTTCTTCGCGTGCGGCGCGATCGGCGCGATCTTCGTGCCCTTGAACACCCGGCTCGCTCCCCGCGAGCTCGAGTACATGATCGAGGACTCCGGGGCGCGCTTCCTCATCACCCACCAGTCGCTGCGCGAACTGGCCCGCGCGGCCGCGTGGTCGAGCGCGATCACCGGACGCCTCGTGGTGGACGGTCCGGCCGAGCCGCCCGCCGTCGAGTCCTTCGACGAGGCGCTGGCCGCGGCATCCACCGATCTGCGCGTCGCGCCGGTGACCTTCGACGACCCGGCCATGATCCTGTACACCTCCGGCACGACCGGTCGCCCGAAGGGCGCGGTGCTCACCCACGGCAACCTGACCTGGAACTCGATCAACGCACTGGTCGACTACGACGTCACCAGCGACGACGTGTCGCTGCTGATCGCGCCGATGTTCCACGTCGCGTCGCTGAGCATGGGCGCCCTGCCCACGCTGCTGAAGGGCGGCACGATCGTGCTGCACGACAAGTTCGATCCAGGGGCCGTGCTCGAGGCGATCCAGACTCACGGGGTCACCAGCCTGTCGGGTGTGCCCACCACCTTCCAGATGCTCGCCGAGCACCCGGCATGGGAGAGCACCGACCTGTCGTCGGTGCGCAAACTCACCTGCGGCGGGTCGAGCGTGCCGCTGCGGGTCATCGAGGCCTACGAAGCGCGGGGATTGAGCTTCTCCTCCGGCTACGGCATGACCGAGACCTCCCCCGGTGCGACCTCGCTGCCCTACCGCAAGGCGCGCGCGCACGTCGGCTCGTCGGGCCTGGCGCACTTCTTCACCGACGTGCGCATCGTCGGCCCCGACCTGCAGCCGCTGCCGGCCGGGCAGACCGGTGAGATCGAGATCAGCGGCCCGAACGTGATGCGGCAATACTGGAACCGACCGGATGCCACCCGTGAGGCCTACGACGGCGAGTGGTTCCGGTCCGGCGACATCGGACACCTCGACGAGGAGGGGTATCTCATCGTGAGCGACCGCCTCAAGGACATGATCATCTCCGGCGGGGAGAACATCTATCCCGCCGAGATCGAGCAGCTCATGATGGAGCTGCCCGAGATCGAAGCGGTGGCCGTCATCGGCGTGCCGGACCAGCGGTGGGGCGAGGTGCCCGTCGCCGTGGCCGTCGCCCGCCGCGAGATCGCCGCCGACGCCGTGCTGGCCCACCTGAACGGACGGGTCGCCAAGTACAAGGTGCCCCGCGCCGTCGCGTTCGTGTCCGGTCTGCCCCGCACCGCCAGCGGCAAGGTGCGCAAGGCCGACCTGCGGGCGCGGTTCACGACGCTCGAGGCGGTCACCGGACAGGAGGGGGGCTCATGACCGACACGATCACGCGCACGGTCGCCGTCGCGAACGCCCGGCGCCGGCGCCGCCGGTTCCGGCCACGACGGATGCTGCTAGGTGCGGCGGGGGTGCTCACGTTCCTCGGTGTCTGGGAGATCGCCTCCCGCACCGGGCTGGTCGACCCGACCTATCTGCCCCCGGCATCCACCGTTCTGGTCACCCTCGCGCAGAATGCGACGCTCACCGGCTTCTGGGAGGCGGTCGGACAGACCGTCACCAGCTGGGCGCTCGGCATCGGACTGGCGCTCGTACTGGCGCTGCCGCTGGGAGTGCTCATCGGGCTGTCGTCGTTCCTGCAGAAGGCGACGCGCACGACCGTCGAGTTCCTGCGGCCGATCCCCTCGGTCGGTCTCATCCCGCTGGCGGTGCTGCTGTTCGCCGTCCCGCTGCAGCAGAGCCTGCTGATCATCACCTACGGCGCGTTCTGGCAGATCTTCATCCAGGTGCTCTACGGCGTCGCCGACGTCGACACTGTCGCCATGAACACCGCCCGCAGCTTCGGCTTCACCTGGTGGCAGCGCGTGCGCGACGTCGTGTTCCCCACGATGCTGCCGTACCTGCTCACGGGGCTGCGCCTGGCGGCGGCCGTCGCGCTGATACTGGCGGTGACCGCAGAGCTGGTCATCGGCACGCCGGGGCTCGGCAACCAGATCGCCCTGTCGCGCAACGTCGGACTGTACGAGTCGACGTACGCCCTGGTCCTGGCCACCGGCCTGCTGGGCCTGGTCATCAACGTGGGCGTGCGACTGCTGGAGCGCCGGCTGCTGAGCTGGCACCAGTCGGTGCGCGGGGAGGCGGTCGTATGAAGAAGTTCCTCATCGCCGCGGCCTACGCGGTCGGGCTCCCGATCATCCTCATCGCCCTCTGGTGGCTGCTGAGCCTGAATGCGACGAGCATCTTCGTGCCCAAGCCCGCGGAACTGGTCGCCGAGTTCTTCGAGACCTGGGTCGGCGAGCGCTTCTTCAGCGATGTGCTGCCCTCGCTCGGCCGGTTCGCCGTCGGCACCGGGGTCGCCATCGTCCTCGGCGCCGTGCTGGGCCTGCTGATCGGCCTGAACCGCGACCTGCGTGCCTTCACCGAGCCGATCTTCGAGTTCTTCCGCGCGATCCCGCCGCCGGTGCTCATCCCGATCTTCGGACTCCTGATCGGCGTCGACGACACGATGAAGATCGTCGTCATCGCCGCCGGCGCGATCTGGCCGGTGCTGCTGAACACGATCGAAGGCGTGCGCGCCACCGACTCGGTGCAGACCGAGACGAGCCGGTCCTACGGCATCCACGGGTTCTCCCGGGTGCGCTACCAGGTGCTGCCGTCGGCGGCCCCGCAGATCCTCGCCGGGGTGCGCCAGGCGCTGCCCATCGGCATCATCCTCATGGTGATCAGCGAGATGTTCTTCTCCTCCTCGGGGCTGGGCTTCTCGATCATCCAATTCCAGCGGCGCTTCGCGATCCCCGAGATGTGGTCGGGGATCCTGATGCTGGGACTGATCGGCATCGCCGTCTCGGTGCTGTTCAAGTACGTCGAGCGCCGCATCCTCCGCTGGTACTACGGACTGAAGGACATCGAGAATGCCTCTTGAGAACACCCCGCCGCTCGTCGGCCGCGGCCGCACCCTCGCCGCCGAGGACACGCTGCTGTCGGTGCGCGGGCTGCAGAAGATCTACCACACCGACGGCGGCGACATCGAAGCCGTCCGCGACCTGACCTTCGACCTCGGCAAGAACGAGCTCACGTGCCTGGTCGGTCCGTCCGGGTCGGGCAAGACCACCCTGCTCAAGTGCATCGCGGGGCTGCTCGAACCCACCAGCGGCGAGGTCGTGCTCGACGGCAAGCCCGTGACGGGGCCGCCGAAGAAGATGGCCGTCGTCTTCCAGGAGTACGGCCGGTCGCTGTTCCCGTGGCTGCGTGTGGCCGACAACGTGGAGCTGCCGCTGCGCAACGCGGGCGTGCCGAAGGCCCGCCGCAAGGAGCTCGTCGAAGAGGCGCTCGTCAACGTGGGCCTGGACCACGTGCCGCAGTCGTACCCCTGGCAGCTGTCGGGCGGCATGCAGCAGCGGGTGGCGATCGCCCGCGCCATCGCCTACCAGCCCGAGGTGCTGCTGATGGACGAGCCGTTCGCGGCCGTCGACGCGCAGACCCGCGCCGACCTCGAGGACCTGGTGCGCAGCGTGCGCAAGTCGCTGGGCCTGTCGGTGCTGTTCGTCACCCACGACATCGACGAGTCGGTGTACCTCGGCGAGCGGGTCATCATCCTGTCGAGCTCGCCGACGGTGGTGCAGGAGGACCTCGAGATCGATCTGCCGGCCGAGCGGGACCAGCTCGAGACGCGGTCGCTGCCGCGGTTCACCGAGCTGCGCCACCACGTGTACGAGCAGATCCAGCTCGCGAAGAAAGGGTTCCGGCCCGACGCCGTGACCGCCTCGTGACCGACGCCGCCGCGTCCGGCCGCCGCGACCCGCTGGGCGGCGGCCGGATCTACGCGCTCGGGTTCGTGTCGATGACGGCGTCACTGTCGACCGACATGTACCTGCCGGCCTTCCCGTCGATGGCCGACGACCTGGGGGCGGCGGCCTCGGCGGTGCAGCTGACGCTCACCGCGTTCCTCATCGGCTCGGCGTTCGGGCAGCTGATCATCGGGTCGATCTCCGACGCGCTGGGGCGACGCCGCACGCTGATCGCCGCGCTCGCCCTGTTCTCGGCGTGCGCGCTGGGGGCCGCCTTCAGCCCGACGCTGTCGGCGCTCATCGCCATCCGGGCGGTGCAGGGCTTCGCCGGGGCGGCCGGCGCGGTGCTGTCCCGGGCCGTCATCGCCGACCTCGTGTCGCATGAGCGCGCGGTCCGTGCCTTCAGCACCCTGTTCGTGATGATCGCCCTGGGACCGGCGGTGGCCAGCCCCCTGGGTGCGCTGTTGGCCCAATGGGGCGGTTGGCGGGCGACGTTGGGCGGACTGGCGGTGATCGGCGCGGCGATGCTGGCGGTCGCGATCCTCGCCGTCCCGGAGAGCCTGCCGCGCGAGCAGCGGCATCCCTTCACCCTGGCGGCGCTCTCCGGCAACATCGGTCGGCTGCTGCGCCGCCCCGTGTACCTGGGGTACGTGCTCGCGTACGGTGCGGGGTACGCCGCCCTGATGACCTACATCAGTTCGTCGTCGTTCATCGTGCAGGATGCGCTGGGCCACACCGCCCTCACCTACGGCCTGACCTTCTCGGCGACGTCGGTGGCGGTGATGACCGGCGCTTGGCTCAACGGTCGCATCGCGGCGCGGTGGGGAGCACCGCCCACGCTGCGCAGCGCGCAGCTGCTCGTGGTGTCCGCGGCGGCAGCCCTCGCGGTGCTGGCACTGTCGGATGTCCTCGTCCTGTGGTCGTATCTGCTGCTGGCCTGCCTGTTCGCGGCCGGCTGCGGGGCGGTGATGTCGAGCGCGTCGGCCCTCGCGGTCGGCCACGCCGCCGGGACGGCGGGCGCGGGATCGGCCCTGCTGGGCTTCGCGCAGTTCGTCTTCGGCGCGGGCGCGTCACCGCTCGGCGGCCTGGCGGGAACGGCCACCGCGGTGCCCGCGACCGTCGTGATGACAGCGTTCGCCGCGATCGGCATCGGCGCGGCCCTGTTCGCCGCGGCGCGCGAGCGCACACCCTGACCAGGTCGCGGCCTTTGACCCGGTCTTGTCGCCGGACGCCGGGACCGTCTGCGCACTACCGTGATCAGCGAGCGCACCGCCGCGCATCCGCCGGGATGCGCGGGCTCGCCGTGCGCACCCGCTGCGTGAGGAGACGCTGATGACCAGCCACCAAGTGAAGATGATCGTGCTGTCGACCGAAGACCTCGACGAGTCGATCCGGTTCTACACCGAGACCCTCGGCTTCCCGCTGAAGTTCCGCGACGGCAACCACTTCGCCGCGCTCGACGGCGGCACGGTGACCATCGCCCTGGCCACCGCGATCGACCACCCGATCCCGGGCCAGGTCGTGGTGGGCATCAAGACCGACGATGTGGATGCCGCGGTCCAGGCCGTCGACGACAACGGCGGCGGACTGGCGCGCGGCCCCTACAACGACGCGCACGAACGCCGCGCCGTCGCGTACGACAGCCAGGGCAACGGCCTGGTCTTCTACTCGCCGCTCCCGCGCTGACCCGCGCCGCCGCGCGGGCCCGCGCCCCCGGCATCCGCCGATCGGCGAGAGAACAATGGGACGCCGAGAGAACGGGTATCACCCGCACCCTCGTCCGTCCGTTGTTCCCTCGCGGGGATGGTGCGCTCGGGGGGCCGGGAAGAATTTCCCTCTTGCGATTACCTATCTCCATAGGTAACGTGATGAGGGAGGGCGCGACGAAGCGCTCCGGAAGGGACTCGCTGTGGCATCCATCTCCCCCGCCCCCGATCGGGCGGCCGCTCTCCGCCTCGTCGACGGCTTCTCTCTCGAGATGACCGGCAAGGATGTGCCGGGGCTCGAAGAGGCCGCACCGGTCATCCCGGCCGGCACGAAGATCAATGTCACCTTCCTCGGCAACGAGGACCTCGAGATGCGGGTGGCGGCGGCCAAGGCCGTCAAGGATCTCGGCTTCACGCCGGTGCCGCACATCTCCGCCCGGCGCCTCGGGTCGCAGACGCAGCTCGAGGAGTTCCTCGCCGCCCTGCAGGCGGTCGGCGCGACCGAGCACGTGTTCGCCGTCGGCGGCGACCCGGCCGAGCCCGAAGGGCCCTACCCCGACTCGCTGAGCGTGATCCGTTCCGGCATCCTGCAGCAGTACGGCGTGAAGGAGGTGTCGATCGCCGGTTACCCCGAGGGCCACCCCGACATCGCCGACGACGTGCTCTGGCGCCACCTCGAGGACAAGTCCGCCGCACTGGCCGAGCAGGGCCTGGATGCCGTCATCCTCACCCAGTTCGCCTTCGACACCGACCCGGTGCTCGCCTGGATCACCGCCGTGCGCGACCGCGGCATCCACACCCCGATCCGCATCGGCACGCCCGGTCCGGCCGGCATCAAGCGCCTCATCAACTTCGCCCGCCGGTTCGGCGTGGGCGCCAACGCGATGATTGTGAAGAAGTACGGCTTCAGCCTGACCAACCTCATGGGCACCGCCGGCCCCGACCGCTTCGTGGGCGACCTGGCGCAGCTGCTGGCGCAAGAGCCCTCATCGGGCGAGGTGAGCCTGCACTTCTACACGTTCGGCGGCCTGCTGGCCACCTCCGAGTGGGCGCGCGACTACGTCGCCGCGAATTCGTGAGGGGCGAGGCGGTGACGGTGCACACCGAAGCGCTGCGCGACCATGCATGCCTCATCGTCCACGGCCCCGACCAGGCCGGTCTCGTCGCCGCGGTCACGGGCCTGGTGACCCGCAACAAGGGCAACATCGTCACGCTCGACCAGTACTCCGACAACCCCGAGGGCGGCGCGTTCTTCCAGCGCGTGGTCTTCCACCGCACGGGGCTCACCGCGGCGCTGCCCGAGATCGAGGCCGACCTCGACAAGACGCTCACGCCCTACGGCATGACGTGGCAGCTCACCGATCAGTCGGTGCCCAAGCGGATGGCCATCCTGGCATCCACCAGCGACCACTGTCTACTCGAGCTGCTGTGGCGGCACCGCCGCGGCGAACTCAACGTGTCGATCCCGATGGTGATCTCCAACCACACCAACACCGCGGAGGACGTGCGCTCCTTCGGCATCCCGTTCTTCCACGTGCACTCGCAGGGCCCGGACAAGTCGGAAGCCGAGGCGAAGATCCTCGAGCTGGTGAAGGGCAACGTCGATTTCCTGGTGCTGGCCCGCTACATGCAGATCATCAGCGAGGACTTCCTGGATGCCGTGGGCGTGCCCGTCATCAACATCCACCACTCCTTCCTCCCCGCCTTCATCGGCGCCGCGCCGTACCGCAAGGCGCGCGAGCGCGGGGTGAAGCTCATCGGCGCGACGAGCCACTACGTGACCAAGGACCTCGACGAGGGCCCGATCATCGAGCAGGACGTCGCCCGCGTCGACCACTCCATGACCGCGGCCGACCTGCAGGCCCGCGGCGCCTACGTCGAACGCGCCGTGCTGTCGCGGGCCGTGCAATGGCACGCCGAAGACCGTGTCATCCGGCACGGCAACCACACCATCGTCTTCAGCTGAAACCACCACAACGAACAGAGAGGTTCCACCCATGGCTGACAACCTGCAGCAGCTGCTCGACCAGACCAACCCGGTCGAGATGCTCCGCAATTCGCAGATCGGCTCGTACATCTACCCGGTCGTGCCCGCCGACTTCCAGAACTGGATCAAGGAGCAGAAGGCCTGGCGCGACACGGCCGTGCTCTACGACCAGTCGCACCACATGGACAACGTGTTTCTGAACGGCTCGGACGCCATCAAGCTGATCAGCGACACCGCCATCAACTCGGTCGCCAACTTCCCCGTCGACAAGGCCAAGCAGTACGTGCCGACCACGGCGGCCGGGCACGTCATCGGCGACGGCATCCTGTTCCGCCAGGGTGAGGACGAGTACGTGTACGTCGGCCGTGCCCCGGCATCCAACTGGCTGCTGTACCACGCCGAGACCGGCGGCTATGCGAACCTCGACATCTCCGTCGACCGCCGTTCCCCCTCGCGTCCGTACGGCCACGCCGTCTCACGCCAGTACTACCGCTTCCAGATCCAGGGGCCGCGGGCGTGGGACGTCATCGAGAAGCTCAACGGCGGGCCGCTCGAGAAGATCGGGTTCTTCAACATGGCGACCATGAAGATCGCCGGCAAGGACGTCCGCACTCTGCGCCACGGCATGGCCGGAGCCCCGGGACTGGAGATCTGGGGACCGTACGCCGACCACGACGAGATCCGCGACGCGATCGTCGAGGCGGGGGCCGAGTTCGGTCTCGTGCCCGTCGGCTCGCGCGCCTACCCGTCGAACACGCTCGAGTCGGGGTGGATCCCCTCGCCGCTGCCGGCCATCTACAGCGGTGAGGCCGAGCGCGGCTACCGCGAGTGGCTCGGCGTGGACAGCTACGAGGCCACCGGCACGCTGGCCGGCTCGTTCGTCTCGGACAACATCGAGGACTACTACCTCACCCCGTGGGAGCTCGGCTACGGCAACTTCATCAAGTTCGACCACGACTTCATCGGTCGCGACGCGCTCGAGAAGATCGACCCGGCCACGCAGCGCAAGAAGGTCACCCTCGCGTGGGATGCCGAAGACCTCGGCAAGGTGCTCTCCTCGCCGCTGAACGTGGACGGCCCGAACTACAAGTTCTTCGACCTGCCGCTGGCCAACTACGGCTCCGCGAACTACGACTCGGTCGTGGATGCCGACGGCAACGTCGTGGGCTTCTCGATGTTCACCGGGTACAGCGCGAACGAGCGCCGCGGCCTGTCGCTGGCCACGGTCGACCCTGACGTGCCGGAGGGCACCGAGCTGAAGGTCGTCTGGGGTGAGCCGGACGGCGGCACCTCGAAGGCGTCGGTCGAGCCGCACGAGCAGACCGAGGTCCGCGTCGTGGTCTCGCCGGTCCCGTACTCGACGGTGGCCCGCCAGACCTACCACGGCGGCTGGCGGACCGGCTACAAGAAGGACTGATCCTTCGCCGCGTCGAGGGGTCCGGGTCAGCCCGGGCCCCTCGAACTCGCTACGCTCGTCTGGCGGAAGGAGCCCCCCATGAGTCTGCGCTACGCGCTGCTGGCGATCCTGCGTGTCGGCCCCCTGTCGGGGTACGACCTGCAGAAGCAGTTCGCCCAGTCGGTCGGGCACGTCTGGCACGCTCCGGACTCGCAGATCTACCCGGAGCTGCGCAAGATGGCGTCGCTCGGGCTCATCGAGGGTGAGGAGCAGGCTCGCGGCGAGCGCGGCACCCGGCGCGTGTACCACGTGACCCCGGCCGGCAACGCGGCGTTCGAGGAATGGATGGCCTCGCCGCTGGACTATCAGCGCGTGCGGGATCCCGCCCATCTGCGCGCCGCCTATCTGGAGACCACGACACCCGAAGCCGCACGTGACTTCCTGCAGCGGCACATCGCCGTGTGGGAGGACGAGCTCGCGCAGTTCCAGGGGCAGCTCGACGCCATCGACCAGATGAGCAGCGCGATGCTGTCCCGCCGCCTCTCGGTGACGCCGCCCGCCGAGCACGAGCGCACGATCGCCTACAAGCGGTTCACCTACGAGGGGCTCGCCGCACGCGCCCGCGTCGAGATCGAGTGGGCCCAGCGCGGGCTCGAGCTCGTGGACCGCATCGAGGGCTGAGCCCGGCCCGCTTCGCCGAGCCGCCTACCTTCGTACGAGCCGCCCAGGTTCGTACGGTCCACAGGTGGGCGTCTCGTACAGAGCTGGACGGCTCGCGGGGAGTGAGTGGCTCAGTGGGCCATGCCGGCGAGGGCCTCGGGGTCGATGGTCGCGATCGAGCGGGTGTCCTGGAAGGCCCGGATCCCTGCGAGGCCCTGTTCGCGGCCGAAGCCCGAGGACTTCATGCCGCCGAACGGCGCGCGCAGGTCGAGGCGCGTGGCGCCGTGGTCGTTGACCCACACGTAGCCGCACACCAGTTGCGAGCCCACGCGCTGAGCCGCCTCGGGCGACGCGGTCCACACCGAGCCGCACAGCCCGCCCCAGGTGTCGTTGGCCATCTGGACGGCCTCCTCCTCGGTGTCGAACGCGATCACGGGGATGACGGGGCCGAACTGCTCCTGCGTCACGACGCGCAGCTGCGGGTCGGGGTCGACCACGAGCGCGGGCCGCACGAAGTTGCCGCCGGCCAGGTCACCGCCGGGCAGCTCTCCGAACTCGCGCACGTCGGCACCGGCATCCTTGGCCTCTTGGATGATCTCATCGACGAACGCCTTCTGCGCGGCCTGGTGGAGCGGACCCATCGTCGTGCCCTCGTCGAGGCCGTAGCCCAGCGTGACCTTCTGCAGCCGCGCTTCGAGCCCGGCGACCAGCTCGGCCTGCCGCGACCGGTGGACATAGACGCGCTTGGCGTTCATGCAGATCTGCCCGGTCGTGTCGTAGATCGCCGCGAACAGCCGGTCGAGGTGCTCGTCGTCCAGGATCGCGTCCTCGAGGAACACGGCGGCGTCGTTGCCACCGAGCTCCAGCGTGACCCGGGTGAGCGAGTTCGCCGCCATCGCCATGATGCGCTTGCCGCCGTTGACACTGCCGGTGAAGCACACCTTGGCCACATCGGGGCTCTCGATGAGCGCGGCCATGTCCTCGTCGCGACCGGTGACGATGTTCAGCACGCCCGCCGGCAGCTTCTCGGCCACCCGCTGCACGAGCCGCGTGATCGCCAGCGGCGTCGTGGGCGGCGGCTTCACGATGACGGTGTTGCCGGCCAGCAGCGCGTGCGGCAGCGAGGCGCCGAGGATCGCGATCGGCCAGTTGAACGGCACGATGATCGTCACCACGCCCAGAGGCTGGTAGCCGACGTCGGTCGATACCGGGATGGCGCCGGGCACCACCGGCAGCGTCGTGACCGCGTCGACCTCATCGGCGTGCATGAGTGCGAGGTTCCACCGGATCTCGAACACGAGTGCGTCGATCCACGCCTCCATGCGGATCTTGCCGTTCTCCTGCGACAGGATCGCGGCGTCGGTGTCGCGGTCGTCGGTGATGCCGGCGATGGCCTGAGTCATCTGGTGCGCGCGTTCCTGCGGGCTCAGCGCCGCCCACCCCGGATACGCGTCGCGCGCTGCCGCGATCGCGTCGGCGACGTCGGCGGGCGAGGCCGCGGCCGCATGACCCACGATCACTCCGGGCTTGCCGGGGTCGGCGACCGCGAGCGTCTCCGCGGTGGGGCGCTCCTGCCCGCCGATGAACAGGCCGGTCCTCACGGCGGCCGTCGTGCTGGTCGTATCGGTCATGGTGCACCTCACAGACGGGTCGGGTTGCTGTTCTCAGCGTGCCCCATCCGGGCCCAGCCTACAAGGGAGTCGCGCCAAAATCATCACAGATCTCGTCGACAATCCACCGGAGCGCCTATCCTGGGCACGAACCCCCCGCTCTTCCCGAGGAGATGCGCATGTCGGATGCCACGCAGACAGTCAGCCGGACCGGTGCGGAGGACGGCTTCGCCGACCTCGCCCAGCGCCTGCGCGACGCGATCATGCGCGGCGAGTTCGCCCCGCACCAGCGTCTCATCGAAGCCGACCTCAGCGACCGCTTCGGCGCGAGCCGAGCGACGGTGCGCACGGCGCTGCTGCACCTGGCCACCGAAGGCATCGTCGAGCGACTGCCCAACCGCGGCGCACGCGTGCGGTCGATCACGATCGACGAGGCCGTCGAGATCGTCGAGGTGCGGATCGGGCTCGAGTCGCTGTGCGCGCGCAAGGCCGCCGAGAACCTCACCGACGACGACGCCGCCGGGCTGCGCGCCCTCCGCGACGATCTCGAGCAGGCCGTCGCCGGCGGCGACCTCATGGCCTACGCGAGCCTGAACCAGGAGCTGGACCGGCGCATCCGCGAGCTGAGCCGGCACACCACGGCCGTGCAGCTGCTCGAGCGCCTGCGCGCGCAGTCGGCGCGCCACCAGTTCCGGCTGAGCTTCGTTGCCGGCCGGGCGGCCGTGTCGCTGGGCGAGCACATCGCGATCATCGACGCCGTCCTGGCCCGCGACCCCGAAGCGGCGGCCGCCGCGACCACGACGCACCTGCGCGGCATCATCGACGTGCTGCGCACCCTCGACTGAACACCCCGCGCGAACCCAGGATGCCGCCCCGCGGCCGATCGCCCGCAACGTCGCCCCGCGGCATCCACGGTTGACCCGCCGCGACAGACGAGGATGCCGCATCCCGCAACGCCGCCCCGCGGCATCCACCCCACGCACCGCGCACCCATGCCGAAGGGGCGGCCCGATCGCGGACCGCCCCTCCGATCATCGGATCAGCCGAAGCCGATCACCGGATCAGCCGAAGCTCTCGGCCGACTCGTAGCCCTTGCCGTTGTACTTCTGCACGACCACCTGCGACACCGCCGGGGTTCCGTCGGTGGTAGTGTCGATGGCCGCGCCCGGCAGCATGAACGGAGCGTCGAAGTCGGAGATGCTGCGCAGCGCCTCCATGAAGCTCTCGCGCGTGGGCTCCTCCATCTTCGTGAACGCCTCCTCGAGCACCGACGCACCGATCCAGCTCCACACGCAGTGCGGGAAGCCGGGGATGCCGTCCTGGTTGGTGTACTCGCCGAGGGCCTCGAGGAACGCCTTGCCCTCCTCGCTCTCCTGGAAGGCGGGGCTGGCCGCCGACTCGGAGAAGGCCACCGTGTAGATGCCGGGGAAGGCGTCGCCGCCACCGGGCTCGAGGATCGCGACCGGGCTCGACGTGTTTGACGGCAGGAACCAGCTGGGCAGCCAGCTCAGCTGCTGCGCCTTCTGCAGCGCCGAGATCACCAGCGGCGTGATCGACATGGCGTTGAAGAACACGTCGGCGTCGGTGCCGGCCAGTTCGGTCAGCTGCGCGTCGACGCTCGTGTCGGTCGCCTCGTAGGTGAGCTCTCCGACGACCTCGATGTTGTCGGCGCCGGCGATGGCCTCCTTGAAGCCCTCGACGTAGCCGTCGCCGTAGTCGTCGTTCTGCGACAGGATCGCGACCTTGTGCGGCTCGCCCGACTCGACCAGCAGCTCGCCGAAGGCGGCGCCCTCCTGCATGTAGGTGGGCACCAGGCCCAGTTGCCAGGGGCTCTGCTCGACGTCGCTGAACAGCGGGTCGCCGGTCATGACCAGCACCTGCGGCACCTCTTCGTCGATGGCCGCTTCGCGCCAGGCGCGGTTGGTGGGCGTGCCCAGGCCGATGCCGGCGGCGAACACGTCGTCGGCGACCATCTGCTGGAAGTTCGACAGCGCCTTCTGCGGGTCGTAGGTGTCGTCGTAGGTGGTGATCTCGATCGTGCGGGTCTTGCCGTCGCCGAACTCGATGCCGCCTTCGGCGTTCTTCACGCCGAAGTACGCCAGCGCACCGTCGGCCGTACAGTTGCCCGGGCCGGCGGTGGCGCCGGTCAGCGGACTCGTGATGCCGAAGCTGAGCTCGGTGTCGGTGATGCCGGGACTGGCGGTGACGCCGTCACCGTCCCCGTTGCCGTTGTCGCCGTCGTCGCCGCCACGCGCGCAGCCGGAGACGACGAGGGCGACCGCGGATGCCATGGCGACGATGCCGACGGCTCCCTTGACGCTTCTGTGCATTCTCATGCCTGACCTTGCCTCTCTGTTTCGGGTCCCTCCGTCGTGGGTGCCGCGTCGCGGGGCGGCGGAGTGGTCTGGATGCCGGTGCCGGCGGTGTCGGTGGTGCCACCGACGCCGGCGGTGCCGGTCGTGCTGCGCCGGCGCGCGAGGCGCCGGACGACGCGGGGCAGCGACACGAGGCCGCCGGGCAGCAGGAACAGCACGGCGACGAGGATGATGCCCTGGCTGATCGCGGTGATCGTCGGGTCGATCTCATTGGTGATCTGCGGCACCAGCACGTAGTAGGCACCACCGAGGAGGGAGCCGACGATGCTCGCCGCGCCGCCGACGACCATGGCGGCCAGCAGGCTGATCGAGTGGTGGAAAGCCAGCGTCTCCGGCGAGGTGTACTGCACGGCGACCATGTAGAGGAACCCGCTCACGCCCCCGAAGGTGGCCGCGATGGTGAACGCCATGACCTTGTAGCGGTACGGGGAGATGCCCATCGACCGCGCCACCGCCTCGTTGTCGCGCACGATGGCCATGGCCCGGCCGTATCGGCCGCGCACGAGGTTGGCGGCCAGGACGAAGGCGATGACGGCGATGAACACGACCACGTAGTACTGCCACTGGTCGTTGTCAAGGCCCGTCCACTCCGGCGCCGAGGAGAAGCGCGCCGAGGTGCCCTGGGAGCCGCCGGTGAGGTCGGAGAGCCGCTTGGCCAGGGGCACGCCGATGATCGGCAGCGCGATGGTCACCATCGCGATCGCGAGCCCGCCGAGCCGGGCGGCGGCGAGGGCCACGACCAGTCCGAGGATGCCGGGGATGATGCACGCGGCGACGAACACCACCACGATGTTCCAGTCGTTGACCACGCCGTACGCGGTGACATAGGCGCCCGCGCCCAGGAAGAAGATCTGCCCCAGCATGACCTGACCGGTGTAGCCCATGATGATGTTCAGGCCCAGCACCGCGACCGCGTAGACGCCGATGCGGGTCAGGGTCTGGTTGGCGAGCACGGGCAGCACGAGCGGCAGGATCGCGAGGATCACGACCACGCCGACACCCACACCCAGGCGCACCCAGGCGTTGTCCCAGAGTCTGCTCATCCGGTTCATCAGACGCGCACCACGACCTTCCGCCCGAACAGCCCCTGGGGCCGCAGCAACAGCACGACGAACAGGATCACGAAGGGCACGGCGATCTTGAGATCGTGCCCGATGATCGGCACATACACGGCGGCGAGGTTCTCGAGCACGCCGATGCCCCACGCCGCCACGACGGCGCCCATGGGGCTGTTCATCCCGCCGATGATGACGGCGGCCAGCGCGTAGACCAGGGCGGTGTCCATCATCCCGGGGGTGAGGGTCAGCTGCGGGGCGACCAGCGCGCCGGCGACGGCGCCGAGCGCGGCGGCCAGTCCCCACCCGATCATGAGGAGGCGTCCGACCGGCAGGCCCGACAGCGACGCCGACTGCGGATTGACCGACACGGCCCGCAGCGCCAGGCCGAGCTTGGTGCCCAGGAACAGCACCTGCAGCAGGACCATGATCGCGATGATCACGAGCGTCGTGCCCAGCGACCGGATGCTGATCACCGCACCGAACACCTCGACGGTGGACAGCGGGAACAGCGACGGGAACTGCCGGTTGTTGTAGCCCCACAGCCAGCCGCAGATGCCGGTGACCAGGGTCAGCAGACCGATGGTGACCACCACGGCCGTGTCGGGGTCGCCGCCCTCGAAGCGCCGGATGAGCAGCCGCTCCACGACGGCGCCGATGACGAACGAGACGACCACCGAGCCCAGGATCGCGAGGATCGTGGGCAGCCCCCAGCCGATCAGCACATACGCGATGTAGCCCGACAGCACCGCCATCGCGCCCTGCGCGAAGTTGATGAGGCCCGTCGACTGGTTCACCAGCACGATCGCCAGGGCCAGCGCCGCGTAGATCGAGCCCAGCGAGAGCCCGTCCACGACCAACTGGATGAAGGTGTCCATCTGCGTCACCCTCCCAGGTAGGCTCGGCGGATCTCGTCCATGCCCCGCAGTTCGGCCGACGAACCGGTGAGCACATTGCGTCCGGCCTCGAGCACCGTGGCGGAGTCGACGACCGAGAAGGCCAGGTTGGCGTTCTGCTCGACCACGAGCATCGCGATGCCCGAGTCCTGGCGCAGCCGGCGGATCGCCTCGTAGACGTTCTTGGCGGTGCTGGGCGCCAGTCCCAGCGAGGCCTCGTCCAGCAGCAGCAGGGTGGGCTTGGCCATGAAGGCCCGGGCCACGGCGAGCATCTGCTGCTCACCGCCGGACAGCGCCGACGCGCTCGAGGAGATCCGGTCCTTCAGCTGCGGGAACAGCTCGAGGCAGTAGTCGATGTCGGCGGCGACGCCCCGGCGGTCCTTGCGCAGATACGCGCCGACCCGCAGATTGTCGCGCACGGTCAGCTGGCCGAGCGTGCCGCGCCCCTCGGGCACGTGGGCGATCCCCAGCCCGGCCACCTGCTCGGGCCGCATGCCGCGGATGTCGCGGCCGGCGAACGTGATGCGGCCGCCCGCGCGGACGGCGCCGCTGATCGCACGCAGGGTCGTGGTCTTGCCCGCGCCGTTGGCGCCGAGGATGCCGACCGCGCCGCCTTCGGGCACGGTCAGCGACACGGCGTCGAGCACCTGCACCGGGCCGTACCACGCGGTCACGTCTTCCAGTTCAAGCAGCGTCATCGGCGGCATCCTTTCCGATGTACGCCTCGATGACGCGCGGGTCGGACTGGGCTTCGGCGGCGGTGCCCTCCATGAGCTTGCGGCCGTTGTCGAGCACGACGACGCGCTCGGTGAGCGCAGAGATCAGACCCATGTGGTGTTCGACCACCACGATCGTCACGTCGAAGTCGTCGCGGATGGCGCGGATCAGTTCGATCAGCCGGTCGACCTCCGCGTGCGGCAGGCCGGCGGCGGGTTCGTCGAGCATGAGCAGGCGGGGGCGCAGCAGCAGCGCACGCGACAGTTCGATGCCTTTGTGCAGACCGTGCGAGAGCTCGTCGGGGGTGCGGTCGGCCGCCCACCCCAGGTCGAGGCGATCCAGCAGCTCACGCGCCTCGGCCCGCAGGGCGCGCTCGTCCTTGCGGGTGAACGGCAGCCGCAGCGCCCATTCGACCGGGCCGCCGCGCAGCCGCGGATGCGCGCCGAGCATCACGTTCTCCAGCACCGTCTTGTCGAGCTGGAGTGCGGCGTGCTGGAAGGTGCGCGCCAGCCCCAGCCGCGACATACGCCAGGCGGGCTTGGCGGTCACCTCGACGTCGTCGATGCGGATGCTGCCGCCGGTGGGCCGGTAGTGCCCGCTGATGCAGTTGAACAGCGAGGTCTTGCCGGCGCCGTTGGGCCCGACCAGCCCGAAGATCTGACCGGGCTGCACGGTGAAGCCGACTTCCTGCAGCACCTTGATGCCACCGAAATTCAGACTCACATCGTGCACGGTCAGCTCAGCGGCCATCGCTCACCTTTCGCATCATCGCGTCGTGCAGGGGTTCGGGTAGTTCCTCGTGAATGGGAAGTTACGGAATCGCCGGAAAATTGTCAACGATTTTGGCGCGAGTCCGTCGTGCCGTGGCCGGATCGTGACCCGCCTCTCCTGCACCCTCTCGCGCGCACGCCGGCATCCCGCGGTCGGATTCTGTTCAACGGAACTTGCCGACAGCAACTGACGGGGCGGTCCTACTCTGGCCGCACCCGTTCCACAGGAAGGTCGATGATGACATCCGAGTCCCTCGCCCAAGCGATCGCCCGCGTCGGCAGCCCCGTCGAGCTGCTGCGCAACCAGAACTGGCCCGCGTTCACCTTCCCGGTCGCGCCCGAGTTCACCAACTGGCGCGATGAGCAGCGCGCCTGGAACACGACGGTCGCGCTCATGGACCAGTCGCACCACATGACCCAGCTGTTCCTGCACGGCGACGACCTGAACGAGCTGCTCGCCTCGATCTCGCCGAACACCTTCGCGACGTTCCGTCGCGGGGTCGCCAAGCAGCTCATCTCGGTCAACAAGGACGGCTACCTCATCGGCGACGGCATCCTGTTCTACAACGAGGAGGGACCGGAGGGCCGCGTGCTCATCGGTCACCACCTCCTCATCGACTGGGTGCGCTACAACGTGGAGAAGGCGCAGGCCGCCGGCAAGGACGTGCACCAGCGCCTGGAGGCCAACTCGCACATGCGGCAGGGGCCGCCGACGTTCTACCGGTACGAGCTGCAGGGCCCGCGGGCCGACGAGGTGATGACGAAGGTGTTCGGCGGACCGCCGCCGGAGATCAAGTTCTTCCACATCGGCGACGTGACCATCGCCGGCCGGCCGGTCAAGGCGCTGCGGCACGGCATGGCCGGCCAGCCCGGGTTCGAGTTCTACGGGCCCTGGGCCGACGCCGACACCGTGCTGGAGGCGCTCATGGATGCCGGTGCCGAGCACGGCATCCGTCGCGTCGGGGCGAAGGCGTACTCGTCGTCGCCGCTCGAGTCGGGCTGGGTGCCCACGCCGTTCCCCGCGATCTTCGACGACGACTTCGCCGAATACCGCGAATGGCTCCCGGCGGCGCGTGCGGGCTCGATCGGCGGCTCGCTGTATTCGACCGACATCCACGACTACTACATGACGCCCTACGACCTGGGGCTGGGACGCTCGGTGCGCTTCGATCACGACTTCCACGGACGCGAGGCGCTCGAGAAGATCGCCGCGGCGCCGCGGCGGCGCAAGGTGACCCTGATCTGGGATGCCGATGACGTGGCCGCCGTGGTCCGCTCGCAGCTCGAGCCGGGCACCCCCGCCAAGTACCTCGACTTCCCCAAGGGCCGGTACGGGCTGTTCCAGATGGACGAGGTGCGCGGCCCCGACGACGCGCTGGTGGGCATCTCCACCGACGCCGGCTACGTCGCCTTCGACCAGCTCTACATGTCGCTGGCGACCCTCGACGTCGAGATCGCCGAAGGCGCGCAGGTCGAGGTGGTGTGGGGCGAGGATCCGGTCTCGCGCAAGGACGGCGTCGACGCGGTGCACCGGCAGGTGCGCATCCGCGCGACGGTGGCGCCGGCGCCGTACCACGAGTTCGCCCGCACGGTGTATCGGGCGAACGACTGACGGGCGCGCGTTAGCATGACGGCATCATCGAGGAGGATGTCGTGGCGCGAGGATCCGGCGGCGAGACGGTTCTGCACAAGCATCTGCGCGTGCTCGACTGCTTCGACGCCTGGCATCCGTTCCTGACGCTCAGCGAGATCGCCGCCTCGGCCCGGCTGGCGCGCTCGACCGCGCACCGCCTGGTCGGCGAGCTCGAGCACGAGGGCCTGCTCGAACGCCTGCCCGACCGCACCTACCGGCTGGGTGTGCGGCTGTGGGAGTATGCCAGCCGCACCCCCGGGGCGGTCGGCCTGCGGGAGATCGCCCGGCCGTGGCTCAGCGCCGTGCACGAGCGGGTGCGCCAGCACGTGCAGCTGGGGGTGCTGAGCGGACGCGACGTGCTGTTCATCGAACGCATGTCGACGCCGGACGCGGTGGTCAATGCCACCCTCCTGGGCGGACGCATCCCGCTGCACGCCTCGTCGGGCGGCCTCGTGCTGCTGGCGCACGCCGACCCGGCGCTCATCACCGAAGCCACCGAGGGCGATCTGCGCACCTACACCGACCACACCATCCGCACGGGCACCGAGCTGGCCGCCGTGCTGCGCCGGGTGCGCGCCGAGGGATGGGCGGTGACCGAGGGACACATCCACCCCGAATCGCGCGGCATCGCGGTGCCTGTGCACGGCCCCGACGGGTCGGTGTACGCGGCCGCGGGGGTGGTGGTCCCAGCCGACGGCTCGTCGCCCGCCCCGTACATCGAGCTGCTGCATCGCGCGGCGCGCGGCATCACCCGCGACCTGGCCGAGGCGTACCGCGCCGACGTCGACGAGCGCCCGCACGGGATCCGCCAGCTCGTGCGCGGTTCGCGCCGCTCGCTCGCCTACCTCGAGAGCCTCGATCACTGACGGCCGGCCGGCACCGGCCGTTATCGTGAAACCACATGACGACGATCGCGATCCTCGGACTCGGCGAAGCCGGCCGCCGCTACGCGCAGGGTCTGGCCGCGGCCGGCGCCGGTGTGCGCGGCTACGACCCCGCGCAGCGACTGGACGACGCGGCCGTGCGACAGATGCCGACGCTCGCGGCGGCGGTCGAGGACGCCGACGTGGTCCTGAGCCTCGTGGCGGGGCACACCGCGGCACCCGTCGCCCACGACGCGCTGCCCCACCTGCCGCCCGCGAGCGTGTTCGCCGATCTGAACTCGGGGTCGCCCGCGGTCAAGGAGCAGATCGCCGCCGCCGCAGCCGACCACGGCGTGCACATGGCCGACGTGGCCGTGCTCGCCCCGGTCGTGCGGGCCGGTCACCGCACGCCGCTGCTGGCCAGCGGCGACGGGGCCGCGGCATTCGCGAACGCGCTGACACCATTCGGGGTCCCCGTCGAGGTGCTCAGCGCACCCGCCGGCGCCGCGGCACGATTGCGGCTGCTGCGGAGCGTGTTCATGAAAGGCCTGGCCGCCCTCACTCTCGAATCGCTCACGGCCGCCGAGGCCGCGGGCGCGGGCGACTGGCTGCGCGGCCAGATCGCCGCCGAGTTCGGGGGCGACGGCACGGAGCTCGTCGACCGGTTGGTGTCGGGCTCGCCCCGCCATGCCGCGCGCCGGTTGCATGAAGTGCGCGCCGCGGCGACGGAGCTCGACACCCTCGGCACCCCCGCCGACATCACCCGCGCGACGCTGACCTGGCTCGAACGCCTCGCCGCCGAGCCGGACGCGGAGCAGGGTCGATGACCGCGGCCGCCCGTCCGCCCCGCATCCACGACGATGCGCTCGACGACCTGGAGCGCACCTTCCTCTCCCGGGTGCGCGGACGCGTGCTCGAGATCGGGGCGGGCGAAGGCGAGAACTTCGGTGCGTTCCATCCCGATGTGGAATGGATCGGCCTGGAACCGGACGGCACGCGCCGGGCGGAACTGGCCACCCGCGCACGCGAGTGGGGCCATCCGGCATCCCCGCTCGATGCGGTCGCGGAGCGGATCCCGCTGCCCGACGACGCGGTCGACGCGGTCGTCGGCACCTATGTCATGTGCTCGGTGGACGACCTCGACGCCGCCCTGGCCGACGCCCGCCGGGTCCTCGTCCCCGGCGGGCGCATCGTGCTCATCGATCACGTCGCCGCGCCGGCGGGCACCGTGCACCGGGTGGTGCAGGAGCTGGCCACACCGCTGAGCCGGCGGTTGTGCGACGGCTGCCGATGGAACCGCGAGCCCGATGTCGCGTTGGCAGCGGCCGGCTTCACCGGCCACGACGTCCGCCGCGTGCGGGTGCGCGCGCTGCCGATGCCGGCGACGCCGGTGCTCCTGTTCGACGGGCGCGCCCCCGGGGGCTGACGCCCGAGGGCGACGGCGCGTGGATGCCGGAGCCCGGCCGCGCACGGCGACCGGACCCCGGCGGTTCGAGGGCCGGACTCAAGCGGTGCCGGCGGTGCGCCAGCCCCCGTGGTACTCCTGCCGGGCGGTCTCGGCGTAGGGCACGGGGCTGACGATCGCGCGGACGGCGAACTGCTCGTGCGGCTCGACGGTGGTCTTGGCCGATCCCCCGTCGGGCTCGCCCCACACCACGCGCACCTCGGCGCCGTCGGGCACGTTGCGGTCGACGGTGGCCAGCGACAGGCCGCGCTTCTCGTTCGCGGTGACGCCCGTGAACAGCGAGAGCCCAATGTTCGTACCGTCGGCGTCGATCACCGCGTCGTAGTTGCTCGACCCGTAGTTGGCGTTGGGCAGGTCGAAGAACTGGTAGCCGGGGCCGGAGCGGTCCAGCACCGTGGCGAGGATCTTCGCGAGGTCCTCGTCGTTCCAGGCCAGAGTGACCTTGCGGCGCTGCGTGGCCGGGTCGATCTTCTCCAGCGCCTCCCGGCCGATGAAGTCGTGGTCGAACTTCACGAACGAGCCGTACCCGAGATCCCACGGGTTCAGGTAGTAGTCGTCGATGTCGTCCGACACGAACGAGCCGGCGAGCGCGTTGATCGCCTCGTAGCTGTCCGCCGGCAGCCACTCACGGAAACGGCGCTCGATGTCGCCGCCGGTGTAGACGGCCGGCAGCGGCGAGGGGATCCAGCCCGACTCGAGGGTGTTCGACGAGTACGCGCGCGAGCCGCACGGCTCGATGCCGAACTCGCGGCCGGCCTCGAGGATCGCGTCTCGGATCTTGCCGTGCTCGGCGTAGGGCCCCCACAGCTCCAGGCCGGGTGCCCCCGCCATGCCGTGGCGGAGCGTGCGCACCTCGGAGCCGGCGATGGTCATGTGCCCCATGTGGAAGAACTTCACCCGCTCGACGGGGCCGCCGGCGAGCTTCTCGATGATGCTCCAGGCGTTGGGCCCCTGGATCTGGAACCGGTAGTAATCGCGGTGCACGGCCGCGCCGTACGGGCGGGAGGGCGACCGGTCGTCGTAGCGGGTCTGCACGTTGTAGCCGCCGGTCTCGGCGTGGAACTGCAGCCAATTCGCGGCCGGCGCGCGGCCGACGTAGACCAGCTCGTTCTCCGCCTCCCGGAACAGGATGCCGTCGCCGATCACCCCGCCGTTGGATGCGGTGGGCACGAACTGCTTGGCCGTGTCGACCGGGAAGTTCGCGAAGCTGTTGATGCCGGTATCGCTGACCAGCTTGATCGCGTCGGGACCGGAGATGAAGAAGTTCACCATGTGGTGGGTCTGGTCGTACAGCACGGCGGTCTCGCGCCATGCCTTCTGCTCGCGCCGCCAGTTGGTGAACTCGGCCGGGACGACCGGATAGATGTACGTGCCCAGCTGCGAGCCGCGGAGCATCTGGACGATGTTCCCCCGCTCGGCGATGAGCTCCTGCAGATTGCTGACCATGGGAATCCTCGACTTCCTTGTCTGTCCGTGATGGTACGGCGCCAATTTACCTATGTCCAGAGGTTATGGCCAGAGGTATCTCGTCACCAGGATTGTAGACAATCTGTTGACCAATCCGCTACGGGTGTGCTTCGCTGGGTGCATGAGCCAGACCCCCCAGGCCCTGCTGGTCGTCAGTGCCCACGCCGGTGATTTCGTGTGGCGCGCCGGTGGCGCGATCGCGGCGGCGACCCAACGCGGCGGCCGCGCGGTGATCGCGTGCCTGTCGTACGGCGAGCGCGGCGAGTCGGCGAGCCAGTGGCTGGCCGGCAAGAGCCTCGACGAGATCAAGCAGATCCGGCGGGACGAGGCGGAGGCGGCTGCGGCGGCCCTCGGCGCCGAGATCGAGTTCCTCGACCTGGGCGACTACCCGCTTATCGAGTCCCCCGAGGCCGTCGCGAAGCTCGTCGACGTGTACCGGCGCACCCAGCCCGACGTGGTGCTCACCCACCCACTGGCCGACCCGTACAACGGCGATCACCCCGCCGCGGCGCGCATGGCGCTGCAGGCGCGCGTGCTGGCCCAGGCGATCGGCGTCGCGAATGCGGACGGCTCGTTCCCGACCAAGGACGACATCATCGGCGCTCCCCCGGTGTTCTTCTTCGAGCCGCATCAGCCCGAGCAGTGCGACTTCAAGCCGGACGTGCTGCTGGACATCACCGCCGCCTTCCCGGCCAAGCGGGCGGCGATGGAGTGCCTGCCCGCGCAGAAGCACATGTGGTCGTACTACACCGACCTCGCGGTCCGCCGCGGTGTGCAGGTCAAGCGCAACGCGGCGGCCAACCTGGGGCTGGCGCACGAGACGATGGGTGAGGCCTACCAGCGGTACTACCCCCAGGTGACGGACGTCCTGCAGTGAGCGGGGTCATCGTCACCGACATCGCGCGGGCCGACCCGGCGGTGATCGACCGGCTCGCCGCCCACGGCGTCGCGACGGTGCACGAGGCGATGGGCCGCACGGGGCTGGTCGGCCCCTCGGTCCGCCCGATCCAGCAGGGCGCCCGCATCGGCGGGTCCGCCGTCACGGTGCTCAACTGGCCCGGCGACAACCTCATGATCCACGCTGCGATCGAGCAATGCCGGGCGGGCGACGTGCTCGTGGTCACCACCACCTCCCCCAACCGCGACGGCCTGTTCGGCGACCTGTTCGCCTCGGCGCTGCAGGCCCGCGGCGTGCGCGGCATCGTCACCACCACGGCGGTGCGCGACACCGCCGATCTGCGCGCGATGGGCTTCCCCGCCTGGGCAGCCGCCGTCTACGCACAGGGGTCGGTGAAGGCGACCGGCGGCTCCGTGAATGTGCCCGTGGTCATCGACGGCGCACCCGTGGCCGCCGGCGACGTGGTCGTCGCCGACGACGACGGGGTCGTGATCGTCCCCCGCACCGGCGTCGATGCGGCCCTGGCCGCCGCCGACGCCCGCGTCGCGAAAGAGGACGCCGACCGCGAGGCGTACGGCAGCGGCCGCGAGCTGAGCCTGGACCGCAAGGGACTGCGCCCGCTGCTGGCCGAGCTCGGCGTCCGCTACGTCACCCAGGCCGAGTACGACCGTGGCTGACCCCGTCCGCGACGGCATCGCCTGCATGCTCATGCGCGGCGGGACGTCCAAGGGCGCGTATTTCCTCGCCGGCGACCTGCCGGCCGATCCTGCTGAGCGCGACGACGTGCTGCTGCGCGTCATGGGCAGCCCCGACCCGCACCAGATCGACGGGCTCGGCGGGGCGCATCCGCTCACGAGCAAAGTCGCGATCGTGTCGCGGTCGCCTGAACCGGGCGTAGACGTCGACTACCTGTTCGCGCAGGTCGGCGTCGACCAGCCGGTCGTGAGCACGGCACAGACCTGCGGCAACCTGCTCGCCGGCGTCGCCCCGTTCGCGATCGAACGCGGGCTCGTGTCCGCCGCGGCGGACACCACGACGGTGCGCATCCGCCTGCTCAACACCGGCGACATCGCCACCGCCGTCTTCGCCACACCCGGCGGTCGCGTCGACTACGCCGGCGAGGCCCGCATCGACGGCGTACCCGGCCAGGCATGCGCGATCGACCTGGCCCTGACCGCGGCTCCCGGCAAGCCGCTGCTGCCCACCGGCAACGTGGCCGACGAAGTGGCCAGGCACCCGGTCACGCTCATCGACAACGGCATGCCGGTCGTGCTGATGGATGCCGCTGAGTTCGGCGTCGACGGCTCCGAGACCCCCGCGGCTCTCGAAGCCCGCACCGAGCTGGCGGCCGAGGTCGAGAAGGTGCGCCGGGCCGCAGGAACGCTCATGGGCCTCGGCGACGTCAGCGCGCAGACGGTGCCGAAGATGTTCCTGCTCGCGCCGCCGCGCGCCGGCGGCGCGATCGCCACGCGCGCGTTCATCCCGCACCGGGTGCACACCTCGATCGGGGTGCTCATGGCGGCGTCGGTCGCCGCCGGCATCCGCATCCCCGGCGCTGTCGGGGCCGACCTGGCGCAGCTGCCGGCATCCACCGACGCCCCCACCCCGCTCGAGCATCCCGGCGGCGTCTTCCCCGCCGACGTCCGGGTCGAGCGCGATGCGGACGGCACGTGGCGCGCGACCTCCCTGTCGCTGCGCACGGCCCGGAAGATCTTCGACGGTCGCGTGTTCCCGCGGCCCGCGCACTAGCATCCGACACGTCAGAGAGGACACGACCATGGCTGTACCCGAGAACTTCGACCTCGCCCACCTCGGCGCCGTCGAGCTGTTCACCCCCAAGTTCGAGGAGAGCCTGCACTTCTTCCGCGACCTGTGCGCCATGCGCGAGGTCGCCCGCATCGGCGACTCGGCCTACCTGCGCTGCTGGGACGAGTACCAGCTGTACACGCTCAAGCTCACCGCGTCCGACACGAACGGCGTCGGACGCACGCTGTTCCGCGCGAGCAGCGAACAGGCCCTGCAGCGGCGGGTCGCGGCGATCGAGGCGGCGGGGCTCGGCCACGGCTGGCGCGACGCCGAGGTGGGCGTGGGCCGCTCGTACGAGTTCGAGGACCCGGACGGGCACCTGATGGGCCTGTACTTCGACACCGAGCACTACGTGCCCGACGACGAGGACCGCCCGGCCCTGAAGAACCAGGCGTCGGCCTATCCCGGCCGCGGCATCAACGCCCGCCGCATGGACCACATCAACTATCTCGCCTCGGATGTGAACGCCGCCGGCGAGTTCTGGCGCGACGTCATGTTCGCGCGGGAGTCCGAGCGGGTGCGCCTGGACGACGGCCGCTACGGCGCGTGGTGGTTCCGGTTCAACCAGAAGTCGTACGACGTCGTGTACTCCGACGACTGGACCGGCGAGCGCGGCCGGTTCCACCACTTCGCGTTCGCCCCCGATTCCCGCGAGGACATCCTCAAGGCTGCCGACATCTGCCTCGAGAACGGGGTCTACATCGAGTACGGGCCGTACAAGCACGCCATCAACCAGACGTTCTTCCTGTATGTGTGGGAGCCGGGCGGCAACCGCATCGAGTTCGCCAACGCTCAGGCCCGGCTCATCCTCGACCCCGACTGGCCGGTCGTGGAGTGGAGTCAGGCCGAGCGCGCGAAGGGCCAGGCGTGGGGGATGAAGACGGTCGCCACCTTCCACACCCACGGCACGCCCTTCGTCGCCGACCAGGAGGAGATCGACCGCCGCGCGCTCGAAGGCCACTGAGCCCTACGCTCGCCGCCCCCGCCGCCGAAACGCCCACCTTCGGCCGAGACGCCTACTCTCGGACGGTCCGGTCGTAGGCGGCTCGCACGAGGATAGGCGTTTCGCGCAATGCGGGGCCCCGCGCAGCGCGGCCCCGCGGGGTCAGCGCCAGACGTCGGCGGCGATGTCGACGACCTCGCGGACCTTGGCCCACTGCTCGTCTTCGGTCAGCTGGTTGCCCTCTTCGGTCGACGCGAACCCGCACTGCGGGCTGAGCGCGAGCTGCTCGAGCGGGGCGAAGCGGGCCGCCTCGTCGATGCGCGCCTTCACGGCGGCCACGTCTTCGAGCTGCCCGGACTTGGTCGTGATCAACCCCAGGACGACGGTCTTGTCCCCCGCGGGCAGGAACCGCAGCGGCTCGAAGCCGCCGGCGCGCTCGCTGTCGTACTCGAGGAAGTAGCCGTCGTAGGCGGTGTTGGCCAGCAGCTGTTCGGCGACCGGCTCGTACCCGCCCGAGGAGATCCACGTCGAGCGGAAGTTGCCGCGGCACACATGCGTGGTCACCGTCAGGTCGTCGGGCTTGCCGTCGAGGATCCGGTTGACGATGTCGGCGTACCGCTCGGCAATCCCCTCGGTGCGGATGCCGCGGTCCCGCGCCTTGGCCAGCTCGGTCTCGCTGCACAGGTAGGCCCAGGCGGTGTCGTCGAACTGAAGGTAGCGGGCGCCGGCGTCGTAGAACGCGGCGAGGGCGTCGCGGTAGGCCTGGACGAGGTCGTCGACGATGTCGTCGCGCCCGGCGTAGCCGCCGCCGATGTGGTCGGGCTCGAGGCGGAAGTCGAGCACGGTGGGTGAGGGGATCGTGAACTTCGGGGTGGCGCCGGTGGAGCGGGCCAGCAGATCCTTGAGCGAGCGGAAGTGCGCGAGGAACGGGTGGGTGTCGCTGAAGCCGATCCGGCCGGCGACCTCGACGCCCCGCGGCTTGGTCTCGACACCGGTGAACTGGATGCCGTGGTCGAGCTCGACGATCTCGACCCCGTCGAGGAACCCGAAGAAGTCGAAGTGCCACCAGGAGCGGCGGAACTCGCCGTCGGTCGCGACCTGGAGCCCGGCCTCGGACTCCTTCTGCACGAGCTCGCCGATGGCGGTGTCCTCCGCGATGCGCAGGGCATCGGCATCCACCTCGCCGGCGGTGTGGCGGCGACGGATGTCGGCGAGGACGGCGGGGCGTAGGAAGCTGCCGACGATGTCGGCGCGGTACGGCGGGACAGGCATGAGTCGAGCCTACGCCGGGCGTCTGGGCACGCGGTGTGCCCCGTCACCGGACGAAACGGTGGGCCCGGCCCCGGGGAGTCGGGCCCACCGCTGTCACCTCAGCACGATCACCAGACCGTGCCCGGTGGCCGGGGCGACGGTGTCGGAGCCGGCGTAGGCGGCGGTGATGCGGTGCACACCGCGCGGCAGCGCGCCCACCTCGAACGTCGCGATGCCGTCGGCGACGGTGCCCTCGAAGGTGGCGTCGCCGACCGTCACGGTGACCGGCCCGTCGGCGTCCACGCGGGAGGGCAGGATCCGCACGGTGACGGTCACCGGTGTGCCGCGCGAGACGACGACCGGCTTCGCGGTCACGATCGCCACCGCCGCGTGGCGCACCTGCACCTCGGCGCTGACGGCCTCCGCCGTGCCGTCGGCGTTCGTCGCGGTCACGCGGACGCTCAGGGCATGGCCCTGGTCGCCCGGCCGCACCCGGTAGTCGGCGCGGTGCGCGCCGCGGATCGGCTCACCGTCGCGCAGCCACTGGTAGCGGTACGTGATGTCCGTCCCGCTCCAGTCGCCGGCCGATGCCGTGAGCTTCTTCCCCACCTGCGGGGTTCCGGCGATCGACGGGTCGACGATGACGATCGGCGCCTGGGACGTCGAGCAGGTGAAGCTCGCGGCCGACTCCGGATCGCCGCCGGTGTAGACCGCGACGGCCGGGTACACGCACAGCGGCCGGCTGCGGGTGTCGGACCAGTCGGCGGGCAGCTCGGGGTTGCCGGGGTTCACCGTCGCGACCAGCGCCTCGGGGGCGACGCCCTGCTCGACCCACGCGACGAGAGCGGCCAGGGCCGCATACCGGTCGGTGGCGGGGCCGCCGCTGACGTGCCCCATGCCGGGCACTTCGTAGTAGCGGACGAACTCCTCGGCAGCACCGCCGTAGTTCGCGTCGAGCGCGTCGAACCAAGCCGCGGTGTCGTCGGGCGAGAACACGCCGTCCGAGGCGCCGTGTGTGATGATCATCTTCCCGCCGCGGTCGCGCAGCGTGTCGAGATCGGTCGGGTCCGGCGGGGTCATGAACGACATCGCGCTCTCGGTGTAGATGCCGTCGGTCTCATAGATCTGCCGCGCGACGCGGTCGATGTCGACCGACAGGGCGTACTGCGGCAGGGCGTTCAGCGCCGGTGCGTCCGGCGGGGTGCCGAACACGTAGCCGACCGCGGAGGGGTCCAGCGCCACCGCGGCGAAGAACTCCCAGAAGCCCCAGCCGCCCTGCACCAGGCCCGGGTCGAACGGGAAGGAGCTGTAGATCTCCTCACCGTCGCTGGTGCGCGCCCCGGCGAAGATGGCGGCGACGACCGCCTGCTGCGCCGCCGTGAGGCAGGTGCCGTCGCGGTCGCTGTCGCAGGTGGGCACATCGCGTTCCACATCGAAGGCGGCCTGGCAGCGGTCGAGGGCCTGCACCATACCGTCGGCGAGTCCGTCGAGCCCGTCGCAGCGGGTGAGGATGCTCTCGGCCACGACGCGGCGCTCGGCAGGCGTGAACGCGGTGTTCAGGTCGGCGGGGTCGGTCGCCACCGTCGCGTACTGCTGCGCACCCCACAGCTGCGCCACCGCGGCCTGCGGCAGATTGAACCCGGGGGCCAGCGCGAGGAAGCCGTCGTACTCGTCGGCGTATCGCGCGGCGCCCACCATCGTGTGCCGCCCGCCGTTGGAGCCGCCGGTCATGTACGAGCGGTCGGGTCCGCGGTCGTAGCCGGCGGTGATGAGCGCCTTGGCCATGGGCGTGAGGGTGCCCACCGCCTGATACCCGTAGTCGAGTCGCGCCTGCGGGTCGAGACCGAACGTCGGGTTCTGCGCGCCGGAGTGCCCGGCATCCGAGCTGATCACCGCGAAGCCCATCTGCAGACCGCTCTCGCCGCCGCCGACGCCACCGAGCGCCGGGGCCACGGCGCCGTCCATGCCGCCGTTGGCCTGGTAGAGGTAGCGGCCGTTCCAATCGACGGGCAGGCGCATCTCGAACCCGATGGCGTAGGTCTGCCCGTCGACCGCGCTGACCCGTTCGTTCATGCGGCCCTGCACGAGACAGTGCGCGCCGACCCAGACCCCCTGCACGGGGCCGGCATCCACTTCTTCGGCGCGGGTGATGGTGGTCTGCGGATAGGTGAAGTCCGCCAGCTGCACGCACTCCTGCAGCGTGCCGGGCTGTGCGGCCGGCAGCGGACCGGCCGGCGTCGCGCTCGCGGTCGCGGTCATCCCGCTCAGGAGCAGCGCTGCCAGCGCCACCGTCGACGCGGCCAGACCGGCCGCCTTCCGGCGGTTCACCTCGCCCCTCCCGCACCTCGGGAGGCCGGACACATGATCGTGGAGAACATCGTTTTCCTCTCTGCGTCACGCCGCCTGTGCCCCATCGCACGACGGCCCGGCGGCGTCATCGCCGCGCGTTGGCGCCAACGTAGCGGGAAATCGTTGGTCTTGGCAATGGTTGCAATGCGCAATCAGCGTCGTCGCGGCGCGCACGCGGTGGCTAGACTCCCGGGATGTCCACCGTGTCGCCGTCGACCTCTGTCCCCCGCGTGGGCGCCGCCCGTTCCGCCGGCTCCGCCCGAAGCCGGGCAGACGACGTCGGACGCCTCACGGACAACATCGGGTTCCTCGCCGCGCGGCTCAGCTACGCCGCCGCCAAGGCCGGCCATCGCGCGCTCGAGCCGTTCGACCTCTCGATCCGCGAGTACACCGTGCTCGAGCTGTCGACGGTCGGTGCGGGCATGTCGCAGCGGGAGCTGGGGCGCATCATGTGCCTCGATCCGAGCAACGTGCTGCGGCTGGTCGACCGGCTGGCCGCCCGCGACCTCGTGGTGCGCCGGCGCGATGCGGCCGACCGCCGCGTCACCCTCATCTGCGCCACCGCGTCCGGGCGGCGCATCGCGGCCGACGCCGGTGACGCGCTCGAGCAGGCGCATGCCGAGCTGGTCGCGCCGCTGTCGCCCGCCGAGCAGGACACGGTCCTGGCCCTGTTGCGCCGCCTGGCGCTCGACCCGGAATCCTGAACGGCCGGAAACCCGGGACCGCCGGCGCGCCGCGTCCGGCCACACGGTCGCCGTGTCAGAACACGTGGTCCATGAGGTCGACGCCGAACGTGCGGAACGCGTCGTGCACACGCAGCCGGTGTGCGATCGACAGGTCGTCGAAGGCCACGACGAGGGCGTAGGCGACTCCGGCACGGGGCCCGGCGAGTACGCCCGCCTCGGCCCGGATGCCGTCGGCCCGGCCGGTCTTGTTGATGAACAGCAGATCGTGCCGGTCGTCGTCGTGCGCGAACGGGTCGAGTCCGGTGACGGATGCCACCAGCGACAGGTCGTGGTTGAGGCTCAGCCACTCGGAGACCTGGGCGCTGACGGCGGGCGAGACGAGGCGCGAGTTGACGAGCGCGGCGAACACCGCCGCGAGTTCGCCGGCGGTGCCCAGCGCCACCTGGGGTGCGTCGTCGGGCCCGCGGTGGTCGCGGAAGCCGTCGAGCAGCGCGAGGTGCTCCAGGCCCAGCTGTCCGATGCGTCGGCGCACCGCGTCCAGGCCCACGCGTTCGAGCAGCATGTTCGCGGCGAGCGCGTCACCGGTGGCCGCCACGAGCACGGCGAGGTCGCACAACGGCAGCGCCGGAGCCTTCAGGTGCTGCCAGACGCCGGCGATGCCGACCGGCTCGACCCCCGCACGGTCGGCGATCTCGAGCGGGTCGAGGGCGCCGTCCTCGAACGCGGCGGCCACTTCGATCAGCAGCGGCACCACCCCGAGGCCGGCCACCGGCAGCAGCTGGTGGTCGTCGCCGGCGAACACGACGGTGCCCCGGTCGAGGTCGGTCACCCGCACCGAGACCTTCGCCCCGGAGACCGCCAGCTCGTGCAGGGCCCGCAGCGTCGCGTCGAACGAGCGGCCGGAACTGGCCGGTCGTCGCGGTCGCCGCAACGCCGCGCGGGTGTTACCGCGCAGACGCTGGGTATCGCGCGCGGTGCGCATCGGTTCGTCGGTGGCGGCCGCGTCGATCGGACCGGTACCGCGCGCCGACGACCGGCGCCGGGGTCCCGGCTCGTTCGACTCGGTGCCGGTCACCAGATCGTGACGCGCTGTTCGGGGTCGAGCCAGAGCGCGTCCCCTTCGGCGACATCGAACGCGCGGTAGAACTCGTCCACGTTGCGCACGATCTGGTTGCACCGGAACTCGTTCGGCGCGTGCGGGTCGATCGTCAGCAGTCGGATCGTCTCGGCATCCCGTCCCTTCTGCTGCCAGATCTGAGCCCAGCTCAGCAGCAGACGCTGGATGCCGGTGTAGCCGTCGATGACGGGGCCGTCCCGCTCTTCGCCGGTGGCGGCCAGGTGCAGGCGATAGGCCTTGATCGCGATGCCGAGACCGCCCAGGTCGCCGATGTTCTCCCCGATCGTGAGCGCACCGTTGACGGTGTGCTCGGCGGCGAGACCGACCGGGACCAGCGCGTTGTACTGCGCGATCAGGGCGCCGGTGCGCTCCGAGAACGCGGCACGGTCTTCATCGGTCCACCAGTCGTTGAGCGCGCCGGCGCCGTCGTAGGCGCTGCCCTGGTCGTCGAAGCCGTGCCCGATCTCGTGGCCGATGACCGCGCCGATGCCGCCGTAGTTGGCCGCCGCGTCGCGATCGGGGTCGAAGAAGGGGTACTGCAGGATCGCCGCGGGGAACACGATCTCGTTCATCAGCGGGTGGTAATAGGCGTTGACCGTCTGCGGGGTCATCAGCCACTCGTCGCGGTCGATCGGGCCGCCGAGCTTGGCCAGCTGCCGGTCGTGCTCCCACGCGCCGGCGCGGCGCACGTTGCCGATCAGGTCGCCCTCGACGATCTCCAGCGCCGAGTAGTCCTTCCACTTCACCGGGTAGCCCACCTTGGGAGTGAACGCGGCGAGCTTCTCCAACGCGCGCTCGCGCGTGGCCGGGGTCATCCAGTCCAGCTGCGAGATCGACTGGCGGTAGGCCTCGATGAGGTTGGCGACCAGCTCGTCCATCGCGTCCTTCGCGGCCGGCGGGAAGTGGCGCTCCACGTACACGCGGCCGATCGCCTCGCCCATCGCCGCCTCGACCAGGCTCACCCCGCGCTTCCAGCGCTCGCGGTTGACCGGAACGCCGGTCAGCTCGGTCCCGTAGAACAGGAAGTTGGCGTCGACGAACGCGCTCGACAGGAACGGCGCCGACGCCCGGACGATCTGCAGGCGCAGCCACGCCTTCCAGTCGTCCAGCCGGTCGTCGGTCAGCAGCGCGCCGAGCCCTTCCAGGTAGCTCGGCTGATTGACGTTGACCTCGGCGAAGCCGTCCCGGTGGCCGGGGGCGACGGCATCCAGCCACGGGTCGAGGTCCGCGCCGGTCAGGGCGTTGAGCTCGGCCCAGGTCATGAGGTTGTAGGTGGCCACGGCGTCGCGGCTGCGGACGTTGTCCCAGTGGTGCGAGGCCAGCTCGGTCTCCAGGGCCAGCACCCGGTCGGCCTGCGCGGCCGCGTCCTCGACGCCGGCGAGGCCCAGCACGGTGGCGGCGTAGTCGCGGAAGGCGGTGCGGGTGCCGGCGAAGTTGTCGAGCCGGTAGTAGCTCTCGTCGGGCAGCGAGAGCCCGCCCTGCAGCACGAAGGCGACGTACCGCTGCGGGTCGCCGGGGTCGGGTTCGACGTACACACCGACGAACCCGCCGACGCCCTCCCGCTCGAGCGCGCCCACGGCGCCCAACAGGTCGGGGATGCCGGTGACGGCGTCCACCCGGTCGAGCTGCGCACGGATGGGCTCGGCGCCGAGCGCTTCGATGCGCTCGGTGTCCATGAACGCGGCGTACAGGTCGCCGATCTTGCGGGTCTGGGTACCCGGCTCGGCCGTGACGGCCTCTTCGATGATCGCGTGGACGTCCTTCTCGGCCTGTTCGGCGATGAGGTGGAACGAGCCCCAGCGTGCTTTGTCGTCCGGGATCTCGGTGCGCTGGATCCACGCGCCGTTGACGTGGCGGAACAGGTCGTCCTGGGGGCGGATCGTCGGGCTGAGCTCGGCGATCTCGATACCCGAGCGGAGGGGGTTCTCGGTCATGCCCTCAAGGATATGCGGCGCCGCGGCGGGGTCAGCCGTCGGATCGGGTGCACTCCATCTCATACGGCTCCCCGGCGAACCGGGCACGGGTCCACTCGAACAGTTCGGGGATGAGCGGGGAGGGACGTTCGACGAGGGCGGCGTGCTCCATGCCGCCGTACGTGCGGTAGTCGACCGGGGTGCCCGCGTCGCACATCCGCTGGACGAAGGCGTCCTGGCTCGCCGGGTCGATGATGCTGTCGGCGCGGCCCTGCGCGATCAGCAGCGGGGCGGTCATGGTGACCGGGGCGATGTTGGTGCGCAGGTGCCGGGCGAGGGTGCCCACGGTCGGGTCGGCGGCGAAGATGACCGGGTCACGGCTCATGCCCAGGGATGCCAGCACCGATACGACGGTGCCCGGATCGGACAGGCAGCGCGCGGCCATCGCCTCGACGATCGGCTGCGCACCCGGCCGGATGTAGCGGCGTGCGGTCACGTCGGGGTAGATCGACTCGAACGACTCGAAGGCGAACGAGGCGAAGATGCTGCCGCCGGTGATGGTGGACACGTCCTCGACCAGGGCGAGCGGGTCGCTGGCCGGGGCGAGGGCCGCGACCCCGCGGATCCACACCTCCGGCGCGTACGAGCGCGCCATGGACCCGGCCCACAGCGCCGCGCCGCCGCCCTGCGAGTGCCCCCACACGACGGTGCTGGCCCCCAGGTCGGCCTCTTCGAGCTGCCGGGCCGCGCGCACGGCATCCAACGACGCCGACGCGCTGGGCGGACCGATCAGATAGGGGTGCGGGCCCTGCGTGCCCAGGCCGATGTAGTCGGTGGCCACGATCGCCCAGCCCTCGTTGATGACCTGCCGGGTGACGTACATCGCGCCGGACCACAGCGGACGCTCCTGCAGCGACGGGGCGCAGTGCTGCGCGTAGCCGGTGGTCCCGTGGTTCCAGTCGATGACCGGCCAGCGCCCGTCGCCTTCGAGGGGGACGACGACGAGGCCGCTCGCAACGCGGATCTCACCGTCGACGCCGGTGGTCGTGTAGAGGATGCGCCAGGCCTGCGCGTTGGCGGGGATGTCGCGCGTGAACGGCTCGGCGCGCACCAGCCGGCCCGGCTCGTCGGGGGTGTCGCGGGGTGCGGCGTAGAACGCGTCGATCACGGTGGAGCCCTCGCGCAGCGGGGCGGTCACCCCGACGGTGACCACGGCCAGCACGACCGCGCCGATGGCCAGCGCGGTGCGGCCCCAGCGGCGCCAGGGCGGGTCGGGCGCGTCGTCGGGCACGCGGGAGCGGCCCCGACGCAGCCCGTTCCACAGGTCGGCGACGCCGCGCATGATGAGCCACGCTCCGAACACGACGGCGACCACCAGCAGCGTGATGTCGGGCCAGGCGAGGGCGAAGATCCCGAAGAGGATGCCGGCTGTGCCGAACGCCGCGTCGGCGATGCGCTCGTCCCAGGTGCGCCGGCGACGGAACGTCCCGACGATGCCGGCACTGCCGTTGAGCAGCAGGAGCAGGCCCACCAGGACGGCCACCAGGCGCACCGTCAGGCCGGGCCAGAACAGCACGAACACGCCGACGGCCAGCCACGCGCCGCTGACGACGATGCGCCAGCGGCGGCGTTCGGCGTCGTCAGTGCGGCCGGTGGCCTCGAGCACGCCGGTGAGCACCATGCCGCCGCCCAGCAGCACCGCGAGCACGTCCAGGGCCGTCGTCGGCCGGATGATGATGACCGCGCCGAGCCCGATCGAGACGGCAGCCAGCACGATGCGCAGCCAGAGCGGCATCCGGGCGTGGAGGCGCCCGAGGGGCAGTCGCGCCAGCAGCCCCATCGACGCTCCTTCCGCTCACGGTGTGTGCTTCAGCGAACCAGAGTACGTGGGGCGTCGTCGGCGCGGGCCGGGCAGGGCCGCATAGGCTCGGAAGATGGCCGCCGCGACACTCAACCGGGAGATCCTGCGGCTTGCCGTCCCGGCGCTGGGCGCCCTCGTCGCCGAGCCGCTGTTCCTCATCGTCGACGCGGCGCTGGTGGGCCATCTGGGCGTCGTGCCCCTGGCGGGCCTGGGCATCGCCTCGGCGGTGCTGCAGACGATCGTCGGCCTCATGGTGTTCCTGGCGTATTCGACGACGCCGGCCGTCGCGCGCCGGTTCGGCGCGGGCGATCACGGTGACGCGGTCAGCGCCGGCATCGACGGGCTGTGGCTGGCGCTGGGGCTGGGTGCCCTGCTCGCGGTGGCGGGCTGGTTCGCGACGCCCATGCTGGTGGGCATGTTCGGGGCGGATGCCGCGGTCGCCGAGCAGGCGGAGATCTATCTCGGCCTGTCGATGTGGGGGCTGCCGGCCATGCTCATCGTGTTCGCCGCGACCGGGCTGCTGCGCGGCATGCAGGACACGGTGACGCCGCTGTGGATCGCCGGGCTCGGCTTCGGCGCCAACGCGCTGCTGAACTGGCTGTTCATCTACGGGTTCGGCTGGGGCATCGCCGGGTCGGCGGCCGGCACGATCATCGCCCAGTGGGGAATGGTCGGTGCGTACGCGCTCGTGGTGGCGCGGCTGGCACGCCGGCACACGGCCTCCATCCGCCCGCAGCGGGCCGGCATGCGCGGGTCGGCACGGGCCGGCGGGTGGCTGTTCCTGCGCACGCTGTCGCTGCGGGCGGCGCTGCTGGCCACCGTGGGGGTGGCGACGGGTCTGGGCACCGCAGAGCTGGCGGGCTGGCAAGTCGCCTTCACGATGTTCTCCACGGCGGCGTTCGCGCTGGATGCGCTGGCGATCGCGGCGCAGGCGCTCATCGGCCGCGGGCTCGGTGCCGGTGACGAGCCGTTCGTGCGGCGGGTGCTCGGGCGCACGGTGGCGTGGGGCGTGTGGTTCGGCGTCGTGGTGGGGCTCGTGATCGGCGTCTTCTCGGGCTGGATCGGCCTGCTGTTCACCGGCGATCCCGCTCTGGCGGCGCTCATCCAGCCGGCGCTGATCGTGCTCGCGGTCGCCCAGCCGGTGTGCGGTGTCGTCTTCGTGCTCGACGGGGTGCTCATCGGCGCGGGCGACGCGAAGTTCCTCGCGATCGCCGGCGTGGTCAACCTCGTGCCCTACATCCCGGCGCTGCTGATCCTCGCGGCGGTGGCCCCGGCCGGTGTGGCCGGGCTCGCATGGCTGGCGGTGTGCTTCTTCGGGGTGTACATGCTCGCGCGGCTGACGACCCTGGGGTGGCGGGTGCGGCGGCCCGAGTGGGTCACCGCCGGCGCGTGAGGCGCCGCCCGCGCGGCGGATCGTTCACCCCCAGCGGCGGCACCACTCGTACATCACCACGGCGGCGGCCGCGCTCGCGTTGATCGACCGGGTCGACCCGTACTGGGTGATCTCGACCACGCTGTCGGCCGCCGCGACGGCTTCGGCCGAGAGCCCCGGACCCTCCTGACCGAACAGCAGCACGCAGCGTTCGGGCAGGTCGGCGCGGTCGACCGGCACCGACCCCTCGACGTTGTCGACGGCGACGATGGGGATGCCGGCATCCCTCGCCCAGGCGGTGAAGGCGGCGACGTCTTCGTGGTGCCGCACGTGCTGATAGCGGTCGGTGACCATCGCCCCGCGCCGGTTCCAGCGGCGCTTGCCGATGATGTGCACCTCGGCGGCGCCGAATGCATTCGCACTGCGCACGATCGACCCGATGTTCATGTCGTGCTGCCAGTTCTCGATGGCGACGTGGAACGGATGCCGGTGCTCGTCGAGGTCGGCCACGATCGCCGCCATCGTCCAATACCGGTACCGGTCGATGACATTGCGGCGGTCGCCGTGGGCGAGCAGCTCGCGGTCGTAGCGCTCATCGTCCGGCCACGCTTCGGGCCCGCCCGGCCAGGGACCGACGCCGACCGGCAGCTGCGGTTCGCGGTCGGCCGCAGGCTCGGACGCCCCCGGGTCGGGCGCGGGTGCGGCGCCGTCGGGCACGGATTCGGTCACCGGGACAGGCTACTCCGGCCTCCCCCGGCATCCTCGATTCAGGCGGCGACCCCGCGCCCGGTCGATCTTTTCGGCACCCCGAAATATCCGCTATGGTTTCGGTATGCCGAAATCTCTCACGGACGAGGGGTCCCACCCACCGATCGCCCCGGCGCCGTCGCCCCGGCGCTCACCCGGCCGCGTCGCCTGGCTGCTGGGCCCGGCCCTGGTCGCCGGTGTCGCCTATCTCGACCCCGGAAACGTCGCGAGCAACATGACCGCCGGCGCCCGCTACGGATACCTCCTGGTGTGGGTCGTGGTCATCGGCAACGTGATGGCGTGGCTGATCCAGTACCTGTCGGCCAAGCTCGGCATCGTGACGGGGCTCAGCCTGCCCGAGGTGCTCGGGCAGCGGTTCCGGCACCGGTGGACGCGGCGCGCGTACTGGGTGCAGGCCGAACTGGTGGCCATGGCCACCGACATCGCCGAGGTCATCGGCGGCGCCGTGGCCCTGTGGCTGCTGTTCGGGGTCCCGCTGCTGTGGGGTGGTGTCATCACCGGGGCCGTGTCGATCGTGCTGCTGCTGATCCAGTCGCGGCGCGGCGCGCGCAGCTTCGAGTTCGTCATCATCGGTCTGGTCGCGATCATCTCGCTCGGGTTCACCTACGGGGTGTTCATCGCGCCGCCCGACGCCGGTGCCACCGTCGACGGCCTGATCCCGCGGTTCGCCGGCACCGACTCGGTGCTGCTGGCGGCGTCGATCCTGGGCGCGACGATCATGCCGCACGCCATCTACGCGCACAGCGCGCTGGCGCGCGATCGGTTCCGCGCGCCGGCGCCCCGCACCGGGGCACGCACGGCGCACAGCGCCCGGGATGCCGGGCTCTCCACGACGCGACTGCTGCGCGCGACGAAGTGGGACGTCACCCTCGCGATGGCGATCGCCGGCACCGTGAACCTCTGCATCCTGCTGCTGGCCGCCGCCAGCCTGGCGGGCGTGCCGGGCACCGACAGCCTCGAGGGCGCCTACGCGGCGCTGCACGCCGGGCTAGGACCGGTCGTGGCCACGCTGTTCGCCGTCGGGCTGCTCGCCAGCGGCCTGGCCAGCACCTCGGTGGGCGCCTACGCGGGCGCCGAGATCATGCACGGCCTGCTGAAGGTGCGCGTGCCGCTGCTGGCGCGGCGCCTGGTCACCCTCGTGCCGGCGCTGGTCATCCTCGCGGTCGGCTTCGATCCGACGCTCGCGCTCGTGCTCAGCCAGGTCGTGCTGTCGTTCGGCATCCCCTTCGCCCTCGTGCCGCTGGTCGCGCTCACCGCGCGCGGCTCGCTGCTGGGAGAGCACCGAAACCGCGTGTGGACCACGGTGGCCGGGGTGCTGGCATCCGTCTTCCTCATCGGGCTGAACGCCCTGCTGCTGTGGCTCGTGTTCACCGGCGGCTAGCCTGAACAGGTGCCCTCCGCCGCGATCGACGACTACCTCAAGGCGATCTACCACCACACCGAGTGGCAGACCGCGCCGATCACGCCGTCGCAGCTGGCCGCGAAGCTCGGGCTCGCCCCGTCGACGGTGACCGAGATGGTGCAGAAGCTCGCCGCGCGCGGCCTGGTGACCCACCGCCCGTACGGACCGGTGTCGCTCACCGCCGACGGCGCGGCGCGCGCGGCCGCGATCATCCGGCGGCACCGGCTGATCGAGACCTGGCTCGTGCAGGAGTTCGGCTACACGTGGGACGAGGTGCACGACGAGGCCGAGGTGCTCGAGCACACCATCAGCGACCGGCTGCTCGACGGCATCGACGAGCGCCTGGGGCGCCCCCGCTTCGATCCGCACGGCGATGCGATCCCGGATGCCACCGGTGCGGTGCACCGCGAACCGTTCCTCCTGCTGGGCGCGGCCACCGCCGGGCACACCGGGCGGGTGCTGCGGGTGTCCGACCACGACCCCGCGCTGCTGCGCGCCCTGGACGAGGTGGGCGTGACCGTGGGCCGGTCGGTGACCGTCACCGACGGCGATGCGGTGCAGCTCGACGGGACCGCGGTCGCGCTGCCCGCCGGGGCCTCGGACGCCGTCTGGATCACGGCCTGACCCGCGGCGCCCACGGCGGCGTCTGCGTCGGCGGCGCTTTATGGCGGCGGTGGGTCAGCCGGCGCTCACGGCGGCGTGCGTCAGCGGCGCTTGCCGGCCTTGCGCGCCTTCTCGAACGGCCAGGGCACCCGGGTGGCATGCTCGCAGTAGTGCCACATGCGGGCGGCGACGTCGCGATCGCGGGTGATCCGCGGGACCACCGTCGCGCGGGGCTTACCGTGCACGCCGCGCGCCGGACCCCAGTACTGACCGCCCTCGACGGCCGGGTCGACCAGGGCGCGCACGAGCGACTGGGCGCCGCGCTCCTTGGACTGCGAGATCGGTGCCTGCAGGTTGTCGCGGAAGCGCTTGCGGCGGCTGGGCTCGTTGACCCCCGCGATGCCGCGGGTGCGACCGCCGATCGAGTACCCGGGGTGGGCGACGACGCTGGCCACCGGCACGTTCTCGGCGCGCAGCCGCCGGTCGGCCTCGAAGCCGAGTGCCGTGGTGGCCACCTTCGACTGCACATAGGCGCGCCACGGCGTGTACCCGTTCTCCAGCTCGGGATCGATGGGGTCGTACTGCCACATCGCCGTCGACATCGAGCCGATCCACACCATGCGTCCGTGGGCCGCGGCCAGCGACGGCAGCATCTCGCCGGCCAGCGCGTAGTGGCCCAGCACGTTGGTCGCGAAGACGAGCTCGTGCCGGTCGGCGGTGGTCTGCCGCTGCGCCGGCGGGTGCACGATGCCGGCGTTGAGCAGCACGCCGTCCAGGCCCGTCCGGCCCCGGGCGGTCGCGGCGGCGGCGCGGATCGATCCCAGGTTGCTGGTGTCCAGCACGAGCGTCTCGACCGCGGCATCCGGAACCTGGCGCAGCAGCGCCGCGCGCGCGGCGGCGAGCCGGTTGGGATTGCGGCCCGTCATCACCACGCTCGCCCCGGCGCCGGCCAGCTGCAGCGACGCGAAGAAGCCGAGCCCGGCGTTGGATCCGGTCACCAGGTACCGCCGCCCGTGCAGGTCGGGAAGGTCGGTCGGGTCCCAGGTATCGCGTGCCACAGCCCCGACACTACGTGCCCGCCGCCCGGATAGGCTGGCCCCATGCGGACACGCGCCGATATCGACTGCTGGCTGACAGACATGGACGGCGTCCTCGTCCACGACAACCGCCCCATTCCCGGCGCCGCCGAGCTGCTCGCGCAGTGGCGCGACACCGGCACCCCGTTCCTGGTGCTGACGAACAACCCCATCTTCACCCCGCGGGATCTCAGTGCCCGCCTGGCCCGGTCGGGCCTCGACGTACCCGAGGACCGCATCTGGACCTCGGCCCTTGCCACCGCCGAGTTCCTGCGCTCGCAGCATCCCGGGGGCACGGCCTTCGTGATCGGCGAGGCGGGGCTGACCACCGCGCTGCATGAGGCCGGGTTCGTCATGACCGAGACCCAGCCGGACTACGTCGTGGTCGGCGAGACCCGCCAGTACTCGTTCGAGGCGATCACCCTCGCGATCCGCTTCATCAACGCCGGGGCCCGCTTCATCGTCACGAATCCGGATGCCACCGGCCCCACCCCGTCGGGCGTGGTCCCGGCCACGGGGTCGTTCGCCGCGCTCATCACCCACGCGACCGGCAAGACGCCGTATGTGGTCGGCAAGCCGAACCCGATGATGTTCCGGTCGGCGCTGAACCGCATCGGCGCGCACTCGGAGTCGACCGGCATGATCGGCGACCGTATGGACACCGACGTCGTGGCCGGCATAGAGGCGGGCCTGCACACGATCCTCGTGATGACCGGCATCTCCGACCGTGCAGAGGTCGAGCGGTATCCCTTCCGCCCCGACGAGATCGTCGACTCGGTGGCCGACCTCATCGCGGTCGAACCGCTCGAGTCCGAGATGCCGGAGATCCTGTAGCGATGAACGAGTTCGAGCAGACGCTGCTGTTCGCCGCGACCACGGTCATCCTCGTGGGCACGCTCGTCGCCTTCGCGGTCCAGTACTTCCGCAACCGCGACCGCGACTGACCCCCGCGCGCCCCTGCGCGCGAGACGCCTACATTCGTGCGAACCGCCTAGCTCTGTGCGGCCCGCAGCTGGGCGGCTCGTACAGAAGTAGGCGGCTCGGCGGGCGGGCGGCGGCGGCTCAGACCTGGGGGGACAGACCCAGGTCGTCGAGGTCGATGGCGGCCAGCCACTGCAGCCCGGCGGCTTCGACCGCCGCCTGCGCGCCGGTCTTGCGGTCCACGACCACCGCGACGGCCACCGGTTCGGCGCCCTCGCGGCGCAGCGCTTCGACGGCCTTCAGCGCAGACTGCCCCGTGGTCGAGGTGTCCTCCACAACGACGACGCGCTTGCCCGCCACATCGGCGCCCTCGATCTGACGGCCGCGGCCGTGGTCCTTGGGCTCCTTGCGCACGACGAAAGCGTCCAGGGGCCGGTCGGTGCGCGCCGACTCGTGCATGATCGCGTTGGCGATCGGATCGGCGCCCAGGGTCAGTCCACCCACGGCGACGACGCCGTCGATGCCGCCGATGAGGTCGAGCATGATGCGGCCGATCGCGGGGGCGGCGCGGTGATCGAGAGTCAGCCGCCGCATGTCGACGTAGTACGAGGCGAGCTTGCCCGACGACAGGGTGAACTGCCCGTGGAACACCGCCTCCCGCCCGATGAGCTCGATGAGCTTCTGGCGGTCGGCTTCGAGTTCGGGGGTCGCGGCGACGGTCATGTCCCCGAGTCTACGGATGGCGCCCGCGCGCCGCGCACACCGGCATCCCCGCGCAGATCGTGACGAAATGGAAAGAGTCGCGATTCTTATCGCGTAATCCGGCGGATGGGGTCTTGACTGGTTCCTAGAGTCGGAAGTCGGCCCATTCGCGGCCGTACGATTGTGCCACCCGAACCCGAGGAGCCTCATGACTCAGATCGGCATCGTCGCCGAACGTCCCGGCGAGCGCCGCATCGCGGCCTCCCCGCTCACCGTGACCAAGATCCGCGAGCTCGGCTATGACGTCGTCGTCGAGTCCGGCGCCGGCGACGCGTCGTCGTTCCCCGACGAGGCGTACGCCGAGGCCGGCGCCACGATCGTCACGCGGGAGGCGGCCTGGGCGGCACCGATCGTGCTAAAGATCAACGCCCCCGAGCCCGACGAGATCGCGCTGCTCCAGCCGGGTGCCACGCTGATCGGCCTGCTCAGCCCGGCCCTGCGTCCGGACCTGCTCGAGGCTCTCGCAGCCCGCGGGGTGACCGCGCTGGCGATGGATGCCGTTCCGCGCATATCCCGCGCGCAGTCGATGGATGTGCTCAGCTCGATGGCCAACATCTCGGGATACCGGGCCGTGGTCGAGGCCGCGCACGAGTTCGGCCGGTTCTTCACCGGCCAGGTCACCGCCGCCGGCAAGGTGCCGCCGGCGAAGGTGCTCGTCGCCGGGGCGGGCGTGGCGGGGCTGGCCGCGATCGGCGCCGCGTCGAGCCTGGGTGCGATCGTGCGGGCCACCGACCCGCGTCCCGAGGTCGCCGACCAGGTGCGCTCGATCGGCGGTGAGTACCTCGAGGTGATCGTGCCCGACGAGCAGAAGGAGGTCTCGGCCGACGGCTACGCCAAGGCGACCAGCGAGGCCTACGACCGACGGGCCGCCGAGCTGTACTCCGAGCAGGCCGCCGAGGTCGACATCATCATCACGACCGCGCTCATCCCCGGTCGCGCCGCACCGCGGCTGATCACCGCCGCCGACGTGGCGCTCATGAAGCCCGGCAGCGTCATCGTGGACATGGCCGCCGCGCAAGGCGGCAACGTCGAGGGCTCGGTGCACGGCGAACGTGTCGTCACCGACAACGGCGTGATCATCCTGGGCTACTCCGATCTGGCCGGGCGCCTGCCGCAGCAGGCCTCGCAGCTGTACGGCACGAACCTGCTCAACCTGCTCAAGCTCCTGACCCCCGGCAAGGACGGCACCCTCGTCGTCGACGCCGAGGACGTCGTGCAACGGGCGGTCACCGTCGTGCAGGACGGCGCGGTGACCTGGCCGCCCCCGCCCGTGCAGGTCTCAGCGGCGCCGGCGGCCGCCGCACCACCACCTGAGCCCCCCGCCCCCAAACCCGCGATGTCACAGGCGCGCAAGTCGGTCCTGATCGCGGTGGGGATCGCCGCGCTCTTCCTCGTGTGCGCCTTCGCACCCGCGCCGCTGCCGCAGCACTTCCTGGTGCTGACGCTGTCGGTCATCATCGGCTTCTACGTCATCGGCAAGGTCGCCCACGCGCTGCACACCCCGCTGATGAGCGTCACCAACGCCATCAGCGGCATCATCGTCGTCGGCGCCATGGTGCAGATCACCGTGGACAACCTGCTCGTGCAGGTGCTCGCGGCTGTCGCCGTGCTCGTGGCCAGCATCAACGTCTTCGGCGGATTCGCGGTCACCCGCCGCATGCTCGCCATGTTCCAGAAGGGGGCCGACAAGTGAGCGTCGCGGCATCCATCGCCGGCGCGGCATATATCGTCGCCGCCCTGCTGTTCGTCCTGAGCCTCGCCGGGCTCAGCAAGCATGAGACCTCCCGGCGCGGCGTCGTCTACGGCATCGTCGGTATGACGATCGCGCTGCTGGCCACCGTCGCCCTGACCGCCGCCGGCGCCTGGGGCGAACCCGCCGGAACACTCGGCCTCATCCTGCTGGTGGTGGCCGTCGCCATCGGTGCGGCCATCGGCCTGTGGCGCGCCCGCGTCGTCGAGATGACCGGGATGCCGGAGCTCATCGCCCTGCTGCACTCGTTCGTCGGCCTCGCGGCCGTGCTCGTCGGGTGGAACGGTGCGCTGTACGACACCGGCCTCACCGGTGCCCTGGCCGACATCCACCATGCCGAGGTGTTCATCGGCGTGTTCATCGGCGGGGTGACCTTCACCGGATCGATCGTCGCGTTCCTGAAGCTGTCGGGCCGGATGAGCTCCAAGCCGCTCATGCTGCCGGGCAAGAACGTGCTCAACCTCGGTGCGCTGGTCGTGTTCCTCGCGCTCACCGTCTGGTACGTGATCACGCCGGTCCTGCCCCTGCTGATCGCCGTGACGGTACTCTCCCTGGCGCTGGGCTGGCACCTGGTCGCCTCGATCGGCGGCGGCGACATGCCCGTGGTCGTGTCGATGCTCAACAGCTACTCGGGATGGGCGGCCGCCGCGGCGGGCTTCCTGCTGAACAACGACCTGCTGATCGTCACCGGTGCGCTGGTCGGCTCGTCGGGTGCGTACCTGTCCTACATCATGTGCAAGGCCATGAACCGCTCGTTCCTGTCGGTCATCGCAGGCGGCTTCGGCATCGAGGCGCCGCGCGGCGACGACGGTGAGCAGGGGGAGCACCACGGGATCGATGCGGCCGCGGTGGCCGACCTGCTGGCATCCGCCTCGTCGGTGATCATCACCCCCGGCTACGGCATGGCCGTCGCCCAGGCACAGTACCCGGTCGCCGAGCTCACCGAGCGCCTGCGCGCGAAGGGTGTCGAGGTGCGCTTCGGCATCCACCCGGTTGCCGGCCGCCTGCCCGGCCATATGAACGTGCTGCTGGCCGAGGCCAAGGTGCCGTACGACATCGTGCTCGAACTCGACGAGATCAACGACGACTTCGCGAGCACCGCGGTCGTGCTCGTCATCGGCGCGAACGACACGGTGAACCCGGCGGCCGCCGAAGACCCCGGCTCGCCCATCGCGGGGATGCCGGTGCTGCGCGTGTGGGAGGCCGAGCAGGTCGTCGTGTTCAAGCGCTCCATGGCCTCGGGCTATGCGGGCGTGCAGAACCCGCTGTTCTTCCGCGACAACGCGCACATGCTGTTCGGCGACGCCAAGGAGCGGGTGGAGGACATCCTCCGCGCCCTCTGACACGAGGACGGCGACGTCGGTCGCCGCTCTTATGCTGGATGCCATGCGGCTTGCCACCTGGAACGTCAACTCGATCCGCGCGCGCGTCGTGCGCACCGTCGACTTCGCCGTGCGCGAGAACATCGACGTGCTCGCGATGCAGGAGATCAAGTGCAAGCCCGAGCAGTTCCCCTACGAGCCGTTCGAAGAGGCGGGGTACCACGTCGAGGCGCACGGCCTGAACCATTGGAACGGGGTCGCGATCGCCAGCCGCTCGCCGATCGAGGACGTGGAGTATGCCTTCCCGGGCATGCCCGGGTTCCTCAAGGGTCACGAGGGGCCCGACGCCCCGCAGGAGGCCCGCGCCCTCGGGGCGACCATCGACGGCGTGCGGGTGTGGAGCCTGTACGTGCCCAACGGACGCACGCTCGGCGACCCGCACTACGCCTACAAGCTGCACTGGCTCGACGCACTGCGCCAGTACACCGCCGACACGCTGGCCGCGCACCCCGACCTCCCGCTCGCGCTGGTGGGCGATTACAACATCGCGCCGACGGACGCCGACAACGGCGACCCGGCCGTGGTCGAGGGTGTTTCGACGCACGTGTCGCCGCCCGAGCGTGACGCCTTCCGCGCGCTGCTGGATGCCGGCCTCGCCGACACCGTGCGCCCGCTCATCCCCACGGGCTTCACGTACTGGGACTACCAGCGCCTGAAGTTCCCCCGCAATGAGGGCATGCGCATCGACTTCATCCTCGGCTCGCGGGCGTTCGCGGACGCCGTGGTCAGCGCCGAGATCCACCGCAACGAGCGCAAGGGCGAGATCCCGAGCGACCACGTGCCCGTCGTCGTCGACCTCGACCTGGGCGGCGGCGCCGAAGACGACGACGTGCCGATGATCTTCGGCTGACCCGCCCGCCCGCGCTCGCGCGCGCCTGTTTGTGCGCGCTCGCGCGCGCCTGTTTGTGCGCGCTCGCGTGCGCCTGTTTGTGCGTGCGCACGCCCGCTCGCGCACGCCCGCAGGTCACGAACTTCGCAGAATCGCGCGAACTTCGGATCGAAACGGCCCGATCAGTGCGAACTTGGTGCGTTTCTGCGAACTTCGTGTCGCTGCCCGGCATCCGACCGCAGGCCGAACACCACGTCGGCGCGTGCGATGGTCACACTGGCCACGCTCCGCCGCCCTGCCAGCCACGCACCGCGTCGAGGGATGCGAGCAGGCCCGCTTCGCCGACAGCGCCCGCCCGCCGTCGCGCGACACCGCGGTGGTCACCCGGATCCACGGGATCGTCACAGCCACGCGTCCCCGCCCGCGCCACACGGGCAGCGCGACCAGCAGTTCGTCGTAGGCGAGCTGACCGGCCGGGGTGTACCGCACCCCCGTGACGCCGACGACGGCGCGCCCGGCGATCGTGACCGGCCGCGCGCCGACCGGCGCATGCTCGGCCACCGCGCGGGGCAGCTCACGGACGGGCACGAGGAAGACCGACACCACGAAGTCGCCGCGCAGCCGCCAGGGCTCGGGCGGGTATCCGGCGGCCGTCACCACGTCACCGCGTCCAGTCCCGCAGCACCGCCGCGGGGTCGTCGAGCTCGGACCGCGGCGGCTGCACACGACCGGCCGGCGTGCGGGAGAACCGCGGCGCCGGGGCGGCCTGCACGACGCCGTCCGACTCGATCATGGTGCCGCGGGCGGCGACATGCGGATGGGCCGCCACCTCGTCCAATCCCAGCACCGGCGTCACACAGGCGTCGACGCCGGCGAACAGCTCCGCCCACGCGTCCCGCGGGCGTTGGGCGAACGTGTCGGCCAGGCGCTGCCGCAGGGCGGGCCAACCCGCGGTGTCATGCTGCGCGGAGGCGACCTCCGCGGCATCCGGCCACCCCAGAGTGTGCACCAGGGTGCGGAAGAACTCCGGCTCGAGCGCACCCACGGCCACCCAGCCGCCGTCGGCGCACGCATAGGTGCTGTAGAAGGGCGCGCCGCCGTCGAGGAGGTTCGCGCCCCGCTCGTCGGCCCACCGGCCGACGCCGCGCAGCGACCAGACCAGCTGTAGCAGCGAAGCCACTCCGTCGACCATGGCCGAGGCGGCCCGCGCCGGACCGAGCCGCGCGGCGCGTCACCGTACCCCCTCGGCACGGGAGACCTCCGATGCCCCGGCAGCTCCCGGCCGCAGCTGTGGCAGCGGCAGCCGCAGCGCGCCGGGAGCCGACGCCGGCACGACCGGGTGGTGCGGTGCGACCGGGTCGATGCGCCGATAGGCGGCGCCGAGGGGCGGGCGCGGGTCAGGCTCGCCCTTGTTGGGCCACAGGCTCATCGCCCGCTCGGCCTGCGCGGTGATGGTCAGCGAGGGGTTCACCCCGAGGTTGGCGCTGATGGCCGATCCGTCGGTGATGTGCAGCCCGTCGTAGCCGAACACGCGCTGGTAGGGGTCGATGACGCCGTCGCTCGGCGACGTGCCGATCGCGCAGCCGCCGATGAAGTGCGCGGTCATCGGGATCCCGATCAGATCGGCCGAGGTGCCCCCGGCGACGCCGTCGATGCGCGCGGCCAGGTCGCGTGCGACGCGGTGCGCGGTGGGGATCCACTCAGGGTTCGGCTCACCGCGGCCTTGCTTGGAGGTGAGCCGCCGGCCGAACAGGCCGCGCGTGAGGAACGTGGTGATGGAGTTGTCGAGCGACTGCATGACCAGGACGATCACCGACTGCTGGGCCCAGCGGCGCGGAGCGTGCAGGGTGAGGGCTTTGCGCCACCCCAGCCGGCGGTAGGTGCGCACCGCGGCGCGCCACCGCGGCATCCCCTCGACGGGGTCGACCAGGTGCGCGTTCAGCACCGAGAGCAGGCTCGACCCGCGCCCGTAGCGCACCGGCTCGACGTGGGTGTGCGCGTCGGGGTGGAACGAGGAGGTGATCGCCACCCCGTCGGTGAAGTCGGCGTCGCGTCGGCTCGAGCGGGCCGACAGCACGGCCTCGGAGTTGGTGCGGCTGAGTTCGCCGAGGCGGTCCGAGAGCCGGGGCAGGCCGCGCCGCTTGAGGCGGTGCATCAGGGTCTGCGTGTTCAGCGCGTTGCCGGCGAAGACGACGTGCTCGGCAGTGACAGCGAACCGGCGCAGGCGATTGCCGGTGCGGTGCCCGCCCACCCGGTAGCCGCCCTCGGGTTCGGGGCGCACGTCGGTGACGGTGTGCCGGGCGAAGATGCGGGCACCGGCGCGCTGCGCGAGCGGCAGGTAGTTCTTCACGAGGGTGTTCTTGGCGTTGTGCCGGCATCCGGTCATGCAGGCGCCGCAGTCGATGCAGCCGGCACGCTCGGGACCGATGCCGCCGAAGTACGGATCCGCGCTGATGGCGCCGGGTCCGTCGCCGAAGAAGACGCCGACGTCGGCCGGGTGGTAGGTGTCGGCCACGCCGTAGTCCTCGGCGAGTTCGGCCATGAGGGCGTCCAGCCGCGACCGGCCGGGATACGTCACGACGCCGAGCATGCGCTTGGCCTGGTCGTAGTGCGGTGCGAGCTCGGCCCGCCAGTCGGTGATGCCGGCCCACTGCGGGTCGCGGTAGAAGTCGTCCAGCGGTTCGTACAGCGTGTTCGCGTAGACGAGCGACCCCCCGCCGACCCCGGTGCCGCTGGCGATGAACACGTTGCGCAACAGGGTCAGGCGCATGATGCCGAAGCATCGCGCCACCGGCATCCACAGGTAGCGGCGGATGCGCCAGCTGGTCTCGGGCAGCTCGTGGTCGGCGAACCAGCGCCCCTGCTCGAGGACGGCGACCGAGTAGCCCTTCTCGGCCAGGCGCAGGGCGGCCACGCTGCCCCCGAATCCCGAGCCGATCACCACGACGTCGTAGTGCGTCATGTCCGGAGGCTATCGCACACTGTTGACACTCTGCCAATGGGCGATCAGACTGACGCTCGTGTCGGCGAAGAAGAGTCCGGATGCCGGGGGCGACCCGGCCGCGGCACGCCTCCGCCTCTCGCCGGACGAGCGCCGGGCGCAGCTGCTGACCGCGGCGCGGCGCCTGTACGCGCAGCGGCGCTACGACGACGTGTCGCTCGAGGAGCTCGCGGCGGCAGCCGGCGTGGCCCGCGGCCTGCTGCACCACTACTTCGGCTCGAAGCGCGAGCTGTTCCTGGCAGTGATGACCGACTCGGTGCGGCTGCCGGTGCGCGAGCTGCCCGACCTGGCCGGCCTCGACCTGCCGGAGCGCGCCCGGGTCACGATGGCGTGGATCCTGGACGGCGCGCGCACGTACGGGCAGGACTGGGTGAACGCGTCGGGGGCGGAAGGCCCCGCCGGCGGCGGCGACGTGCAGGCCCTCGTCGACGTGGCCGACGACAACGCCGCGCGGTTCGTGCTCGATGCGCTGGGGATGCCCGACGACGAGGCGCTGCGCGCCCGGCTGCGCCCGGTCGCGCCGTTCGTCAAGGCGCTGTGCCGCGAATGGCTGCAGCGCGGCACCCTCGACCATGACGACGTACTCGAGGCCGCCACCCAGGCGGTGCTGCAGGCCGTCCGGCGCTGAGCCGGCCTCAGGCCCCCTCCGCGTCCATCTCGCCGGTGATGACCGGACCGGCCGGTGCATAGCGCAGGCGCACGGCCCCGGACTCCGAGGTCACCGGCGGCGCGATCAGCCGCAGGGTCGACGGCACCGCCCCGTCGGGGAACACCTTCTTGCCCTGACCCAAGACGACGGGGTACACCCAGAGGCCGAGTTCGTCGTACAGGCCCGCGCCCAGCAGCTCCCGGGCGAACTCGACGCTGCCGATCACGTGGGTCTCGCGGTGGCGGTCCCGCAACCGGGCGATCTCGGCGCCGAGGTCCGCGTCGAGCTGTGAGGTGCCGGCCCATTCCAGTGCCGGCCGACCTCGCGAGGCCACGTACTTCGGCACCCGATTGAGCACCTCGGCGATGGCGCCGGACTGGTGTGGCCAGTACCCGGCGAAGATGTCATACGTGCGCCGGCCCAGCAGCAGCGCATCCATCCGGCCGATGCCGGCAGTGATCAGGTCGCTGCTCGTGCGGTCGGCGAACGGTGCCTGCCAGCCGCCGAACGCGAACCCGTCCGACGGATCCTCCTCGGCCCCGCCGGGCGCCTGGGCGACGCCGTCCAGCGTCGTGAAGATGTCGATGACGATGCGTCCGGTCATGGAGCCTCCCCCTCAGGCGAGTCCGGCGATGTAGGCGTCCGGGCCCTCCTCCGCCGCCTGCGGCTCCATGTAGACGAACTCGATGCCGTTGCCGTCGGGATCGTCGAGGTCACGGGAGTACATGAACCCGAGGTCCTGCGGCTCGGTCGGTTCACTGCCGCCGGCGGCCAGGCCCGCGGACAGCGTGGCATCCACGTGTTCGCGCGAGTCCCGGCTGATCGCGATGAGCACCTGTGCGTGGGTGGCGCGGTCGATCATCTTCTTGTCGGTGAAGGTGGCGAAGTACTCGTCGGTCAGCACCATGAAGAAGATGTTGTCGTCCCACACGATGCGCGGTGGGGATGATCCCACCCCCACAGCATGAAAAGCGCACGTCACCCTGTCAAGGGGTGCGGCTCCCCCGCACGACGGATGCCGGGGCACGGCGCCCCGTCTAGCGTGGAGGGATGAGCACGCCCTCCCTCCGGCAGCGTCCGACCGCCGCCGAGCTGCGCAACGACTACTGGCTGGCGCTCGCGCTGCTGGTGAGCGCGATCATCTCCACGACGCTCGGGGAGATCGCCGGGGTCTACGGCGACGAGGGCGCCGAGATGGGGGCGAGCCTGATCTACTGCCTCGCCCTGACGGCGCCGATCGCGGTGCGCCGGCGCTACCCCGAGGTGGTGCTCGTGGTCGTGGCGGTCGTGTTCTTCGTGGCGGTGACCCTGCGGATCCCCGACCTGTATGTCAGCAACATCGTCGTCTTCATCGCGATGTACACGGTGGGAGCCTGGGTCGACGATCGGCGACGCGCGACGATCGTGCGGCTGGTGGTCATCGCGGGCATGTTCCTGTGGCTGCTGGTGGTCACCTTCCAGGAGGCGACCTCGGGCGAGGACACCGGGATCTCCCACGCGGGACTGTTCTCGCCGTTCGCGGCGTATGTGCTCATCCAGTTCCTCATCAACGCCGGCTTCTTCGGGGGCGCGTACTTCTTCGGCGAGCGCGCTTATGCGCAGGCGCAGCAGCGTGCCGCGCTCGAGCAGCGCACCGCCGAGCTCGAGCGGGAGCGCGAGCTGAGCGCGGCTCAGGCCGTCGCCCTCGACCGCGTGCGGATCGCCCGCGAGCTGCACGACGTCGTCGCCCACCACGTCTCGGCGATGGGGGTGCAGGCCGGGGCGGCCCGCACGGTCGTCGAGCGCGATCCCGCCGCCGCGAAGACGGCGCTGGCCGCGGTCGAGCAGTCGGCGCGGTCGGCGCTGACGGAGCTGCGCCAACTGCTGGAGACCCTGCGCACGCCCGACGGCGACGTGCCGGGCGGGTCGACCCTGCACCTGTCGGCCCTGCCCGACCTGGTCGCCCATGCCACCGACAACGGCCTGCCGACGACGCTCACCATCGTGGGCGACGAGGTCGAGGTGAGCGACCTCATCCAGGCAAATCTCTACCGGATCGCGCAGGAGGCGCTCACCAACGCCCGCCGGCACGCCGGCCCGGCCGCCGTCGCCGACGTGCGCCTGCGATACGCGCCCGACGCGATCGAACTCGAGATCACCAACACCGGGCGGGTGCCGCTCGCCGGGCGCGCGGGACTGGGCCTGGTCGGCATGCGCGAGCGTGCGGTCGCCTCCGGCGGGGTGCTCGAAGCCGGGCCACGCGAGCGCGGCGGCTTCCTCGTGCGGGTGCGCCTGCCGCTGCCCGCACCGGTGGCCGCGGCGACGAGCGGTGCCGGCTCATGATCCGGGTGCTGCTGGTCGACGACCACGCGGTGATGCGGGCCGGGTTCCGCATGATCCTCGAGGCCGCCGGCGACATCGAGGTGGTGGGCGAGGCGGCGACCGGGCGGGAGGCCGTCGCCCTGGCATCCACGGTGACGGCCGACGTGATCTGCATGGACGTGCAGATGCCCGACATGGACGGGCTCGAGGCCACGGCGCAGATCGTGTCCGACCCGACGGCGACCGCCGCGGTGATCATCGTGACCACCTTCGATCGTGACGACTACCTGTTCCAGGCGCTGGCCGCCGGCGCGAGCGGATTCCTGCTGAAGAACGCGGGGCCTGAGGAGCTCGTCGCCGCGGTGCGGGTGGCCGCCGCCGGCGATGCCCTGCTGGCCCCGGCCGTGACGCGCCGGGTGATCGAGCGCTTCGCCGCCGCCGGAGCATCCGGCGACCCGTCCCCGGCCCCGGCGCGGCCAGCGGTGGCCACCGCCGAGGAGGTCCCGACGATCGCGACCCCGCTGACCGAGCGCGAGGCCGAAGTGCTGCGCCTACTCGCCCAGGCCCTGAGCAACGCCGAGATCGCGGAGCGGCTCTATATCGGCGAGGCCACGGTGAAGACCCACGTCTCGAACGTGCTGGCCAAACTCGGCGCCCGCGACCGGGTCGCCGCGGTCGTCTACGCGCACCGCCACGGCCTGGCCTGACCGTCGCTCCCCCGCCCGGCGGAACCGGCAGGATCCACCCCACGGGGGAGGTGGTGGCGACCCTCGGACCGTAGCGTCGAAGCATCACCACACCGAGGAGGAGCGGATGCTCGAACTGAGCGGGATCACCAAGAGCTACGGCACCCGCCGTGTGCTCGACGACGTCGGGTTCACCGTCGCCGACGGGCGGCTCACCGGCTTCGTCGGCGGCAACGGCGCCGGCAAGACGACCACGATGCGCATCGCCCTCGGCCTGCTGGCCCGCGACGCCGGCGAGGTCACGATCGACGGCGCACCGGTCACCGCCGCCGACCGGCGCCGCTTCGGCTACATGCCCGAAGAGCGCGGGCTCTATCCGAAGATGCGCGTGCTCGAGCACATCGTCTACCTCGCCCGGCTGCATGGCTTCAGCCGCGCGGATGCCACGACCCGCGCGACGGCTCTGCTCGAAGAGCTGGGGCTCGGCGAGCGCCTCAACGACAACGTCGAGACCCTGTCGCTGGGCAACCAGCAGCGGGCGCAGATCGCCGCCGCACTGGTCCACGACCCCAAGGTCCTCATCCTCGACGAGCCGTTCAGCGGCCTCGACCCGCTCGCGGTCGACGTCGTCGCCGGGGTGCTGCAGGGCCGCGCGGCCCAGGGCGCCGCCGTGCTGTTCAGCTCGCACCAGCTCGACGTCGTCGAGCGGCTGTGCGACGACCTCGTCATCATCGCCGGTGGTGCGATCCGGGCCGCCGGCGGTCGCGACGCGCTGCGTGCCGCACACGCACAGCGGCGGTTCGAGCTCGTGTCGGCGGGCGACGCCGGGTGGCTGCGCACCGAGCCGGGCATCGAGGTCATCGACTTCGACGGCGGGTACGCCCTGTTCGACGCCGACAGCGACGCCACCGCGCAGCGGGTGCTGCGCCGCGCCGTGGAGGCAGGGGACGTCGCCAGCTTCGCGCCGCAGCATCCCTCCCTCGCCCAGATCTTCAAGGAGGTCATCCAGTGAGCACCCCCGCTCTCGCCCCCTCGTTCGCGCAGAGCGTCTGGCTCGTCACCGAGCGCGAGGTCGCCTCGAAGCTGCGCAGCAAGGCGTTCGTGATCTCCACCGCGATCACCTTCGTGATCTTCCTGGCCGGCATCGTCTGGGCCGGTTTCTCCGCGCAGAGTCCCGAGCGCACCCCGGTCGCCGTCACCGCGGACACCATCGCGGTCGTGGCCGACCTGGACGACATGCTCGACGTGACCGAGGTCGCCTCGGCCGACGAGGCCCGCGAACTGGTCACGGAAGGCGAGGTCGACGCGGCGATCGTTCCCGGCGGCACCGACCCGTTCGACTACACCGTGGTCGGCGCCGACAGCGTGCCCTCGTCACTGATCAACGCACTGAGCGTGGCCCCGCCGGTCGAACTGCTCAGCCCCGCGCAGACCGACGACTTCCTGCGGTACATCGTCTCGTTCGGCTTCGGCATCGTCTTCTTCATGGCGGCGCTGTCGTTCGGCGCGACGATCGCCCAGTCGGTGGTCGAGGAGAAGGCGACCCGCGTGGTCGAGCTGCTGCTGTCGGCCATCCCGGTGCGGGCGCTGCTGGCCGGCAAGGTCCTCGGCAACACGATCCTGGCGATGGGCCAGGTGGTCGGCATCGCGGTGATCGCGGTGATCGGCCTGACCGTCACCGGGCAGGGCGAGCTGCTGACGGGCCTCGGCGCCCCGCTCGTGTGGTTCGCGGCGTACTTCCTGTTCGGCTTCATCCTGCTGGCGGCGCTGTTCGCGGCCGCCGCGGCCATGGTGTCGCGTCAGGAGGACATCGGCGCGACCACGACGCCGCTGATGTTCCTGATCATGGCGCCGTACTTCCTCGTGATCTTCTTCAACGACAACCCCGTCGTGCTGTCGATCATGTCGTACGTGCCGTTCTCGGCGCCGGTGGGTATGCCGGTGCGGGTCTTCCTCGGCGAGGCGCAGTGGTGGGAGCCGATCCTGTCCCTGCTGATCCTGCTGGCCACCTGCGTCGCGGCCATCGTCGTCGGCGCGAAGATCTACCAGAACTCGCTGCTGCGGATGGGCGCGCGGGTCAAGCTCACCGAGGCGCTGAAGTCCTCGTGAGCGGATGCCGGAGCACCGGCATCCTCGCTATGGGAAACGCCCCGGCTGTCTGAGGACGGCCGGGGCGTTTCATATACGCCGGTCAGGCGACGGCGACCTCGCGGGTCGAGACCACGCGCTCGATGAGCGTGGCGAACGCGGTGAGGTAGGAGGTGAGGAACTCGGCGGTCTGCGCGTCGGTGACCTCGCCGTCCTCGGTGAACAGGCCCGGCAGCGACTGGATGTAGCCCTCGGGCTGGCCGAGCGTGGGCGCGTTGTAGTGGCTGAGGATCGCCTTCAGGTGCTGCTGCGCGGCCGCGGTGGCGATGCCGCCGCCCGAGGTGCCGATGACGGCGGTGGGCTTGCCGTCGAACGAGGCCTGGCCCCACGGGCGGGCCGACCAGTCGAGGGCGTTCTTGAGCACACCGGGGATCGAGCGGCTGTACTCGGGCGTGATGATGATGACGCCGTCGACATCGGCGATGGCCTGCTTGAAGTCGCGCGCGACCTGCGGGTAGTCGGCGTCGTGGTCGGGCGAGTAGAACGGAAGGTCCTTGATCGGGATCTCGACCAGCGTGGTGCCCTCGGGGGCGAGACGCTCGAGCGCCTTGGCGAGGCGACGGTTGATCGAGGTCGACGAGATGCTGCCGACGATGTAGCCGATGGTCCGGTCGGTCATGTGTGTGCTCCTGACAGAAAGAAGGGCGCCCGCGTCCGCGGCCGCCGTGGTCGTACACACCCCTCAACACCTGCCCGCGTGATCTATTCCCGCGTATGAAGAAGATGACGAGAAGACGCGGCGCGGGTATCACGCCGTGGGGTCGGTGGGGACCAGCCCGGCGATCAGCGTCTCGACGCGGGCACGGATCTCGTCGCGGATCGGGCGGACGGTCTCGATGTCCTGGCCGGCCGGATCGGCGAGCTCCCAGTCCTCGTAGCGCTTGCCGGGGAAGATCGGGCACGCGTCCCCGCAGCCCATCGTGATCACGACGTCCGATTCGCGGACGGCGTCGACGGTGAGCACCTTCGGGGTGCCTCCGGCGATGTCGATGCCCTCTTCCGCCATAGCGGCCACGGCGACGGGGTTGATCCGGTCCTTCGGTGCGGACCCGGCCGAGCGCACCTCGATCCGGTCGCCGGCGAGGTGCTGCAGGTAGCCGGCGGCCATCTGCGATCTGCCGGCGTTGTGCACGCAGACGAACAGGACGGTGGGCTTCTCACTCGCAGTCATCAGCAGCACGTCCCCCCGCCGAGGTCGGTCGAGCATACTCCGGTCGCCGGCAGGGTGAGCTGAACCTGGCTCGCCGCGGCCATGTCCCCGGCCAGCCACGCGGTGATGGACCGGACCTGTTCGTACCCCGTGGCCAGCAGGAACGTCGGAGCGCGGCCGTACGACTTCATGCCCACGAGGAAGAACCCCGACTCCGGATGCCGCAGTTCCGCGAAGCCGTGTGGGGCCACCGTGCCGCAGGAATGCAGGTTCGGGTCGATCAGGGACGCCAATCGCGTGGGGGCCTCGACGATGTCGTCCAGCTCCAGGCGCACCTCGCGGAGCATGGACAGATCCGGACGGAAGCCGGTCGCATTGACCACGACGTCGGCGTCGAGGAACGCTTCTTCGCCGTGACGTCGCCCGATCAGCCGGATGCCCTCCGCGTGGCGCTCGACCCGGGAGATCTCGAACGAGTCGACGAGGCCGATGCGGCCGGTGCGGACGAGCTGGTCGACCCGCGACCCCAGCTGCGCGCGGTCGGCGAGCTCGTCGTCGGGCGAGGCGGAGACGCGGACGGCCGAGGGATTGCGGATCAGCCACGTGACGCGCGTGGCCGGCTCGTCCTCGGCGAGCCGTGCGAGGGCGATGAGCGTGTTCGCGGCGGAGTGCCCCGCGCCGACCACGACGGTGTGCCGGCCCGCCAGCGCCGCTCGGTCGACGCCGAGGACGTCCGGCAGCGCGTGCAGGACGAGGTCATCGACGTCCGCTGCGCCGATCGGGTCCAGTCCCGTCGAGGCGAGCGGGTTCGGCGTGGTGTAGGTACCGGACGCGTCGATGACCGCCCGCGCGGTGATCTCGTACAGGGTGCCGTCGTCAGCCCGCACACGCAGCAGGAACGGGGTCTGGGCGCGCCCCGCAGTGCGGGTCCGGTCCATGCCCTCCCGGGTCACCGCCACGACGCGGGAACCGAATCGGATCCGCGGCGCGATCTGCGGCAAAGTTGCAAGCGGCGCGAGGTAATCGTCGACGAGCTCGCGCCCGGTCGGTGCCCGGCCCTCGTCGGCGGGGGCGACCCAGCCGGCGGCCTCGAGCAGCCGGCGCGAGGCGGGGTCGATGAGGTGCCGCCAGGGCGAGAACAGCCGCGTGTGCCCCCAGAGGCGGACCGAGGCGGCGACCTCGCCACCGGCCTCGAGCACCGTGAAGTCGATGCCCTGCTCCACGAGGTGGGCCGCCGCGGCCAGTCCGATCGGACCGGCGCCGATGACGGCCACCGGCAGCGTCGCCAGCCGGTCGCTCGTGGCGGCACGCGGGGTGAGGTCGATCAGAGTCATGAGGGTCGCTCCGTCAGATATCGATGAACGTCGATGCTCAGTATCATCCCCGTATCGATACCTGTCAATATCGACTACTGTCTATGTATGGTCAGGATGCTCGACGTCACCGACGTCTCCCCCACCGCGTGCGCCACGCCGCTGGTGCGCGAGCCGCTCACGCAGCCGGACGCCGAGAGCCTCGCCGTGCGACTGAAGGCACTGGCCGATCCCGCCCGCCTGCGACTGCTGTCGATCGTCGCCGCGTCCGCCGGCCAGGAGGCGTGCGTGTGCGACCTGACCGATCCGATCGGTCTGTCCCAGCCGACCGTCTCGCACCACCTCAAGGTGCTCACCGAGGCCGGGTTCCTCAGCCGGTCCAAGCGGGGGACGTGGGCGTACTACCGCCTGGTCCCCGACGCCCTGCAGCAGGTCTCGGGGCTGCTGGCGCCCGCCTGAAGCGGATGCCGGCGCTCAGCGCTCGACGAGCACGCCGTCGGCGTCGGCCCACACGTGCCGCCCGGGCGTGAATACCACGCCGGCGATCTCGACGGGCACGTCGACCTCGCCGACACCCTCCTTCGCGCTCTTGCGCGGGTTCGACCCGAGCGCCTTCACCCCGAGCGGCAGGTCGCCGATGGCCACCCGGTCGCGGATCGCCCCGTGCACGATGATGCCGGCCCATCCGTTCGCGACGGCGGACGCCGCGATGATGTCGCCGACCAGCGCCGATTCGAGCGACCCGCCGCCGTCGATCACGAGCACGGCGCCGGCCCCCGGCGTGGCGAGCGTCGCCTTCACGAGCGCGTTGTCACGGTGGCAGCGGATGGTGCGGATCGGACCGTCGAACGTCGTGCGCCCGCCGAGGTCGTGCAGTTGGAGCGACAGTGAGTCCAGCTGGTCGCCGCGTTCGTCGTACAGGTCGGCTGTCGCGATGCTCATACCCGCAACGCTAGACCCGTGCCGGTGCGGGCACACCGGCATCCGCTCGAGAAGATCAGCCGGTCTTCCGCAGGCGAGAAAGCCCGGCGTCACCGCCGGCGCGACGTGCCCTCGGGGCGCCCGGCGAGGGCGTCGGCGGCGCGGACGAGAGCCAGGTGCGAGAACGCCTGCGGGGTGTTGCCGACGTGGCGGCGGTGCGCGACGTCGTACTCCTCAGACAGCAGCCCCACGTCGTTGACCAGATCGCACAGCCGGGCCATGAGTGCGGCCGCGTCGGCGTCGCGACCGGTGGCGGCGTACTGCTCGACAAGCCAGAACGAGCAGGCCAGGAACGGATGCTCGTCGCCGGCCAGCCCGTCGACCCCGGTCTCGGTGCGATAGCGCAGCAGCAGCCCGTCACGCATGAGCTCACGCTCGATCGCATCGACGGTCGCCAGCATCCGCGGATCGTCGTGCGCGCAGTAGCCGACCTCCGGCAGCAGGAGCAGCGACGCGTCGAGCGCGTCGGACCCGTAGTACTGCACGAAGTGGCCGCGCTCGGGGTGCACACCGTGGGTGTCGATCTCGGTGCGCAGGTGATCGCGCCACCGGATCCAGGTGTCGACGTCGCCCGCCAGCCCCGACTCGGTCACCGCGCGCACGCCGCAGTCGAGCGCGGCCCACATCATGACCCGCGAGTGGGTGAACCGCTGGGGCTCGCCGCGGATCTCCCACAGGCCGTGGTCGAGTTCGTCGATCGTGGCGATGACCCGGTCGATGAGCGCGCGTTGCAGCGGCCAGGAGAAGGTCGTCTCCTCGAGCCCCGCAGCGCGGGCGGCTTCGAGGGCGAGCAGCACTTCGCCGAGCACATCGCCCTGGAACTGCGACACGGCGCCGTTGCCGATGCGCACGGGCCGCGAGTCGGCGTAGCCGGGCAGGCTCTCGATCGTGCGCTCGGTGAGGTCACGCTCGCCGGCCAGGCCGTACATGATCTGCACGTCGGCGGAGTCGCCGGCCACCGCCCGCAGCAGCCAGCCCCGCCAGTTCTCGACCACGCCGAGGAAGCCGTGTCCGATGAGCGCTTCGAGCGTCAGCGCGGCGTCACGCAGCCACACGTAGCGGTAGTCCCAGTTGCGCTCCCCGCCGAACTCCTCGGGCAGAGACGTGGTGGCGGCGGCCACGATGCCCCCGGTGTCCGCGTGGCTGAGTGCGCACAGCACGAGCAGCGAGCGCACGACGGTGTCGTGGTGCGGCCCGGTGTGCTCGATGCGGTCGGCCCATTCCTGCCACCACGCCGTCGTCGCTTCGCGCGCCGCTTCGACGTCGAGGGGTGCCGGTACCGGCAGGTGCGAGGGGAACCAGGTCATCGTGAGGTCGATCACCTCGCCGGCGTCGACCGTGATCGCGCCGCGGTGGCTGTGGCCGTCGGCGCGCAGCGGGGCGCCGCGCACCACGGCCGCGCCCGGCCCGAGCACCGCCAGCAGAGCGGGCCCGTCGGGCTCGGTGACCTTGCGCACCCATGGGATGCCGCGGGCGTAGTCGAACCGGAGCCACAGCCGGGTCTCGAACTCCACCGTCCCGGACACCCCGACGATGCGGCGTACCACGTCGGTGCGACCGCCGTCCAGCGGCATGAAGTCGTGCACCTCGGCCACGCCCTGCTCGGTGGTCCACCGCGTGATGAGCACGAAGGTGTCGCCGTCGTAGCGGCGGGTGACTGCGGCATCCACATCGCTCGGGCACAGCTGCCAGCGGCCGTGGTTCTCGTCGCCCAGCAGCGCGCCGAACACGGACGGCGAGTCGTAGCGGGGCAGGCACAGCCAGTCGATGTCACCGGCGCGGGACACCAGCGCCGCCGTCCGCCTGTTGCTGAGCAGGGCATAGTCCTCGATCGGCGCGGGCATGCCCTCCATGGTGGCAAACCCCCTGTCTGATGTGAACCCACCGGGTTACGTTGAAGAGATGACCGGCGAAACCACGCTCGTGATCCTCGGCGCGTCGGGCGACCTCACCTCGCGCCTGCTCCTCCCGGCCCTCGGGCAGCTGCTCGAGCGAGAACCCGGCCGCCGACTCCGCCTGCACGGCGCGGCGACCCAAGACTGGAGCGACGACCGGTGGCAGCAGGTGGTGCGCACCGCCTTCGCCTCGGTCGGTGCCGAGGCGGCCCTCGCGCGGGTGGGTGAGATGACCTACCGGCGCGCCGACATCACCGCCGCCGACGAGCTCGCGGCGGTGCTGAAGGATGCCGGGGACCGGCCGATCCTGTACTTCGCGGTGCCGCCGGCGGTCACCGCGCGGGCGTGCGCCGCGCTGACCGGCATCCCGGTGCCGGAGCAGACCCTGCTGGCCCTGGAGAAGCCGTTCGGCGACGACGAGGACAGCGCCCGCGCCCTGAACGCGCTGCTGACGCAGATCGTGCCCGAGGAACAGGTGTTCCGCATCGACCACTTCCTGGGCCGGTCGACGGTGCTGAACCTGCTCGGCGCCCGGTTCGCGAACCGCGTGCTCGAACCGGTCTGGTCGGCCGAGCACATCGAATCGGTCGTGATCCGCTACGACGAGACCCTGGGCCTGGAGGGACGGGCGGGCTATTACGACCACGCCGGCGCCCTCGTCGATATGCTGCAGAGCCACCTGCTGCAGGTCATGGCGGTGCTCGCGATGGAGCCGCCCGCGACCCTCGGCGAACGCGATCTGCGCGACGCCCGCTGCGCGGTGCTGCGTGCCACGCGCCTGTGGCAGGACGACCCGGTCGTCGCGTCACGCCGGGCCCGCTACACGGCGGGGGTCGTGGAAGGCGCCGCCGTGCCGAGCTACGTGGACGAGCCCGGGGTCGATCCGGAGCGCCGGACCGAGACGCTGGCCGAGATGACCTGCGAGATCCGTTCGGCCCGGTGGGCCGGGGTGCCGTTCACGCTGCGTTCGGGCAAGGCGATCGGCGCGCGCCACACCGAGATCGTGGTGCGGTTCCGCCCGGTGCGTCACCTGCCCGACGGCTTCGGCGGATCGGCCGAAGGGTCGGTGCTGCGTTTCACCCTCGGCCCCGATGAGATGTCGCTCGAGCTGAACATCAACGGCCCCGGCGACCCGCTGCGCCTCGACCGGGCGGCGCTGGTCGCGAAGCTGGGCGAGGGGCAGCTGCTGGCCTACGGTGAGGTGCTGTCGGGGATCCTCGACGGCGACGCCGCCCTGGCCGTGCGCGGGGATGCCGCGGAGGAGAGCTGGCGGATCGTCCAGCCCGTGCTCGACGCGTGGCGGCGCGGCGACGTGCCGATGGACGAGTATCCGGCCGGGTCGGGCGGGCCGGCGCACTGGGCGCCGCTGTGAGGTGGGCGGCCGGGCCCGCACGCGCCCGGCCGCTCACTCGGCTACTCGTCGAGCAGCTCGGCCTCGATGACCTCGTCGTCCTCCGCCGGCGGCGGAGCACTGACGCTCGTGAGCACCAGTTGGGAGCCGTCGGCGGCGACATCGACCCGCACCACGTCGCCGTCGCGCACACCGCCCGACAGCAGCGCCATCGCCAGCCGGTCCTGGATCTCGGTCTGGATGAGCCGGCGCAGCGGCCGCGCCCCGAACAGCGGGTCGTAGCCGCGCTCGGCCAGCCACGCCCGGGCGTCGGGGGTGACGGCCAGAGTGAGGCGCCGCTCGTGCAGCCGGCGCTGCAGCGCATCGACCGACAGTTCGACGATCTGCGCGAGATCGCTCTCGCTCAGCGCCTGGAACATCACGATGTCGTCGAGCCGGTTGAGGAACTCCGGGCGGAACGCCTGGCGCACGAGCGCCATGACCTGCTCGCGGCGGGCCTCGTTCGACAGCATGGGGTCGATGAGGATGGGCGAGCCCAGGTTGCTGGTGAGCACGAGGATCGTGTGGGTGAAGTCGACGGTGCGACCCTGCCCGTCGGTGAGACGTCCGTCATCCAGCACCTGCAGGAGGATGTCGAACACCTCCGGGTGAGCCTTCTCGACCTCGTCGAGCAGCACGACCGAGTAGGGCCGGCGCCGCACGGCCTCGGTGAGCTGTCCGCCCTGCTCGAACCCGATGTAGCCGGGAGGTGCGCCCACGAGCCGCGCGACCGAGTGCTTCTCGCCGTACTCGCTCATGTCGATGCGCACCATGGCGCGCTCGTCGTCGAAGAGGAATTCGGCCAGCGCCTTGGCCAGCTCGGTCTTGCCGACGCCGGTCGGGCCGAGGAACAGGAATGAACCGGTGGGCCGGTGGGGGTCGCTGATGCCCGCGCGCGAGCGGCGCACGGCGTCGGACACGGCCTTCACCGCCTCCTTCTGACCGATGAGCCGCTTGCCGAGCTCGGCCTCGAGGTGCACGAGCTTCTCGGACTCGCCCTGCAGCAGACGCCCGAGGGGGATGCCGGTCCACGCGGAGATGACGGCGGCGATGTCCTCCTCGGTGACCTGCTCGTTGACCATGCGGTCTTCGGCCGGGTCGGCCTCGGCGCGCTCGGCGGCGGCGACCTCCTGCTCGAGCCGCTTGATGGTCTCGTACTCGAGCTTCGACGCCCGCGCGTAGTCGGCCTCGCGGAGGGCCCGGTCACGTTCGGTGTAGGCCTGGTCGAGCTGCTTCTTCAGCTCACCGACCCGGTTGAGGCCGGCGCGCTCCCGCTCCCACCGCGCTTCGAGGACCTGCAGCTCTGCGTTGGCGGCATCCATCTGCTCGCGCAGGGCCGCGAGGCGCTCCTTCGACGCGTCGTCCTTCTCCTTCTTGAGCGCGAGCTCTTCCAGGCGCATGCGGTCGACCTGCCGGCGGAGCTGGTCGATCTCGACCGGGCTCGAGTCGATCTCCATCTTTAACCGGCTCATGGCCTCGTCGATCAGGTCGATCGCCTTGTCCGGCAGCTGCCGCGACGGGATGTACCGGTTCGACAACGACGCGGCGGCCACCAGGGCGCTGTCGCTGATAGTCACCCCGTGGTGCGCTTCGTAGCGACCCTTCAGCCCGCGCAGAATCGCGATGGTGTCTTCGACGCTGGGCTCGCCGACGTACACCTGCTGGAAGCGGCGCTCCAGCGCGGCATCCTTCTCGATGAACTCGCGGTACTCGTCGAGCGTGGTGGCGCCGATGAGGCGCAACTCGCCGCGGGCCAGCATGGGCTTGAGCATGTTGGACGCCGCGACCGACCCTTCGCCGCCGCCGGCCCCCATGAGGGTGTGCAGCTCGTCGATGAAGGTGATGATGCGGCCTTCGGACTCGGTGATCTCCTTGAGCACGCTCTTGAGCCGCTCCTCGAACTGGCCGCGGTACATGGCACCGGCCACGAGCGCGGAGATGTCGAGGGCGATGAGCTCCTTGTTCTTGAGCGACTCGGCGACGTCGCCGGCCACGATGCGCTGCGCGAGGCCCTCGACGACGGCGGTCTTGCCGACGCCGGGCTCGCCGATCAGCACCGGGTTGTTCTTCGTGCGACGGGTCAGCACCTGGCTGACGCGGCGGATCTCACTGTCGCGACCGATGACCGGGTCGAGCCCGCCCTGCCGCGCGCGGTCGGTGAGGTTGATGCCGAACTGCTCGAGGGCGCTGGACTGCTCCTCCTGCCCCGGCGTGGGTTGTGCGTTCATGTGCTCTCCTGGAAGTCTGTCGGCCAAAGTTGAGCCGTCGTGACTCAACTTTATCAGCGGGTGGATGCCAGGGCAATTCCTCCCGCCTGCTGCACCCGCGCGCTTACGCGAGCCGCCCTTATCACTCACGCGAGCCGCCCAGCTCTGTACGAGCCGCCCACTTCTGGACGGCACAGAGCTGGGCGGCTCGTACGGACGTAGGCGGCTCGCACCCTCGCCGTCGCCGCCGCGCGGCGGTACCCTGTGCGCATGCCCGACGTGGGGACGGTGGTCGAGTCGGGCCGTCGGGCGTTCGCGGCGGCGGACTTCGGTGCGGCCTTCGAGCTGCTGGGCCCCGTCCGCGACGATCTGGAGGTCGACGACCTCACGCTGCTGGCCCGGTCGGCCTGGTTCCTGTCCCGCGTGCCCGACAGCATCGAGCTGTTCGAAGAGGTGTTCCGGCGTCAGAGCGCCGAGCCGGAGCCCGGCGCGGGCGCGGACACCGCCCTGCTGCTGGCGCTGCTGTGGTTCGCGCGCGGCGAGCTGACCATCATGTCCGGCTGGATGAGTCGGGCCCGCCGCCGGCTCGACCCCCTGCCCGACAGCCCCAGCCACGGCTACCTCGCGTACCTCGACGGCATGACCGAGGTGATGATCCACGGCACAGCGGCGGCCGACAGCATCGCCCGGCTGCACGACCTGGCCACCCGCCTGCGCGACCCGGCCGTCGAGGCGTTCGACCTCACCGTGTCGGGCGTGGCCGATCTGCGCCACGGCGATGTTGCCCGCGGGTTCGCGCGACTCGACGAGGCCATGCTGACGGTGATCGGCGGACAGGTACGGCCCGAATGGGGTGGGGACATCTACTGCACCGTGATCCACGTCTGCCACGAGCTGGCGGACTTTCCGCGGATGGCGGATTGGACCCGGGCCACCGAGCAGTGGTGTGCCCGGTTCGCGAGCGAGGCGGTGTATCCGGGCATCTGCCGCGTGCACCGGCTGGAACTGCGCGGCGTCCACGGCGACTGGGCGGGCGTCGAAGCGCAGCTCGCCGCCGAGAGTGCCGCGCTGCGGGAGCGCAACGACTGGGTCGCGGGCGAGGGCTTCTATCAACTGGGCGAGCTGCGCCGGCGGCGCGGCGATCACGCGGGCGCCCGCGAGTCCTACGGCGCCGCCCGTGAGCTCGGTATCGATCCCCAGCCGGGTGAGGCGCTGCTGCTGTTGGCCGAGCAGAACGGCGAGGCGGCCTGGGCGGCACTCACGGCGTCGCTGGGGCACCGCGATCTGCTCGCGCGCGTCCGGCTGCTGCGCGCCGGCGTCCAGATCGGCCTCACGACCGGTCGCACGACCGCGGCGCGCGCGTTGTGCCGCGAACTGGGCGCGGCGGCGAGCGCATACGGCAGCACGGGATTCGCCGCGTGGGCCGCGTAGGCCGAAGGGTTGTGCGCCCTCGACGAGGGCCGCCTCGCCGACGCGCGTGCCGACCTGCAGCGGGCCGCCGAGATCTTCGGCCGCGACCGCCAGCCGTACGAGCGTGCGCAGACGTTGCAGCAGCTGGCCGACGCCCACGAGCGCAGTGGTGATCGAGTATTGGCCGAGCGCGCCCGCGACGAGGCGGCGGCGATCCTCGACCGGCTGGGCGTGCGCACCCCCGGCCCGGCGGGCGAGGGAGAGACCGCAGACGTCGGGCCGCTCACGGGCCGGGAAGCCGAGGTGCTGGCATGCGTGGCATCCGGCGCGGCGAACCGCGAGGTGGCCGCGCAGCTGTTCATCAGCGAGAAGACGGTGGGCCGGCATTTGGCCAACATCTACGGGAAGCTCGGCGTGACCAGCCGCACCGCGGCCGCCGCCTGGTGGCTCGCCCGAGGCGCTTCGCCGCCGCGGTGAGGGTGGATGCCGGGTCTGCACCATCTGATGCATCCGACCCGCCGATCTGCATGATGCGCCCGACGCGGCGGCGGATGTGTCCGACATACCGTCGTTCCACGCCGCGCGACGACTGCGCGGTCGGAAACGGAGAACGACACATGACCACCACCATCGACACCCCGGTCCTCACCGGCCGTGAGCCGAGCCCGGACGGGGCGGCGTTCGCCGATCGCATCGCTCAGGCACTGCTGGGCTGGGCGGAGTTGAATGCGATGTACCTCGGTGATCGGCTCGGCTGGTACCGCAGCCTCGCCGAGCAGGGCCCGGCCAATGCGGCCGAACTCGCTGAGCGCACCGCCACCTCGCCGCGCTATGCGCGCGAGTGGCTGGAGCAGCAGGCGGTGACCGGCATCCTCATCGCCGACGACACCCCCGACGCCGCCCGGCGCCGCTTCGCCCTGCCAGTCGGCGCCGCCGAGGCGCTCGTCAACGAGCACAGCCTCGCCTACACCGGCCCGCTCGCGCGGATGGCCGGCGCCGTCGGCGCGCAACTGCCCGCGCTCGTCGAGGCGTATCGCACCGGAGGCGGCGTGAGCTGGCAGCAGTTCGGCCGGGACGCGCGCGAGGCCCAGGCCGCGGCCAACCGGCCCTGGTACGCCCGCCTGCCCCAGGTGTTCGGGCAGGTCGAGCACATCCACGCGGTGCTGAACCGACCCGACGCACGCGTGGCCGATGTCGGCGTCGGCGGGGGCTGGTCGGCGATCTCGCTCGCCTTGGGGTATCCGCACCTGCGGGTCGACGGGTTCGATGTCGACGCCCCCTCGGTGGCGCTCGCCCGTGCCAACGCGCGGGCGGCCGGGGTCGACGACCGGGTGCACTTCCACCTCGCCGACGGTGACGCGCTCGCCCGCTACGCGCCCTTCGACGCCGTGTTCGCCTTCGAATGCGTGCACGACATGTCCCACCCGGTCGATGTGCTGCATGCGATGCGCCAGGCCGTGGGCGACGACGGCGTCGTCGTGATCATGGACGAAGCCGTCGGCGAGAGCTTCGGCGCCCCCGGCGCGGACCTCGATCCGCTCATGTACGCGTACAGCCTGTTCGTCTGCCTGCCCGACGGCATGAGCGATCAGCCCAGCGCCGCGACCGGCACGGTGATGCGGCCCGGCATCCTGCGGGAGTATGCGCAGGCGGCAGGATTCGACGACATCGCGAACCTGCCTATCGAAGGCTTCAGCGTGTTCCGGTTCTACGAGCTCACCTTCGGCTGACCTGCTGCCCCGGCGCTCTCGCGCTCTCGCGAGCCCGCCCTCGCACGAACCGCCCAGCTCTGTACGAGCCGCCCACTTCTGGACGGCACAGAGCTGGGCGGTTCGTACGAACGTAGGCGGCTCGCGGGGCGGTGTGTGGAGGCAGGGGCGGGCGGTGAGGCGCGCGTCAGGAGGCCATGGCCGTGGGGCAGGCGAAGCGCGCGCGGTAAGCGGTCGGCGTCGTGCCCAGGGTGCGGCTGAAGTTCTGACGCAGCACGGCGGCCGAACCGAATCCGCACTCGTAGGCGATGGCATCCAGCCCCAGATCGGTCTGTTCGAGCAGCCGCTGCGCCTGGATGAGGCGCTGTCGCCCGAGCCACGCCGCCGGCGTCGTGCCCAGGTCGGCCTTGAAGCGGCGCGCGAACGTGCGCGGCGACATATGGGCGCGCGCGGCGAGCTGGTCGACGGTGAGGTCCAGCCGGAGGTTGGCGAGCATCCAGTCTGTGACCGGTGCCAGCGAATGCGAGGGCGAGACCGGCAGGGGCGTCGCGATGAACTGCGCCTGTCCCCCGTCGCGCTGCGGCGGGACGACCATGCGCCGCGCGATGGTGTTGGCCATCTCGGCGCCCAGTTCGAGGCGCAGCAGGTGCAGGCAGGCGTCGAGGCCGGCGGCGGTGCCGGCGCTGGTGATGATGCGGCCGTCCTGCACGTAGAGCACGGTGGGGTCGATCTCGACGGCCGGGAACATCCGGGCCATGGCCTCCGCATACTTCCAGTGGGTCGTCGCCTTGCGCCCGTCGAGGACCCCCGCCGCACCCAGCACGAACGATCCGCTGCACACGCTGAGCAGCCAGGCGCCGCGGGTCACGGCCCCACGCACGGCGTCGATGACGCGGGGGTCCACGCGTTCCCAGTGCTCGCGCGGGATCGGCGTGATCACCACGAGGTCGGCCTCGTAGGCGAAGGACAGGTCGAGGTCGACGTTGAGGGAGAAGCCCATCTTCGACGGCACGACGCCGGGGTCGGGGGTGACGACGCGGAAGTCGAAGTTGGGGATGCGGTCGTCGGACCGGTCCAGCCCGAACGCCTCGCAGGCGAGCCCGAACTCGAACGGAGAGAAGCCGGGAAGGACGACGCAGGCGACGGTACGCATGGCAGAAATCATACTCACATGTGCAGTCCTGCCACTAGTGGCGGGATGGAGCTGGGCGTAGCGTTCCTGCCATGTTCCTTCTCATCCTTCTTGCGGCCGTCGCCGTGACCGCCATCGCCGCCACTGTGCGCGCGTGGATCACCGACGACTACCGCGCGGTGCCCACCGATCCGCGCCGCCTGCCCTGAGCCCGCGCCGCCCCCCGAGCGCCACGCGCCAGCGCGCGAGCGCCACACGTCAGCGCACGAGCGAGGCGACCGCGTCGAGCAGGAGGTCCGCCGACCGCGGCCACGTGAACCGCGCGATGTGGGCCTGTCCGGCATCCACGACCCGCGCACGCACCGTCGCATCGTCGAGCGAGCGCACCTGGGCGGCCACGGCGAACGGGTCGTCGGGGTCGACATAGAGCGCGCCGTCGCCGGCGACCTCGCGGAAGATCGGCATGTCGGTGACGACCGCGGGCACCCCGAGCCCCAGGGCCTCCGCCAGCGGCAGCCCGTACCCTTCGTCGCGGCTGGTGGACACCAGCACGGCATTGTCGGCCAGCGCCGCCGCGTATTCGGCGTCGGTGACCCCGTCGTGGAACACCAGGTCGGCGTCCGGGGCGAGGGCGGCCAGCTCGGCACGGCGCTGCGGCGAGATGCGCGAGAGCAGGTGCAGCGTGCGTCCGGGCAGCAGCAGCATCGCCCGCACCAGCGTCTCCACGTTCTTGTACGGCATGAACGAGCCCATGTAGACGAGGTTGCGCACCGGCCCGTCACCGGCGACCGTCACCCCGTCGGGCAGCTGCGCGGCCAGGCGCTGGGGTGCGTTGGGCACGACGATGACCGGCCGCTTGGTGAGACGCACGCGGGCGAACTCGGCCGCGGAGGTCTCGCTCACGGTGGCGACCAGGTCGGCGGCGTTGAGGGTGATCCGCTGCGGCACGTACGACAAGTGGAACAGCCGCCAGCCCAGCCGCACGAGCGCCGGCAGGTCGCGCGGTGGGGTGCGGTGCCGGTAGTAGATCGTGTCGTGCAGCGTCAGGATCAGCCGGTACCGGCGCCCCAGCGCGCCGATGGTCTGCATGGGTGAGAACACCACGTCGGGCCGGTGCCGGTTGAGCACCAGCGCGGTGAACGGCTCGCGCCACGACGTCGGCCCGTGGATCTTCAGCGTCTGCGCGCCGGCCGGCAGCAGCGGCACCTGTGCGTCGTCCCAGATGAGGAACGTCACCTCGACGTCACGCGTGGATGCCGGCTCCGCCACCGCCGCGGCCAGTTCGGCCGAGTACCGGCTGATGCCGTCGTGGAAGTCGGTGCGGATGTAGCGCGCGTCGAAGAACAGCCGCATCGTCAGCTCGGTACGGCCTCGCCGCGATACAGCTTCTCGAACGTGTCGAGGGTGCGTTCGATGTCGTGGATCTCGACGCCGGCGAGCGACGCCTGCTGCATGCGCAGGTACTCCTCGGGGGTCGCGGTGAGCACGCGGCGCAGCTTGTCGGCGAGGTCGTCGGCGTCACCCGGCTCGAACAGGTACCCGTTCTCCCCGTCGTGGACCAGGTGCGGAAGCGCCACGGCGTTCGCCGCGACGACGGGCAGACCCGAGGCCATGGCCTCCATCGTGGCGATCGACTGCAGCTCGGCGACCGATGCGATGGCGAACACGTCCGCACGGGTGTAGGCGGCGCGCAGGTCCTCCTCGGACGTGCGGCCGTGGAAGGTGACACGCTCCTCGAGACCGAGGCGATGCGCGGCCAGCTCCAGGCTGCGGCGCTGGTCACCACCGCCGATGATGTCGAAGTGCAGATCGAGTTCAGGCACGAGCTTGGCGATGGCCTCGAGGGTGACTTCGATGTGTTTCTCGGTCGTGAGCCGACCGACGAACAGCACACGTTTGTGCTCGCGCGGCGTCAGGTCGGGCGTGTAGTTGCGCTTGTCGATGCCGCAGCTGATCGGGATGACGCCGTCGATGTCGATGGTCCGCTCGAGGAACTCGGCGGCCCGACGGGTGGGTGTGGTCACCGCGCGCGACATGCCGAAGGTGCGCTTGGCGTCGTCCCACGCGAGCTTGATGACCACCTTGTCCAGCAGCGGCGGCAGGGTGGTGAAGTCGATGATGTTCTCGGCCATCACGTGGTTGGTCGCGATCACCGGAATGCCGCGCTTGCGGGCGATGCGGGTGAGCCCGCGGCCGATGACGATGTGCGACTGGCTGTGCACGACGTCCGGCTTCACCTCGCGCAGCACGCGGCGGGCGTAGTGCTTGCTCATCCACGGCAGCACGAACCGCAGCCAGTCGTGCGGGTACCAGCGCCAGCCGGGCAGCCGATGCACGGTGAGCGGTTGCCCCTCGATGATCTCGGTGAAGGTGCCGTGCTGCGAGTGCGTGACGCTCGGCGTGACGACATGGACATCGTGGCCGCGCGCGGCCAGACCAGCCGACAGCCGCTCGGCGAAGCGCGCGGCACCGTTCACGTCGGGCGCGAACGTGTCGGCCGCCATGACGATGGTCAGCGGACGCTTCGGCGCGGACCCGGTCGAGGGACCGTGCGCGGGGTCGGGAGTCGCGGGGGAAGTCACGGGATCTGTGGCTGCCAATCTCTGCGTCAGCGGTGCCGCGGATCGCGGCGTACCGGCTGTCGAGTCTACCGGCCACCGGCGCCGCGACCCGGGCGACACGGTCGCCGGGCTCGCCCGGTCCGCTCCCAGCATCCAGCACCTAATCTGGACGGCATGCCCCGACTGCAGGCCGACGCCCCCGCCGACCGCTGGGTTCCGGTGACCGGTTCGCTCGGTTTCCGTGGCCGCCGGCACCGCAAGGCGGCGATCCGCATGCTCATGGGCCAGGCCGGTGCGGCCACCGGCGCCGCTCCGCGTCCAGGGGGCGGGTTCGCCGCCTGGGCGATGAGCCAGGCCGCGCCCCTGCTCATGCGCAAGGCCGACGGCCGCGTGCTGGTGTGGGTCTGGAAGGACGACCCTGCGCTGCTGGTGACGATGGCGCAGATCCAGCAGCTCACACCCCAGCTGCGGACCGCGCGCGCGATGATGCCGATGGAATACGACGACACCGAGTCGTTCCGCAACCCCTACCTGGGCGTGGGTGAGAAACTCGCCATGCCGCTGCCGTCCGAGCCGCGCACGCCGCCGTTCGCGACCTACACGTGGGACACCGGCACCCACCTGGTGACCCTCACCGCGGTGTGCGGCGACCGCGAGCGCTTCGGCACCGTGATCGGCGCCGTCGACGAGCTTGCGCGCACGCTGCGCGTGGTCGACGACGTCGCGGTGGGCGAGCCGCCCACGGTGCTGCGCCTCGACCCGAGCTGACGACCGGGTTCGCCCGGCACCACGTCGGCGCCGCGGGCGCTTCGACCGCCAGACGCGCGCCGCGTCGCTCGTGCTAGACTTCGTACCGACCAGCCGGTATGTGCAAGGAGGCATCATGGCCCTGGGGCGTTTCGATGACACGGTGACCCTCGTCACGGGCGCCAGCCGCGGGATCGGATTCGCGATCGCGCAGCGCTTGATCGCCGAGGGCGGCCAGGTCATCATCACCGGCCGCAAGCAGGAAGCGCTCGACGAGGCGGTCGCCACCCTCGGGCCGGCCGCCTCCGCCGTCGCGGGCCACGCCGACGATGCGGACCACCGCGCCGCCGTGTTCGCGCACATCGAGCAGCACCACGGCCGGCTCCACCATCTCGTCAACAACGCCGGCATCAACCCCGCCTACGGGCCCGCGCTCGACCTCGACCCCGCCGCGGCCCGGAAGATCCTCGACGTCAACGTCATCGCCGGCCTGGAATGGTCCCGCGACGCGGTGCGCGCCGGGCTCGCCGGCGCCATCGTCAACATCGCGTCGATCTCCGGCGTCGCCGCCGCGCCGAACATCTCGTTCTACGGGGTCTCCAAGGCCGCGCTGATCAACCTCACGATGCAGCTCGCCGACGAACTGGCCCCCGGCATCCGTGTCAACGCCGTCGCCCCGGCGGTCGTCAAGACCCGCTTCGCCCGTGCCCTGTACGAGGGGCACGAGCAGGAGGTCGCCGCGGCCTACCCGCTGCGGCGGCTGGGCGAACCGGCTGACGTGGCCGGGCCCGTGGCGTTCCTGCTGTCACCGGATGCCGCGTGGATCACCGGCCAGACGATCCTCATCGACGGCGGCGCGTCGATCCGGCCGATCGGCTGACGGTCCGGCGGTCCCCCACGCGCGAAGATGGACGCATGAAGCAGACCAGTGTCGCCGATGAGGTCACCCGCGCAGCCGTGGAGCTGTTCGCCAGCCAGGGCTACGCCAATACGAGCGTGCAGCAGATCGTCGAGGCAGCCGGCGTCACCAAGGGCGCGATGTACCACTACTTCCAGTCGAAGGATGACCTGCTGTTCGGCATCTACGACCGGCTGCTGTCGCTGCAGAAGCGCCGGCTCGATGAGATCGTGGCCGCCGGTGGTGACAGCATCGAGGCGGTGCTGCGCACCGCCTGCATCGACGTCATCGAGACGTCGATCGCCTATCTCGCCGAAGGCACCGTGTACTTCCGCAGCGCACACATGCTGTCCGCGCCGCGCCAGCAGGAGGTCACCCGGCGCCGCCGCGAGTACCACGACACCTTCGCGGCGCTGCTCGAACGGGGCCAGCGGGAGGGAGTGTTCCGCACCGATGTCCCGGTGCCGCTGCTGATCGCGCACTTCTTCAGCGACGTGCACTATCTGTCGCAGTGGTACTCGCCCAGCGGGCCCGAGTCGGCATCCCAGGTCGCCGCCCAGCTCACCGATCTCTACCTCACCGGCATCCGCACAACCTGAGGAGCACCGCATGCGCGCATGGCACGTCACCGCCCACGGAGAGCCCCGCGAGGTCCTCTCCCTCGTCGAGACGGACGATCCGGTGGCCGGGCCCGGCGAGGTGCTGGTGCGCGTGGCGGCCGTGGCCGCGAACTTCCCCGATGTGCTGCTGTGCCGCGGGCAGTATCAGGTCAAGCCCGAGCTGCCCTTCACCCCCGGCGTCGAGTTCGCCGGCACCGTCGTCGCACTCGGCGACGGTGTCACCGGGTTCGAGATCGGCCAGCGGGTCGTGGGCGGGATGATCGGGGTGCTCAGCGAGCTTGCCGCCGTCCCGGCGCGCGACGTGCACCCCACCCCTGCCGCGCTCAGCGACGCGGAGGCCGCCGGCCTCATGGTCGCCTATCAGACGGCGTACTTCGCGCTGCACCGCCGCGCCCGGCTGCAGGCCGGCGAATGGCTGCTCGTGCACGCGGCCGCCGGCGGAGTGGGCGCGGCCACCGTGCAGCTGGGTGTCGCCGCGGGGGCACGGGTGATCGCCGTCGTGGGATCCGAGGCCAAGGCCGCCGTCGCGCGCGAGGCCGGCGCGGAGGAGGTGCTGATCCGCGGCGTCGACGACCTGCCGGCGCGCGTCAAGCAGATCACCGGCGGCCACGGCGCTGACGTGGTGTTCGATCCCGTCGGCGGCACGGCGTTCGACGCGTCGACGCGGTGCATCGCCTTCGAGGGGCGCATCGTAGTGATCGGGTTCGCCAGCGGCGAGATCCCCCAGCTGAAGACGAACATCGCCCTCGTGAAGAACTTCGCGGTGCTGGGCCTGTACTGGGGACTGTATTCGGAGCGGCGTCCCGACCTCGTGATCGAGGCGCACGAGGCCCTCACGGACCTGGCCGCATCGGGCGCGATCCGGCCCGTGGTCGATGAGGTCGTGCCGTTCGAGAAGGCCCCCGACGCGATCGAGAAGCTCGCCCGCGGCACCACCGTCGGGCGGGTCGTGATCGAGGTCGGGGCGTGACCGGCGCCTCGGGTGACGGCAGCGGCGGCCAGGTGGCCGGCAAGACCGCGCTGATCACCGGCGGCGCACGCGGCCTCGGCGCGGCCTACGTGCGCGCGCTGCACGCCGAAGGCGCCCGGGTGGTGCCGTGTGTGCAGTGCCCTACTCGCCGGATTCGGCGAGTTCGGCGAACCGGCCGAGCAGGTGCGGCCACTCGCTGAACTTGGCTCGACTGCGCGCGTTGCCCGCATTCCACCCGCCGTGGGTCAGGGTGACGAGGGTGCCGGCATCCGACCGCGCGAAGTCCACCGCCACGCGGGTCGGGTGCGAATGCGGCAGCGCGAGATGGAACGACATCACGAACCGCTCCCCCGTCTCCCACTCGCGCACGGTGCCGATCGGGATGTCCTCACCGTCGTGGCGCAGCGCGACCTCGCCGCCTTCGACCTCTTCGATGTCAGCGCCCTCGTAGGTGTCGGGATCGGGGGTCAGCCGCGGATCCCACCATTCGCCGAAGCGCTCGGTGAACACCTCGAACGCGTGCACGGGGTCGACCGCGACCTCTCGTGTGACGACGATCGGCGCGGTCGCGCGGTCGGTGTTCGCTGCGGTCATCGGCTCGGTCCTTCTCAGCGGTCAGGGCACAGTCTGCTCTCCCTGTCGGCGGGATGCCAGAGGGGTACCTCGCGGCCCTCGCACGGCCGGCCACGGATCGGCTGCGGCGACGGTCAGGTGCGGCGCAGCTGGGCGCGGCCGAGGCTGTTCAGGTGCACTTCGTCGGGGCCGTCGGCAAGGCGCAGCGTGCGCACGCCGGCGTAGAGCTCGGCCAGCGGGGTGTCCTGGGAGACCCCGGCGCCGCCGAAGGTCTGGATGGCGCGGTCGAGGATGCGCTGCACCGCGCGGGGCACGGCGATCTTGATCGCCTGGATCTCGGTCATGGCGCGCCGGTTGCCGACCGTGTCCATGAGCCATGCGGTCTTCAGGACGAGCAGCCGCAGCGCCTCCAGCTCGATGCGCGACTCAGCCACCCACTCGCGGACCACGCCCTGTTCGGCCAGGGTGCGCCCGAACGCGACGCGCTCCCCCGCCCGCTCGATCATGAGCGCCAGGGCGCGCTCCCCCATACCGAGCGCCCGCATGCAGTGGTGGATGCGGCCCGGTCCCAGCCGCGCCTGCGCGATGGCGAAACCGTCGCCCTCGCCGGCGATGAGGTGGGAGGCGGGCACCCGCACGTCGTCGAAGACCACCTCGGCGTGGCCGCCGTGGTCGCGGTCGTCGTATCCGAAGACGGTGAGCGGGCGGACGACCTGCACTCCGGGGGCGTCGCGCGGCACGAGGATCATCGACTGCTGCCGGTGGCGCGGGGCGTCGGGGTCGGTCTTCCCCATCACGATGAAGATCTTCGCGTCGGGGTTCATCGCCCCGGTCGACCACCACTTGTGCCCCGTGATGACATACTCGTCGCCGTCGCGGCGGATCCGGGTGGCGATGTTCGTGGCATCCGACGAGGCGACCTCGGGCTCGGTCATGCAGAACGCCGACCGGATCTCGGCCCGCAGCAGCGGCTGCAGCCACCGGTCCTTCTGCTCCGGTGTGCCGAAGTCGTTCAGCACCTCCATGTTGCCGGTGTCCGGCGCGGCGCAGTTCATCGCCACGGGCGCCAGGCGCGGACTGAAGCCGGTGATCTCCGCGATCGGCGCGTACTGCAGGTTCGTGAGCCCCGCACCGGCGTCGCCGGGCAGGAACAGGTTCCACAGTCCGGCCTCGCGGGCCTTCGCCCGGAGCCGGTCGACCACCGGACGGAAGTGCCACTGGTCGGGCGTCGCATCCAGCTCGCGCTGCAGCACCGGCTCGACCGGCACCACCTCGTCGTGCACGAACGCCCGGGCCCGCTCGGCCAGCTCCCGCGTGGTCTCGTCGATCGCGAAGTCCATCAGCGCGCCTCCAGTCCCTGCCGTGCGAGCGGCTCGACGAGCGCGCCCATCGTGTCGAACCCGTCGCCGACGGTGTCGCCGGCCTGATAGCGGAAGTGGATGCCCTCGAGGATCACCGCAAGCTTGTACGCGGCGAACGCGCGGTACCAGGACAGGTCGGGCAGCGCGACGCCGGCGTGCCCGGCATAGGCGTCGGCGAGCTCGTCGAAGTCCGGGTACCCGGCGGCCGGGTCGACGGGGCTGGGCACGACGCCGGCGAAGTCGGCCGCCACCTGCCCGATCTCCCAGTACAGCGCGAACATCCCGAGGTCGACGAGGGGGTCGCCGAGCGTGGCCATCTCCCAGTCGAGGATCGCGGTCAGGTGCGGCTCGGGCCCGTCGACCAGCGCGTTGTCGACGCGGTAGTCGCCGTGCACGATCCCGCTGCGGCGGGTCTCCGGCATCCCGTCACCGAGCCGGTCCTGCAGCCGGTCGAGCAGGGGCGTGGCCCGCGAGCGCGAAGCGTCCAGCTGACGCCGCCAGGTCGACAGCTGCCGGGCGAGGTACCCTGCCGGGCGTCCGAAGTCGGCCAGGCCGACGGATGCCGGGTCGACGGCGTGCAGGTCGGCGAGGGTCGTGATGAGGTCGAAGCTGAGCGCGCGCAGCCCGGCGGGCAGGTAGTCGGCGTTCTGCGTGCGGCGCGAGAGCACCCGGCCCGGGGCGCGTTCCATGAGGAAGAACGGGGTGCCGGTGATGGCCCCGCCGGTGTCGTCGACGATGTCGACCGCGACCGGTACCGGCACGGCGGTGGGTCCGAGGGCGGCGATCACGCGGTGTTCGCGGCGCATGTCGTGGGCGCTGGAGAGCACATGCCCCAAAGGCGGACGTCGCAGGATCAGCGGGATGCGCGCCCCCGCGACGGCGTAGGTCAGGTTGCTGCGGCCGCCGGTGATCACGGTGGCGCTCAGCGGCCGGTCCGCCAGCTCCGGGTGGGCCTCGGCGAGCCACGCGGTGAGCGCGGCGGTGTCGAGCCCCGGTAGCGCGCTCGTGGTCAGCCCCTGGGTCATCGTCGACCGCCCTTCCTCGTCCACCCTGAGCATACCGCCCGGTCGGTTTGTAGCCAAACCCGCGCGCCGTCGCGGCGCGGAGCTACGCGCCGAGGTGGGCGGTGACGGCGTCGCGCACAGCGGCCGGGACCGGCACCGGGCGGCGCGTAGCGGCATCCACGAACACGTGCACGAACCGGCCGACGGCGATCGGCTCGTCCTCGGCCGGGCGCAGGATGCCGAGCGCCCACGTGATCGACGTCGATCCGAGCCGCTCCACGCCGATGCCCACTTCAAGCGGTTCGGGGAACGACGCCGACGCGCGGTACTCGCACGACGAAGCGACGACGATCGCGATCTCGCTGCCGGCGGGGTCGAGGCCGGCCTCGGCGATCATCCAGGCGTTGACGGCCGTGTCCATCGCCTCGTAGTAGACGACGTTGTTGAGGTGCCCGTACTGATCGTTGTCGCGCCACCGGGTCGAGAACGGGCGTCGCACCGGATACGCCGTCACGACGCGCCCCCGTCCACGCGCAGCAGCACCCGGAACGCGACGCGGGCGCGCGCAGCGCTCGGTTCGTCGCCGACGCTCACTGCGGCACGAACAGGGCGATCGTCTCGGCCACCAGTGCCGGGCGGTCGCCCCCTTCGATCTCGACGGTCGTGCGCAGGCCCACGCGGGTGCCCTGGGCGCCCGGCTCGGCCGAGACCACCTCGGTCGTCGCGCGCACGCGCGATCCGGCGCGCACCGGCTGCAGGAACCGCACCTTGTCGAGCCCGTAGTTGACCGCCATGCCCACGCCGTCGACCTGGAGCAGGCCGTCGACCAGCCGGGGCAGCAGCGACAGGGTCAGATAGCCGTGCGCGATCGTGCCGCCGAAGGGCCCGGCCGCGGCGCGCACGGCGTCGAGGTGGATCCACTGCCAGTCCTCGGTCACGTCGGCGAACCCGGCGATGCGGTCCTGCGAGATCTCGAACCACTCTCCGGTCGCGGCCTGCCCGACCGCTGCCGGCAGCTCCGCGACCGATGCCACCCGGATGCTCATGCGCGCGGCCCGCCCGCCACGTACAGCACCTGGCCGGAGACGAAGCCGGCCTCTTCACGGACGAAGAACGACACGGCCGCGGCGATGTCCTCGGGCGTGCCACCGCGTCCGACGGGGATCTCCTTCGCGTTGGCGGCGACGAAGTCGTCGAACGACACCCCGAGCCGCTCGGCCGTGGCCCGGGTCATGTCGGTCTGGATGAACCCCGGAGCGATCGCGTTCGCGGTCACGCCGAAGCGGCCCAGCTCGATCGCGAGGGTCTTCGTGAACCCCTGCATGCCGGCCTTGGCGGCCGCATAGTTCGCCTGGCCGCGGTTGCCCAGTGCCGACGTCGACGACAGGTTGACGATCCGGCCCCAGCCGGCCTCGACCATGTGCGCCTGCACGGCCTTGGTCATGAGGAACGCCCCGCGCAGGTGCACGGTCAGCACCGCGTCCCAGTCGTCTTCGGTCATCTTGAACAGCAGGTTGTCGCGGATGATCCCGGCGTTGTTGACCAGCACGGTCGGCGCCCCCAGCTCGGCGACGATCGTCTCGACGGCAGCGGCGACGGCGGCGCTGTCGGCGACGTTCGCACCCACGGCGAGCGCACGACCGCCGGCGGCTTCGATCGCGGCGACGGTGTCGGCGCAGGCGGCTGCGTCGAGGTCGAGCACGGCGACGGCGAACCCGTCGGCGGCGAGACGCTGTGCGGTGGCGGCGCCGATGCCGCGGGCGGCTCCGGTGACGATGGCGGTGCGGGTCATGCGATTCCCTTTCGGTGGTGGATGCCGGTGGCCCGGCGGGTCAGAAGGTGATGAGCTGGCGCAGCTCGCCGCCGGCGGCGAGCCGGTCCATGGCGGTGTCGATCTCGTCCAGCCGGATGCGGCTGGAGACGAGCTTCTCGAGCGGCAGCCGTCCCGACCGCCACAGCTCGACGTAGTGCGGGATGTCCCGGCTCGGCACCGCCGAGCCGAGGTAGCTGCCGATGACGGTGCGCGCCTCGGCGGTCAGCTGCAGCGGCGAGATCTCGCTGCGGGCATCGGGGGCGGGCAGGCCCACCGTGACGGTCGTGCCACCGGGCGCGGTCAGCGCGATCGCGGTCTCGAACGCCCGCGGGTGCCCCGCGGCCTCGACGACGGCGGGGGCCCGGATGCCGGCATCCACCGCCGCGTCCGGTGTCAGCGCGTCGCTCGCCCCGAGCGTCCGGGCGAGGTCCAGCTTGGCGGGCACGGCGTCGACGCCGACCACGTCGAGCCCGAGGGCGACGGCCACCAGCAGCGCGGCCATGCCGACACCGCCCAGGCCCACCACGATCAGGCGTGAACCGGATGCGGGGCGCGCCGCGTTGAGCACGGCGCCCCCGCCGGTGAGCACGGCGCAGCCGAGCAGAGCGGCGATCTCGGCCGGCACATCGGCCGGCACCGGCACGATCGAAGTGCGGTGCACGACGGCGTGGCTGGCGAACGCGCTGGCTCCGAGGTGGTGGTGCACGTCGGTGCCGTCGCGGTGCAGCCGGATGCCACCGCCGACGAGCGTCCCGGCGTTGTTCGCCGCGGTGCCGACTTCGCAGGGCAGTCGGCCGTCGGTGCGGCATCCCGCGCACTGCCCGCAGCGCGGCAGGAAGGTCAGGACCACCCGGTCGCCGACGGACAGGTCGTCCACACCGGCACCGAACTGCTCGACGATGCCGGCGGCTTCGTGGCCGAGGAGCATGGGCGTGGGCCGGCGCCGGTTCCCGTCGACCACGCTGAGGTCGGAGTGGCACACGCCGGCGGCTTCGATGCGCACGAGCACCTCGCCAGCGCCGGGCGGATCGAGCTCGAGGGGTCCGACGGTGAACGGGCGCGTCTGCGCGAACGGCCTGCGCGCACCCGACAGCTCCAGCACTGCCCCGGTGATCTCCATGTCGACCTCCTCGTCGTCGAATCCGACGCTACCCCTCGCCCAGGATACCGACTGCGCGGTATGGGGTGGACGACAGGATGCCACGGGGACGACAGGATGCCACGGGATCGCCCGCCGCGCCGCCGCACCTCAGTCGTCGTGCGCGCGCGGACGCCAGAGTACGACCTCGGTCGCGCGGCGGACGCGGGTGCCGTGGCGCAGCGTCACGACGTTGCCGGACGGCCCGGCGGCGAACACGCGCACGCCGCGCCGGTTCTCCACCTCTTCGCGCAGGCGCTGCTCGAGCTCGCTCACCTCCTTCCGCAAGGCGCGCACGTGGTCCTCCAGGTCGAGGATGCGCGCGATGGCGGGCAGGCTCATGCCGTCGGCCGACAGCTGGGCGACCTCACGCAGCTGCTCGACGTGGCGCAGCGAATAGCGGCGCGAGCCACCCTGCGTGCGCGCCGGGACGACGAGCCCCAGCCGGTCGTACTGCCGGAGTGTCTGCGGGTGCATGCCGGCCAGTTCCGCGGCGACGGCGATCGTGAAGATCGGCGCCTCCTCATCGACGGGTCGATCGACCATGGCACTCCTCCTCTGTCATCCTCGTGCCCGTGCCGGGCGCCGCGTCTCGCCGCGCCGGGTCACTCCCGAGCGCGGCTCATCAGCTCCGCCCGCGGGTTCTCCTTGGGCTCGAGCTCGCGGAACCGCTCGAGCGCCTCCCGAGCGCGGTCGTCCAGGTGCGTGGGCACGACCACCTGCACCTCGGCGAGCAGGTCGCCGGTGCCCTTGGCAGTCTGTACGCCGCGCCCCTTGACCCGCAGCACGCGCCCGGAGGGGGTGCCCGGGGCGACGCGCAGCTTGACCGGGTCGCCGCCGAGGGTCGGGACCTCGATGGTCGCCCCCAGCGCCGCCTCGGTGAAGGTCACCGGCACGGTCAGCCGCAGGTTCAGCCCGTCGCGGGTGAACACCGGGTGCGGACGCACGGTCACGGTCACCACGATGTCGCCGGGCTCCCCGCCGTCGGGCGAGGGCCGCCCGCGGCCGCGCAGCCGGATCTTCTGCCCGTCGGCGACACCGGCGGGGATCTTCACCTTGAACGGCTTGCCGTCCTCACCGGCCAGCGAGATGGTCTCGCCGCGCACCGCCGTCAGGAAGTCGAGCGTCGTGCGCGCGCTCACGTCGGCGCCGCGCTGCGGCCCGCCGAAGCCCCGGAACCCGCCCGAGGGCTGCCCGAACCGGCCCGAGCCGAACCGCCCGCCGCCCTGCTGTCCGAACATGGCGAACAGGTCATCGAAGTCGGCCTGCTGCGCACCACCGCGACCGAAGCGGCTGAACACGTCCTCGAATCCGCCGCCGGAGCCGGGCGCCTGGAAGCGGGCACCCGACCCCATGGCGCGGATCTGGTCGTACTCCTCGCGCTCCTTCTTGTCGCTCAGCACGGCGTACGCCTCGCTGATCTCCTTGAACTTCGCCTCGGCGGCGGGGTCGCCCTGCGTCGAGTCGGGGTGGTACTTGCGCGCGAGCTTGCGATAGGCCTTCTTCAGATCGGCGTCGGTGACGTCCTTGGACACCCCGAGGATCTTGTAGAAGTCCTTGTCGAACCAGTCCTGACTGGCCATGCGCTCTCCTCGACTACTCCGCCGGGACGGCCACGACGACCTTCGCGGGGCGAAGCTCGGTCGTGCCGATGCGGTAGCCGACCTCGACGACCTCGAGGATGGTCGGCGTCTCGGTACCGGGCGTGGGCGCCTGGAAGATGGCCTCATGCTGGCGCGGGTCGAACTCCTCGCCGGCCTCGCCGTAGCGCTCGACGCCCAGGCGCGAGACGACCGCGCGCAGCTTCTCGGCGATCACGGTCAGCGCGGCGCCTTCGATGAGGTCGCCGTGCTTCTCGGCACGGTCGAGGTCGTCGAGCACCGGCAGCAGCTTGGCGGCCACCGATCCGGTGGCGCGCTCGTTCTCCAGCTGACGCTGCTCCTCCGTCCGACGGCGGTAGTTGGCGTACTCGGCCTGGACCCGCTTGAGGTCCAGGACCAGGTCGTGCTCCTCGGCGGGCGCGTCGGCGACGGCGGCCTCGTCGGTCTGGGCCGCCGCGAGGATCTCCTCGATCGTGAGCGCGTCGGCCTCGGCGTCGGCGTCAGCCGGAGCGTCGGCCGCCGCGGGGGCGTCCTCCTGCGACTCGGGGTCGGAGACCTGCGCCTCCGACCCCTCCTCGCCGAGGACCTCGTCGCCGTCGTCGGGCTGTTCGAAGTCCTTGTTCGTCATATGTCCTACTTCGTCTCGTCTTCGTCGTCCACAACCTCGGCGTCGACGACGTCTTCCTCAGCGGATGTCGCGCCCTCGGCGTCCGGGCCGCTCTGCGCACCGGCATCCTGAGCCTGGTCGGCCTGCGACGAGGCGTAGATCGCCTCACCCAGCTTGCCCTGGCTCTGGCTGAGCTTGTCGAACGCATCCTTGACCGCGTCGTCGTTGTCGCCGGCCAGCGCGGTCTTCAGCGCGTCGACGTCGCCCTGCACTTCGGTCTTGACGTCCTCGGGCAGCTTGTCGGCGTTGTCGGCGATGAGCTTCTCGACGGAGTACGCGAGGGTCTCGGCCTGGTTGCGGACCTCGGCGGCCTCACGGCGCTTCTTGTCCTCGGCGGCGTGCTCCTCCGCCTCCTTGACCATGCGGTCGATGTCCTCCTTGGGCAGCGACGAGCCGCCGGTGATCGTCATCGACTGCTCCTTGCCGGTGCCCTTGTCCTTCGCCGACACGTGGACGATGCCGTTCGCGTCGATGTCGAACGTGACCTCGATCTGCGGGATGCCGCGGGGAGCCGGAGCGATGCCGGTCAGCTCGAACGTGCCGAGCGGCTTGTTGTCGCGGGTGAACTCGCGCTCGCCCTGGAACACCTGGATCGCGACCGACGGCTGGTTGTCGTCGGCGGTCGTGAAGGTCTCGCTGCGCTTGGTCGGGATGGCGGTGTTGCGCTCGATGAGCTTGGTCATGATGCCGCCCTTGGTCTCGATGCCGAGGCTCAGGGGGGTGACGTCGATGAGCAGCACGTCCTTGCGCTCACCCTTGAGGACACCGGCCTGCAGGGCGGCGCCGACGGCGACGACCTCGTCCGGGTTCACACCCTTGTTGGCGTCCTTGCCGGTCTCCTTCTTGACAAGCTCGGCGACCGAGGGCATACGGGTGGAGCCACCGACCAGCACGACGTGGTCGATGTCGGACACCTTGATGCCGGCCTCGCGGATGACGTCTTCGAACGGCTTCTTGGTGCGGTCGAGGAGGTCCTTGGTGAGGTCCTCGAACTTCGCACGCGTGACCGTCTCCGACAGCGACACGGGGCCCGAGTCGGTCAGCGACAGGTAGGGCAGGTTGATGGAGGTGCTCGTCGAGCTCGACAGCTCCTTCTTGGCCTGCTCCGCTGCCTCCTTCAGACGCTGGAGGGCGATCTTGTCGTTCGAGACGTCGACGCCCGTCGTGTCCTTGAACTGCTTGAGGAGGTAGTCGACGAGGCGCTGGTCCCAGTCGTCGCCGCCGAGGCGGTTGTCACCGGCGGTCGCACGGACCTGGATGGTCGAGAAGTCGTCGTCCTTGCCCACTTCGAGCAGCGAGACGTCGAACGTGCCGCCACCGAGGTCGAACACGAGGATGAGCTCGTCTTCCTTGCCCTTGTCGAGGCCGTACGCGAGGGCCGCGGCGGTGGGCTCGTTGATGATGCGGAGCACGTTGAGGCCCGCGATCTCACCGGCCTCCTTGGTGGCCTGGCGCTCGGCGTCGTTGAAGTAGGCGGGGACGGTGATGACGGCATCCGTCACGGTGTCGCCCAGGTACTGCTCGGCGTCGCGCTTCAGCTTCTGGAGGATGCGCGCCGAGATCTCCTGCGGCGTGTAGTTCTTGCCGTCGATCGACTGCGTCTTCCAGTCGGTGCCCATGTGGCGCTTGACCGACGTGATGGTGCGGTCGACGTTGGTGACGGCCTGGCGCTTGGCGGTCTCGCCGACCAGCACCTCGCCGTCCTTCGTGAACGCGACGACCGACGGGGTCGTGCGGAAGCCCTCGGCGTTGGCGATGACCTTCGGCTCGCCGCCCTCGAGGACGGCGACGACGGAGTTCGTCGTACCGAGGTCGATACCCACTGCACGTGCCATGTGTGTTCTCCTTCTTGTGGAACGCGGGAAAAGCCTGGGGGAACCAAAGATGAGTCATACCGACTCAACTTCGTCCGGGTTCCAGAGTAAACCTCGACGCCCGCCATGTCAAAACGAACTTGATACGGGTCGTATCAAGTTTTGTACCGAGCCCGACTCGCCTTGGCCGATAGCCTGAGCACGCGCCGTACCGTCGTCGGCACCGTCTGTTCATCGAGGAGCATCATCATGGCCGATGTGAATCCGGAGTCCGCCCCCCAGCCGCCGTCCCCTGCCGACACCCGGGCTCTCGGGGCCATCGGGGAGGTGTTCCAGAACGCGGTCGAGCGCGACATCCCACGCAAGCAGGTGCGGTCGTGGGCGATGTGGGACTGGGCCATGCAGCCGTTCAACACCGTCATCTTGACCTTCGTCTGGATCGCGCTCTACCTGACCTCGCGGCAGTTCCTCGACCCGGCGGTGCGCGAGTCGGGGCTGCTCGCGGACGGCTCGTACATGAACTGCAACGAGTCGCAGTATCAGGACAGCGATTACTGCCAGGGCCTCACCGACCTGTCGGAGTGGTGGGGCTGGGCGAACTTCGCCGCCGGCATCCTGATCCTCGTGCTGGCTCCTGTGCTCGGCCAGCAGGCGGACGCCCGCGGCAGCAAGAAGAAGTGGATCATCGGGGCCACCATCGCGATCGCCCTCATCCAGTTCCTGCTCTTCTTCGTCGAGGCCGACCCGAAGTACTTCTGGTTCGGTGCGCTGGCTGTCGCGATCGGCGCCGTCGTCTCCGAGATCGGCAACGTCAACTACTACGCGATGCTCTCCGAGGTGTCGACGCCCAAGACCGTGGGGCGCGTCTCCGGGCTCGGGTGGGGCCTGGGCTACATCGGCGGCGTGGTCGCGCTGATCGTGTGCATCCCGGTGCTGTTCGGGCTCGGGCAGGACAACCCGCTCGCCTACAAACTGGTCGCCGTCGTGTGTGCGGTGTGGACGCTGGTGTTCTCGATCCCGCTGTTCCGCAACGTCCCGGAGTCCCCGGCGTACCGCGCGTCCGAGAAGGTGGGGCTGTTCGCCTCGTACGCGGTCCTGGTCCGCAACCTCAAGCGCCTCTTCCAGACGAACCGGTCGACCTTCTGGTTCCTGCTGGCCGCGGCGGTCTACCGCGACGGCCTGGCGGGCGTGTTCGCCTTCGGCGCCGTGCTGGCCGCGCAGGGCTTCGGGTTCTCCTTCCTCGAGGTGATCGTGTTCGGCCTGGCGGCCAACCTCGTCGCCGGGGTGTCGACGCTTCTGGCCGGCCGGGTCGACGACGCGATCGGCGCGCGCAAGCTCATCATCATCGCCCTGTCGGGCCTGGTCGCGATGGCGTTCGTGGTGTTCATCCTGCGCGAACTCGGCACGATCGTGTTCTGGGTGTGCGGCCTGGTGCTGTGCGCCTTCGTGGGCCCGGCCCAGGCGGCCAGCCGCAGCATGCTGACGCGCTTGACGCCGGTCAGCATGCAGGGTGAGATCTTCGGCCTCTACGCCACGACCGGCCGCGTCGCCTCGTTCCTGTCGCCGCTGGCCTGGTCGCTGTTCCTCGCCTGGTTCGGTGGGATCGTCTACGGTGTGCTCGGCATCGGCCTCGTGCTGCTGATCGGCCTGATCATGCTGCTGTTCGTGAAGCTGCCCGCCCACCAGCGCGCTCGATAGGGGGTGGATGCCGGGACCCCGGCATCCGGTGGTCCCTCGCGTGTCGGCATCCGGCGCCGCAGTGTCTTCGGTGGCGGAGGTCCGTCAGTCGTGCCCGCCCGACAGCGGGTCGTGGCCGCGGGCGGTGCGGGTGCGGTCGGGGATGTCGGTGGCGTCGCGCCCGACGTACGGGTCGTGCTCGACGATCTCGTCGACGTCGTCGGTGGGCACCCCGTCCGGTTCGGCGTTCTCCGCGGCCAGCGATGCCGGCCGGGCATGCCGCACGGCCGGGCCGGGGACGATCGGCGCGGGAATGACCGGCGGCGCCTCGCGCCGGGTGAGGACGCGGGACAACCGTCGCATCCATGCCGGTTCGCGCAGTGCGCCGCGCGTGGTGGGTTCCTCGACTTCGAGGCCGTAGTACTCCCCGATGTGGTCGACGAACTGTGCCCGGGCGGCCCGGTCGTAGGCGCGCCGTTCGCGGGCGAACGCTACGACGGTCGACCAGCAGATGAGCAGCATGACGATGCTGAACGGCAGCGCGATGATGATCGCGGCGGTCTGCAGGGCGACCAGGCCGCCGGTGAGCAGCAGCGCGATCGCGAGCACGGCGGTGGTGAGGGTGAAGAAGGTGCGCACCCAGCGCGGCGGCTCGATCTGACCGCCGGTGGCGATCATGCCCATGACGAGGGCGCCGGAGTCGGACGAGGTGATGAAGAAGATGCCGATCAGCACGATGACGCCGACCGTGAGCACGCTGGTGCCGGGGATGAACTCCAGCATCTGGAACAGAGCCGTGTTGAGGTCGACGGTGCCGTCGGCCTGCCGCAGGGCACCGGGCTGGTTGAGCTCGATGTACAGCGCCGAACCGCCCAGCACCGCGAACCAGAGGATCGTGATGAGGGTCGGCACGATGATGACGCCTGCCACGAACTGCCGCACGGTGCGGCCGCGGGAGATGCGGGCGATGAAGATGCCGACGAACGGTGCCCACGAGATCCACCAGCCCCAGTAGAACGACGTCCATCCCGCCTGCCACGCTTCACCGTCGGCGCCCTGGAAGGCGCTGACGTTGAAGGAGAGCCCGATGTAGTTCTGGATGTAGTTGCCGATCGACTGCACCCATTCGCGTAGCAGGAACTCGGTCTGCCCGAACACGAGCAGGTACACGACGAGGACCGCGGCGAGGATCAGGTTGAACGACGACAGCCATTTCATACCCTTGGTGACGCCGGACAGCACCGAGGCCAGCACGAAGACGGTGATCACCCCGATGATGGCGATCTGCACCATCTCGGTGGGTTCGGCGAGCCCCGCCGCGTCGAGGCCGGCCGAGATCTGCAGCACGCCGAGCCCGAGCGAGGTCGCGACGCCGAACATGGTCCCCACCAGCGCGACGACGTCGACGACGTTGCCCCATCCGCCGTGCACGCGGCGCCCCAGCAGCGGTTCGAGTGACCAGCGGATCGAGACCGGGCGCTTGCGGCGGTGGATCGCGTAGGCCAGGCCGAGGCCCACGACCACGTAGATCGCCCACGCCTGCACACCCCAGTGCAGGTAGGTCTGGCTGAGCGCGGCCTGCGCGAGCTGTTCGGGGGTGCCGGTGACCCCCGGGCGCGGGGTGACGAAGTGGCTGAGCGGCTCGCTCACGCCGTAGAAGACCAGTCCGATGCCCATGCCGGCGGCGAACAGCAGCGCAAACCACGCGCCCAGCGAGAACTCGGGCTTGTCATCGTCGGCGCCGAGGCGGATGTCGCCGTACTTGCTGAAGCCGAGGAACAGCGCGAAGACGACGAAGAACGCCGCGATGAGCACGTAGTACCAGTTGAACCCGTTGACGATCGTCGACTGGATGGCGTTGAAGACCTCCTCCGCGACGTGCGGCGCGATGAGCGCGAACGCGCTGAAGGAGAGGATCACGATCGCGGCGGGCCAGAACACCCAGCGTTCGATCGTCGAGCGCCGCGGCGCAGGGGTGGCGAGGTCGATCTGCGCGTCGTTCACCGAGGTGGCCATGGTCGTCACCCTAGCGAGCACGGTTTCCGAGCGGAACGGGTTGCGCCGCCGGGCAGAACGTGCGTCAGGCCTCGTCGTCGGGGCCGGGCCAGGCCGCGGCGAGCTTGGCGAGCAGGCGCGCGAGCTCCGCGCGTTCCTCGGCGCTGAAATCGGCCAGCGCGGTGATCAGTTGCTCCCGCCGCCGCCCGTGCAGGCGCTGCGCGAGGCGGGCGCCCTCGTCGGTGAGGGCGACGCGCGTGCGCCGGGCGTCGTCGGGATCGGCCTCGCGGCGCACGAGCCCGCGATCGACCGCCTGCTGGATGAGCCGCGAGGCGCGCGGCTGGTCGACGCCGATCGCCTCGCCCACTTCACTGACGGTGAGGGGGTGGGATGCCACGGCGAGCGCCTCGAGCAGGCGCACCCGCGCGGGCGCTCCCCCGCGGCCGCCGGGACCGAAGGGGTGCGGGCCGGGGCCGAACGGACCGCCCGGGCCGAAGGGACCGCCGCCGAAGGGGCCGTGACCCGGACCGTGCCCGGGGCCGAAGGGTCCGCGCGGATGGTGGGAGTGGTGTGGCCCGGCACCGCGCGGGCCCCGGCCCCCACCGCCACGAAGACGGGCGAGAGCCACCAGGAGGGCATCGAGTTCGGCGCCGGTCGGCTCGGAATCGGTCACGCCTCAAATTTACATGCCTCTTGACATGTTCCTGCATTCCATGTCATAGTGCATGTACATGCCAAACGACATGTAATTCTTCGAACACCGATCCTGTGCCCTCCATACAAAGGACTTCCCATGACTTCTGAGAACACTGATTTCCCCACTTCCTCCTCCCGCCCGCTCGGCTACTGGCTGCGCGCCGTCGACCTGCTGATCGAGCGCGAGTTCGCGCAGGCATTCGCGGATGAAGGCGTGAGCCGCCGGGACTGGCGCATCCTGTCGGTGCTGGCCGGCGACGTCGAAGCCCCGGAGCTGCTCGAACGCATTCAGAACAAGAAGCTGCGCCGGCTCGTGGAGCGCGGCTGGGTCACCGAGACCGAAGGCGAGTGGGTGCTGACCGACGAAGGCCGTGCCGCCACGGAGCGGCTCGGCGAGCTCGTCGCCGGCATCCGCGCGAGGGTCTCGGGCAGCGTGCCCGACGAGGACGTCGCCACGACCCTGCGCACGCTCGAGGCGATCGCCCGCGAGCTGGGCTGGACCGAGGAGACCGCCGCCCGCGGCTTCGGTCCCGGACGTCGCGGCGGCTTCGGCCGCGGGCGTGGCGGGTTCGGCCGCGGACGTCGGGGCGCGTTCGGCCGTCCCTGTTTCGGCCCGGGCGACTTCCGCGCCGGATTCGGTCGCGGCTTCGGCTCGGGCGACGACGCCGACGGCTTCGGCCACCGGTTCGGTCCTGGCTTCGGCCTCGCGTACGGCCGCAGCTTCGGCTCAGAGGGTGACGGCGGCGGCTTCGGTGATGGCGACTCGTTCGGGCCGCGGCATCCCTTCTTCGCACGTGGCAGCTACGGCCCCGGCCACGGCTGCTATGGCGAGCACGACGGCCATGCGCACCACGGCCACCACGCCCACACCCACGGCCACCGCGGCCACGGCGGCGGTCACCGTCGCGGCGGCCGGGACCACAACGCTGCGCAGCGCGCCTACGAGCGCGGATTCGACGCAGGCTTCACGCGCGGCCGCGACGCCGCCTGAACCCGGCCACAGCTCGATGCCCGTCCCGCCCCGGGGCGGGCGTCAGCTATCCCCCGCACACCCACCGCGCCCGAACTTGACGCAAATGTGGGGTATGCGCACTCCATACCCCACACACGCGCCAACTCAAACAGCCCCCGCACAGCCCCCGCGCCCGAACTTGGCGCATACCGGGGTTATCCCCGCGGGATACCCCACATACGCGCCAACTTCCCGGCGCACGGACGGTCCGTGGCCAGAAACCAGTCAGCCGCCGACGGCCCCGGCATCCGTTCCACCGACATCCGTGCGGTGGAAGTTCTGGAACGATCGTGACGCGGTCGGGCCACGCTGGCCGTGGTACCGGTTCATGTACGGGCCGGTGCCGTACGGATTCTCGGTCGGCGAGGTAAGGCGGAAGAAGCAGAGCTGACCGATCTTCATCCCGGGCCACAGCTTGATCGGCAGCGTCGCGACATTCGACAGCTCAAGGGTGACGTGGCCCGAGAATCCCGGGTCGATGAAACCGGCGGTCGAGTGGGTGAGCAGGCCGAGCCGTCCCAGCGATGATTTGCCCTCGAGGCGGGCGGCGATGTCGTCCGGCAGGGTGACCTGTTCGAACGTCGAGCCGAGCACGAATTCCCCGGGGTGCAGGATGAACGGCTCGTCGGGCGCGACTTCGATCAGGTGCGTCAGGTCGGGCTGGTCCTCGGCGGGGTCGATGAAGGGGTACTTGTGGTTGTCGAACAGCCGGAAGTAGCGGTCGAGGCGCACGTCGACGCTCGACGGCTGGACCATCGACGGCTCCCACGGGTCGAGGCCGACACGGCCTGAGGCGATCTCACCACGGATGTCTCGGTCACTGAGCAGCACGCGTCCAGCGTAGTGTGCGCGCCCGTGACCGGATGCCGGTTCGCTGCGCTGGCCGCGAACCTCATGAGTGTGTTCACGGATGCCGGGGCCACCGCCGACAAGAAAGCGGCGCGAAACGTGCTCCCGCGCCCTCTCAGAGCCGAGGTGAGGCGGGTCAGCCTACTTTCGGCACAGCCGCGGTCCCCGCGCGCTGTTCTGCCAGTTCGGGCAGCTCCGCCACGAGCGCCCGCGCCCCGCGCGCGGCGATCGCGACACTCGTGAGCGTCGGGTTCATGGTGTTCGCGGTCGGGATGGTGCCGTTTCCGCCGACCCACAGACCCTGCACGCCCCACACGCGCGAGGACGGATCGGCCACCGAGGTGCCGTCGTCGGCGACGCCGATGCGGGTGGTCCCCATGTAGTGCAGGCTCGATCCGTTCGGCAGCAGCCGGGGCTCGGCGACAAAGGTTCCGAGCGCGTGGCCGGCTCGCTTCAGGCGCTCCGTCGCCGCGGCGATCTCGGCGCTTTCGGTGTCGGTCAGCACGTAGTCGATCGTCATGTTCGGCAGGCCGCGGTAGTCGAGCTCGTCGTCGTGGAACGTCACGCCGTCCTCGACTCGCGGGTGCTTGCGCACGCCGTAGCCCATGTTGACGTAGCCCCAGCGGTTGTCGGCGTGCGGGTTCGACGGGTCGAGCTGGAACGGCGGGTTCTCCGCGTACATCACCTGTAGCGAGAACGGGTGGTCGGGCTCGGAGAACGGGATCCGGTTGACGGCGGCGACGGGGTCGGCCGGGTTGTGCGAACGACGCTCGAGCTCGGCGTCGAGGTCGGCCTCGGTGGCGAACCGGCCCATGCGCTCGGCATCGAGTGCGACGGTCGAGATCACGACGTGGTGCTCGGTGAGGTAACGGCCGAGGGCGGCCGGACGGATGCCGGATGCCCACAGCAGCTGCGGAGTGCGGAAGGCGTCGGCGGCCACCACGACGGCATCCGCCGCGAAGAACGACTGCTCGCGCGTGCGCAGGTCCTCCACCGTCACACCGGTGACGCGGTCGCCCTCGCGCTCGATCCGCCGCACGAGCGACAGGTCGCGCAGCTCGAACCGCTCGGACAGCGGCGACGCAGGGTCGATGAGCGGTCCCAGGACGACATCGGCGCCCGCCCAGCGCATCGAGCCGTCTGGCTGCGGGTCACCGGCGACCGGCAGCGTCGACGCGCCGTACCCCTCCGGTAGCTCCGCCCCGAACTCCTCTTCGAGCAGCGACCGGATGGCGTCGCCAACGGCGGAGTCGGCGAACGCCGCGCTCTGCACGTGCAGCAGCCGTTCCGCCTCGGCGATGAGGCCGTCCCACTCGGCATCCGCAATGAACGGCAGCTTCTCGCTGAACGCCGGCGCCGGCGTCGCGCAGGTCCAGTGCGCCCCCTGGCCGCCCACATTGGTCGCCGCGGCCGCGGCGGGGAACGTCGGCGCGTGCGCCGATCCCTCGCCGCCGAAGTCAAGCAGGTGCGTGCCTTCGCGTGCCGTGAACATGCCCTCCACGACGACGCCGGCGGGGATGCCGAGGGTCTCGCGGTGCGAGCCCGACTGCGGACCCTGCGACATCTCGCGGGCGCGCTGCTTGGCCGCCGGATCGGCGATGTTGCGCACGCTCTCGCCGGGGATCTCGGTAAGCTGCGGGCCGGCCTCGAACATCACGACGTGCGCGTCGGGTGACCCCTCGAGGATGAGGCGGGCGTAGGCGGACCCGATGGGGCCCGAGCCGACGACGGCGACGACGGGGTGGGTGCTCATGTTCTCTCCTTCGAGACGTTCGGGTTCGGGTTGAGTGTCGACGACGGCGCTCATGCCGTGACGGATGAGGACGGGACCGTGGCCTCGGCCGGCTCGGCGTCGCGCTTGTCGGACAGCGTGCCCGCCGGCAGCAGCACCGCGGCGATGATGCCGAGCACGTTGACGGCGGCGATGCCGAGGAAGATCGGCGCGAACACGTCGTGGTAGATGCCGGCGACCTCGTTGCGCACGGCGATCGGCAGCGCGTGGACGACATCGGGGGTGAGCGACGAGGCATCGAGCCCCGCCGGGAGCGCTGCCGCGACGCCGAAGCCGATGAGGCTGCCGATGACCGCCGTCGCCACCGTGGCGCCGATCTGGCGCACCAGGTTGGTCGTCGCGGTGATCGCCCCCAACTCGCTGCGCCGCACGGCGCTCTGTGCGATGGCGAAGATGAGGCTCATGAAGCAGCCCGTGCCGACGCCCACGATGAACATGATCGCCGCCGGCACCCACAGCGGCAACCCCGCCGGCAACAGCCCCATCGCGAGCAGTGCCACCGCCCCGACCGAAGTGCCGACGATCGGGTAGACGCGATAGTGACCGGTGCGGCTCGCCCGCGAGCCGGTGACGAGGTTGGCGACGAGCATGCCGAACACCGTCGCGATCGGGACGATGCCCGACACCGTGGCCGACGTGCCGTAGGCGAGCTGGAAGTACGTCGGCAGGTACGCGACGACCGAGAACAGGCCGATGCCGATGATCGCCGACAGCGCGACGGCGCAGGCGATCGTCCGGTTGCCGAGGGAGCGCACCGGCACGATCGGCTCAGGCACCCGGAACTCGATGGCGAAGAACGCCGCGAAGAAGACGGCCGCGACGGCCAGCGCGACGATCGCCGCGGGGAGCGCCCCGGCATCCGCGATCCAGGTCACGCCCAGCACGAGCGCCACCATCGCGACGGTGAACGTGACGGCGCCGGCGATGTCGATGCGCGGCCGGGCGCTGGGGACGACGTGGGGTACGGCGTAGACCGCGAGGGCGAAGGCCGCCAGGCCCACCGGCACGTTGATCCAGAAGACCCACTGCCAGCCCCAGAAGTCGGTGATGAGACCGCCGAGCACCGGCCCGACGACGATGGCGATCGGGAACGCGGCGCCGATGACGGCGAGCAGGCGCGGCCGCTCCCGCGGCGATGCGACGTACGCGACGATCGTCTGCGACATGAGTTGCAGGCCTGCCGAGCTCATTCCCTGCAACACGCGCGCGGCGATGAGCTGGGGCAGATCCTGTGCGAACCCGCACGCGAGGGAGGCGACGACGAAGACCCCGAGCGAGACGAGGAACACCAGGCGCGGCCCCACGATGTCGCCGAGCTTGCCGATGACGGGGAGCAGCACCGTCGCTGCGAGCGTGAAGCCGACGACGACCCAGGCCATCTGCTCGAGCGCGCCGAGCTCGCCGGCGACGGTGGCGAGCGAGGTGGAGACCACGGTGTGATCCAGAGCGCCGAGGAACGAGACGGTCAGGAGCGAGCCGACGAGGATGCGAAGGCGGAGAGGAGACAGGTGCATGTGCGCTTCACCCGAGAGATCGGGCCGTCGACGCGACGAGGTGTGCTCGCCGCGGGTCGTTCCGCAGCGAGACGGGTTCACACGCGAACCCCGACGTCGCAGCCATTCTATCGCTACTTAGGTTGCAAATCAACCAAAGTGAGGGGGAATCACTCGTAGGAGACGATGATCCGCTCCGGCTCGAACTGCACGGCCCACCCCTCGATCGTGCCCGAGTTCTCGTACTCCTCTATCTGCAGGATCTGCCGTCCGCGGTCGACGTTGTGGGGCAGGTGCGAGGTGACGAAGGCGGCGAGCGTGAGCCACGCGTTCTCCTCGAACGCGATGCCCTCGAGCACGAGGACGTTCGCATCGACGACCTCGCGCGTGGTCGCCGCCGCACGCGGCGAGGCGGCGCCGACCGCGCGGGCACCGTTGACCTTGTTCGCGGCGACGACGCCCGCCGCGCCCTCGTCGACCACCAGCACACCGAACGCGTCGACCCCGGCGTCCTGATCGGCGACGACGGCGGTGCCGACGCGGATCGCGAAGATCGGGTAGTCGTCACCCGGGTCGAGCGTGTCTGCGCCGTGCCAGACGACCTCGTGGCCGGCGACGCGCGCACGCGCTTCCAGCGCTCGGCCGAGCTCGTAGCCGCCGTGGTCGGCGGCGAAGTGGATCCGTGTCATGATCTCGTCTCCTCAAGAATGGCGTGTCGGATGCCGCCGTCACACCGGCGGCGCGACGAACAGGCCCTTGTCGATGTCGTTGAACGACTCACGCGCGATGAGCTCGCTCATCGCCTGTGCGGTGCCCCACTGGTCCTGGCTGGAGACCTGCGTCATGTCGAGCCGGTGCGGCTCCCAGGTCTCCTCGTCGAGCACCGCGAGCTCGGTCGTGTACTCGATCGTGTTGCCGGCCGGGCTCAGGAAGTAGGCGAAGGTGTTGTCACCGGCGTTGTGCCGCCCGGGGCCCCAGATCATCCGCGCTCCGGAGCGGAGGATCTTGCCGGCGCCGCGCATCCATTCCTCGATGCCGCGCATCTCGAACGACAGGTGGTGCAGGGAGTGGTGCGGTCCCTGCGCGATCGCGAGCGAGTGGTGGGTCGGGTTGCAACGCATGAAGTGCATCATCGGACCGCCGTCGGGGCGCACGAGCGAGTCGGAGATGTCGAAGTCGAGGTGCTCGATGTACCAGTCGGCGGACTGCTGCAGATTGGCCGAGTTGAACACGACGTGCGACAGCTTAGCGGGAATCGGCTCCCGCTCGCGGATCTTGCGAGCCTGACGGGTGCGGTACCCGACGGAGAACTCCAGCACGCGTCCGTCGCCGTCGAAGACGCGGAAGCCGTGCCCGCCGTCGAACACCTCGAGCTCCTGCGGCTCGTGCACGAACTGCACACCCTCGCCTCTCAGCTTGTCGGCGAGCGCGTACAGGTCGTCGCGGCTGGCCACCGCGAACCCGACGAGGTCGATGCGCTTCTCACCGTCGCGCAGGCGCAGGATGTACGGCTCGGTGGAGCCCTCCGCGGCGAGGTAGCTGAGACCGTCGGCGGCGTGCACCTCGGTGAGCCCCCAGTAGGTCGTGAAGAAGTCGCGCTCCTCGGCGAAATTCGGCACCGCGAGCGCGGCGTAACGCAGGTGGGAGACGAGTCGTTCGGTCATCGTCGACCCCTTTCTCAGTTGGTTCTGATCTCGGTTCGGGTGCGGGTGCGCGGACGCGGCGCCGCGCGAGGAAGGTCGGGCACGGCGACCGCAAGGCCGACGCGAGCGACGAGGTCGCCCACGCCTTCGATGCGCAGCGCCACCTCGTCGCCCTCCTGCAGGGGCGGCGGCACGAGTGCCCCGGCGCGTCCCCAGAGTTCGCCGAGGCACCCGCCGTTTCCGACGGTGCCGGAACCCAGCACGTCGCCGGGAACCACTCGAGAGTTCCGCGACGCGTACGCCACGAGCACACCGAAGGGCCAGCCCATGTTCGAGACGAGGTCCTCCCCCACGAGCTCCCCGTTGATGCGCGCCTCGGCGCGCACCGCGAGAAACCCGTCGTCGTCGACGAACGGCGCCAGCTCGTCGGCCGTCACGATCCAGGGGCCCAGCGACAGACCGAAGTCCTTGCCCTTGGCCGGCCCGAGCCGCACCTTCATCTCACAGCTCTGCAGGTCGCGGGCGGACCAGTCGTTCATGACCGTGTAGCCGAAGATGTGCGCGGCACCGGCATCCGGCGTCAGGTTAGCGCCGTCCGACCCGGCCACGCCGCCGATCACGGCGGCGAGTTCCAGCTCGAAATCGAGCCGCTCGGTCACCGGCGGCGAGACGGGCTCGCCGGGGCCGAGCACGGTGTGCGGGTTGGTGAAGTAGAAGGTCGGGGCGTCATACCACTCCGGAACGACCTCGCTCTTGCCGTCGACGCTCGCCGAGACGCCCTCGACGTGCTCCTCGAACGCGACGAAGTCGCGGACGGATGCCGGCAGCAACGGCGCCAGCAGCGTCACCTCGGCGAGGGGGCGCCGCACGTCGGCTCCGGCGTGGAGCGCGCGCGCGTGCAGCTCGGGCGCCGCGGCGAGTCCCGCGGCGAGGACGTCGGCGACGCTCAGCGCGTCGGGGAACGGCACCACGGCGCCGTCCTCGACGAATCCCTCGCCGATGCGGTCGCCGTCGCGCCAGCGTGCGATCTTCACGAGCGCACCGCCGCGGGAATGAGGGCGTCGGCGTTGCCCGCGAGGATGCGGTCTTCGATCTCGTGCGGCAGTCCCGCCGAGCGCACGAACGAGACGGGATCATCGAGCCCCATGTCGAACGGGTAGTCGCTGCCGAGGACCACCCGCCCGCCGCCCGCAGTCTCGACCAGGCGGCGCAGCGCGATCGGATCGTGGACCACCGTGTCGAACCAAATGTGCCTCAGGTAGCTCGACGGCTCGTGCGCGCAGCCGCGGGCGTCGGGGCGCACCCGCCAGGCGTGGTCGCTGCGGCCGATCGCGGTGGGCAGGTATCCGCCGCCGTGCGCGACGACGAGGGTGAGCGCGGGATGCCGGTCGAGCACTCCCGCGAAGATCAGGTGCGACAGCGCGACGGCGTTCTCGGCCGGCTGCCCGACCGTGTTGGCCAGGTAGAACCGGTCCAGCCGCTCGTCGAGGGAGCAGCCGAACGGGTGCAGGAAGACGACGGCACCCAGTTCGGCGGCGCGCGCCCAGAACGGCTCGAGGCGCTCATCCGAGAGTTCGACGTCGCCGGCGAACGACGAGATCTCCACTCCGGCCAGGCCCCGCCCGAGCACGGCGTCGTCCAGTGCCTCGACGATGCGCGCGGGATGCTGCAGGGGCACCACGCCGAGCCCGGTGAGCCGCTCGGGAGCGAGAGCGACGTGCTCGGCGACGAGACGGTTCGTCTCCCGCGCCACCCACACCGCGAGATCCTCGTCGGCCCACGGGTAGAAGTGGTTCGGGGACACCGACACCCATTGCCGGTCCACGCCCTGCCGGTCCATCTCCGCCAGCCGCACGTTCACGTCGGTGAGCCGCGGGACGCGCTCGCCCACCATCGGTCCCGATACGGCGAGGCTCGCCGCCCCGTTGCGACGCAACTCGAGATCACCGGCGGCCGCGAACCCCTCCGGGTCGCGGCGCTGCACCTCGGCCTGCAGGCCAGGCAGCAGCAGATGGGCGTGGACGTCGGTGGTCATGCCGGCTGCGCCATCTGCTGTGCGATGCCGAAGATCAGCCCACCGGCATCCGCGTCACGGTTGTGCTCGAGCTGCCACTGGCCGAGCTGCGCCGATGCCTCCACGACGGCGGTCGCCCGCGGCAGACGGCGGGCGTGGAAGGCATCCCACAGGCCCTGATCGATCTCGTCGGCGGCCACCAGCAGCTCCGTGAGGACGAGCGCGTCCTCGAGCGCCTGCGCGGCGCCCTGCGCGATCGTGGGAGGGCAGCTGTGGGCGGCGTCGCCGATGATGACGACGCGGCCGCGGTTCCACGGCCCTTCGACGACGTGCTTCGTGAACCAGGTGTAGTTGACCTGGGCGCCCGCGGCGAGGCTCTCGCGGATGGAGACCCACGGCCCGTTGTAGGCCATCGACTCCCCGATCATGATCTCGGTCGCCTCGGCGTCGGTGACACCGAACCGGTCCTGCGCCTCCTCGACGAGGAAGGCGTACATGGTGTCGTCGCCGGTGGGGGTGTAGCCCGCGATGAAGACGGGGCCGCCGTAGTACAGCTCGCTCGTGGTGACCTCGGCGGGGCGCGTGACGAACGCGCGCCAGATGCCCATGCCGAAGGGCTCGGGCTTCGTGTCGATGCCGATGAGGTCGCGCACGGTGGAGTTGAGACCGTCGGCGCCGATCACGAGGTCGTAGACCCCGACCACGTCATCGCCGACCGACAGCGCGACGCCGTCAGCGGTCTCGTCGAGGCCGGTGACCTTCGCGCCGTAATGAAGGTGTGCGCCCACCTCCTCGGCGCGGGCGACCATGATCGCGGCGAGATCCGGGCGGTACATGCCCCCGCACGCGGGGAAGTCCGGGCCACCGGTCTGCACATCGGGCAGCTGCGCGACGATCTGGGCATCGGGTCCCGGAGCACGCAGGTTCAGGCCCTCGAAGAAGTAGCCCTTCTCCTGCACCCTGTCCCAGATGCCCAGCTCGCCGAACGCGCGCAGCGCGTTGCCCTGCAGCGTGATGCCCGACCCGAGCGCGCTGATCTCGGGCTTGGCCTCGTACACGTCGACGGTCACTCCGGCCTTGGCGAGTTGGATGGCTGCGGCGAGCCCGGCGGCACCGCTGCCGACGACGGCGACCTTGGTCACGGCGGTCATATCAGAACCTCTCTGTTCTCTGGTTCGGGGAAGGGGATGACGGGTCAGAGGATTGCGACGGGGTTGATCGGCGAACCGACCGCGCCCGTGATCGGCAGCGGCGGCGCCGAGAGCAGGAACTCCCAGCGCCGCTGCTCGGCGCAGATGTCGCCGAGCTCTTCGAGATCCCACATCTCGCCGATCGTCAGCCCCATGTTCGGAATCACGACCTGGTGCAGAGGCTGGAACGACGGCACGTCGAACTCGTTCGGTCGCACCTCAAAGCCCCAGGTGTCCGTTGCGATCGCGGCGATCTCGCTGCGGTGCAGCCACCCGGCGGTCGTCAGCGACAGCCCCGGCGCGGCGCCACCGGCATAGTCGCCCCAGCCCTCGCGACGGGTGCGACCGTATTGACCGGTGCGCACGAGCACGATGTCGCCGCGGGCGATCGCGACGCCCTGCGCGACGGCGGTGGCATCGAGTTCCGCAGCGGCGATCGCGTAGCCGTCGTCGAGTTCGCCGGTGTCGGGCCGGAGGTGGCGCCCCACGTCGAGCAGCACGCCACGGGAGACGATGACCGACGCGGCGTGCTCGATGCCGGTGACGAGGTCGCCGTTGCTCGTGACGACATCGCCCGCGCGACGCCCGTTCCAGGCGAAGCCCTGATCGAAGATGTGGCCGAGGCCGTCCCACTGCGTCGAGCACTGCAGCGGCATGGCGATGACGTCATCGGCGCCGCCGATGCCGTGCGGAAAGCCCTGGTTGCCGCGCTCGGCATCGGTTCCGGTGTCGGTCATGGTGTGCACGGGATTCGTGCGGCGGCGCCAGCCCTTCTGCGGTCCGTCGGTGTCGAAGGCCTGCGCGAGCGAGACGACCCGACCGGTGCCGACGAGGGATGCCGCGGCGAGGCGCTTGGCGTCGTCGATGAAGTTGAGGGTGCCGAGCACGTCGTCCTCACCCCAGCGGCCCCAGTTGCGATAGGCCTCGGCGCGGGCGCGGATCTCGGCGGCAGGGTCACGGCGGTCGAGGTCGGCCGGGTTCTCGCTGACCGGTCCCCGATCCTGTCGAAGGGTCATGCGCCCGCCCCCTCGGCCACGCACCGCACGACCTGCGTGCCGAGCCCCGTGATCGACCCGGTCATGACGTCACCGTCGCGCAGGAATCGCTTCCAGTGCTGCCCGTTGCCGGCGGGGCTTCCGGTGAGGAGCAGATCGCCCGGCAGCAGCGGAACCGTCTGCGAGGCAGTGGCGACGAGGGATGCGATGTCGAACAGAAGGTCGTCGGTGTCGCCGTTCTGCATCACCTGGCCGTTGAGGTCGAGCGTGACCGTCAGCTTTCCGCCGTCGACGAACGATGCCGGGACGAGGAACGGTCCCGTCGGCAGGAAGCCCGGCGCGTTCTTCGCACGGAACCAGTCGGTGCCGATCTCCTTCATATCCTTGCGAAAGACGAGGTCGCGGGTCGTGATGTCGTTGACGATCGTGTAGCCCGCCACGTGGCGCATCGCATCGTCGCGGGAGACGCGGAACGCCTCGGTGCCGATGACGACCGCGAGTTCGAGTTCCCAGTCGTGTACGTCGCTGTAGCTGGGCAGCACGAGGGGAACGTCGTCGCCGACGACGCAGGCAGGCAGGCCGATGAAGAAGTAGGGCTCGCCGTTCGCGGCACGGTCGTCCATCAGGTTCGCCGCGAACGCCCGTGCCTCCTCCGGCGTGCGGTCGGTGTTCTGGGTGAGACCGGCCGCGACGAGCTCGATGACGTGCTGGCGGTAGTTGGCGCCGGCCTGCAGCACCTGGCGCGGAGTGACCGGCGCCGTCAGGGTGACGTCGCCCAGGGGCCGCCAGCCGTCATCGTCGAGGTCGGCGAGGGGCCGAAGCCGCTCCCAGTCGCCCGCCGCCAGAAACGCGTTGAGGTCGGCCGCACCGAGGTCTGCGGGAGAAAGCGCGCGAACGCGGTCACCCACCACCAGACCGAGGGCGATGTTGTCGCCGTCTCGGAAGCGTGCGAGAGCGAAGGGGGCGGTGGGCCCGGTCGACGTCATCGTCATTCCTTTCACGATTGCACTTCCACTATCTGTCGAGATCAGACATAAGGGAATGCGATTGTCGCAATAGTGGGGATCACCATCTTCAATACGCGCGGCTGGGGGCAGTTCCCATGACACCGGCCGCACAAGAGAGGTCGTGCGCCCACTCGGCGATGTCGGTGGCCGCGCGGGCGCCCGAAAGCACGTCGAGCGCCCGGCGCAATGCCACGCGTTCGGACGACTCCCATCGTCGCGGGAGCACCCATTCTCCGGCGCCCGTCGAGTGGGTCACCGTCGTCCGACCGGCGATCGACACGACCTCGGTGCGGTGGACACCGATCGTCGTCGCCCGTAGCCGGGCAGGACCGGCCGCACCGAGTCGCTCGGAGGCGACCACGCCCACGCCGATGCCGCCTGCACCGGCGAGATCCGCGAGGACGGCATCTGCGACGCGATGCCCCGAGCGCAGGGTCAGAGGGCTCCCGGCCAGCACCCGCCCCCACCCCATCGCGTCCACGAGGACGTCACCGAGCGCCCCGCGCGCCGTCAGCGCCTGCACCGTGACCGCCACAGGAACCGCATCCGCCCCGCCGTCGGCCCGCCGGGCGTCATGAATGTCGTCATCGCGCAGGCTCGGTCGGTTCAACACGACCGAGACACCCGTGGCACTTAGTCCGGCGAAGTCACCGGCGTCTGCCCCCGGCCGATCGACGACGATGACCCGCACGCCGCGGCCGACGGCACGCAGCGCCACCGCGATACCGTCGGCATCCGCCCGCACGACCGAGATCTGTGCGTCGCGTTCGCGCAGCCGGAGTCGCGCCGGCAGTTCAGCGACCGCGATCCGGTAGCCCGGAAGCGCTGTGGCGACGCCGATCATGCTGCCACCTCCGCCAGAATCCTCGCGGCCGCACCATCGGCGAGCACGATCGCGAAGTGCGCATCGGCGCGGATGCCGTCGAGGTCGGTGTCACCGCCGTCGAGGGCGTCCGCCCATGTTCGCCACTCCTGCACGTACCCGTCCTCCGACTCGGCCACATACACCGTTTCGACGCCGTCTTCCCGCACGGCGCGGACCGACGCGCTGCCGCCGTGCACGAAAGACGGCGGAAACTCGATCTCGAACTCGTCTGTGGTGGTGGCCACCGTCATCCGCCAGAGCGCCTCGGCCCCTTCGGGAAGCAGCACTGCCGTGGCCTGCACCAGCACGTCGTGCACTCGGAACGCGACGGCGCATCCGATCGGGGGCACGAACCGCGCCGAGAGCACTTCGGGGTCGCCGGGGGCGAGATCTCGCACGAGCGGCAGATCGTGGATCAGGAGCCCGAGAACGAGCTGCCGGACGATCCCGGCCCGCACCCCGGCGTCACGCATGTCCGGCGCGGGCCGCACCGGCTGCGCGGGCACCGGCTCGGTGACGACGTCGTGATACCGGGCGTTCGGCGGCAGGGCGACCGTGATCGAGATCGCACGCACGCGTCCGCCCGCCGCAACGTGATGCTTGGCCTGGCCCCACGCCGGATCGAACAGGTGATTGGTGCCGACGACGAGCGCGACTCTCGCAGCGGCCACCGCGTCGACCACGGCATCGGCGTCGTCGTGGCTGAGGGCAAGCGGTTTCTCACACAGGACGCCGCGGACCCCGGCGGCGACCGCAGCCAGCGCCTGCTCGGCGTGCAGGTGCGGCGGGCTGGCGATGACGACAGCCTCGACCCGCGGATCGGCGAGGAGCTCTGCCGTACCCGTGGAGTGGCGTGCGCCGACCGACGCCGCCACATCGGCGGAGCGCCCGCTCCCCCCGTCGCTGACGTGCACAATCTCGAGGCGGTCGGCCAGGCGGCCCGCCGTCGGCAGGTGCAGCGCCGCACTGCCGGGACCCGCGCCGATGATGCCAATGCCGGTCATGACGGCCTCCTCGTCGTCGACCTTTTGCGTGAATAGTACCTAAGTTTCGGGTGTCAGGATGAATCAAGCCGCTCAATTGTTCGCACAACCATAGTGTTGTGTCAGAATCAAGCATGGCCAGCGAGTCCACCCTGCGGTTCGGCGCACAGACCGACGAAGTGACGAGCCTGCTGCGCATCGTCAACATGGTGCGCACCGGCGAGGCGTCGACCCGCCCCGAAATCGGTCGGCTGACCGGACTCGGGCGCGGCGTCGTGACGCAACGCGTCGACCAGGCGATCACGATGGGCTTCCTGGAGGACGGCGAGTTCGCCCCCTCCTCGGGCGGTCGCGCACCTCGCACCCTGCGCTTCCGCGCGCAGGCGGGTCGCATCGTGGTGTGCGCACTCGGCGGCCTGCACGTCCATTTCGGCGTCACCGACCTCGACGGCGCTCTGCTCGATCAGGCGCATGAGGACTGGGACATCTCCCGCGGACCGGCGGACACACTCGACCGCGTGCTCACCGTCGTCGACGAGCTTCTCGCTCGCACCGGTGACGCCCCGGTCTGGGCATGCATCGTCGGAATCCCCGGGCCGGTGGACTTCGAGACCGGTCGCCCGGTGGCGCCGCCCATCATGCCGGGGTGGAACGGCTTCGACATCCGGCGCCGATTCGAGGATCACCTCTCCGCGCCCGCGTGGATCGACAACGACGTGAACCTCTTGGCGCTCGGCGAACGCGCACGCGAGGGCGGACACGACACGAACCTCATCTACTGCAAGATCGGCACGGGCATCGGGGCGGGGCTGCTCTCGGGCGGGCACCTCCACCGCGGTGCGAACGGCGCGGCGGGCGACATCGGTCACGTGCGCGTCCGAGACTCCGACGCCGCGTGCCGATGCGGCAAGATCGGGTGCCTCGAAGCCGTCGCCAGCGGATGGGCGATGGTGCGGGACGCCGAAGTGCGGCTGACCGAAGGCGCCGACAGCCGCCTGTCCGCCGAGGCCGGGTCGTTGACCCCCGAGATCATCGCGCGGTCGGCGGAGCACGGCGACGCCCTCGCCATCGAGCTCATCCAGAAGTCCGCCCATGTGATCGGAGAGACGATCGCCACGCTCGTGAACGTGTTCAACCCGGGCGTGATCGTCATCGGTGGCGCCGTCGCCTCGGCCGGCGAGATCTACCTCGCGGAGGTGCGCCAGCGGGTCTACGAACTGTCGATCCCCCTCGCGACGCGCGACCTGTCGATCATCCAGTCGCACAGCGACCCTGCCGAGCCGCTGCGCGGCGGGGCGGAACTCGCCCGCGAGCAGCTATTCGAGGCGACATTCCCGCGCTGGTTCGCGGAAGGACGCCCGACCATCGCGACCATCCGGGGCACGGCGTGACCTTCTTCCAGTTTTCGACATAAGACGGTATGTTTGGGCCCTATGACGCTTCCGGTGTTGCGCGACGATGCGCTTCGGTCCACGGACCACGGTTTCGAGATCCTGCTGAGCCTGCCCTGGATCCGCTCCCTCCCCGCCGAGAGCCTGCGCGGCGTCGCCGCGCGGATCGACGGACGAGCGATCGCGGTCGACGTGCACACTCCCGACGGCTGGTGGTACCTGCAGGACCGGGTGGCGCTGCGGGGCGTTGAGGCGCTGCGCCCCGGCCGGCACGAAGTGGAGGTCACCTTCACGCTGGCCGTGCCGTACCTCGCCGCCGGTCCCGACGGCCCGTTGCAGTTGCCGTTCCGTGCGACCCGGCCCCTCACGCTGGACGCACCGGCGACACCGACATCCTCGGCCACCGCGACGGGGGCGGGGCGCGCCGACGCTGCGCGAGGCACCGCCGACGGGGAGGACCTCGCCCCCGGGTGGGTGCTCACGGCATCCGCCTTCAACTGGACACCCGAGGTCATCCACGCCGAGCGTCCGGCCACCGACATCGCCGTCGGCGTGGTGCAGAGCGGCATCGCCGACGCGATCGAGATCGAGGCGGGTCAAGTCTGGCGCACCTACCCGGATCCGACGGATGCCGATGTCGGTGCCTTCCGCCGCGAGCTCGACGCCGCCGGAGGCCGCGTGTCGATCGTCGGCGCAAGCATCGATGAGTGGACCGCCGACGGCAGACGGCGCAGCGACGCCGAGCGCCTCGCCTTCCTCGTACCGCAGCTGCGCGCGGCCGCGCGCGTCGGCGCGATCGGTGCGCGGGTCCCCCTCGGCCAGGCGGGGCCGGAGCTGCTGAAGATGCTCCAGCCGATACTCGCCGAACTCGACATCGTCCTTTTCGAGGAGGCTCAGGGACAGCAGACGCCGCAGGCCGCGGCATCCGCCTACGACGACATCGCCGCCCTCGATGACCCGCGCATCCGAGTGCTGCTCGACATCAGCATGCTCATGCCGGCACTGCCGGTGAGCTACCTCGGGCGACTTGCTGCGGCGGGTGTTCCTGCCGATCTCATGCGGCGTCTGGAGACCTCGTGGCGCGCCCCCGAGACCCACGGCGCGGTGCTCGAGCTGCTGCGCGCCGGCGGGGTGCCGGGGTCGGTGCACACCCTGTACATGAACCTGCTGGTGCGGTTCGGACGGAGCGATGCCGCCGACGTGCGCGACATCCTGCCCCTCACCCGCGGCGTGCACCTCAAGTTCTGGGACCTCGACGACGCCGACGGACGCGTGTCCACCCCCATCCGCGACATCGGTCGCGAACTGCACGCCGCCGGCTTCAGCGGTACCTTCTGCAGCGAGTGGGGCGGCAACGAGTGGCTCGACGACGACGCGGCCGACATGACGCGCCGGCACCTCGCGCTGGCCCGAGAGAGCCTCGCCGTCGCCACCGGCGCCACCGTCGCGTGAGCAATCTGGCCTGATCGGCAGCTCGAGGCCGGCGAGGCGCAGATCGCCGCCGACGTCCGCGCCGGTACGGGTTGCCCGCTACCGAGTCGTGAGGCTCAGCCTTCGCCGTTGTAGTACGGCCAGGGGTTGATGCGCCGATCGCCGCGTCGATCGGGTCCGGTCAGTGTGACCTCTCCCGTCGCTGCCCACTCCACGCCGCGCGGAAACATGCGGATGAACTCGATGCGACGGAACGTGTCGATGTCGTGACCGATCGTGATCGTGAACGAGCGGCCCGCGCCGTATTCGTTGATCCACGCGATCGGCTGGTCGGTGTTCATGCCGGGAAGATCGGCGATACCGCCCGGGGGGATGTCCACCGGGTAGTGCGGCATCGGCCAGATCGGCGCGTTCTCGTACGACTCGAGGTCGTCGAAGGTCGTCAGCAGCACCTGCGCGCCGTCGTAGATCTCGACGCCGGTCAGGATGTCGTCGCCGGTGACCGTCCACCGCGCGCTGATGCCCTCGGTGATCGGATGCCGCGGCTCGACCGTGTCGAGCTGCGCCTCGCCCCAGGGCCGCGGCCGCAGCCCGGTCTCCCACGCGCTCAGCTTCGAGCCGCGCATGACGTTGTACTCCTCCGGGTAGCCCCAGCGGTCTTCCTGCGCGGCCGAGCCGTGGAACCAGACGATGCCCTTGCCGTCGTCGTGCACGAACTTCAGCAGCGCGGCGTCGGTCTCGGCACCGAACCCGACAGCCTTGTCGTGGTACCCGTCGCGGCCCTCGAACACGACGATGACGACGTCGTACTTGTCGATGATGTCGGCGCCGAGGCCGCGCGGGTCTTCGACGACCCGCACGTGGAAGCGGCCGGTGTCTTCGAGCAGCTGGGTCAGCCAGGTGTTGTGCTGACGGAAGCTGCGGTGCTCGTTGTCGTGCTCCCGGGTCATGTGACCCGACAGGATCAGGACCTTCAGCTTGTCGGCCATGGTCAGCCCTTCGTCGAGAAGGCCGCGTCGAAGGCAGCATGGGGCGGGGTGATCTCGGCGAGGTCGCGGACGAACGCGATCGCCTGCTTCGCGCCGATGAGACGGTCCATGCCGGCGTCCTCCCACTCGACGCTCGTCGGGCCGTCGTAGCCGATCGCGTTCAGCGCGCGGAACAGCGGGTTCCACTGCACGGCCCCGTGCCCGGTCGACACGAACGTCCACCCGCGGCGCGGGTTCGCCCACGGCAGGTGCGATCCCAGCACGCCGTTGCGGCCGTCGAGGTTGGTGATCGACTCCTTCACGTGCACGTGGAAGATGTGCTCCGCGTAGTCGAGGACGAACGCCACCGGGTCCAGCTGCTGCCAGATGAAATGCGATGGGTCGAAGTTGAACCCGAACACGTCCGGGCGTCCGATCGCCTCGAGCGTCGCCTTCGCCGTCCAGTAGTCATAGGCGATCTCGGACGGGTGCACCTCGAGAGCGAAACGCACCCCCTCCGCCTCGAACACGTCGAGGATCGGGTTCCACCGCGCGGCGAAGTCATCGTAGCCGGCCTGGACCATCTCGTCGGTCGCCGGCGGGAACATCGCCACGTACTTCCAGATCGACGAACCCGTGAACCCCGTCACGGTCTTCACGCCCAGCCGCGCCGCGAACCGGGCCGTGTCCATGAGGTCCGCCGCCGCGCGACGGCGGACCCCCTCGGCGTCCCCGTCTCCCCAGACGCGGTCGCTCAGGATGTCGCGGTGGCGCTGATCGATCGGGTCGTCGCACACCGCCTGACCGGTGAGATGGTTGGCGATCGCCCACACCTTCAGGCCGTTGCGCTCGAGAATGTCTCGGCGCGACTGCACGTACGCGGCATCCTCCCACCGGGACACGTCGATGTGGTCGCCCCAGCAGGCGATCTCGAGGCCGTCATAGCCCCACTCGCCCGCGAGACGCGCGACCTCCTCGAACGGCAGATCGGCCCACTGGCCGGTGAACAGGGTGATGGGACGCGACATGCGTGCTCCTCTCGGGTGATCGGTGGTCAGACCGCCGGGACGGCCGCGACGCTGCGGGTCCAGGCGGAGTCGGCGGCATGGCTGCGTTCGACGGCGTCGAGCACGCGCTGCACGGACAGCCCCTCGGCGAACGTCGGGTGCACATCGGCCCCGGCATGAATGCCCTCGACGAAGTCCTTCGCCTGATGGACGAAGCCGTGCTCGTAACCGAGCACGTGGCCGGCGGGCCACCACGCCGCGACATACGGGTGAGCCGCGTCGGTCACGAGGATCGTCGTGAATCCCTGCAGCTCCTCTGGGGCCGAGCGGTCATAGAACTGCAGTTCGTTCAGGCGCTCCAGGTCGAAGGCGAGCGCACCTCGGTCTCCGGAGATCTCGATCGTCAGCGCGTTCTTGCGGCCGGTCGCGAAGCGCGTCGCTTCGAACGACGCCAGCGCGCCGTCCGAGAGGCGCCCGATGAACAGCGCGACGTCGTCGACGGTGACTTCACCGAAGCCCTCCGCCGCCGTTCCCGTGAGCCCCGAGCCGGAGCCCTGCAGCGGACGCTGCTTCACGATCGTCTCGACCGTGCCCGAGACCGCGTCGATGCGGTGACCCGTGACGAACTGGACCATGTCGATGATGTGCGCGCCGATGTCGCCGAGAGCACCCGAACCGGCGTGCTCCTTCTGCAAGCGCCACGCCAGCGGCATCTCCGGGTCGACGAGCCAATCCTGCCGGTACGAGGCGCGCACCTGCTGCACGCGACCCACCTTGCCGTCCGCGATGAGATCACGCAGCAGCGTCACGGCGGGCACGCGGCGATAAGTGAACCCGACGGTCGCACGGAGGCCCCGCTCGGCGGCGCGCGCGGCGGCATCCGCCATCGCCTCGGCCTCGGCCGTCGTGTTCGCCAGCGGCTTCTCGCACAGCACGTGCTTGCCCGCCTCGAGAGCCGCGATCGCGATCTCGGCGTGCGAGTCACCGGGGGTGACGATGTCGACGATGTCGATGTCGTCACGTGCGACGACCTCGCGCCAATCCGTCGCCGACTCCGCCCAGCCCCACTTCGCCGCGGCCTGGGCCACGGCATCCGCCGACCGGCCGACGACGACCGCCATCTCGACGTCGACCGGCAGATCGAACATCCGCGGAGCCTGTCGCCAGCCGACCGAGTGGGCCGACCCCATGAAGCCGTAGCCGATCATCGCCACCCGCAGCGGCCGGGTGGACCCGCCCTGCGCCTGTCGGAACGTCACGCCAGCACCAGTTCGCGCTCGACCGGCACCCGGTTGGTCACGTAGCGGCCCGGTCCCCCGTCGACGCCGGGCATGATCTGCATGTACAGCAGACGCATCGTCAGCACGACCTCGACCGTGAGCTTCTCGCCCGCCTCGGGCGCACGTCCGAGGTCGATGAGCACCTCGGGCTTCTCGGCGACGAACCACAGCGTCTCGGACTGCTCCGGCAGCTCCTCGATGCGGTACTCACTGCCCTCGAGCACGAAGCGGAGTCGGTCAGTGGGGATCTGCTCGCCGTTCACCGTCGCGTCCACGCCGTCGACCGCCGAGAGCCACAGGCTCCGGTACCAGGGCAGCTGCACCGCGACGGCGAGTCCGGTGTCGGTGCGCCGCACGTCCTTCTCAGAGAAGAGCGAGTTGTGAGTGGCCATCGGCCCTCTCCTTTACTTGAACGTGTCCTCGAACGTGTCGTGCGCGACAGGCGGCACGGGTTCGAGTTTCTGAACGGTGGTGGGACTGTAGGGGTGGTTCTTCGACGGCACCGGCTCATCCGCCGGCGGCATGAACACGGGCTTGCCGTCGTCGCCGAAGTACATGAGATCGAGGTCGAAAGCGCCCTGGTTCTTCAGGCCGAAGCTGACCCAGTTCTCCTCGAAGGGTGCCCGGGCCAGCTCGTAGCAGCGGAACTTCCAGAACCGCCACTCGCCGTCCTGCTTGAGGAAGTCGATCGCGTACTTGCACCACACCCAGTGCGCCCAGACCTTCTTGCCGAGCACCTCGTCGGGCGAGTACATGTCGGGAAAGGCCTTGGCGACCTCCGGATCGGTCAGCCCTGACTCCGTGCCGGCCATGAGCCACACACCCTTGGCGGTCTGCCCGTCGGCGGCGACCTCGATGACCGGCGTCGTGGTGGCGTGCAGGATGAGCTTGCCCTCGGGGCTCGGCCGGTCGCGGTGGTAGCGGGTCACGCTCTCCCACGTCGTGTACTGCCCTGCGTTGGTGTACCGCGCGCGGATGCCGGGGGTCCCCTCCTTCACCCACAGCGGGATGATCTGCTCGTCTTGGAAGGCGTTGTGCAGGTACATGTAGCGGTTGAAGAGGTTCTCGACCTGGCCCCGGTCCTCGGCGCGTTGCGCGAGGGCACGGGCTGCGGTCACCTCGACCCGCAGGCGCGAGATCTCGGCCGCGAGCTCTTCGACGGTTGTGACGGCGGTGTCAGACACTTCGGGCTCCTGTTCTCAGACCGTGGCGGATGCCGCGGCTTCTTCGATGGCACGACGCATGAGCACGTGCTGCTTGCGGACGAGGTCGATCGGGTCGGCCTCGCCGAGGTCCTGGAAGGCGTGGCCCTCCCATTCGCTGGAGAGGTATCCGCGGTATCCGCCGGCGACGAACTGGCGGACGATGCGCGGGATGTCCATCGCCGGCTCGTCGCCGTTCGCATCGATGTCATAGAACTTCGCGTGCACGTGGAAGGTCTGCGGCATGATGTCGAGCCACTCCTCCGGCGCGACGAGACCGTGCATGTTGAAGGCGAGCCGCGTGAACGGCCCGAACCGTAGGAAGTCGACGCCCTCACCGGAGAGGTAGTCCTCGAACTTCTGGTTGCGCACGTGCATCGGGGCCGGCTCATGCCAGATCTCGTCCATCACCGCGAAATGCTTCGGGTCCATGCCCATCTTCTCGAGCTGCGCGAGCAGAGTCGGGGAGAGCGAGTGCATCGTCGACGAGAAGTCGGCGGTGAACCCGAGCCGGTCACTGTCGAGTTCGGCGTAGAGCTCGCGGATCTGCTGCACCTTCGGGCTGTTCGGTCCCTCCGGCGCGTGGATCTCGTACGCGAGGCGCTGGTCGTACTTCTCGGCGAGCGGCAGGAGGCTGCGCAGCAGCTCCTTGCCGGCCGAGCGGATGACGACGGTGCGGAACCCGAGCGTGTTCGCCGTCTTCAACTGCCGCGCGAAGAACTCGTGCTCCTCGTCGGGCGTCATGTCGCGATCCTTGCGGCGGCCCATGTCGAGGTTGGTGCCGACGGCGCTGGCCTCCAGCCCGTACTTCTCCAGCGAGTCGAACCAGAGCTTCGTGAACTCCGCATCCACATCGGGGTACGTGCGCAGCAGCTGCGCGATGTTGAACTCAACGCCGGGGCCGATGGCGTTCTCGGCGACGGCGGCGATGAGGGTCTCGGGGGTGAACACCCCAGCGGCGAACTCGCTCGTCATCGAGTACAGGGTGGTGCCGAGCTCGATGCCCGTGCCGGCGATGCCTCCTGCGTTGTCGCTCATGCGGACGCTCCTTCGGTCGTGGGCAGCCAGCTATGCAGCTGGGTGCGGGCTTCGCCGGCATCCGTGATCATGCGACTGCCGGCATCCGTCGCGGCGGAGCGCTGGATGGCCTGCTCGTCGCGGATGATCTCGAACGGCGACTGCCAGTGGTTCCAGTGCCAGCCCTCGTACTCACTCGAGATGGCGCCCTTGTAGCCGTTGTCGACGAGCAGGCGCACGAGGTCGCGGACGGGCACGGAAGGCTCTTCGTGCTGGTCGTCGATGCCGAAGAACTTGCCGTGCACGTGCTTTACCCACGGGATGATCTCGAGCCAGTCGTCGACGCGCGCGGGGCCGAACAGGCCGGTGCCGTTGATGGCAAAATCGATGCCGAGATCAGGGCGCCCGTTCTGCGCACCGAGCTGGATGAAGCGGCCGAAGCGCTGACCGTGCTCGGCCTGGTCAGCCGGCGGGCCGGCCTCGTAGAACTCGTCCCACAGAGCGACGACCTTGGCGAGAAGCTCTTCCGACGCGCCGCGGCGACGGTACGCCTCGATGAGCGACGGCGCGAAGCCCGAGACGGTGGCGCCCCAGTCCATCGTGAACCCGAGGAAGGGCGAACCGACCTTCTCATAGCGGTCACGCAGCGCGAGGATGCGGGGGTGCGACGCGTACTGGTCGGCGTGCACCTCGAGCGCGAGGGTCACACCGTGCTTCTCAGCGATCGGTGCGAGCCGCTCCATCGAGTCGGGCTCGATGGAGATCTGCACGCGTGCGATGGGGAAGCCGAGCTTCGAGGCCGCCTCGATCTGACGCGTCATGTAGGCGATGAGCTCGTCCTGGTCGAGGAGGCGATCGCGGTGGATGCCGATGTCGGCGTTGACGGCCAGGCTCGTCGTCACCATGCCGGTCTCGGCCACGAGGTCGCGGAACCAGCCCGCGAAGCGGTCGTCGATGTCGGGGAAGCCGCGGAAGCTGGAGAACCCGATGATCTCGAGTCCGGGGCCGTAGCCGTCGGACGCGACCTTGCGGATGAGGCCTTCGAGGTCGTACTCGCGCCCGTGGAAGGCGCGGGTGAAGCTGTAGAGCGTGACCCCCTGAATCGGGGTGCCGACCGCGGTCATGCCGCCACCGCCTTCCGTGCCGTCATGGTCTTCGTGTCGTGCTCCTCGATGTGGAGCGTCTCGGTGTCGCTGATGATGATGTAGGGGATGTACAGCGTCAGATCGACGCTCACCTCGTGGTCGGCGTCCGCGGCGACCTCGAGGTCGCCCGACAGCACCGCCGAGTCGGTCGGGAACCACCACTCGTCGGTGTTGGTGCGCAACTCGTCGAAGGTGAACTCGGTGTCGTTCATGCGCCACCTCAGCGATTCCGCGGGGGCCGCGACACCGTCGATGGTGAGGCCGGCGCCGGCGATGCACGATCCGGGCAGCGCGCGATACCAGGGGATCCGTACCTCCACCTGCGCGCGGGGGCCGTCGACGACGAGCGTGCCCTGTTCGATGATGCGATCGGGGATCATCCGAAGCTCCTGACTACTTTGTCCTTGTTTCTACACTTTAATGTCGGAATCACACTTAAGCAAGCGATTCCGCGAGATGCCGCGCGCCCCGCACCGCCAGCGCGACCGCCGTGAGCGTCGGGTTGCACGCCGTCGCCGTCGGGATCACGCCGTTGCCGGCGACGAACACGCCGGGCGCGCCCCACACCTCGCTGTCGGGCGAGCACACGCTCGTGCCATCGTCGGCCTGCCCCATGCGCACCGTGCCCTGGTAGTGCAGCGACGATCCCAGCGGCATCGTGAACGGTCGGTCCTCGAGCGGTTCTCCGACGGCGCGCCCGAGGCGCACGATCTCCTCGCGCGCGTGGTCCAGCACCGCTTGGTCGCGCTCGGTGAGGGTGTAGTGGATCGTCATGGCGGGCATGCCGTAGGCATCCGTCTCGTCGCCCGCGAACTCCACACGGTCGCTGTCCTGCAGGTCCTTCGCGCAGAACAGGCCGAGACCGACGATCGAACCGGGGGTGACGGGGTCGTCGTCGGCGAGCGGCACGGGAGATGCGTCGAGCTGCATGATCTGGCCGTGGAACGGCATCGCGTCGGTGAACGGGATCCAGCTGACGCCGCTCTGCTCGCTGAGACCGATTGCGCCCGGCCGGTCGGCCGAGACGGCATCGGTGTCGCCGACGGCGTCACGGATGCGGGCGGCGAAGACGACCTGCGCCTGGTCGTTGAGGTAGCGCCCCAGGGCGGCGGGACGGATGCCGGACGCCCACAGCAGCTGCGGCGTGCGCAGCGCGTCGGCGGCGACCACCACGAAGCGGGCGCGGACCTCATGGGTCGCGCCGCTGCGACGGTCGGTGACGACGACGCCCGCCGCCCGGCCATCCTCGAGGAGCACGCGCGTGACGAGCGACTCGTCGAAAAGCGTGAAGTTTGGGTTGGCGCGGGTTTCCTCGCCGAACACGACGTCGGAGCCCGACCAGACGAGGTTCCCGTCCGTGCGGCGGTGCACGGCGAGCGGCATCCGCTGGGCGCGAGCGTGCTCGTCGCGACCCTCGTCGACGGCGGCGGCCAGCCGCTCGCGGACGAGCGCCGCGTACGGTGAGGCGTCGAAGGCGTCGGTCGTGACGCCGAGAAGCCGCTCCCCCTCGGCGAGCAGTTCGTCGAGGTCGTCGACGAAGCCGATGCGCTCGCTCTCGTTGGGGCGCGGGCAGGCACCCGTCCAGTGCGCGCTCATGCCGCCGACATTGCTGGAGAACGCTGCGACCGGCAGTCCGTCTTCGCCGTCGACCTGGTAGCCCCGCTCGAGCAGGAACGTACCCGGGCGCCCGCGACGCTGGCCGCTTTTGACCGCACCGGGGTCCTTCACGGTGTCGGCGCCCTCACCCGGCCCCTGGGACGCACGCTGCGCGGCGGCGCGCGCCTCGGCATCCGCGATGTTCTTGACGTGCGCACCGGGCGGGTCCGACACCGTCGGGCCGACCTCGAACATGGCGATCGTGGACTGCGGAGCCTGCTCTGTCAGGATGCGCGCGAACGTGGCGCCGGCCGGGCCGCTGCCGACGATGGCGACGTCGACCTCGGCGGGGTAGACGCGCGCGTTCACGCCGTCGCCGCCAGTTCGACGATGTGCCGCACCGATACCGCCGACTCCTGCGTCGGGTAGTACTCCAGCCCGATCGGTCCGTCGTATCCGGACGCCCGGAGGATGCGCAGGCGCTCGGGCCAGTCCAGCGACCCGGTGCCCGGCTCACCGCGGCCCGGGGCGTCGGCGAGCTGCACGTAGCGGATCAGATCGCCGGCGTTCTCGAGCTCGGCGGCCATGTCCTCGCCCTCGACGGCGGAGTGATAGATGTCGTAGAGGATACCGAAGAAGGGCGAGTCGACGCCGCGCGCGACGTACACGCCCTCGGCCGTGCGGTCCAGCAGCGAGCCGGGGTGGTCGACGCGGACGTTGACCGGTTCGAGCACGAGGGTGATGCCCGATCCGTCGATCTGGGCGGTCGCCTTCTGATAGATCTCGATCAGCTTGTCGAGCTGGACCTGACGCTTCCACCCGCCGAAGCCGGTGCCGCTGCCCACGACGATGCGCGGCGTGCCGAGCTCGTGGGCGATCGCGACGCCCTCGTCGAGCTTGCGGAAGAACTCGGAGTGATCCCACGGCGGGATCATGAACTGCGTGCGGGGCTCGGCGAGCTGCGCCGTCAGCTGCGTGCCGGTCTCCTCGAGCGCGGCCTTCAGCGCGGGCAGGTCCTTCGGCGTCGACGGCGCGTCGGCACCGGTCGGGCCCCACATCTCCACGGCGTCGAATCCGGCCGCCGACGCCGCACGCACACGGTCGTGGTAGTCGCCGGCTTCGGTGAAGAGCAATTCGATGTTGGGTGCGAGCTGATACATGGGTTCCTCCTGGAGACGCGGTTCGGATGTGGTGGGCGACGTGCGGATGCCGCGGCATCCGCTCGACGATCCGGTCGCCCCCGAATCGGTGCGGGTCACCCCGCGGTCAGCCTTTAAGGCCTCCGGCGAAGCCCTGGATGAACTTCTTCTGCGCGAACGTGTAGAACAGCAGGATCGGGATCATCGAGATGATCACGACGGCGAAGATCTTGTTCCACGCCGAGACCAGACCACCGACGTAGGTGTACATCGCGACCGGGAGGGTCTGGGTGGTGGAGCCGCCGAGGAAGATCAGCGAGTTGAAGAAGTCGTTCCAGACGATGAGGCCGGCGAGGATCGCGACGGTGCCGGTGGCCGGTGCCATCAGCGGCAGCACGACCCGGAAGAACGCCTGCGTGGGCGAGGCGCCGTCGATGACCGCCGCCTCTTCGTACTCGGTCGTGAGTCCGCGGAAGAAGCTCGCGTAGAGGAAGACACTCAGCGGCAGCAGGAAGCCGATCCACAGCAGGATCATGCCGAGGTGGTTGCCGGTCAGTCCGATCGAACGTGCACCGATGTACAGCGGCACGGTGCCCAGCTGCGCGGGCAGGATGATCGCGATGAGCACGAGGTAGAACGTGAGGTTCGTCCACGTGCGGGTGCGGCGGGTGATGACGTAGGCGGCGAGCGACCCCAGCAGCACGAGGCCGACGATGGCGCCCGCCGTGATGATGACGCTGTTGAGGATGCTCATCGGGATGCTGTTGCGCCCCTCGGAGGTCAGCACGGTGACGAACGCCGAGAAGTCGATCGACGTCGGCGGTGCGACGGCGCTCGTCGTGAGCGCCTCCTGGTCGGACTTCAGCGCGGTGACCACGAGGATGTACAGCGGCAGCAGGCCGATGAGGGTGATGATCCAGACGACGACCTCGCGGACGGCGGTGGCTTTCGTGTAGCGGAACATGGTTCAGGCCCTTCCCACCGCGTCGCGGTCGCGGGTGACGTACTGCTGGAAGATCGCGAAGATGAGGATGATGACGGTCAGCACGAGCGCGAGCGCCGAGCCGAAGCCGAACTGTCCGAGCGAGAAGGCCTGCTTGTAGACCTGCGTCGCGAGGGTCTCGGTCGCCCCTGCTGGACCGCCGCCGGTGAGCGCGAGGATCTGGTCGAAGATGCGCAGCCCCTGGATGATGCCGAGGGTCGTGGCGATCGCGATGGAGGGGCGGATGGCGGGAACGGTGACGTTCCAGAACCGCTGCCACATGTTGGCGCCGTCGAGGGCGGCCGCCTCCTCGATCTCCATGGGCACCGATGCGAGACCGGCGAGGTAGATGACCATGGTGAAGCCGGTCTGCTGCCAGACGACGGTGACGAGGATCGCCCAGATCGACCAGACCGGGTCGGCGAGCCACACCTTCTGCAGCTCCTCGAGGCCGAGCGCGCCGAGGATCCCGTTGAGCGGACCGTTGAACTGGAAGATGAACTTCCACACGTAGGCCACGGCGAGGGGGCTGAGCACGACCGGCATGAACAGGAGCGTGCGCAGGATGTAGCGGGTTTTGAGCGTGCGGTTGATCGCGAGGGCGAACAGGATGCCGAAGACGTTGGTGAGGATGACGGAGCCGAACGCGAGGAACAGGGTGTTCCAGACGGCGCCCACCAGCGCGGAATCTTCGAAGATGCGCACGAAGTTGTCGACGCCGATGAAGCTCCAGTCGCCGAGACCGGTCCAGTCGGTGAAGGCGAAGAAGCCGCCGGTGAGTGTGGCGAGGTAGTGCACGCCGACCACCAGCACGATCGCCGGCAGCGCCCACCACCAGTGGCCGTAGCTGATGAGCGGCCGCTTGCTGCGGTCGTAGGGCCGCGGCGTGCGCCGGGCGTTCTTGGGTACCGTGAGCGTTCTCGTGCTGTCGGGCTCGATCGTCGATGTCATCGTGTCCTGACTCCGTCGTCATGCGCCCCCCTCGGCGGAGGCGACGTGGGATCACTCTCGCACGCTTGCGTCGGAACCACACATCACATATACCGATATCGGGCATAAGTGGGTGGCGGGCGTCACCGCCGGGGTGCGCTGGCAGGATACCAAGCGTGGACACGCACGATGACGAGCGCCCCCTGCACCGCCGGCTCTGGCAGGCGTTCACCGACCCGTCCGACGAGGCGCGCCCGCGCGTCTGGTGGCATTGGATGGACGGCAACGTCGACTCCGACGGCCTCGAGGCCGACCTGCGCTGGCTGCACCGGGTGGGCGTTCGCGGGGTGCAGATCTTCGACGGCGGGATGGGTGTTCCCCTCGTCGTCGACGAGCCGGTGCGACCGGGCACCGACGCGTGGCGCGCGGCGATGCGGCGGGTGCGGACGGTCGCTGCCGAGCTCGGCATGGAGGTGGCGGTCGCCACCTCGTCGGGGTGGAGCGCCGCCGGTGCGCCGTGGGTGCAACCCGCCGACGCGATGAAGAAGCTGGTCTGGTCCGAGACCGTGATCGACGGCGACGGCCCGGTCGATATCGAGCTCGCGCCGCTGCCCGACGTCGAGGGGCTCTATCAGGACAGCGCGCGATGGGGTGCGACCGATCCGCGGCGGTGGTGCGTGGACTGGCGCGTCGTCGCCGTCCCCGCAAGCCCGGAGCAGGAGCCGCTGCATCCCGCCCGCATGGCACACGGCGACGACGCGGTGGATGCCGAGGTGCTCGTCGACGGATCCTTCGAGCGTGCGATCCGACTGCCGCGGTCGCCGGATCGGTGGTCCGAAGCATTCATCACGCAGCAGTTCGACGAGCCCGTCACGGTGACGGCGGTGACGGTCGGCCTGCCCGGACCGCGCGGCTTCGGCGCCGCCCCGTCGCCCGATGCGGTGCTGCAGTGGCTCGACGACGACGGGATCGCGCACGACATCGTCGCACTGGCGCCCACCGGCATCCCAGCGCGCACGGCATCGTTCCCGCCGGTCACCGCGCGGGCGTTCCGCCTGGCGCTGTCGGGCGCGAGCGCCGCCGAGGCGCTGCCGCCGATGGCGGACGGCGTGCGGATGCCGCCCGTGCTGCGCTCCGCAGACGCGTTCGAGGTGACGCAGTTCGCCCTGCATCCGCGAGGCCGCGTGCACCACGCCGAAGCGAAGGCGGGGTTCGGTGTCGTCGCCGACTACGACGCTGTCGACACACCGATCGCCGCCGGGGTCGGCGCCGTGCAACCGGACGAGGTGCTCGATTTGACCGCGTTCGTCGAAGGCGGGCGTCTGCGGTGGACGGCTCCGGCGGGGCGGTGGCGCGTGCTCCGATTCGGGGCGTCGCTCACGGGTCAGACGAACGGCCCCGCACCCGCGGATGCCACCGGCCTCGAGGTCGACAAGCTCGACGGCGCGCGGGTCGCCGCCTACCTCGACCGTCATCTCGCCCACTTCGCTCCGGAAGGTGCCGATGCGCTGCTGAGCGACAGCATCGAGGCAGGTCCGCAGAACTGGACGGATGCCATCGCCGACAGATTCCGTGACCGGTGCAGCTACGACCTGACCGACCGCCTGCCGGCGCTGGCCGGGTACGTCGTGGGGTCGGCGCCCGAGAGTGACCGGTTCCTCTCCGACTACCGGCGGACGCTGGTCGAGCTGCTGGCCGCCGAGTACTACGGCACCCTTGCCGCGCAGGCGCGACGGCGCGGCATGACCAGCTATGCCGAGGCGCTCGAAGACGCTCGCCCGCAGCTCGGCGATGACCTCGCGATGCGCTCCCACGCCGACGTGCCGATGGGTGCGATGTGGACGTTCCCGCCGCACGCCGGACCGCGTCCGACGTACGTCGCCGATCTGAAGGGCGCGTCGTCGGTCGCGCACGTGTACGGCAGGCGGTGGACGGGCGCCGAGTCGTTCACCGCGTTCGACGAGCCGTGGTCGTCGACGCCAGGTTCGCTCAAGCACGTCGCCGACCTGCAGCTCGCGCTCGGCGTGACCCGCTTCTGCATCCACACGTCGCCGCATCAGCCGCTCGCGGCGCCGCCGCCGGGGATCGCACTCGCGCCGTTCCTCGGGCAGGTGTTCACCCGGCACGAGACGTGGTCAGCGCTGGCGGGACCGTGGATCGACTATCTCGCGCGGTGCAGCGCCGTGCTATCGGCCGGACGACCCGACGTGCAGGTCGCGGTGTTCGTGGGCGAAGAAGCGCCCGTGACGGGCCTGTTCGCTGAGCGGTTCGACCGCGCTGTGCCCAGCGGCTACGACTTCGACTACATCGGACCGGATGCCCTGCGTGAGGTGGTGCGCGTCGATGGCGGCGATCTCGTCGCCGAGGGTGCGCGGTATCGCGTGCTGCTGCTGAGCGGCAGCTCACATCGCCTCACCGTCGCGACGGTGGAACGGATCGCCGATCTCGTCGACGCCGGCGCGACGGTCGTGGGGCGCCGCCCCGACCAATCGCCGTCGCTCGCCGACGATGCGCACCGGTTCCGGCGCGCGTGCGACCGCATCTGGGATGCCGGGCGCCCGAACGTGCACGACACCGATGACGTCGCCGGTGTGCTGGCTGGCCTCGGCGAGCAGCCCGGCCCTGTCCGCGACGAGGGGGTGCGCGTCATCTCCCGCCTGGTCGATGGCGAGCGCATCACGTTCGTCGCCAACCCCGACCCGGCGCCCAGGCGCGTGCGGGTGCACACCGATGCGCCGATGAGCGTGTGGGATCCGGTCTCCGTGACCACCACGCCCCTGCCGGCCACCGACGAGGGCGGCCTGCTCGAGCTGCCGCCGTTCGGATCGGCCTTCCTCGTTCCCGCCGCCGGACCGGCCGACGAGCCGCTGCACGAAGCCGGCCGAGCGCACGACTGGCGGGTGACTCCGCCCGGTGGTGAACCGACCGCGCTCGGTGCGGACCCGCGACCGTGGACCGAACTGGACCCCGGGCGGTCCGGCGTCGCGACGTATCGCGCGACCCTGACGGTGACCGCCGATGCTGCGCAGGCCTCGCGTGCCGAACTGTGTCTCGGCGAGCTCGCAGGGGTCGCGCGGGTGCGTCTCGACGGCGAAGCGGCCGGCATCGTGTGGACGGCGCCGTGGCGGCTGGACGTGACCGGGAGGCTGCGAGAGGGCCCGGTCTCGATCGAGATCGACGTCGCGAACCCGTGGCGGAATCGGCTCATCGGCGAGGCGACCGCGGCATCCGGTGAGCTGTTCGCGCCGATGACGACGGTCTTCGAGCCCGACGCGGCTCCGCTGCCCGCCGGGTTGTCGGGCGGCCTGACGCTGTGGACATCGGCACCGCATCACTGACGCTATTGCCCAATATAAGCGCACCAAATGTCAGAAACCGGCATATGTGTGCCATGCTGGATCAACGGCCAGCGGCCGTGCCAGCAACCCGAAATCGCTGGCGACAACGAAGTCACGAAAGGGTCGACATGACACAGCAGACAGCCGGCCGGCGCACCAGGGCCGCCCTCATTGCGGTGCCGCTCATCGGCGCACTCGCGCTCGCGGGGTGCACGGGTGGAGACGGCAACACCGGCGACAACGGCGACAACCCGGATGCCGAGGGCGCCGGGTCGTTCTCGGTGATGGTCGCGCAGGCCAACGACCAGGACGACTACTACGCCAAGATCCTCGACGAGTACTCGCAGGAGACCGGCGCCGAGATCGAGGTCATCCCCTATCCCTCCGACGCGTACAACACGCAGGTCACGACGCAGCTGCAGGGCGGCAACGCGGCAGACGTGATGATCCTCGCACCCGGCACGGGCCAGCCGATCTCGGTCGTGACCCTCGCCGACGCGGGCTTCCTCGAGCCGATCGACAGCGCCGCGAGCGTCATCCCCGAGGGGACCGAGACGCTCTACGGCTCCGACGGCAACGCGTACGGGCAGCCCACCGGGCTCATGCCGGTCGGCTTCGTGTACAACGGCGCTGCCGCTGAAGAAGCGGGCATCAGCGAGTACCCGGCGACGTACGACGAGCTGCTGGATGCCTGCGCCACGGCGCGCGATGGCGGCAAGTCGTTCACGGTGCTGGCCGGTGCGATCGCGTTCAACACCGGCCTCATGTCGATGCTCGTCTCGGCGACCCGCGTGTACGACGAGACGCCGGATTGGAACGAGCAGCGCGCAGCAGGCGACGTCACCTTCGCCGACAGCGACGGCTGGCGCGAGACCCTCGAAGACATCGTCGAGATGAACGAGTCGGGGTGCTTCCAGGACGGCGTCGCAGGCGGCACGTTCGACAACATCACGGCCGGCATCGGCGGCGGTACGGCGCTCTCGGCTGCCGTTCCCGGTTCGGCTGCGACCTCGATCGGCGCGGCAGCGGGCGTCGACCTGACCGTGCAGGCGTTCCCGCCGGCATCCGGCCAGAGCGACCTGCTGCTCGCCTCGGCCAACTACGCGTGGGCCGTCAACGCCAGCTCCGACGACTCCGCCAAGTCCGCTGCGGCCGACTTCCTCGAGTGGGTCGCAGGTGAAGAGCAGTCGAAGACGTTCGCCGACCTCGCCGGCATGGTGCCGATCACGGGCGCGACGACCGAGAACCTGCTGGCTCCGTACCAGCCGGTCGGCGAGCTGCTCGAGACGGGCGCATACGTCGGTCTACCGAACGCCACGTGGCCGAACCCGGCCGTCTACGACACGCTGGGCTCGGGTGTGCAGGGTCTGCTGACCGGTCAGAAGACCGTCGACGACGTGCTCGCCGACATGGATGCCGCCTGGGGCTGAGCCTCATCCACCACGACTGATGCCCGGGGCGCGCTCGCCCCGGGCATCATCACGTTCACCCCGGAGACGTCACATGAATCCCAGCGACTGCGTCCGCGGACTGCTCGCCCGCATGACGGATGCCGAGAAGCTCGCCCAGCTGCAGATCGTCTTCCGACCCGGTGCCGACGATGCGGCAGAGCTCGTCCGCTCCGGTGTGGGTGCGACGTTCTGGCCGCGGTCGGCTGCTGCCACCAACACGCTGCAGCGGATCGCCGTGGAGCAGACCCGGCTCGGCACCCCGCTGCTGATCGGGCTCGATGTGATCCACGGTCAGCGCACGATCGCGCCGATCCCGCTGGCGCAGGCGGCATCGTTCGATCCCACGATGGTGCAGGGCCTGGCGCGGCTGGCTGCCGCCGAGGCGCGCTCGGGCGGGGTCACGTGGACCTTCTCGCCGATGGCCGACATCAGCCGCGATCCGCGGTGGGGGCGCGTGTCGGAGGGATTCGGCGAGGACGTCCACCTCACTTCGCTGATGACCCGTGCGATGATCAGCGGCTACCAGGGCGACGACCTCGCCGACCGCGGGTCGATCGCGGCGACGGCGAAGCACTTCGTCGCGTACGGCCAGCCCGAGGGCGGCCGCGACTACAACACCGTCGACGTGTCGGAGCATCGGCTGCGAAACGTCTCCCTCGAGCCGTTCCGGGCTGCCGTGGCCGAGGGCGCCGCGTCGGTCATGGCCGCGTTCAACACGGTCTCCGGCATCCCGATGCACGCGCACCGGCGGCTGCTGACCGGTGTGCTCAAGCAGGAGTGGGGCTTCGACGGTGTCGTCGTCGGCGACGCGGACGGCGTGCGCAACCTGCTCCCCCACGGCGTCGCCGAAGATCTGGAGTCGGCGGTGCGGCTCGCGTACGAGGCCGGGCTCGACGTCGAGATGGGCGGCGCGCCCGCCGAGGTCGGTGCGGCGCAGGTCGATCCGGCGCGTCTCGACGACGCCGTCGCGCGGGTGCTCACGCTCAAGGAGCGGCTGGGCCTGTTCGAGCGTCCCTACGTGGACGAGGATGCCGAGGTCGTCGCGCCGACTGCAGTCGCCCGCGCGCAGGTGCGTGCCGCGGCGGTGCGGTCGATGGTGCTGCTGACCAACGACGGCATCCTGCCGCTGGCGCCGACCGGTCGCGTGCTGCTGACGGGTCCGTTCGCCGAGTCGACCGACCACCTGGGCGCATGGACACAGTCGTTCGGCGCGCCCGCCACCGATGTCGCCACGGCGCTGCGCGAACGGCATCCCGACGCCACTGTGGTCGTCGAACCAGGTACGGACGTCTTCGGCGCGGATCACGACGTGGATGCCGCGGTCGCGGCGGCAGCGTCGTGCGACGTCGCCGTGGTGCTGGCGGGTGAGCCGAGCCATCTCAGCGGTGAGGCCGCGTCGCGCAGCGACCTTCGCCTGCCCGGCCGGCAGGAGGAGTTGATCACGCGGCTGGCGGGCACCGGCATCCCCGTGGTCGTCGTGCTCGTGACCGGTCGTCCGCTGGTGATCGCCGAGTTGGTCGACCGGGTCGCGGCGGTCATCGTCGCCTGGCATGGCGGCACCGAGGCAGCGCCGGCGATCGTCGACGTGCTGTTCGGCGACGCGGAACCGGCCGGCCGGCTGCCGATGAGCTTTCCGCGGTCGGCCGGGCAGGTGCCGATCTATGCTGCGCACGAGCGCACCGGGCGACCGGCGACCACGGGCGGCACGCTCGTGGCCGACACGACCGACATCGGCGTGCACGGGCCCGACAACGTACACGAGAAGTACACGTCGAAGTACCTCGACCTCGATCTCGGGCCGCAGTTCGCGTTCGGCCACGGGTCGGGGTACGCCACCTTCACCACCGATGCGGTGCGGATCTCGCGAGCAGAGGTCTCGCTCGCCGAGCTCGATGCCGGTGCGGTCGCGACGCTAGGGGTCGACGTGACGAACGTCTCAGACCGCGCCGGCGACCAGACGATACTGGTGTTCGTCGAGGATCCCGTCGCCTCCGTCGCGCAGCCGGTCCGGCGCCTGGTGGCGTTCGAGCGGCGGTCTCTCGCTGCTGGTGAGACGACGACGTTCTCGTTCGAGATCGGGCGTGAGCAGCTCGCCACGTGGTGGGTCGACGACGTCGCCGCGACCCTCGCGGTCGAGCCCGGTCTGTTCCGGCTGCACGTCGGACCACGGCTCGACGAGACGACGGTCGTGGAGCTCCGCGTCGGCGGTTGACGGTTCGACGCCGTGCGGGTGGACGAAGAGACTCTGGCCGTCTCGCGCGTTCCCGCGACGTGACTTCTCAGGCGCGACGTTGCAGTTGTCGTCCGGTCTTCGTGCATTTCACCGGACGGGTCTTGCGAACCTACCGCGCTCCGGCGAAAGGTGAGGGCGCTGTCCGCGGGTCGGGGTGGGCGGTGAGGGACCGTCCATCGCGCTACATTTGAGCGCCGGCCCGGCCAAAGGCACAGTCGCCGTTCGGATCGGGTGTCCGCGTCAGTCCGCTTCCAGAGAGGCCTAGAACGGGCACCGAATTCAGCTCGTGGCTTCACCGGACGCAGGCGAGTCTCGCTTCTCCTTGCGCGCCGCGATCCTCGATCTCTTCCGGTGTCGCCCGGCGCTTCTGCACCGGTGTGGCGCTCGTGCTTCCGTACGGTATGTGGCCCTCGGCATTGAGGCGATCACCCACCCCTGGCCGGCTCCTAGCGCGTCTGTCCCTCGGCATGCTGCCGATGCTCTCGCAAGTTAGCGCTTGAGCAGCGCCGCTCGCTTCGCACGTCGTTGATCCGCGACCGGCTCCCGAGCATCGAGCTTCACGCGCGCGCAACCATGTCTTCCAGGTGGCTGATCACCTTCGCCACTTCGGGTGCAAGCGCCCGCGGGGGCATCGCCTTGGCCAGCGTCTGCACATTCAGTGTCCGATTACCGTCCGCGCTGAGCGCGCGGTTGAGCGAACGGATAACGAGCTTTGCGTCGACGATCGACAGACGGCCTTCTTCTGTGGCCCACGTCTCATCGAACTCGATAGCGCACCGCTCCAGAACGGTTCGTTCAGACAGCTTTCCGGTCCCGCCGACCTTGAGGCGTCGTTCATCAAGCCTTTGCGACTGGAGCGCGATGGTGGCCTCGCCTCGGTGCTCTTCGATAGCTGAACTCAGAAGCGTCTCGGCTCGACCTATCGAGATGCCAGCAACCTTTGCGATAGCAGCGGCCTCCAGAACATAGTTCTCTAGCTCACGCCGCGTCCAGACGTGGATTATCGCGTTTGTCGACCTGATCTGCGCAAGTTCGAACTCAATAGCCTCAGTCGTTCGCAGATCGCCGTCGAGGATGACCAGCGAGTGGATGTCTCCACCGAGGGCCGCCATGGTTTCCGCGAAAGCGCCCGCGCGCCAGTTTTTCCCGAAGCCGCCCAGAGGGACCGTTGCATAGTTTTCGGACCTAGCTACGCCCATTTTTCCCAATGTTCGCGCGAATGCCGCGATGACTGGAGCATCATCGCCTTCCACGAACAACACGGTTCGACTTCGCAGCGCACGTCCAACGCCGAGCTCGTAGCCGCTGCCCAGACGGCGGCCCAGCAACGCCAATGAGCCATCTGTCCGGGGTCGCTCAGCATTTCTGCGCGAGCGATCGATCCACACAGCGCTTCCCGGATTGGCTTCTGCGAGAACTTCGACACTGTGTGTAGCAATGATCGTCTGTTGTGGCGAAGTGAATAGTGTGCGAGCTAGCCGACGCTGTAGATCCGGATGAAGAAAGACGTCGGGCTCATCGAGGATCACGACATCGGCGCTGCGCTGCCGCCACAAGTGGAACAACGCTTGGAGCCAGATCTGGACTCCATCCCCCGCCCAGCCGATCTCGCGTTCGTGTCGAGATCGTTCCTCCTCATAGAAGAGGTCGAAGGCGTCCGTGTCGCTTCCGTAAGAGCGGTTGATCGTGAGATTACTCAGTTCTGGGGTGCGCTCGTAAACGAACGAGCAAAACTCTTCCCAGTCGTCGGAGCTCAGCCTCGACAACGCGTTTCGGAAGTATCTCGAAGATCGGCGACTGCTGAGGTACTTCTTCACAGTTTCGTCTGTTACGAGGGACTCGTGCTGTTCAAGTGGCGTCAAGGTTGGGACGATTGCGATCGACGGCACCATCGTCAGCGCTACTGTGCGCGGCGGCGGATTCACATCTCTCGGTGGAAAGACAGAGAGCGTGCCGGTAGGGGGAGGTTCGTCTGGATCGTCCACAGTCGCCCACGACGCGACGACCCGCGCCCCGAGGCTCGTCGTGACCTCGATTCGAGTTTCCGATGGACGGAAGTCATGGCGGATATTGTCGCTTGAGAACGCCGATGATTCGATCGCGGCGGCAGTGATAGGCCAGCCACGGACCGGACGACCTTCAACACGGCCAACCGTCGTCGGCGCAGTTCGTCGAGCGGTCGGTATCATGGCCGCGATTAGGCGGAGAGCGCCAAGGGCGGTGGACTTACCCGCATTGTTCGCGCCGATGAGGATATTCTCCGCACGCAGCGCGATCGTGTGTTGCTCGAACCCTTTGTAGTTCACGAGCTTCAGCGTCTTCAATGTTTGGCGCGGTGTCACCGTATTCCCCCTCGATCCCTTCATGATGGCACTCAGCACCCGCGCTGGTCCGACGCGCGACACCGCGTGGCGGCATGGTGCTCCTGCGCTGAGGCCCAAGCGAATCTGAGCCTGATTGCGGCGACGGTTTCGTCTGCCGCGAGCAGTTGCGCTTGAAGATCGGCTCTCGGAATGCGATTGGCGGCGAGTTCGAGTTCTGCGCTTCGCATCCTCGCAGCGTCCTGTGCCGCTCGATTCAGGCTCCGGCGCTTGAAGGCGAGGCTCCTCCTTGCCGCACGGAGATGCTTGCCCACGCAAGTCCACATGACGCCGCCGCGTCCCCGGCTAACTGGAGTTCTCTCTCCCGGGCTCGTGTCCGTGCGACGCCCCAGTCGGGCTGGACCGAATGTCTGCGCTCGCGATGTCGGGCTGTTTACATACGATGAGCTTCATGACTGTGCTCCGCGTCGAAGAAGTCTTCAAGACTTCCGGCATCCCAACGCATACCTTCGTGCGCCCTGCCGCTTTCCCGCGATTGAAAGTCGCGCTACGGACTCCCGGCCGCGGTGTCATCGTCGAGGGTCCATCAGGAATCGGGAAGTCGACAGCGATCGACAAGGCGCTCCGCGAACTTGAGCTGGACAACGACGTCACTCGGCTGAGCGCGCGCGAGCCCACGGACGTCGAGTACCTCGAGGTGCTCCCCGACCTCGGAAACTTCGGGACCGTGGTGATCGACGACTTTCACCGGCTCGAAGAGTCAGTCAAAGCCAGGATTGCCGACCTCTTAAAGGTCACTGCTGACGCGGAGGACGAGAAGCGAAAGCTGGTGATTATCGGCATCAACGACGCCGGGAAGTCTCTAGTCGAAACATCGCCGGACCTCACTAATCGACTCGAAGTAGTGCGCTTCGAGGTCGAGTCGCCGCAGAAGATCCAGGAGCTTGTCGAGGCGGGCGAAGCGGCCCTGAACGTCACGATTGCGGCGAAGCCGCACATCGTCGAGAAGTCCCGCGGCAGCTTCTACATAGCGCAATTGCTCTGCATGAATGCCTGCATTCAGGCCGAGGTGATCGAGCGACCTGAGGAAACGGCAGACGTGGCCACCCCCTACGCGGCCGTCCAGCGTCAGGTTGTCGAAAGACAGCGCGACCGGTTTGGCGACGCGGTTCGGAGTTTCGCACGCGGAACGCGCTTCCGGCCGAGCGGGCGCGCCCCGTATCTGCATATCCTTCGTTGGTTGTCCGAGTCTGACGCCTGGGGAATCTCCCTACACGACGAGATGCGTCGACACCCGAACGAGAAGGCCAGCGTTTTCCTGGTGCTTGATCGCGGGTACCTCGAGAAGCTTGTAAACACTCCCGAGATCAGTCGCCTACTTCACTTCAACCCTCATAGCGCGATCCTCTCCGTCGAGGATCCGATGCTCACATTCTATCTTCGGTCCATCTCGTGGCCGGACTTCGTGCGTGAAGTTGGCTTCGCAAAGGTGGATTACGACGAGACATACGACATCGCGCTGTCATTCGCCGGTGAGGATCGCGCGTACGCCGACGCGATGCGCGATGCACTGGAGGACCTTGGGCACACCGTCTTTTACGACATGACGGAGCAGCACCGTTTCCTTGGAGAGGACGTCGAGTCGTTTCTCGCGCCCATCTACGAGTCAGGCTCGCGATACGTTGTCGCGATTCTTGGGGAGATGTACGGCCGCAAGCGGTGGACCCTGTTTGAGGCCAGCAAATACAAAGACCGCATCGCGCAGGGCCAGGTCATCCCGATTTGGTCGACCAAGATTCCTCCCGGGCCCTTTGACGAGACGCGCGACCGAGGTGGATTGAACTTTGACCCTGATGCTGCGGCGCTCCCTCAAGCGCTAGAGCACGCGGCGGTCATTTCGAAGAAGCTGGGGCTGGTCGATGAGGAACTCGACATTCCCGTTGTCAGCGAGGTGAAGCCCTAAGACGAAGCAATCCAGTTGTTATTGGCGAAAGATCGGCAGATACCCCGTTGCGCCCGCTTTCCGCCGTGATCTGAGCGACTCGCTGTGATGTCTGAGGTTCTTTCAGCTCATCGACCGCTATGCCGCCCGCTGCGGCACCGCATTCGAGCATCGCTCGAATAGCGATCCCCATACGGGCAGGGCGACGGTTGAGGGACGGTGGCGTCCACCCGCCCCGTGGCCTGCGGTGCGATGGCGTAGCCTGCGGACGTCAGGGTAGGAGGTCAAGCATCTTCGAGCGCGCCTTCATGGCGTGGATCACGAGCTCGTTGCCGCTGTCGAGACAAGCACCACGGTCTCGAGGAGGCGTCCTTGTGTGTCGAAGCCGAGTCGCAGTTGGCGGGCAGGGGAGTCGTCGTCGAGGTATTCAATCCAGACGGGCCAGGAAGCCGCTTGCCGGATGTCCTCGGGCGCGATTTCGTGTTTGAGGCGGAGTCGTGGATGTTCACGCCGCGTACGCGGCGATCGCCTCGCGGATCAACTCCGATCGCGACTTGTGTTCTCGGGCGGCACGCGCGTCCAAGGTGGCGAGCTCGTCGACGGTCAGACGGAGCGCCACGACTTGTGCCGGCTCGGCGCCCCGCCCCGGCCGTCCGCGCCCGCGGCGCTTGAGAGCGTCAACGTCGTAGCCGGCTTCGGCCTCGTTTACCCATGCCGTGATCTGCTCATCGGTGACCGGTACACCGTTGATCGTCTCGCCGTTGCTCATGATCGCATCGTAATACGAAAATGGGAATCGCCCTAGACCCCTGGCGCGGTGAGTAGGTGACTCGGTCCGCACCGCGAGGGCATCAGCGGGGTGGCCGCGGCGCCGGGTCAGAAGATGTGTGCTTCGCAGGTGGCAAGGAATGCCACGCGCCGTCGGTTGAGTTCGCGGTAGACGGTGGCGCGAGACACGTTGAACAACTCGGCTATCTCTGTCTGGCTGTACTCGCCTCGATCCTGCACGTCGAACAGCAGTTTGCGTTGCGTGGTCGACAGCTTGGGTTGCTTGCCCTTCAGGTGTCCTTTCGCGCGGGCGACCGCCATTCCTTCCTTCGTGCGCATGCTGATCAGGTCGCGTTCGAACTCGGCCACCATCGCGAGCACGTTGAACAGCAGTCGCCCGACCGGGTCTGTGGGGTCGTATCTGCTGCCGCCGAGGCTGAGTGCGACGCCCTTCGTGGTCAACTCGTCGGCGATCTCTCGTGCGTCCCGGACAGAACGGGCGAGCCGGTCGAGCTTGGTGACCACGAGGGTGTCGCCCTCGCGGACAGCAGCGAGGGCCTCTCGAAGTCCGGGCCTGGCACGGTTGGTGCCGGTCAGTCCGTGATCGACGTAGATGTTCGAATCGAGGACCCCGAGGTGGAGCAGCGCATCCCGTTGCGACGTGAGGTCCTGATCGGCGGTGGAGACTCTGGCATAGCCAATCTGTATTCCATTCATGCCGCCGAGGGTGCTACTCGCCGCGCGCAGGCGCACCCGGGGTGGATCCCCAAACGGGCGGTGCCCGGCGAGCGCGCCGTTGCGGGCATTCATCCACTCTCCGGGCGAGTCAGTGCGCTCGCCCGTCACAGGTGATGTCTGTGGTTGTCCGTACGTTGCTGTCATGGAGGATCTTGTTCCGGTAGTCGCCGCCGGCATTGGCGCACTCGCGACCATCGCCGTTCAGCTGCTCATCTCGCGTGGTGAGCCCGCGGACCTAAAGCGACTTGCAGCGATCAACGCAGTGCTTGAGACCATGCCTCCGGGCGAGGCCGGGTGGAGCGATCTCTCCACCGCGCGCTCGCAATTGGCGGTGAAGGTTGCACAGGCCGTGAGCTCACCCCCTCGTACAATCCGCGTTCTTCGTCTGCTCGGATGGTTGCTCGCGATCCTCGGGGCGATCTTCTTTGCGGGCTCAATCGCGCTGTTCGTCGTTCTCACGCCGGCAGGTCAACAGGCCGCGGGTGTCTGGATGCAGGCTGGCCTCTACATGCTGTTCCTCGCGCCGCTGATCTTGTATGTCTCGTGGCTCTGGCAGGAGCTACGTGGCCTCCCGAAGTCGATCCGCGACACCGTTGATGCGGCGCGAGCTCCTCTCGCTCAGCGGGCTGGCTAGTTGGTGATCTCCGCGCCCTGTTCGATCGATTTCTGGCTGGATGCGCCGCATGGATGGGCGCTACGAGGACCCTCGCGGGTGCCGCAGCTGGAGGTCTTCAAGAACATGCAGGAACTCGGCCGTGATGTCGGCGTCCGGATCCCGCCAGCCGACGCCGAGTGGTCGATGGTTGAAGTCGCTGTACATCGCCTCTGCCTTACCCCTGATCGGGTAGGCCTTGATCGCGAAGCCTGTCCAGTCCTTGCCGGGGTACTGCCCGAGCATCAGCTCGACGCAGTTTCCACCGCTGAGTTCGTAGCCGACGTAGACCACCGCGACTCTGCCGTCACTGCGGCCCCACGCGCGATCATTGCCGGACACAACCCAGGAGTGTCCGAGATGCCCTCTTGCATCGAGCTCGCTCCGAATCAGGGTGTCCAGGGCTTCGGCGCGACGGCGCAGTGTCTTGTTCACGCGAGCCAGCGCCTTGAAGAACTCCCCAAGCTGGTCGCCCTGGCCGGCCGTCGCGGCCCAGAACTGATCAAGCATGTCCGCTTCGGCTCTGGCACTCACTCGCTGCTCCTTCTCGCTGGTGTTCTCGATGAATTGGACGAGAAGATCCATGCTTCGTTCATCGGCCCCGGCAGCCTTGCCGACTGCGCGGACGAACGGCTCGAAGAACTCGTCGTAGGTGAGCGATCCAGAGATCCACTCCGACCCAATTGCGGGGAGGGATCGCCGTGTGGGAGCCAGAACGATCGAGAGCACGTTTGCATGGGACGCGGCGGCTCGGCGGGCGTACGACTCGAACGGATTGCTGATCGCGGCATCGATCTTGTTCTCTATCGCGATCGCGAGGTCGAGATCATCGTTGGCGAGCAGGATGTCGATCCGGTTGCCGTCATCCGTGACGGCCTCGGTCTCCACCTTCCACTCGTGCGAACCGCGAAGGGCCGCGGTGTCGATCGGTGATGATGGCCTACCCAGAAACCCGACGGTGGGTAGACCGTCCAGCAATCCGAGGAGGGTATCGATTCCGATTGAACCGAGCCCGTGACGAGAATCACGGGGATCCAAGAAGTAGGCCAACACGCGAGACGCTACAGTCTCCCAACGCGGAAACCCCGACAGCTCGAAGATATTCACGGGACGTGCCGGCGTACGGACCTCTCGGAAGTCGTTTGCGAGGAACGCAAGCAGCGCCCCGGGCGGGGCAACATCGCGGTCAGCGGACACCACATCGGAAGCGTACCCGTCGCGTCGACAGCGACCGCCAGAACGCAGTCGGCATTCGCGGTGGCGCCGCCAGCCTCGATCAGTACAGGTGGCACCTGCGTGGTGACTTCAACCAGATCGTGTGCACCACCAGACCCACCGGCCATGAGCACCCGAAAATGATCCGAGCGGATACGGCGATGTGCCCCGGTGGGACGCTGAGCGGATGGATTGGATACAGATTGGATACGCCAGGGTCTCGGCCACTGATCAGGACCTCACGTCCCAGCGTGACGCGAGACGATGTTCAGCGACGGTGGTAGGCGTCGCGGCGGTGTTCGATGGTGACAATCTCGATGATCAGTCGTTCGTCCTCGATCCGGTACAGCACCCGGTACTCGCCCCGGCGTGCTGAATACAGCGGCGCCAGCGGCTCACGCAAAGGCTTCCCGACCCTCCGCGGGTTCGCAGCCACAGGGCCGATGATGAACTCGAACGCCGCCGCCGCCACAGCCTCTGGGAGCGTGACCTCCAGCGCGCGCCTGGCCGATCGGGTGAAGACGACCTCGTACTCGGCACTCACCCGGCGAGCCGACCGCGCGCGACCATCGCCGCGCGAACCTCATCCGCAGACGACACATCGCCCGACTCGAGCTCGGCGATCGCCGTCCGCAACGCTGCGACCTCGTCTGGGCTGCTCAGGATGTCGACCGTCTCCACAAGAGCGTCATAGTCCTCAGCGCTCATCAACACCGCGACGCGGGCACCATTGCGGGTGATCTCGAAACGCTCATGCGTGGTGGCCGCTGATTCGATGTGCTTGCTCAATGATGCGCGCGCGTCTGCCAGAGAGAGTACGGTCATGTACAGAATTCTAGCGCGAAAGGCGCAAGATGACACTGCGCGGCTTCGTTACCCTCACAGTGCAGTGCCCCGCATACCGATCCAGATCACGCCCGTCTTGCGGTCCCTCGTAGGCTCGAGTTGTGTCTGAGTCCAAGGAATCACCGGAGCGGGTGGCGGCGGCGATCAACACCCTGAGCGCGTTCTGCGGTGCCCGGGATGTGCCGGCACTGACCCGCGAGCAGCTTGATGCTCACTACGGCTGGGATCAGGCGGACGTCGTCATCCTCTTCGGCGGGAGCCTGCTCAGCGGTGTGGCGACCCTGGCAGCCGCCATGCGGGCGAACATCGCACGCACGACGATGATCGTCGGCGGCGAAGGCCACACCACCAGCTCGCTGCGTGCAGAGAGTGCGCGAGCACTTTCCGGTTCCGAACCGGCGGGCACGACGGAGGCCGAGATCTTCCAGCACCACCTCGGCGCCAGGTTCGGTCTGCAAGTCGACCTGTTGGAACGGGAGTCGACGAACTGCGGCAACAACGTGACCAACGCGCTGCGCATCCTCGAGGAGCGCACCCTGCCTCACGATCGGGTCGTCCTGATCCAGGACGCGACCATGCAGCGCCGGATGAGCGCCGGCTGGCAGCACGCCGACCCCGGCGCCGAAATCGTGAACTTCGCGGCCGGTACGGCGCACGTCACCGCCACCGACGACGGCGAACTCCGCTTCGCGAACGCGCCGGACGACATGTGGCCGATGGAGCGATTCGTGTCGATGCTGCTCGGCGAGGTGCGGCGCCTTCGCGACGACGATTCCGGCTACGGCCCCCGTGGAACCGGATGGGTCGTACACGTCGACATCCCACCCGCCGTGGCGGAGGCCGCCGCGCTGCTCGGCACGCTCGACGCCTTCGCGCCGGGCAGCGCAGACCCGAAGTGGAGTTCCCGGTAGCCCATGAGCGTGCGCAGCGGCTGATTCGAGAAGATTGAGGACCCCAGCGCGAGGGCTCACTCCGTGGCGACGAGGTCCTTGACGTAGAAGAGCGAGTCTCCGTGCCTCGCGTCGGGTTCGGTGCGCGAGGTCTGGACGAAGCCGAGCTTGGCCATGACGCGTCGCGAGGGTGCGTTCCAGTCGCGGACGGTCGCCCACAGCCGGGTGTGTCCGAGCGACTCGGCCCAGCCGATGATCCCCTGCCCAGCCTCGGTCGCCAGCCCCTGACCCCACTCGCTGCGAAGGAACTCGTAGGCGAGCTCGGGCTCATCATCCGGGCCATGGACGTTCGCGACGAGACCGCAGTAGCCGATCGCCTCACCAGTGTCCTTTCGGACGGCGACCAGCAGGCCAAGCGACGGTGACGGATCGTCACGCCGGATCCAGTCCTCGAGGTCCTCGACGCTCGGGCGCCCGTCGGCCGTGACGCGGCGGTGCGGGGGAACACGAGGGTCGCGCTCCGTCCACAGCTGCCGCTGCATGGCGGCGTCAACCACCAGCCACCGGCGCAGCAGCAGGCGGTCCGTCTCGAGCACCGTGCTGCCGTCCGGCGGCGCCGCTGGAATGCTCATGTCGACCATGGTGCCTCATCGCACCCCAACCAGTCCGCGAAGCCCGCCGACCAGGATGGCCGCGCACACGAGCGGGCTCAGACCACTGCAGGCTTATCGTCGACGGTCCCGCCGCCGAGGTTCCCGCCAGCGGGGTGCTCTGCTTCTGAAGCCGAAGTGGCTGCGTGTCACACATGACGCGGCTGCCTCGTCACGGGCATGCCTCGTTCGCGGACACCATAAACAGCACGGCATCCGTTCTGGTTCAGCATCACTCGCGTTGATACGCTTGGGGGAAGCACACCCGCATCCAGGAGCACACCGCCGTGTCCGACCTCACGACTCTCTCTCGGCTCGATCTGAACCTGCTCGTCTCGCTCGACGCGCTGCTCACCGAGCGCAGCGTCACGCGTGCCGCCGCGCAGCTGCACCTCAGCCAGCCGGCGCTCAGCGCGTCGCTCGCGCGGCTGCGTACTCACTTCGGCGATGAGATCCTCGCCCGCAGGGGCAACACGTACGAGCTGACACCGTTCGCGCAACGGCTGACCGAGCACACCGCCGCCGCCCTGCAGGCCGCCCGTCGCGTGTTCGAGAGTCAAGCGACCTGGGCGCCGACCGAATCGACGCGCGAGTTCCAGATCTACGGCTCCGACTACGGCATCGTGACGGTCGGCAGCGTCGTCTCGCGCCTCGCCGCCGAGCGGGCGCCGGGCGTGCGGTTCCGGTTCCTGCTGCACAACCCCACCATCGTCGACGACGCCTCCAGCCGACTGCGCGGGGTCGACGGGATGATCATCCCCCACGGCCCGCTCTCTGACACACCGTTCGTCGACCTGTGGCGCGACGACTGGCTCGCGGTCGTCGACGCCGACAACGACGAGGTCGGCGACCAGTTGACGATGGAGCAGCTCGCCGACCTGCACTGGGTGATGACGTTCCAGTCGCGGTCCGCGTTCACCTCCGCTGCGCGCCAGGTACAGCAGCTCGGCATCGAACCGCACGTCGACGTGGTCATCGAGAGCTTTCTCACCCTGCCGCATTTCATCGCCGGCACCCGTCGCGTGGGGTTCATCCAGTCGGCGGTCGCCCCGCTCGCACTGCGGTCTGCCGCGGTGCGCACGGTGCGCCTGCCCTTCGACGCGGATCCGCTCATCAACGCACTGTGGTGGCATCCCGTCCACGCGCGCGACCCCGAGCATGCGTGGCTGCGGGAGCTGTTCGTCGAGGCGGGTGCGCTCGTGCAGGCCGGCGCGCACGGCGACTGAGCCGAGGCGTCGCCACGCGGGTCCGCGTCACGCGATCGGCGTGTAGCGGAAGTCGCGGAACCTCGCGGCACCGGATCCCGCCGCGTACAGCGAGGGCCGCAAACTCAGCAGGTCGCCGGTCGTATTGACGTGGTAGCCGCTGGTCTCGTAGCGGATCGCGTGGCGCGTCCATTCGCCGGCGGGCTCACGGTACCAGCCGGTCACGATGTGCCGGTCGTTGCGCAGGCGCAGCTGCAGGCGCCGCACCGCAGGCGCCGGTTCGCGCCAGTGCGTGCGGATGCCGCCGGAGTAGCTCAGCATCCGCTCCCCGTCGATGCCCATGCCGCAGAACAGCCGGCCGTTGAAGAACAGCAGCAGTCCCGCCTCCACCTCGCCGGCAAGGTCCACATCGACCTCGACCTCGTAGGCGTGGTCACCGGTCAGCATCGCGAGGGGTGACGTGTCGGCCGGGCTCGACCCGCGACCCTGCAGCACAAGACCGTCGCCGTCGGCCGTGATCCGCTCAGCCTCAGCCACGGTCGGAGCATGAAACGCCCACCGCTCCCCCAGCCGCAACGGCGCGAACTCGTCGTTGAAGGCCGTCGGCGCCGCCTGGGGCGCAGCTCCCGCGGGCGCGTCGAGTGCGCCACCGACGTCTGAGACGGCGGCGTCCGGCCAGTCGTCGGCGCTCCAGCGGATCGGTTCAAGCAGAATCTGCCGGCCGAGCGTGCGGTACCCGTTCTCGTAGCCGTGCGAGACCATCCACCAGTCGTCGCCGTGGCCCGGCACGAGCGTCGCATGCCCGCGCGACCACCACTGCTCATCAGCCGACTCGGTCCGCGCGATCGGGTTGCGCGGGTGGTTTTGCCATGGGCCGTGCACCGAGCGCGACCTCGCGACGATCACCATGTGTCCGGTCGGCGGACCCGCGGTGCCGCCGACCGCGCTCACGAGGTAGCACCAGCCTCCGCGCCAGAACAGCTTCGGCCCTTCCAGCGCGTAGGCCTCGGTGATCCACTCGTCCGGGTAGCGCCAGCCGTCGTAGACCTGCTCGATCTCGCCGACGGTGGCGAGTCCGTCATCGGTCAGCCGCACTCGCCGGATGCCGCTCATGAAGAGGTACCGCTGGCCGTCCTCCCCCGCGACGTGACCCGGGTCGATCGCCCCGCGGATGCCGAGGTCGATCGGCTCGGACCACGGCCCCGCCATCGAATCGGCGTGAATCACGAAGATCGACGCGTCGGTCAGCGCGGACCACGGCGCCGGAATGAACGGGATGTAGATGAAGAAGCGGCCGTCGTGCTCGGCGATGTCGACGGCGAAGGTATTGCCGATCGGATGCGGCAGCGCCGCCGTCACGTGCTCCCAGTTCACGAGGTCGCTCGACCGGTACAGCAGGAGCCCCGGCGCCGCCTCGAACGAGGAGTACGTCATCCAGTATTGGTCGCCGACCTTGATGATCGCGGGGTCCGGCCGGTCACCGGGGAGGATCGGGTTGCGGAACGTCGTCATCGGCGCACGATCCAGTCGGCCACGACATCGATCGTCCGGGCAGCTCCGGCGTCGCCCGGGTGGTCGATGTGCCCGTGTTCCGCGCCGGCCTCCAGGTGGAGCTCGACGGGGATGCCGGCTGTCTGCAGCGTTGCCGCGAGCGCCTCGCCGGAAGGTCGCAGCTCATCGAGTTCGCACACCACCACGAGCGTCGGCGGAAAGCCGTGCCCGTCGTCGAGCCCCGCGAATGCCTGCGGGTCGTGCAGTGCCGCATCCGATCCTGCGTAGTTCAGCGCGAGCTGCCCGTGCGGCGATGCCGGGTCGACGTCGGCAGACGCGGCGGGCGCGTTCGGATGCACCACCGGGTACACCTGCACCAGCGCCGACGGCAGCGACTCGCCCGCGTCACGCAGCCGCACGACGGCGCCGGCTGTGAGCGCCGCACCGGCGCTCGCACCGCCGAGCACGAGACGCGAAGACGCGACACCCAGCAGTTCCTCCGCCTGCGCGACCGCGAACCCCCACGCCGCCAGCACATCGTCGGAGGGCGCCGGATAGTGCACGCCGCCCAGGCACTTGCGGTAGTCGACCGACAGCACCGGAATGCCGCGGGCGGCCAGTTCGCGTGCGACCCAGTTCGACTCCGGCATGTCGAGATGCCCGCCGATGAACGCACCGCCGTGCACCCAGACGAGACCGGCCCCCGTCGGCGTCGCCGAACTGTCACGGTAGGCCCGCACCGGGACGGTGCCGCCGGCACCTGTGACTTCGGCATCCACCGTCTCGACAGCCGCCAGGTGCGGGAATCGTGCGACGAGCGATGCCGTGTGAATATCGGTGCGCGGGTCGGCGGGCTCACCGTGCGCGGCGAGCCACGCGAGCGCCTCGGGCACCGGCAGCCGCCGGAAGTCGGGCAGGTCGTCGCTCGTCACGCCGGCTGCACCTCGCGCATCGTCGCACGGATGAGGTCGTGCTGGCGGCGCACCAGCAGCAGCGGGTCGACCTCGCCGAGCTCGGCGAAGGCGTGGCCCTCCCATTCGCTCGACCAGAACCCGCGATAGCCACCCTCGACGAACACCCGGACGAGCTCGGGGTAGTCGATCGCCGGCTCCTGGCCCGACTCGTCGATGTCATAGAACTTCGCGTGCACGTGCAGGATCTGCGGCATGATGTCCGCCCACTCCCGCGGGTCGACATGACCGTGCATGTTGAAGGCCAGGTGGGCGAACGAGCCGAGGCGCCCCGGGTCGAAGTCGCGCCCACGGAGGTAGCCGATGAACTCCTCCTGGCGCTCGCGCATTGAGGCATCCGTCGCCCAGATCTCCTGCAGACGGGCCACCGCCTCCTCGTCCAGCCCGGCGCGCGAGACGGCACGGAGCAGGGTCGGGCTCATCGCGTGCATCGTCGAGGAGAAGTCCGCGACGAATCCCAGCAGCGGCGAGTCCAGCTCGGCGTAGGTCTCGCGGACCTTCATGATCGCCTCGTGATTCGGGCCCATCGGCGCGTGGATCTCGTAGGCGAGCTTCAGCCCGTCGCGCTCGGCGATCGGCAGAAGCCGTCGCAGCAGCTCGGGCTTGGCCGACTGGATGCGCACGAGCGGGAAGCCCAGCTTCTTCGCCCCCTCGAACATGAGCTGGGAGAACTCGAACTCCTCGTCGGCGGTCATGTCGCGGTCGCGACGCCTGCCCATGTCGAGGTTCGCTCCGAACGAACTCGCGATGAACCCGTGCCGGTCGAACGCCGCGCGCCAGCGTGTGACGAACTCATCCGAAACCACGGGATAGGTCGGCACCATCTGCGAGGCGACGATCTCGATCCCCGGTCCGATGCCGAGCTCGGCGACCCGGTCGAGCAGTCCGTCGAAGTCGAACCAGCCGGCGCGGAACTCCGCGCTCGCCGAGTACAGCGTCAACCCCAGCCGGAAGGGGTCATGCTCGGTGGCCGGCGGCGCCGCGGGAACATCCCGAACCATGGCGGGGGCCGGGGCATCGGCATCCGTCACCGTGAGCGTGTACACGTCGCGGACGACATTCGGCACGTACATGCCGGGGCCGCCGTCCTGCCCGGGGGCGATTTGCATGTACGGCAGCCGGAGCTGGCCGAGCAGCACCACGTCGTGCTCCTCGCCCAGGGCCACCGGAGTCTCACGCTGTGCGATCAGCAGCGGATGTTCCTGCAGGAACCACAGTCGCTCACTCTGCTGCGGCAATTCATCGAGCGCATAGGTGCGGTCGCCGAACTCCACGCGCAGGTCCTCCTGCGCCACCGCTTCGCCATCGACGGTGAGTTCGAGGCTCGACACCGACGATAGCCAGAGGCTGCGGTACCACGGCAGCGTGAGCCGCAGCGCGAGGCCGTCGGGATGCGGGCGGAGGCTGTCTTCGTGGATGAGTCCGTTCGGCATGTCTGCGTCTCCTGTCTCAGAGCGTGTCGGCGACCTGGCGCATGAGCGAGTGCTGCCGGCGCACCTGCTCGATCGAGCGCCACGGGATGCGCTCGCCCTCGTACTCGCTGGAGAGGTAGCCGGTGTATCCGGCATCCTTCAGCGCACGCAGCACCGGCTCCCACGGGATCTGCTGGTCTTCGAGCGCGTCGTCGATGTCGTGGAACTTCGCCTGGATGAAGACGACGTGCTCGATGATGTCGAAGACGTCGGCGGGGTCGACGCCGATGCCGTCGAGGAAGTCGGGACGACGTCCCGGCAGTTCGCCCGGCCGCAGCGGAATGGGCCGGTCCTGGAAGATGCCGGTGTCCAGCAGCAGTCCGAAATGCTTCGTGCCGGTACGGCGGATCAGCTCGATGTAGGCGTCGACGACCTCGTGCTTGATCGGCGTTGGCGAGTGGATCTCGGGACAGATGACGACGTCGAGCTCTTCGGCGAGCGGGAGCGACGCCTCGACCACCTCGGTCCAGATCGGATGCGGGATGAGATCATTCGACACCACGCCGATCTTCGGGCGCACGAAGCGGAAGCCGAGCCGCTTCGCCAGACGCAGGTCGCGCTGCAGAGCGGCGGCACCCTCGTCGACGGTCATATCGCGGCCGTTCTCGCCGCTGGAGTGCAGGCGGGTGTCGATCCAGGAGCCGTAGTTCGTGGGCTCGAGGCCGTACGCAGCGAGCAGCCGGAACCAATCGTCGACCCACTCCTGCGGCGGGTCGGGGTAGTTCGGCACGTGCCCCTCGCCCAGGATCTCCACACCCGTGGCGCCGAGGTCGGCGATCGACCGCAGCGCCGTCTCGAGATCCATGTTCGTGCCGTAGTCGCCCATGTAGCTGTACAGCGAGACGCCGTAGCGGAAGGGCGTGCCGGCCGCCTCGGGCGAGAGCGTGACGTGCTTGCTCACCTGGTAGCGGCTCGGCTGGTGCTCCTGGGGGATGTACGACATCCGCAGGCGCAGGTCGATGGAGAGCTCATGGATGCCGTCGGGAAGTCCACCGGGCAGCGGGACCGTGATGATGGCCGCGTCTTCGAGCTGCCAGCGCACGCCGCCGCTCTCCCACAGATCGGCAAGCGTGTATGTCTTCCCCTGCAGTGTCCACGTCGGCACGGCAGGGGCGACGTCGACGAGACCGGGGATGCTGACGCCGATGCCGTCGATGAGGTTCGCCGCCATGCCCCGGTACGACGGCATGCGCACGCGGAACTGGAAGCCGGTGATCTCACCGCCGTCACGCACGTTGCGGAAGCCGACGGACTGGATGAGGTCTCGCTCGAGAAGCATCTTCGCTTCCTCCCTGGGATATCGATACTTTCAGCCTAGAGGTCTTAAGTGATAATTAAGCATAAGAAACATTTATGTCGACATAAGGAGCGGTGCTGCCGGGAGGGAGAGTCGTCGTCAGATGGGCGCGCTTACGATGTGGCCGCGGCGTCCGCGCGGGCGTGGCGGCTTCGGTAGCCTCGGTGTGCGAAGCAGATATGATCGAATAGGTGCGGCCGCTCGCGCCTGGCCGAACAACTGAAGAAAGCAATGTGTGCACTGACGTGTGCACCAAGCCTTGACCGGGTCCAGGACCCAGTGTTTTCAAGGCTTCGGGGCTGTAGTTCAATGGTAGAACTTCTGCTTCCCAAGCAGACAGCGCGGGTTCGATTCCCGTCAGCCCCTCCACTTACGAAACGCCCGATCAGGGCAGGTTTCCATCGCCCGCAACTTCGAGCCGAATGACCGCCTCCAAGCCCTGCCGTGCCATAGACGTGCCAGTAGGCCGCGCGAAAGCACCCCCGGCGAGCGCATCCATCGCCCCCGCGAGCACCGCATTCCGCTCCTCGGCCGCGTGCTGGTAGATGAGCGCAGCGCGGGCCGTTCGGTGCCCGGCGCGCGCCATGAGTTCGCGGGTCGTGCCCCCGGCCTGTGCGGCGAGCGTCAGCCCCGCGTGGCGCAGGTCGTGCACGTGGAACTGCCCGAGTCCGATGCCGCGGGCCGCCTTCCGCCAAGCGTGCCCGAGCGCGTTGCCGGTGATGGGCTCGCCGTCCTGGCGAGGGAACAGGGGCGACTTCGGGAACCCCGTCGTGCTCGCGAGGTACGCCTCCACCTCGGCCGCGATGCTCGGCGGCAACGTCACCGTGCGCGCCTCACCCGTCTTCGTCGCCGTCGCGATGCTGCGGCCGCGCACGTAGATGTGCTGCCGCTCGACCCGTAGCGCGCCGTTCGCATAGTCGCCGCGCTGGAGGGCGACCAGTTCGCCGACCCGCAGGTGCGCGCCGAACGCGACCCTCACCGGCAGGTGCCACTTCTCCGGCATAGCGGCGACGATCGCCGCCAGACTCTCGGGCGACAGGTACGGGCGTTCGGGATCATCGACCTGCCCGGCCCCGTCGATCTGGCACGGGTTCTCGCTGATGAGCCGGTCGCGCACCGCAGCGTTGAGGATCGTGCGGAGCAGGCTGTACGCCTGCCGCAGTCGCGCCTCACCGGTCGCGCCGGGCCGGTTCCTCACGGCCTTCGCGAGCGCCTTCCTCGTGCGGGCGTACCAGGCGCGCACGTCGGCGGGGGTAAGGGCGGAGAGGGCGCGGTCGGCGAGCCCGGCGAGCGGCCCCGCGAGGAGGTCTTCGTACAGGGCTTGCGTCTTCGGGGCGAGTCGCCCGCGGGTGCCACCGTTCGCGACCCACTCGGCCGCGTACTCGCCGAACGGTCGGAGCCCGGCGCGGTGGTCGCGGTAGGTGCCGCGCATGCGGTCGGCTCGGACGGCCGCGAGGTGGTCGAGAGCGTCGCGCTTCGTGTCGAACGTGCTCGGTGCGCTCATGGGGCGGCCCGCCGCGTCGGGGTATCGGGCTTGCCAGCGGCCGGAGGGCAGTTGCCGCACCGAGCCGAACGATGCGCGGTTCTGCTTGCGTGCGCTCATCGCCGGGCCTCCGTCTGCACGCGCAGGTCGATGCCGTTCCCGGTCGCGTCGCGCTCGGGGCGCCAGATGTTCGACCGCAGCGCCCTCGGGCTCAGCACGTCCTCGGCGGCGACCATCGCCGGGGATGCGTTCGCGAGCAGCACGCCTAGGCGGTTGGGCTCGGTGAACGGCGATCGCGGCACGGGGTTGCCCTCACGGGCGAGGAGCGCCGCGTGCGCCATGTCGTCGGCGACCGTCTCGTTGAGTTCGCTGGCCGCACGCTCGCCCTCATCGTCGGCGTACGCCTGCACCTGGTCGCGCAGCGCCGGGAACTCGCCGACAAGCCGCCGCACCACGCCCACCGCGTCTAGGTACTGGCTCCACCCATTGCGCACAGTCGTGAGCGCTGCCGCCGCGTCGCGTAGCCGCGCCATGCCCTCGACCTCGGGCATCCGCGACGGCCCCGCGGCGAGCGCGTCGGCACGGACGACGGTGCCGCCGAGGTCGACCTCCTCGGGCATCGCGAGCAGATCGGCGACCGTCACCCCGAGCACGTCAGCGGCCGCGAACAGGTCGGCGGTGCGGCAGGGCTTCTCGCCCTTCTCGACCTGCCAGACGGCGACGTGCGACCAGCCCTTGCCGATGCGCTCTCTCATGCGCTTGGAGAACTCCTCTCGGCTGTAGCCCCTCGCCTCGCGCCAGTCGCGGATGCGCTCGCCGAGTGCGACGTCGGCGGCCCGCGGTGTGTCCATCGCTACGTTTTCCATAAGCCCCACTCTATACCCGTAGCGATCCCCCGTAACGTGTGCAACATGCCGAACGAACCGGGAGGAATAGACATGACGAACGACCTGCAAGCGCACGCCGACCTGGCAGACGAAATCCTCGAACCCCTGCGCCAGCCGCTGACGCTCGCCGACGTGCGCGACCGTGCCGTGCTTCGCATCGAGGAGGCCGCCGAGGTGATGGGCGTCTCCCGACAGGTCGCCTATCGCGAGATTCGCGCCGGGCGGTGGCCGTCGATCCGGCTCGGCCGCTCCGTGCGCGTACCCGTGCCTGCGCTTCGCCGCGCACTCGGCGACCTCGAAGACTGAGCCCGCCAATGACCATCGCCGGGGGCGCACCTGCGCTCGACGTCGACGGGGCGCGGCCTGCCGTAGCCCTGGTCGCCGCACTCCCGCGCGACTGGCCGCTGAATGCCGCTGACCGGCTCGTACTCATGGCGCTCGCCTGCGACTCGTTCGACGGGCTGACGAGCGCGCCCGGCTATGAAGCGCTCGCCGACTGGACGGGCATGCAGCGGTCGACTGTCGTGGGAGTTCTCGCCCGGCTCGCGAAGCCGCAGACCGACCGCGAGGGGCGCCACCGGCCCGCGCTGATCGCTCGCGAGAACAGCACCCGCGGGGGCCGCTACCGCACAACGTGGCGGCTCCTCCTGGAACCGGTCGGCGCCACCGACCAGTTGCCTGCCGAGCCTGTGGATAACTCGCCCCAACCGGTCGGCCGCACCGACCGGCTACCGGTCGGGCAACCGGTCGGCGAACCGGTCGGCGCCACCGACCGCTCCCTAACCCTTTCCCGGGGGGTTACCCCCCTACCCCCCGGCCCGCTCCGAGAGCGGTTCGAACGACTCGCGGCAGACCGCCGCCTGCCCATCGACGTGGACGAACTGATCGCGCATGCGCACCGGCTCGGACACGGCGACCTCGATGCGGGATACCGCGAGGTCGATGAACGCACTGTCGCAACGCTCGACGGGGCTCGCGACCGCCGCGCGGTGCTTCGCTCTCGGCTCGCCGCACCAGCACCCCCACCAGCGCCGCGGCGAGCGCAGCGTGCACACGTCCACGACTTCGACCCCGGATCCGGCTACTGCGCCGGGTGCACCGTCCGTAACGACGCCCAGGAGGCAATCGCATGACCGACCTCGACCCCGCCGAGCACGCTCTCGGCGACCGCCCCGCACCTCGGCGGCTGAACAAGGTGCAGCGCGCCACGCGCCGCGCTGAGGCGATCACCCTGCGCCGGGCAGGTGTGCGCGTCGATACGATCGCCGAACGGCTGGGGGTGTCGCCTCGCACCATCCAGGCGTGGCTCCACGAGGCGATCGCCGACATTCCCCGCGAGGCCGCCGACGACCTGCGGATGCTCGAACTCGACCGGCTCGACGCGCTGTTCGCGGCGCAGTACCGGGCCGCGCTCGCCGGGGACGGGCAGGCCGTCGACAAGTGCCTCAAGGTGATGGAGCGTCGCGCCCGGCTGCTGAACCTCGACGCGCAGCACGCGGCCGGGCTGGAGGCCGTTGGGTCGCTGCTCGATCGGCTCGTGAACGGGGAGGCGTGAGCATGGTCTACGCACCGCCCCGCCCGAGCGACCTGCAAGCCGCGTTCACTCGCAAGCGCCGCACCGTCGCGCGATACCGCGACGTCGTGAACGGGCTCGACCGGGCCGACGCCGACGCCGTGACCGCGTATGTCGCCGCGCTCGCCGCCGAGTGCGCCGCCCTGCGTGTCCGTGCACGGCAGGCGACTGAGGCGCTGGAGCGAGCGGCCCGCGGGGGTGCCCGATGAGCGCCACGACCTACCGCAGCGTGCACGGTGCCCTCCGACGGGCTCACGGCCCCGCCAGCGGCTACGCCTGCGCCGCCCCCGACTGCGACCGGCAGGCGACGGATTGGGCGCTCTGCGGGGAGCCGACGCGGCTCGGCACCGTCTCCCCCGCGAACGACCGCGCGGTGGTGTGGAGCACCGAGCCGAGGGACTACGCGCCCCTCTGCCGACGGCATCACCGGATGCTCGACGGTGGCGGCGACCTGACGTTCTGCCCGGCAGGCCACCACCGCGCCACGTTCGGCACCACGAACAGCGGCGAGTGCCGCGGGTGCGATCGCGACCGCCAGCGCCGCCGCCGCGCCTCCAAGACCACCCCGCACCGCGGGGACACCGGCCGACCGGCCACAACCACAGAAGGGGGTCACTCGTGACCATCGACCTCGCAGCCCTCGCGACTGCACAGAACGCCTACCTGCACGCCCTCTCCGGGGTGCTCACCATCGATGACCGCAACCTGTCACCCCACGGAGTGCACGAGCGCCGCCGCACGACCATCACGCAGGCGCAGGAGGCGCTGAGCGCCCACCTCCCGGCCGAACTCCCCGAGGTCGACCGCTCGCCCGCCCTCGACCCTCTGCGGCCCACCACGGCCGACGGCGTGGCCGTCCAGGCTCGCGAGTGGCGGAAGGTGGAGGCGTTGCTCGCCGCGGGCCGCAACCTCGGTCGCATCATCGCGAACGCCGACCGCGACCGGCTCGCCGCGATCGCCGACGGCATCGAGGTCATGCCCGAGGTGCTGAACAGCGCCGACGGCGAGCGCATCGCCGAGGAGGTGCGCGGGGCGGTCTTCGACCGTCTGGTCGCGCTCGGCGACGAGGAGGCCGTGCGCATCGCTGCCGAGGAGGCCGCCGCCGCTCCCGTGCTCGCCGCCCGCGCCTACCTGGTCGACACCCTCGACCGGGGAGCGCCGGGGTACGACGGGCTCGCCCCCATCCACGCCGTCGACCCGACCCTGTACGCCCTCCTGCGGGACGGTGCCGCGCAGCACGACACTGCGGCGATCGAACGGATGATCCGCGACGTGCGCGTGGCCGATGAGCGGGCCGGTCTCCCCCGCTCCGAGCCGTGGCGCACCGCCGGACCCGCCGAGGTGCACGAGGTCGCCTGACGTGACACCCGAGGGGCGGTCACCAGCGCTGTGGCCGCCCTTCCGCACGTCCGGGCACCACCACCGCGGCGCAACACTGCCGACGCCCTCACTGGGCGCTCAGGGCCGCTCGTCGGCCTTCGGCATCAGCCGCAGGTGGCGTACCGCATGCGCCTCCCTCGGCGACCCCAGCGCGCTACGCCAGATCACCCGCTCCTCCACGTCGTATCGACCCGGCCCGGCCGTGAACCCGATGACCCCGGGCGTCTTCCACGGCCCCGATGCTGCAACCTTCGCGTCGTAGAACTCGCGCACACCAGGCACCTCGACCGCGACCGTATCCCCGTGCCCGACCTCCTCGGCCTGCCCCATCGCGAGCGTGCCACGGAAGCGCACCTGCACGACCACCCCGACGGCGACGTGGAGGCCGATGTTCGTCACGACGTACACCCCAGGCTCCGTCCACACCCCATCCCACCGGACATCGTGCTGCTCGATCGCCCGCGCGTCGGCGTACGCGACGACCTCAGCCGACTCCTTCGCGATGCGGTTCGCCTCCTCCGCGATCGCATTCCCCTGCGCGGCCGCGTCGGTCGCCTTTCGGGCGCGCACGTAGCCGAGGATGCCGAGCACCAGCCCCGTACCACCGAACACGACCGCCGCGCCCGCAGCCACCCACGCGGCGACCGCCGCCGACACCTCAGCATCCATGACCCTGACGGTACCGGTCACGTCCGACAGTTCGCGTACCAACCTGCCGACCGCCACCCCACCACCCAAGCCCGAGCATTGTGCAACGTCCAGGCGATTGCGCGCCCGATCGACCGCCCTGAGCCGTGCCAGATTCGTGCCATAAGGGGCCGATTCGGGATGGCACGGCGCGATACGGGGCGAAACTGCCCCCGTGCACGCGCCCCGAAAGACGCGGCAATCCGGGGGTGCTCAACATCCCTGCCGACTGCTTCCCAAGCAGACAGCGCGGGTTCGATTCCCGTCAGCCCCTCCACTGTCAGGTATCAACCTAGGTTGGACTTTCTCAAGGTAGTTCGGACTGGCGCCAGACCGGCTCAATCCCTGAGATCGGCAGCACCGCTGTCCGGAGCAAGCGCCCCGTTCTTTGCTCGGAAGCCTTCGGCAGCAGACGGTCGGCCGATGATTCGCGACGACAAGATCGACGTCTCGCGCGACCACGAAAGAGGGCTAGCGGTACCAGCTCTACCCAAGCGAATCACTCGGGCAGGGTGATGCCCGAGATGATCAATTGCTCGCGTTGCAGTTCGAGAGCGTCGGGAGTGCTACCCCAGATGTTGACGGCCATGCTGTCCTTTACGGACGCGATCCCCACGCCAGGAACACCCCAATTCACAAGGTAGTAGCCCTCGACGTCGACACCCTCGTGCACTTCGACCTCACCGACAGCAGGGATTGCGAAGGAGAGTGACTCGGAGATCTGGACGGAGGAGCCTTCCAAGTCGCAATCGGGCGCGCGGTCAGAACCCATCTCATCGACGTCGATCGTCGTTACAGGGCACGGAGCCAGCTCGTCCGGGCCCGGAGGAACGTCCACGCCGATACCTCCGCCAGAGCACGCAGTGAGCAGCCAGACCGCCGCGACGGCTACCAATGCTCGCGACGATCGGCCATCAATGCTCATAGGATCACGCTAACCGCAACGCGTTGGTGTCTCTCGGGTGTGACAGGTTCGGCACGTGGAGATGCTCGGATTAGCCTCCAAGCTCCTCGCGCCACGGAAGGTCCGCCCCTCGGCGACTCACCGTGACCGCGGCGGCGTTGACGCATCGTCGGAGCAGCGGCTCCAGGTCCTCTGCAGGCGCGTTCCAGTCCTCAAGTTCTGCGAGAGACGCCACAAGAGACGCCATGAAAGTATCGCCGGCGCCAACCGTGTCGACGACCTCTACCTTTGCTCCGGGCACACGCACGCGACCATTGCTGCTGGCGATAACCGCGCCCTCGCCGCCCTCGGTGACGGCAATGATCTGGGGCCCAAGCGACATCAGCCTTTCTATGACCGCGTCGATGGGCAGGCCCGGGTAGACGTACGCGGCGTCCTCGTCACTGAGTTTCACGGCCGAAGCGATCTTCGCCAGCTCCTCCACGCGCCCCCTCACATCGGTGCCCGCGAGCAGCGCCGGGCGGATGTTGGGGTCGAAGGTCACCCGCTGTCCGCTCGCAGCCGCCAGCCGGGCGAGTGCCACGACGTCGCTTGCCCCCGGCTCCAGGAAGCACGCGATCGATCCCACATGCAGGATGTCGTGCCCGCCTGATGCCGTTCCTGGGAGACTCCATTCGATGTCGAAGTCGTACGTGGCGCTTCCGTTCGGACCGACCACCGCGCGCGCTGTGGATGTCTTCTCCAGACAGAGAGATTCCGGCAGCACGGAGACACCAGACTGCGCGAGGTGCTCCATGATGCGGCGGCCGCGGTCATCGCCGCCGATCGCGGTGAGCAGTTCGACGGTGACGCCGAGTCGCCCGAGACCGAGTGCGACGTTCGCGGGTGAGCCGCCGACGATCTCCTTGCCGTCGACGATGTCGATGAGAGCCTCACCTACGACGAGGACACGTGACGTACTCATCGGGCCAGTCCATATACCGAGCAGGTGTCAGCCTCGACGATGACAGCGAGGTCGTCGCCAGCTGGCGACAGGGCACACGCGAAGATCCCAGCGTCGGAACAGACCTCGAGGATGGGCCCGTCGAGGATGATCCGCACCGACCCGTCGACCGGAATCTGCACCGTCTCCTCACCGGCCGAGACTTCCAGCTCGCGGCCCCGGCGCGTCAGTTCGAGGAGCGCCTTCCCGCCTGACTCGACACGAAGCGGGCCGTCCACGGCGTCCCACTCGATGTCAGCCGCCAATCCCGACACCCGACCGTCGCCCAACCTCTGCGTACGGTGCGCCGCGACGTCCGGGTGCGGACGGGCGATGAGTCGATCCTCGGTGGCCTCGAGGCGATAGGGGATGCTGTGCGCGCCTGCCCAGCCGTCTCCGCCGATTCCGCGGAGCCAGAACGTGAGTGCGGGAGCCCCCTCCTTGTCTGCGAAGAGCGAGGGTGCGTACAGGCTCGGCCCCCACGTGAGCCGTTCCCACCGCTGCGCATCGAACCGGCCATCACGGAACACGCCGGTGGCATACGCCGCGTAGTGCAGCTCGTCCGCATCCCAGATCGACGACACCATCACTGCACGATCATCAAACGTGAAGACCTGCGGGCACTCCCAGAGCGCTCCCGTCCACACGGGATCGCGTTCGGTGGTGTGCCGTTCGAGCGCCACTCCGTCGTAGTCCCAGGCGTCCAGGTCTTCGGACACGTATGTCAGTGCCATTGCAGTGCCGTCGCGGCCTGCAGCTCCGACGAACATGCGCCAGCGGTCGCCCTCCTTCCGGATGAACGGATCGCGGTAAGCGATGAGGTCGAGGCTCTCGGGCGCGGTAACGACGACGTCGCCCTTCGTCCACGTATCCCACGATGCGTCGTCTGGGCGCGCAACGCGCACCCTGCCGATGCCGAAGTCGGGCGTCGACACGGCGGTGTAGAAGGCGCGTGCCTCCGAACCGTCCTTGACGATGCAGCCGGTCCAGATGCCGTCGTCGCCCTCACCCGGTTTGAGCGCCACGGGTCGCTCCTGGAGGCTGAGCAGATCCGTCCCGCTCGCGTGGCCCCAATGACAGTTCGGCGCCCAGACGGTGGAGTCCGGCACGTGCTGGAAGAACACGTCGTAGCCGCCATCGCGGGCGGTGATGCCGTGGGGATCGTTGATCCATCCGGACGCGGGCGTGAAGTGGACAGCGGGGCGCATGTGCTCTCTTTCGGCGTGGAAAAGCGAGAGGGCCCGGGCGCGAGTCTGCAGAAACGTTGCGGGCCCTCTCGCGGTCGTGGGGGTCTATGAGGGCGGGGCGACAGACCCGCGATGGATGACGGGTCCGCGGAGCAGAGCCGTCGGCGTCGCAGCGGTCGCACCGTCGATCTGGTTGAAGAGCTGCTCGGCGGCCCACACGCCCATGTCGTAATGGGGCAGCTCGATCGTCGTCAGGCCGGGGTGGATTCCGTCGGCGACGAATTCGTGGTTGTCGAAGCCCATGATCGACACGTCCTGCGGGATCCGGAGACCGAGTTCCGCAGCGGCGCGGTACGCCCCCATGGCCAGCCGGTCGTTGAAGCAGAAGATCGCCGTCGGCCGCGGCGAGCGTGACAGCAGGGCCACCGCTGCCTCATAGCCGCCCGCGGGGTCGGTCTGGGCAGTCGCGAGCGCGAGCGCGCCGGCCGGGATGCCCGCTTCTTCCATCCGCGCCGTGAAGCCGGCGAGCCTTCCGGAGGAGGCGGGGATGTCATCGATGTTGTTGATGAATCCCAGTCGCCGGTGTCCTGCCCCGATCAAGACGTCAGCGGCGTCCCGTCCGCCGGCGACCTCGTCGGGGGCGACCCACGGAACCCCGGCGGTGGTGCATTCGGCGTTCAGGATGACGGTGGGCACGGACGCCAGTTGTTCGGGCAGCGCGAGGTCGCGGTGGAACATCGACGCGTAGAGGATGCCGTCCACCTGCCGCCGCAGAAGCTCCTCGATCTCGCGCGCCTCGACATCGCGCTGGTAACCGGTGGAGACCACGAACAGCACCGCGTCGCGAGAGATCGCGACTTCCTGCGCACCGAGGACGAGTTTGCCCGCGAAGGGAGTGGTGACGATCTCGTCGCCGATGAGCCCGATCGAGTTCGAACGCTGCGTGCGCAGAGACTGGGCGAGACCGTTGGGCACGTAGCCGAGGCGCGCGGATACCTCCTCGATCCGCTGACGCGTCGCGGGGTTCACCCGAAGTCCCGGCACGTTGTTGAGGACGTGCGACACGGTGGTGATGGATACGCCCGCCTCAGCAGCCACCTGCTTGATCGTGACTCGCTTCTGCTTCAAGGTCTCATCTCCATTCGGGGTCGGCGGCGACCCGTCGGCTTGCTACGCACCGACCGACGGCGTGGCGCGGACAGCGTTCGCAGACCTGTCTACGGCAACCTGGCCGTGGGTGCCCGAGTCGAGCACCGTATTGCCCGTGGAGGCGGCGTCGATCTGCACCGTGGTGACGGCGAGGCGACGATCCGCGCCCGTCTCCAGCAGGGCTCCGACCTGGGCCTCATAACAGGAGTCGTTGGCGGCGGCGCTGATGTTCTTGGCCACTGTGTGGTTGTTGGACACGAAGTTGCCGATGCCTTCCGCGATGCGGACGATGACGGGCTTCACTCCGGCCGGCGTGACATCGTTCGCGTCGACCACCTCGGAGAAGTGGTTCCCGATGATGCTGTTGTCGCTGCCGTCGACGTGCAGGAGGCCGAAGTCATCCGTGGTGCCGTTGTCGACCCCGAAGAACGGTGTCCAGGGCTCCCGGTCCCGAAGGAGGTGGTTGGCCGACACGAGGTTCTCGGAGCTGCCGCCGGTCAGGCGCACCATCCCGGGATAGAAGGAGTGCAGCCGGTTGGCGGTGACGGTCGACCGCGTGACGCCGTGCAGGTGCACGCTGCTGCGGCCGCGGGGGAAGACGTTGTTCGCAGCGATCAGCAGCCCGCCGTGGTTCTCGGCATAGATGGAGTGGCCGGCTGGCCCGGCGCCGATGAGGTTGTCGGTGATCTTGGAAGCCTGCCCCCATCCGCGCAGCTCGATGCAGCTGCCGCATTCGGCGACGAAGTTGTCGTGGATCGAGAGCGCGTCAGCGTTGCACATGACGACGGCGTTCTCGAGGTAGACGAAGCCCATCCCGTTGATGCGGACGGAGTCGTTGGCCGTCGCCGCGTAGATGCCCGTCTTGCCGTTGACGTAGGAGTTCTCCGGGTTGCCGTCCGCAGCCGAGCCGGTGAAGTGGAGGCCGTCGATGCAGAAGCCGGAGAACTCGACGGAGCTGATGCGGGGATCACCCTCACGCGCGACGACGAAGGCGGCCCCCGCGGAGGGGTCGTCGCTCTCTGCCGCCGGCAGGTCGACGAGCACACGGCTGCCGCCCGGCCAGAGCTCGTGCAGCGCTGGCCAGTCTTCGGCGGGCACGTTGAAGCGGATGCTGGACGACGTGAAACCGTGACCCGAGCCCTGGATCCTCACGAAGCTCATGTCGATCCGCACCTGCGTGCGGAGACGGTAGTCCCCGGGCGGGATGTGGATCACCGCTCCCGGCTTTCCGCCATCACAGACGTCGTTGCGGTCCTGACGCTTCTTGACATCGGCCAGGATGCTGTTGATGACGGCTCCGATGTCGTCGTGCGGGTCGCCGTGCTCGCCGCTGGTGACGACAAAGGTGCTCTCGCTAGTCATGTCATGGGCTCCGATCGGGTCAGCCCTTCACCGCACCGAGCGTGAGCCCGGCGACGATGTGGCGCTGGAGGAAGAGGGTCAGGATGATGACCGGGACCGAGTAGACCGCGGCCAGCGCGGTCATGCCACCCCAGTCGAGCCCGAACTGGCTCTGGAAGTTCGCGATGACGACGGGTGTCGTCTGCGCACGCACCGATGTGAGCAGCAGCGAGAAGAGGAATTCGTTCCACGAGGCGAGGAAGGCGAAGATCGCGGTGACTGCCAGTCCCCCCGACACCACAGGGAGTACCACGCGGATCATCGCTTGAAGCCGGTTGCATCCGTCCATCTGGGCCGCTTCGCTGAGCTCGTCCGGTACGGCCTCGAAGAAGCTCGCCATGAGCCAGATCGACAGCGGCAGCGAGATCGTGGTGTGCGCAAGCGCGAGCCCGAAGGACGTGTCGGTGAGCCCCATGCTTCGCATGATCTCGACCAGCGGCGCGCCGACCGCGATCGTCGGGACCATTCGCGTGACGAGCGCCGCAAGGATGAAGACGCGGCCGGAGGGTGTGCGGAATCGCGTGATCGCGTATGCCGCGGGCACCGCCAGGACCAGGCTCAGACCGGTCGAGATCAGAGCCGTGACGACGCTGTTGATGAGCGCGGCATCGACGCCCTGGCGGGTGAGCGCCGACACATAGTTCTCGAGCGTCCACACGGTGGGGACGACGCTCGGCGGAACCGAGATCGCCTCCAAGGGAGTCTTGAATGACGTCAGCAGCAGATAGACGAACGGGAACCCGTACAGGACCAGCGTCGCCGCGAGCAGCGCCCACAGGAGGATGCGGCTGCGCCCCCGTGTTTCGAGAGGATTCATCGCGCACCAGCTCCCGGTCGCCAGATCAGAAGGATCGCCGCGATGGACACAGCGAGCATCGCCAACAGGTAGAGGGTGCCCATGGCACTGGCCAGCCCTGGATCGCCGAATCGCGTCATGGTCCGGTAGATGAGGAGGCTCAGGGTCGTTGTGCTGCCCTGCGGTCCGCCGTCGGTCTGAATGAGGATCACGTCGAACGCGCGGGCCGCGTCGATGCCGCGCACGATCAGCGCGACGGCGATCACGGGGCGGAGCAGCGGGACGATGATGTTGAAGAGGATGCGGGGATAGCGCGCACCATCGAGCCGAGCAGCCTCGATGATGTCGCCCGGGATGTTCTGAAGCCCGGCGAAGAGCACGAGAGTGATGAACGAGGTCGTCAGCCAGATATCGGGGATGGCGACGGAGAAGAGCGCCAGGTTCGGGTTGCTCAGCCACTGCACCTGATCAGGGCTGGAGAGGATGCCGACCTGGAAGAGCAGCTCGTTGATGATCCCGAAGTTGTCGATGAGCAGGAAACGCCACAGCAGTCCGGCCACGACGGGGGCGATCATCAGCGGGTACATGAAGAACGTGCGGAAGACGGTCGAGCGGCTCCCCAGAGCCGTGAACAGGAGGGCGACGGCAAGCCCGAGGGTGAACTCCATCGCGACGACGAAGAAGGTGTAGACGAGGGTGCGCACCGATGCGGAGGTGAACGCCTCAGATGCGAATGCGGCGATGTAGTTGTCGAGACCGATGAAGGTTCGGCCCGCTCCGGCGAACGGGGAGATCTCGAAGAAGCTGTCGTAGACGAACCGCAGCAGCGGCCAGAGGACGAAGGCCGCGAGGAAGAGAGCTGCCGGAAGCATGAGCAGCAGCGCGAACCGGCGGTCGCCGCGCTCGCGGCGACCGAGTCGTCGGCTCTTTCCGGCCGTCGTCGGGGTGGCCGGAGCCACCCCGACGACGGACTGGGGAGATGTGGAAAGCACGAAGCGAACTCCTACTTGACGATCGATTCGATCTGCGCCTTGGCGTCAGACAGCAGCTCAGCGGTGTCGGCGCCCGGCTCCACGGCCTTCTGAAGCGTGGGGATCAGCACCGAGTCGACGATCTCCTGCCACTTCTCGGTCTTCGGTCGCGGAAGCGACTGCGCCGCGTTGAGCGTGTCGACGAGTGCCGCGTAGTTCTCGAATCCCTCTTCGCCCGCCTTGCTCTCGAACGCGCTGGCGCGTGCGACGAGACCGAGCGAGGTGTCGGCCGACAGCTCGTTGTGCTCGTAGGCGAACGCGATGAAGTCCTTCGCCGCATCCTGCTTCTGGCTCGTCGCCGGCACCGAGAGGTACCAAGCGCCCGGGACACCTGCGACGCCGGCCGGGCCCCCGATCATGGGCGCGACGCCGATCGAGTCCTTCACCGGCGAGTCGTCTGGGGTCTGGCGGTACGCGTGACCCCAGAAGCGCATCATGGCGAGGTTGCCCTGGTAGAAGAGGTTCTGAGCCCCGGCCCAGTCGAGCTGCGCGGCACCGGACGGCGCGTACGGCAGCAGGCTGACGTAGAAGTCGAGCGCCTCCTTGTGCGCAGCGTTGTCGATCGTGACCTCGCCGGTGTCCGCGTCGAGGACCATGTGCTCCTCGCCCGCCTGCGAGACGGTCGCCAGCCACTCCGTCTCTACGGCACCCTTCACATCCGTGCCGTAGAGGTCGATCTTTCCGTCGCCGTCAGTGTCGCGCGTGAAGAACTCGGCCACGTCGCGGTACTGCTCCCAGGTGGTCGGGGCCGCGAGTGCATAGCCGTACTTCTCCTCGAAGTCCGACTTGTTCGCTTCGTCTTCGAACAGGTCGGTGCGGTAGAACAGCACCTCGGAGTTCGTCCACACGGGCATGCCGACGAAGGCGTCGCCGATCTGCGCCTCACTGACGAGACCGTCGAACAGGTCGTTCTTGACCTCGTCCGTGTAGAGGTCGTCAAGCGGGGCGAGAGCGGGAGCGAACGAGGAAAGCCAGATCGCGTCCAGCGCCGCGATGTCGAAGGAGGGGCTCCCCGCCTGGAGGTCGGCCGAGATCCGGTCGTAGAGGCCTGCGTACGGCAGTTCGACCAGCGTCACCGTTGTACCGGTCTCGGTCTTGTAAAGGTCGGCGATGGGCTGCAGCTCAGCCTTGCCGCCACCCTCGACCACGATCGTGAGCTCGTCGGCTGCCGCCGTCGGCTCTGCGGTCCCGCCGGCGCCGCAACCGCTCAGGACGACCGCGGACACACTGACCGCGGCGAGTGCGGCTCCCACGCGCCGAGCGCGCCCATCCGCCTGTGTGCGAAGCTTCTTCACTTCGACTCCATTTCGCTTGTGTTGTGAGTTGCAGACTCGACGCCAAGACGTTTTGGCAAAACGTCTTGGCAAGAGTAAAGCCCACAAGTGACGCGCGTCAAATGAGGATTCGTGTCTGTGTGAGCGGCCTCATGCCGAGCCGCTGCGCCGCGGGCCGCGACGGCCGCTCGTCATGCGAGCTGCGCGAAGAGGATGAACGACCGAATGCGCCACGTGCGCGCCCTCGGTCGCCTTGATCCGCACGGCATCACTCCCTCGAGACCACGCACGCGTCGTGAACATCCCGCCGCCATCGATGAACACCTCAAGGGCAGAATGATCAGCCAGTATCCGGAGGCGCATCAACGCACCCTCCGCGTGATCGAGGTCGAGTCGGCGCACGCCTCGCTCCGCAGGGCCTTCGACGATGACGGACGCCACCCCCTCCGCCGAACGGACCACGCTGACCCGAGCGGCCGCCCCACCCTGGTCGTCCAGACGCACGGCGACACCGACCTCGGCTCCGGCCTCGATCTTCACGTCGAGCTCCAGATCCCACATCGGGCCGACGTCGATGGTCACGCTCCCCGACTCGAACGCTAGGGTCTGGGGCTCACCCCGCAGGGCCGCGAGTTCCGCCACCGGAGACGGTACGAGCCGGTCACAGGACAGGTCCACCTCGAGGGGCACACCGGCGTGCCCTGCCCAGCCTGCCCGGTGGTGATCGGCTTCGCTTCGCAGGTCCTGGCTGATCGACCAAACGAGCGTCCGCCCGTCAGGATGAAAACTGGGCGTCGCCCCCGTGAAGTATCCGCCGAAGTCGAGGTCGCGGGGCGTCGAGTCGTCGGCGACGAATGTACCACTGTCAGGGTCCCACCTACCAAGCCAGTACCACTGGTGCTGGAGCGAGTGCTCTGTCGGTGACGGCCACCACGGAGTGACGAGCAGCGCGTGCCGCCGGCTCCCGCCCCGTCCGACGGGGACGAGCGACGGCAGCTCCCACATCACGCCTGTCTCGGGCAACGACCTACTGTCGCCCACGTACAACGGCCCGCGGTAGCGCCACGGACCGCTCGGACCGGGCGCCTCGTATAGGAGCGCGGTTCCCCCCTCGCTCTCGATCCCACCCCCGACGAGCTGGAACCACCGATCATCCTCGCGCCACACATAGGGGTCACGGAACTCGTTCGTGAGCAGGCGTCGCCCTTCACGGGTCAGCGCATCCTGTGCGTCGTGGATGAAGGTCACCGGGTGGGTCGACGGCGTCCATTCCCGGAGTTCCGGGTCACGAGAGTCCACGGCTCGCGCGACCGCCGTTCGCTGATTCGGGCTGTCACGGTTATCGCCGGCCGTGAAGAAGATGACGGGCTCGCCGTCGGCATCAACCGTTGAGCTGCCCGACCATATGCCTTCGGGTGCGATGGCGACATCACCGGGTACGAGCGCCGAGCCAAGGTCCACCCAGTCCACCAGATTGTCACTGGCGGCGTGGCCCCAAGAGATGTCACCCCAGAACGGTCCCCGCTCGTTGCGCTGATAGAACATGTGGTGACGTCCGCCATGGTGAAGCACACCGTGGGGTTCGTTCATCCATCCCGTCGGCGGCATGAAATGCCAGCGAGGTCGGTCCGGATCGTCAGGCACGGAGACCGCCGCCCACGGGTCGCACGGATGGACGTGTGGCGCTTCTGAGAGTCGGCATCCACCCCGTCACCCCAGCACAGGGTGCATATGCTCCGAACCGAGCGCGACCACGGCCTGCGCCGCCCCCGCCTCGAGGCACGAAGCGACACCGCGCCCGGCGAGATGCGCCGCCAGGAACCCGGCGAAGAATGCGTCGCCGGCACCGTTGGTGTCGATGACGTCCGCGGGCACCGCGTCGACGGAGAAACACTCACCCGCGGCATCCATCGCGATCGCCCCGCGCGCACCCCGCGTGCACACGGCCAGCCGCGGCCCGCGCCGCAGGCACGACGCGAGCAGCGCCCACGGGTCGTCGGTCGCGTCGTCGTTCATGAACACGACGTCCGCCGCGCGCAGGAACGGCTCGTGGAACGCCGACCGCCCGTCGTAGTCGTGCAGGTCGGTCCACAGCGGCGCCGGGCCCGTCCCCCGGGCGATGAGAGCCACGCCCATCGCGCTCAAGTCCACGACCGCGACCTCGGCCCCGCGCAGCGCTGCCGCCACCGCGTCGAGCGTCGAGGCGTCGCTCTCGCTGGGCGTCGCCACGTACAGGGAGATGCGCTCACCGGCATCCGTCATCAGATTGACGTGCTGTTCCGTCGTTCGTGATGGATGCCGCGTCGCCGCCACCCCTGCCCGCGCAAGCGCCGCGGTGACCCGGTTCCCCTCGTCGTCGTCAGCGGCGAGGAAGTGCAGTTCGGCCGGCACCTCCAGCGCCGCGAGGTGCACGGCTTTTCCGGCCGATGTCCCACCCAGCGTGTGCACCGACCCGGTCGCGAACTGCATGTGCGGCACGGGCTCGGGCAACCGGTCGAGCGTGATCAGGTGATTCCACGATGCCGGCCCGCACACGACGACGCTCATGCGCTCAGTCAACCGCATCGCCGACGCGGTCCGGCGCTGCCGCTACGAGCAGATGGCGTTGTCGTCGATGACGGCGGTGAGGCTCTCGGCGGTCCAGGGCAGGCCGGTCTCGGCCACGGCGCCGTCGGCGCCGGGGATCTTCGACCCGATGGCCGCGAGCTGCCACGCCAGGCTCCGGGCGATGACGCTCGACCCGCGCGAGTTGTTGAGCACGACGGCGACGGTCATGCCGGTCTCCCGATCCGCGAACGCGGCGGTCAGGTAGCCCGGGAACGAGCCGTACTGGCCGATCAACGACCCGGCCTGGTAGGTGCCGCCCTTGGCCGTGAACCACGACGGCTGGTTCGAGCTGATCTGCAGCGGCTCGGCGAACCGCCCCTCGGCGTCGTACGGACGGACCTCGGTGGCCAGGGCCTGCACATAACGGCCGAGCTCGGTGAGGTTCGTGGTGACCCCGGCCGCCGCATAGCCGGCACTGGTCGACAGTTCGGTGACGTCGAGCAGGTTCGAGCAGTCGGCCTTGCCCTCGGTGTTCGCGGCCCAGTACGCGGGCAGCGGATTGTTCCCCGCCGGCGCACTGCTCAGGCCCGTTGCCGTCAGCTCGAGCGGCTCCGCCACGTACTGGTCGTACAGCTCCGCCATCGGCGTGCCCGTCGCACGCTCCAGCGCCACCCCGAGCAGCAGGTAACCGGTGTCGGAGTCGCGATACCGGCCGCCGGGCTCACCGCTGAGCCCGCTCGCCATGCCGTACGCGATGAGCTCCTTCGGCACCCACGGGCGCTCGGGGTTGAGCAGCATCCGGTTCAGGATCTGGTTCGTGTACCCGCCCAGACCGCTCGTCGAGTCGCACAGCTGGCTCAGTGTCACGTTCTCGAGCGAGTCCATGCCGATGAGCAGGCTGGAGACGGTGTCATCGAGGTCGACCTGCCCGGCATCCGCCACCGCATAGAGGACATCGCAGGTCATGGCGCGCGTGATCGGCCCCGCCCGGAACGTCATGTCCGCATCGACCGCCGCGCCCTCGAGCGCCGTCGACCCGACACCGGTGACCCAGGACCCCGCCCACGGCACCCACACACCCACGAGGGCACCGGTGGCACCGCTCGCGGCCATCGCGTGCTCCACAGAGGCCTGCAGCTGGCCGCGCACCTCTTCGGGAAGTTGGCCTTCCGCCTGCGCCGGCAGTCGGTCGACGACCGTAGCGGGCTCCGGCGAACAGGCCGACAGGGTCAGCGCGAGCAGCGCCGCGGCCCCGAGGGCGATCGCGCGCCGAGCGCGGTGCATGCGCGGCATCCGTCCACCCCCGAAAATCGTCTCTGAAGATTAGAACACATCCGGTGCCCAACCTCGGGATCCGTAGGGTGAGGTCATGGCTCACACTTTCGACGCCGACGCCCTGACCGGCGTGCTCGGCCACATGAACGCCGACCACATGGACGACAACCTGCTGATCGCCCGCGCATTCTCCCCGCTGGCCGACGTCGTTCGCGCCGAGATGACGACGTTCGACGGCGATCGCGGCCAGTGGCATGTGATGTGCGCAGACGGCGCCGAAGACGTCATCTCCGTGCCGTGGCCGGGCGGCCCGATCACCGAACGGCGAGAGGTCCGGCGCGAGATCGTCGCCCTCTACGACGAGGCGTGCGCGCGGCTGGGCGTCACGCCCCGCCCGCACTGACCGGCATCCAGAACACGCACCGGCATCCGGAAGCCGTCCCGCCCGGCATCCGAACCTTCAGTTTAGGTGAGCCTTACTTTCAGCTAGGCTGACGGCATGGCCGACCCGATCCTGTTCTCCACCTCGTTGCGCAAGCGCTCCGCCGGGGCCCACTCCGACAGTGAGGGCGCGGGCTTCATGTCCGACCTCATGCGCGGCAAGGGCACTCGCGACGACTACATCGCGCTGGTGGCGCAGCACTGGTTCATCTACGAAGCGCTCGAGGCCGCGGCCGAGCGCATGCGGGCCGACCCGCTGGCATCCGTGTTCATCAGCGAGAAGCTCACCCGCCTGCCCGCGCTCGAAGCCGATCTCACCTTCCTGCTCGGCGCCGACTGGCGCGACCAGATCGAGCCGCTGCCCACCACGCGCCGCTACGTCGACCGCATCAACGAGGTCGGTGCCACGTGGCCGGGCGGGTTCGTCGCGCACCACTACACCCGATACCTCGGCGACCTGTCGGGCGGCCAGTTCATCGGCACGGTGATGGCCCGGCGGTTCGGCTTCGAGACCAACGGCATCGGGTTCTACATCTTCGACGAGATCGCCGACCCGAAAGCGTTCAAGGACGTATACCGCGAGCAGCTCGACGCGGCCCCCTGGAGTCCCGAGGAGCAGGAGCGCGTCATCGACGAAGTGCTGGCGGCGTACCAGTTCAACACCGACCTGTTCGACGACCTGGCCGCCGCGAAGGCGGGGGCGGCCGAGCAGGTCGCCTGAACCACCCGCGGCACCGCCCCGGCGCTAACCGCGCGCGGCCGCTCGGACCCCGGCCATGAACCGGCGCACATCGGTGTCGACCAGGATGTCTGCCGGCCGCAGCGGCCGCGTCAGATACAGTCCGTCGAGCGAGGTCAGTCGCGAGAGCGCGACGTAGGTCTGGCCGGGCGCGAAGGCCCCCGACCCCAGGTCGATGATCGCGCGGTCGTAGGTCTTGCCCTGCGACTTGTGGATCGTCACCGCCCACGCCAGCCGCAGCGGGAACTGCGTGAACTCCGCGACGATGTCACGGGAGAGCTTGCGGGATGCCGGGTCGTACGCGTAGCGGAACCTCTCCCACACCGTCGGCTCGACGTCGTGCTCCTCCCCGTCGAGCTCGACGCGCACGGTCTCCCCGGCGATGCGGATGACGGTGCCGATCGACCCGTTGACCCAGCGGGGCCCGTCGCCCCCGTACCCGCTGTCGTTGCGTAGGAACATGACCTGCGCCCCGACTTTGAGCTGCAGCTCCTCGTCCGCCGGATACGACGCGTCGCCGCGGCCGAAGTCGCCGGAGATCTCGGCCCGCGCCGTCTGCACCGGACCGGGCAGCGCGTCGAGGTGGCGCTGGTTGATGCGGTTGACGATGTCGTTGCGCGTGGCGAGGGTGATGATCGGCGGCTCGCCGTCGACCGGGGGCGGGGGCGTGCGCGCGCCGGTCGCATTGAGCCGCTCGGCGATATCGGCGGTGACGATGCCGTGCCGCACGGCGTTGAGCATCGCTTTGAACTCGGGGTCGGCCTGCCGGTGGATGTCCCGCAGCTCGCGGATGTGCAGCGGCGCACCCACGCGGCCGAGGTCGAGCAGACCCCCGGTGCCGATGGCGCCGCCGTCGGGCGGGCCCGCCCACACGTGCGCGTCGAAGAACCAGAACGACCGGTAGTGGTCCTGCAGGTACTTGCGCTCGTCGCCGCGCGGCGGAACGGGCGCCAGCTGGTAGGGATCCCCGAACATCACGATCTGCACCCCGCCGAACGGCTCCGAGCGGCGGCGCCGCGCCTGCCGCAACGACCGGTCGATGGCATCCATCAGGTCCGCGTTGACCATCGAGATCTCGTCGATGATGAGCGTGTCGATGGCGTTGAGAATCTTGCGCGTGGCATCCGACTGGTCGATCTCGCTGTCGGCGATGAGCCCGATCGGCAGCCGGAACAGCGAGTGGATGGTCTGCCCGTCGACGTTGAGGGCCGCGACGCCGGTGGGCGCGCACACCGCGATCTGCTTCTCGGTGTGCCAGGCGAGATGCTGCAGCAGTGTGGATTTGCCGGTGCCGGCCCGGCCGGTGACGAACACGTGCTCGCGGGTGTCCTCGATGAGGCGGAACAGCTCCTCCTGCTCGGGTGACAGGGTCGGCGTGCTCACCGGATCCATGCTATCTATCAGGTGGCTTTTCTAGACTGCGTCTGTGCAAGAGGTGGAGAACGTGCCGCGGCGTCGCAGCCTCGGTTTCGACCTCACCGCGCTGGCCCTGGTCGGCGTGCTGCTGGTGGCCGCGCTGGGCGCCGGTGCCGCCGTCGTGTACCAGCAGCTGTACAGTCCCGCCGCGTTCGTGGGGCGCTACCTCGACCTGCTCGGCGACGGTGCGGCGGCCGACGCCCTGGCCGTCCCCGGCGTGAAGATCGACTCCCGCGATCTGGCGGATGCCGGACTGCCCACGAACGCCCACGACGCCCTGCTGCGCCGTGCCGCGCTGGCTCCGCTCACCGACGTCGAGGTCGTCGGCACCGAGGAGCGCGACGGGGTCACCGCGGTGACGGTGGAGTACTCGGCCGGCCCACACCGCGGCACCACCACCTTCCACATCGAGCAGCAGGGCTGGATCGGCGTCGCCCCGTCGTGGCGGTTCGCCCAGAGCCCGCTCGCGGTCATCGACCTGCGGGTGCGCGGCGCCATGCAGTTCGAGGTGAACGGCTTCGAGATCGACAAGCGCCAGGTGGCCGTCGACGGCGTCGACGTCGACCCCCTCGAGCCGGTGCCGCTGCTGGTGTTCTCCCCGGGCCTGTACTCCCTGTCGGTGCAGACCCCGATCTCGACGAGCCCGGGCGTCGCGGTGCTGTCGGACACGCCCGCCGCCGACATCCCGGTCGACCTGCAGACCGAGCCGACCGAGGAGTTCGTCGAGGTCGTGCAGGAGAAGGTCGAGGAGTTCCTCACCTCGTGCACGCAGCAGGAGGTGCTCCAGCCCACGGGCTGCCCGTTCGGCTTCTTCGTGCGCAACCGCATCGTCGACCTGCCGAAGTGGTCGATGACCAGCCAGCCCGAGATCACCGTCGTGCCCGACGGGGCCGGCTGGGCGATCGAGCGCACCGATGCGGTCGCGCACATCGAGGTCGACATCCAGGACATCGGCACCGGCGCGATCAGCCACTGGGACGAGGACGTGCCCTTCCAGATCACCGGCGAGATCGACATCCTGCCCGACGGCACCGCCTCGATCCAGGTGTCACCGGCCGACTGACCGCTCCGTGGAGCCGGCGGCTCCTACCGGCCGGCGCGGGCGTCCCGCTCGGCGAGCGCGGCCAGGCGTGCGTTGTATGCCTCGAGCTCCTCGTCGCCGGTGCGGTCGGCGTGCCGGTCGGCGCGGCGCTGGGCCTTCTCGTCGGAACGGCTCCACTGGATCGCCACCGTGATCGCGAGGATCAGGGTCGGGATCTCACCGATCGACCACGCCACGCCGCCGCCGACGTACTGGTCCTCCAGCGGCGTCGGGCCCCAGGTGCGCCCCATCGACCCGAACCACTCGGCGACGAACAGGCCCTCGCTCATCATGATCGACAGGCCGAAGAACGCGTGCATGGCCATGACGGCGATGAGCGTGAGCAGCCGGAACGGGTAGGGCAGGCGCAGCGGAACCGGGTCGATGCCCACGAGCGACTGCACGAACAGGTACCCCGAGATGAGGAAGTGCGCGACCATCCACTGGTGTCCGATGTGGTCGTACATCGACCAGCGGAACAGGTCGGTGTAGTAGAAGGCCCACAGCGACAGGATGAAGATCGCCGCCGCGACCAGCGGGTGGGTGATCACGCGGGCGTACGGGGTGTGCACCGCCCACAGGATCCACTCGCGTCCGCCGCGCGTGCCGTCGTCGCGCCGGGCGATCGCCCGTGCCGCGAGCGTGACCGGCGCCCCGAACACGAGGAACATCGGGATCGCCATGCCCAGCAGCATGTGCCCGATCATGTGCACGCTGAACAGGTACTCCTGGTAGGCGTTGACGGCCCCGCACGTGACCCACACCAGCACGGCCAGGCCGCACAGCCACAGCACGGTGCGATAGACGGGCCACTTGTCGCCGCGGCGGCGCAGCCGCCACACACCGACCAGGTAGAAGAACGCACCGAACCCGGCCACGAACGCCCACACGATGTCGAGGTTCCACTCGGTGAACCAGCGGTCGATGGTGAGCTCCGGCGGCAGGGGGCGCCCGGTGAGGAACATCGCCGGCGTCCGCTCGGGCGGCAGGGTCGTGTCGACCGGCGGGGGCGTGCGCGCCAGGGCGACCGCGACGCCGCTGGCGATGCCCATGAAGGCGAGCTCGAGGCCGACCAGTCCCCAGAAGCGCCGCGCCGCGGCATCCTCCCGGATTCTGCCGATGATCCGCTGCCGGTACCAGGCGCCCAGCGCCCCGATCGCCAGCAGCGCGAGCACCTTCGCGATCAGCAGCGCGCCGTACGGCGACAGCAGGTTCTCCCACGCGACGACGCCGACGACCGCGCGCACGACACCCGACAGGGCGACCACGGCGAAGGCGGCCAGGGCGATGGTCGAGTAGCGGCCGAGCACGTCGGCGAAGCGCTCGCGGTCCAGCTGCGGGCGGATGACGACCAGCAGCAGCAGGCCGCCGACCCACACCGCGGCCCCGCCCATGTGGAACAGCAGCGCCGACACCGCGATGTTGTGGCCGCTCTCGTCGCCGGAGTGGCCCTGCGTGGCCATGGGCAGCAGCGCGGCGGCGGCCAACGCCGCGACGATCAGGGTCGACGTCCAGCTGCGCACGGCGAAGGTGAGCACCGTCAGCACGGCACCGGCGATGGTCGTGATCGACCAGGCCAGTCCCGACGGCGTCTCGACCAGGTAGCGGCCCAGCTGCTGGCCGAACTGGGCGTCGGCGCTGGGCGTCGCGTTGAAGATGTTGAGGAAGGTGAAGTACGCGGTGCCGGCGCTGGCGAGCGTGAAGACGGCCGCCGAGGTGGAGGACACGTCCAGCGCCGTGTCGAAGGGACGGTCGCCGGCGCGCAGCGCGAACAGTGCGAGCACGAGCGATCCGATCATGCCGGCCGCCGAGAGGTTGACCACGAGGGTGGTCAGCGGCAGACCCCAGCGCACGACCGGCCCGGGGTCGCTGAGCACGAGCGGCGCAGCGCCGCCCCCGTAGGCGAGACCGAAGATCAGGGCGAGCACTGCAGCCGCGATCAGGATCGCGGGACCGGCGATCCGAAAGACGCGGGAGTTCACCCCTCCAGCCTAAGTCGGCGGCAGGGCCGTGGATGCCGGGGGCGGCGCGGTCCCGGGCGGGATGCCGGCGGCGCCGGGCACGCAGCGCCGGAAACGATGAAGGGGGGATGCCGCGTGGCATCCCCCCTTCATTCGTCAGGCTTACTTGACGGCGGCCTTGAGCTTCGAGCCGGCGGTCACCTTGACGCGCTTGCCCGCGGGGATCTTGATCTCGGCGCCGGTCTGCGGGTTGCGGCCGGTGCGGGCCGCGGTGTCGACCTGCTCGAAGGCGATCCAGCCGGGGATCGAGACCTTCTCGCCCTTGGCGACGTTCTCGGAGACGGTCGAGAAGAGCGCGTCGAGCACGCCCGAGACGGTCGACTGGCTCTGGCCCGTCGCACTGGCGATGCTGGCAACGAGCTCGGTCTTGGTGATGGCCATGGGGTTGTCCTCCAGACGGCAGCGTATGCCGCCTTCAGTTACTACGGACCGGACGACTCACGCCGCCAGGTTGGTCGGTTGGACCGGTCCCGAATATACCCACGATCCGCGTGATTCCGCGGATTTCCGCCGTTCTGGCGCCATCTTTCCCGGCGTGTCGCCCCGCATCCGTGACGCATGTGGCAGATGTGACACCGTCCACCCCCGCGATCACCACCCCCGCGAGGGCCACCCACCATCCGCCGGGAGCGCGAAAGGCCCGGACCTCGTGGGAGGTCCGGGCCTTTCGGGTGTCGTGCGGGTGCTTACCAGCTGGACTTGGTCACACCGGGCAGCTCGCCACGGTGGGCCATGTCGCGGAAGCGCACGCGCGAGATGCCGAACTTCGACAGGTGGCCGCGGGGGCGACCGTCGATGGCGTCGCGGTTGCGCAGACGCACCGGCGACGCGTTGCGCGGCAGCTTCTGCAGCCCGATGCGAGCGGCTTCACGCTGCTCGTCGGTCGAGTTCGGGTCCACGAGGGCCTTCTTCAGCTCGGCACGCTTCTCGGCGTAGCGGGCGACAACGGCCTCGCGCTGCTTGTTGCGCGCGATCTTGCTCTTCTTCGCCATGAGATCAGCGCTCCTCTCGGAATTCGACGTGCTTGCGGACCACCGGGTCGTACTTCTTGAGCACGATGCGGTCGGGGTTGTTGCGGCGGTTCTTGCGCGTCACGTAGGTGTACCCCGTGCCGGCGGTCGAACGCAGCTTGATGATCGGACGAACGTCCTGAGCCTTCTTCGCCATCAGAGCTTCACACCCTTCGCGATCAGGTCCTTCACGACCGACTCGATGCCGCGGGCGTCGATGACCTTCATGCCCTTGGCCGACACGTTCAGCGTGACCTTACGGCCGAGCGACGGAACGAAGTAGGTCTTCTTCTGCACGTTCGGGTCGAAGCGGCGCTTCGTCCGGCGGTGCGAGTGCGAGATGTTGTGACCGAAGCCGGGAACCGCTCCGGTCACCTGGCACACTGCTGCCATAGTGATTCTCCTTAGTACCGTGACGCCGGACGACGCCACCCAAGATCCCTTGTCTGCACCCCACCCGTGCGCACGGCGCAACCGCCGGGTTCATGGTGTGGGATACGTACTGCGTGCTGGAGTGCGCGCAGACAAGGGGTCAGTCTAGCACGGGCGGCGTGTCGCGCTTGACATCGGCTTCGGCCTGCGCCGCGGCCTCGGCCGCACCCCTGCCCCATCGGAACGGCGACACGGTCGGGTCGCCCGCGATCCAGAACCGCCACGGGAAGGCGGCGGTGCCGGCGCGTCCGGCCACCCCCACGCGGGGCCCGGTCGCGATGTCGGCCACCGGCTCGGTCGGCAGCCACAGCCGTGCGGTCGCTCCGTCGCGGGGCTGTCCGGTGACCGCGTCGATGCCGTCGTGCCGGGGATGCCGGAGGCCGATGGCGTCGCCGAGCCGGCCCGGCCCGCGGGCCAGTTCCCGGGGTGTGCGCGCGGCCCGGCGGCGCGCGAACGCGGCATCCTGCCCCTCGATGACCTCCCCGGCGCGCAGGAGCACACCGCCGGCCTCGCCCGCCGGCCCGCAGACCACGTTGACGCACGAGTGGATGCCGTGGCTCAGGTACACGTAGAGGTGGCCGGGCTCGCCCCACATGGTCGCGTTGCGGGCGGTGCGTCCCATCCGGGCGTGCGAGCCGGGGTCGGGGATCGGGCCGGTGCCCTGACCGTGGTAGGCCTCCACCTCGGTGATGCGCACCGCGACGGCGGCGTCGTCGGCGACGACGCGCAGCACGCCGCCGAGCAGGCGCGGGGCGACCTCGAGCGGCAGCGCGGTCAGGTCGGCGCGGGTGGCGGGCACGAGGCCGGCGGGGACGCGGTCGTTCATACGGGCGGTCCGTTCTGGCACCACGAGATGCCCAGGCCGGCGAGGTCCACGACCGGGGCCGCGTCCTCGAGCGCGACGATGCGGGTCTCGAGGCGCCGGGGCAGGGGCAGCTGGTAGCCGTCGTAGGGGTTGTCCACCGCGTCGGGCGCCACCAGCAGTGCGGCGTAGCGGCCGCTGGGCGAGACGCAGGTGTGCAGCAGGGTGTCGTCGGGGGCGACCGAGGCGACCACGGTCGCGGCGCCGTCGGCGGTGACCACCGCGACATCGGTGGCCTGCAGGTCGAACCCGTCGACCTGGGCGAGCACGCGCAGGGTCGCCCCGCTCGTGCCGGGCAGCGGCGTGATGGCGCCGGGCTGCCCGTCGGCGGGGGCGGTGGCCGCCAGCGGATGCTCCTCGGCGGTGGCGAGGTCGATCACGACCGGTCCGTCGATGCGCTCGACGATCGCCTGCGAGGAGCCGCGGGCGATGCCGTCGATGCCGATCGCGGCGCCCAGCGCCACCGCTTCGGTGCCGGAGACGAGGGTCAGCGCCCCGTCGAACGTGAGCATGAGGATGCTGTCGGTGCCGGGCACGAACCGCCAGTCGATGACGCGCGGGTCGGCGCCGTCGAGGGTCACCGCGGTGGGTGGGGCCTCGAGCTCGGCCGCCTGCAGCGACGCCGTGTACAGCGCGCTCTCGCGGCCGCCGTCGGCGCCGATGTCGGCATCCGTGAAGGTGTAGCCGACGAGGTCGCCGCGGTCGGCGCTCTGCAGGTTGCTGACCACGCCCTCGCCCGGCAGCGTCAGCTCGCGCTCGTCCCCGCCGTCGGGATCGGTGACGATGAGGTGCGAGCGCCCGGCCTCGTCGAGGGTGGAGATCACCAGATGAGTGCGCGTGGCACGGAAGTCCTCGATATGGGGGTGGCGGAACACGGCGCGGGCCTCGCCGCTGAGGTCGGTGCGGAAGATCGTGTCCTCGTCCTCCCCGCGCTGCAGCAGCTGGAATTCGAGCGCCGGCGTGGTGAACGTCTTCTCCAAGGTGGATGCCGCTCCCCCGCCGACCGGAGTGACCTCGGCGATGCGGATCGTGTACTCGGTGTCGTCCCACAGCGGCAGGGCGAAGCGCACGCCGACGCTGCGCCCGGAGGTGTCGACGGTGAACTCCGTGGCCGGCGTCACGCTCACCTGCTCGACGCCGACCTCGGCGAGCGCCTGGGTGGTGGTGAAGATGACCCGCGAACCGGATGCCGCGACGGCGGCGTCCGGGTCGACCTGCACGCCCGTCAGGCGCGGCCCCTGCACGAGCGAGAGCGCGGCGCCACTGAGGGCCACCGCGGCGATGACGGCCACGACGACGGCGAAGGTCGAGGCGAATGCCCGCCCGCGGCGCCGCTGGGCACGGGCGCGGCGGGTCTCGGGGGTCGTCGTCACGTCAGTACTCATACGGGTCGGCGGGGGCGGCGATCTGCTCGACGTGGGCGTCGGCGATCTGCAGCCGACCGTCGACGTCGCGGATGGTCCCGGTCACCGTCACCCATTCGCCGGTGGCAGGCACCTCGCCGGTGGCCACGGGGATGCGGGCGGGCTGCGCGTCGATGACGCAGTGGGTGACGACCAGGCGGGTCAGGTCGAAGCCCTCCTCGCCGGGGGTGACGAAGCCGGTGAGCACGATCTCGTCGCCGTCGAAGGCCTCGGGGTTGGTCGCGGTGGCGAACACGCTCGCCCACTCCCCCACCCCGAAAGAGGCGGTGTCGCCGGTGGCGGCCAGCGCGACGGTGTCGGCTCCCTGGAACAGCGGCGGAGTGCCGGTGTCGCGCGAGATCGCGATGTCGGCCGACAGGGTCGCGGGAGGCACGAGCAGCATGACCCCGACGACGCCGGTCGCGAGCACGCCGCCGGAGATCGTGGCGACGGCGCCCACCCCAGGCCTCGCGTGATCGTGATCGTGATCGTGGTCGTGGTCATGAGCGTGGGCGTGGTCGTGCCCGTGGTCTGCTTCGGCGCCGAGCGGCAGCGCGAAGGTCGCGACGGCGCCGATCAGCAGCAGCACCGACATCGACACCGCGAACCACGACGACTCCGGGTTGATGTACAGGCCCAGCCGGTCCTGTACCGCGAGCGTCACGGTGACGGCCGCGATCGCGGCGGCCAGGCCCACGCCCAGCAGGCGGGTGACCAGCGACGGCAGCACCGGGTTCTCACGCAACGAGGTTCACCACCGTCCCGATCGCGGCGCCCGACAGCACGACGACGACCACGAGCCCGGCGAGCACCTTCGTGCGGAAGGTGGTGCGCAGCAGCGCCAGCATCTTCACGTCGACCAGCGGGCCCACCAGCAGGAACGCCACGAGCGATCCGGGGGTGAACGTCGAGGCGAACGACAGCGCAAAGAAGGCGTCGACGTTCGAGCAGATCGACACGACCATCGCCAGGGCGATCATCGCCACGATCGACAGCGCCGGATTCGACCCGATCGCCAGCAGCACGTCGCGGGGCACGAGCACCTGCACGGCACCGGCCAGCGCCGAGCCGATGACCAGGGCCGGCATGACGGCCCGCAGCTCCACCACGAGCTGGGTGAGACTGCGGCGGCCGCGGCCACCGGCATCCACCCCGCCCTCGGCGACCGCGCACGCCGCGCGGAACCGGTCGGTGACGAGGCCGTCGGGGTCGGGATGCCGGCTGTACAGCCAGCCGATGAGGTTCGCGATCGCGTAGCCGCCCAGCAGCCGCGCGACGAGCACCCCGTCGTCGAAGCCGAACGCCTGATGGGTGGTGATGATGACGATCGGGTTCACGATCGGCGCGGCGATGAGGAAGGTCAGCGTCTCCGAGACCGAGAATCCGCGCATCATCAGGCCGCGGGCGAACGGCACGTTGCCGCACTCGCACACCGGCACGAGCATACCCAGCAGGGACAGCACGGCGCGGCGGCCCCACGGGTTGCGCGGCATCCACCGCTCGATGACGCCCGGCGGCACCCACACCTGCACGACGATCGAGAGGATCACGCCGAGCACGATGAACGGCAGCGATTCGATGAGCACGCTCAGCGCGAGGGTCACGCCGTCCTGCGCGCGGGTGGGCAGGGGGGATGCCGGGGAGATCACCGCCAGGGCGATGAGCGCGGCCACCACGAGCACGCCGATGCCCAGCGCGACGACGGTCCGGCCGGGCGCCGGGCCGCGCGGGGGCGCGGAGGCGCCGAGTGCGGTGTCAGTCCGCGACACGGTTCCCCGCGGTGCACCGGGCGCACAGCCCGAAGATGTCGACGACGTGCTCGGCCTGCGTGAAACCGTGGGTGGCGGCGGTGCGCTGCGCCCACTCCTCGACATCGCGCGCCTGGATCTCGACGGTCGTGCCGCACGACCGGCAGATGAGGTGGTGGTGGTGGCCTTCGCTGGCGCAGGCGCGGTAGATGGCCTCGCCCTCGGGGCTCTGCAGCTGGTCGGCGTCGCCGTTGGCGGCCAGGGTCGCGAGGGCCCGGTAGACGGTCGCCAGGCCGATGCCGGTGTTGTCGTCGCGAAGGGTCGCGTGCAGTTCCTGCGCGCTCACGAAACCCCCGGCGTCGGCGAGTGCGGCACGCACTCGCTCCCGCTGCCAGGTGTTGCGCTGAGCCATGCCCGGAGTCTACCCAGCGGCCGTGGGAGCGGGCTGGGCGGTGCGCCGCACCCGGTCCCGGCGGCCGCCGATGATGCGGCACACGACATAGATGAGGAAGGACAGCGTCGTGATGTAGGGGCTGACCGGCAACGTGCCCATGACGGCCAGGAGGATCCCCCCGACGGCGGCGACGAAGCCGAACAGCGCCGACAGCACCGGCACCGCGACCGGTCCGGATGCCACGCGCATGGCGGCCGCGGCGGGGGTGACCAGCAGGGCCATCACCAGCAGGGCGCCGATGATGTGCACGGCCACCGCCACGGTCAGGCCCAGCAGCAGCATGAATGCGAGCGACACGGCCGTGGTGGGCACGCCCCGTGCGGCGGCGGCCTGCGGGTCGAGCGAGTCGAAGCGCAGCGGTCGCCAGATGAGCAGGAGCGCGACGAGCACGGCGGCCGAGATGCCGATGAGCCAGCCCAGCTCGCCGGTCTGCACCGACACGATCTGCCCGGTGAGCAGGCTGAACCGATTGGCGCTGCGGCCGTCGTAGAGCGAGAGGAAGAGGATGCCCAGGCCCAGGCCGAACGACATGAGCACCCCGACGATGGAATTGCGCTCGCGGGCGCGCGCCCCCAGCCATCCGATGAGCGCCGCCGCCACGAGCGACCCCACGATCGATCCGGTGACCACGTCGGCGCCGATCAGCAGCGCGGCGGCGGCCCCGGCGAACGACAGCTCGCTGATGCCGTGCACCGCGAAGGCCATATCGCGCTGGATGACGAACACGCCGATGAGCCCGCCGACCAGGCCCAGCACCGCGCCGGCCCACACCGAGTTGGCGACGAGCGCCAGCACCTCGCCGTAGTAGGGCAGGCCGCCGAACATCGCGTCCCACACGTCGTCCCAGGTCACAGGTCCGCTCCGTGGTCGTGGTGGTGATGGTGGGATTCCTCGGCGTCGGGCGCGCCGACCACGACCAGGCGATCGCCGGCGCGCAGCACGAAGACGGGGGCGCCGTACAGGTCGGTGAGCACGGGCGAGGTGAGCACGTCCTTCGGGGCACCGAGGGTGAACCGGCCGCCGGCGAGGTAGAGGATGCGGTCGACCTTGCCCAGCACGGGGTTGATGTCGTGGGTGACCAGCAGCACGGCGGCGCCCGACCGGCGGTGCTGGTCGATCATGCGCACGACGGCCTGCTGGTTGGCCAGGTCGAGGCTGGTCAGCGGTTCGTCGCACAGCAGCAGCCGCGGGTCGTCGGCGAGCGCCTGGGCCACGCGCAGGCGCTGCTGCTCACCGCCGGAGAGGCTGCCGACGGGCCGTTCGGCGAACGCGGTCGCCCCGGCGGCCTCGATCAGCGCGTCGACGCGCTGTCGTTCCCCGCGCCGTGGGATCGGCAGCCCGAACCGGTGCCCGTCGACCCCGAGCGCGACGAGGTCACGGCCGCGCATCGCGGTGTCCGGGGGCAGGGGCCGCGCCTGCGGCAGGTAGCCGATGCGGCGGTTGCCGCGGCGGCGCACCGGTTCGCCGAGTGCGACGATCTCTCCCTCGCTGAGCGGCACGAGTCCGAGGATCGCGCGAAGCAGCGTGGTCTTGCCCGAGCCGCTGGGGCCGAGCACGGCGATGAGCTCACCGGGCGCGACGTCGAGGTCGAGACCGCTCCACAGTTCGCGGTCGTCCCGGCGCAGCGCGGCACCGCGGATCTGCAACGGTGACGTGCTCACCTCGAAAGCGTACCGGCGAGGTCGGCGATGTTCTGCGCCATCCAGGTGAGGTAGGTCTCGCCATCGGGCACCAGCTCGGTGAACTCGAGCACCGGCACATCGTGCGCAGTGGCGGCCTCGATCATGCGGGTGGTCTCGGCGCCGCCGGTCTGCGCGTTCGCGATGAGGACGGCGACCTCCCCGGACTCGACGACCCGCAGCGCTTCGAGCAGGCTCACCGGCGGCACGTCCTGCCCCTCTTCGACGGCTTCGCTGAACGCGGGCGGGGTCGCGTTGACCAGGCCCGCCGCCGCGGTCAGGTAGAGCGGCACCGGCTCGGTCGCGAAGACCCGAGTGCCCTCGTGCGCGGCGGCGATGTCGCCCAGCGCCGCCTCGAGGTCGGCGATGCCGCCCGTGAATGCCGCGGCGTTCTCGGCGTAGGTCGCGGCACGGCCGGGGTCGATCTCGCCCAGCTCGTGCGCGATGTCCTCGGCGAGGTGCGCCATGGCGTGCGGGTCGTACCAGACGTGTTCGTTGAAGCCCTCGATGTGGTCGTGGCCCGCGTGATCGCCGTGGTCGTGCGCGGACTCGTCGTCGCCGTGGCCGGCATCCTCGCCGTGTCCGGCGTTGTCCGGGTACTCGTGGGAGAACGTGACGGCGCTGAGCACGACCGCGTCGGTGCCGCTCGCGTCGATGAGGTCGTCGATGAACGCGTCGTACCCGCCGCCGTTGGCGACGATGAGGTCGGCCTGCCGCACGGTGAGCTGGTCGCGCGCCGACGCCTCATAGGAGTGCGGATCCTGCGACAGCGAGGAGACGATCGTGCTGACCTCGACCTCGGCGCCGCCGATGGCCTCGACGATCGATCCGTACACGCTGGTGGATGCCGCGACCCGCACCGCCGCGTCGGATTCGGCGTCGGACGGACTCGACGCGCACCCGGCGAGCGCGAGCACGGCGGCCGCGCCGAGCGCGACGGGGGCGAGGGTTCTGCGGTTCACGGGACGACTATACCCGCTATTGATAATGGTTCTCAACACCACTCCTCCGGGCGCCCCGCGCCGCCCCGACCCCGTTCGCCTGTCACAAACAGCCGCCCGACCCGACCGTTTGTGACAGCCGAACCAGGGGGCAGCTCAACGAGGGACAGCTGAACCAGGGGATGCCGGGAGCCAGGCCGAGGCACCCTGAGGCCGACGGGCCCGGCGCGGCGGACCCCCCGAGCGCCCCAAGCCCCGTTCGCCTGTCATAAAGGGACGCCTGACGCGACCGTTTGTGACAGGGGAACCAAGGGAAGGGTGAAATGGGGGATGCCGGGCCTCCGGCCCCGGCCGGCCCCCCGGCCGGCCTCAATCCAGACGCGCCCTCAATCCAGAAGCAGCGCGGGCTCCTCGAGGATCGCGGCGATGTCGGCGATGAAGCGGCTCATGCCGTCGCCGTCGATGACGCGGTGGTCGAACGATCCCGACACCGTGGTCACGTAGCGCGGGCGCACCTCGCCGTCGACGACCCACGGCTTCTGGCGGATCGTGCCCATGGCCACGATGCCCGACTCCCCCGGGTTGATGATCGGGGTTCCGGCATCCATCCCGAACACGCCGATGTTGGTGATCGTGATGGTGCCGCCCTGCTGGTCGGCCGGCGTCGACTTGCCCTCGCGCGCCGTGAGGGTCAGCTTCTCGAGCGCGCGGGCCAGTTCGCGCATGTTGAGGTCCTGCGCGTCCTTGATGTTGGGCACGAGCAGGCCCCTCGGCGTCGCGGCGGCGATGCCGAGGTTCACGTAATTGCGCACCCGGATCTCGGCCGAGCCGTCGTCCTTCTCGATCCACGCGGCGTTGACCATCGGCGTGCGCCGCACGGCCCAGATCACCGCGCGCGCGACGATCAGCAGCGGCGACACCCGGATGTCGGCGAAGTCCGGCGAGGCCTTGAGCCGCTTGACGAGCTCCATCGTGCGGGTCGCGTCGACGTCGGTCCACACCGACACGTGCGGCGCCGAGTACGCCGAGCGCACCATCGCCGACGAAGTCGCCTTGCGCACGCCCTTGACGGGGATCGCCTCCTCGCGGCTCTCGTCGAAAGAAGGGGTGGATGCCGGTGTCCCGGCCGCGACGGAGATCGTGCGTTCGCGCTCGGCGGGGAGGTCTGGGGTCGCGATGTTGCGGAACACCGAGGCCTGCGACGCGTGGGCCACGACGTCCTCGCGGGTGACTTCGCCGGCCGGGCCGCTCGGGGTGACCTGGGTGAGGTCGACGTCGAGATCCCGGGCGAGCTTGCGCACCGGCGGCTTGGCGACCACGCCCACCGACGCCCGCACGGCCTCGGTGCGCGCGGCGGGCTTCTTGCGGCGTGACGTGACCGCACCGCCTGTGCCGTAGCCCACGAGCACGGCGCCGGCGGCATCCACTTCGGCGGGCTTCTCGCCGTGCGCCGACTGTCCGGTCGTGACGTCCGGTGCCGCCCCGGCGGCGGTGATCGTGATGATCGGCGCGCCGACCTCGACGGTGGCGCCCTCGGCGACCAGCAGCTCGCCGACCGTCCCGTCGAACGGCGACGGCAGCTCGACCAGCGACTTGGCCGTCTCGATCTCGACGAGCACGTCGTCGACGGCCACGGTGTCGCCGGGGGCGACGCGCCACTGGACGATCTCGGCCTCGGTGAGTCCTTCACCGACGTCGGGGAGGACGAAGGTCTGCGTGCTCATGTGTGCTCCTTAGCGCGGCGGACCGCGAGAGAGATGTCAGTAGGCGAGGGCGCGGTCGACGGCCTCGAGGATCCGGTCGGCGTCGGGCAGGTACTGCCCCTCGAGCTTGGCGGGCGGGAAGGGCACGTCGAAGCCCGACACCCGCAGCACGGGCGACTCCAGCGCGAAGAACGCCTTCTCCATGACGGTGGCCGCGATCTCCGACCCGACCGACGCGAAGCCCGGCGCCTCCTGCGCGTAGACCATGCGGCCCGTCCGGCGCACCGAATCGAGGATGGGGCCGTAGTCGACCGGCGACAGCGACCGCACATCGATGACTTCGCACGAGGTGCCCTCGGCCTCGGCGAGCGCGGCGGCCTGCAGCAGCGTCGTGACCATCGCGCCGTGGCCGACGAGGGTCACATCGGTGCCCTGTCGCACCCGCCGCGAGGCGTGCAGCCCCAGCGCCCGCTCGGCGGTGTCGACCTCACCCTTGAGCCAGTACTTCGCCTTCGGCTCGAGGAAGATCACCGGGTCGGGCAAGGCGATCGCGTCCTGGATCATCCAGTAGGCGTCGTTGGGCGACGCGGGCGACACGACGCGCAGGCCGGGCGTGTGCGCGAAGTACGCCTCGGGGCTCTCCTGGTGGTGCTCGACGGCGCCGATGTGCCCGCCGTACGGGATGCGGATGACGACGGGCATCTGCAGGGCGCCCTCGTGCCGGTTGGTGATCTTGGCCAGCTGCGTGGTGATCTGGTCGAACGCGGGGAACACGAACCCGTCGAACTGGATCTCGACGACCGGCCGGAATCCGGCCATCGCCAGCCCGATCGCGGTGCCCACCAGGCCCGATTCGGCCAGCGGCGAATCGATCACGCGTTGCTCGCCGAACCGTGCCTGCAGTCCCTCGGTGACGCGGAACACGCCGCCGAGGCGGCCGATGTCCTCGCCCATGAGCACGACGTGGTCGTCGGCGGCCAGGGCGGCGGCGAGCCCGGCGTTCAGGGCTTTGGCGAACGGCAGTGTCTCGGTGCTCATGCTCCGCCCTCCTGGAACGACGCCTCGTACTCGGCGAGCCAGCGGCGCTGCTCGTCGACGAGGGGATGCTGCTCGCTGTACACGTGGTCGAACATGATGCCGACCGGGATGTCGCCGAGCGCGTTGGTGCGCACGCGGACGTCCTCCGCATAGTCGCGGGCGGCGGCGTCCACCTCGTCGAAGAAGGACTCGGCCGCACCGCGCGACTGCAGGTATGCGCGCATGCGGGCGATGGGATCCCGCAGCGCCCAGGACGACTCCTCGTCGGTGGTGCGGTACTTCGTGGGGTCGTCGCTGGTGGTGTGCGCGCCCATGCGGTAGGTCATCGCCTCGATGGCGCGGGGGCCGCCGCCGGCGCGCGCCTCGTCCAGCGCGACCTTCGAGACGGCGTAGCTGGCCAGCACGTCGTTGCCGTCCACACGCAGCGACGGCATCCCGTACCCGGCGGCGCGCTGGTACAGGGGACTGCGCGACTGGGTGGTGACGGGCACCGAGATGGCCCACTGGTTGTTCTGCAGGAAGAACACCTGCGGCGTCTGGTAGCTGGCGGCGAACACCATCGCCTCGTGCACGTCGCCCTGACTCGACGCGCCGTCGCCGTAGTAGACGATGACGGCCTGGTCCTTCTCGGGGTCGCCGGTGCCGCAGCGCTTGTCGAACACCAGCCCCATGCCGAACCCGGCGGCGTGCAGGGTGTGCGACCCGAGCACGAGCGTGTACACGTGCGTGTTGCCGTTGCGCGGGTCGGTGGGATCCCAGCCGCCGTGGGTGAGCCCCCGCATGAGACGGATGATGTCGAGCGGGTCGACGCCGCGCGTTGTGCACACGACGTGCTCGCGGTACGACGGGAAGATGTGGTCCTGCGCGCGCGCCGCCCGCACCGAGCCGACCTGGGCGGCCTCCTGCCCGAACGACGGCGGCCACAGCGCCAGCTGACCCTGCCGCTGCAGGTTGGTGGCCTGCCGGTCGAAGGCGCGCACCACGACCATGTCGCGGTAGAAGGTCTCGAGCTCGGCGTCGCTCAGCGCCTCGATCAGCGGCACGTACGGTTCGGCTTCGGCGGTCGGAGCGAACGTGCCTTCCGCCGTCAGGACGCGCACGATGCCGGATTCGTCGGGCGAAGTCATGGGTTTCACGCTATCGCGAGGTCCATTCCGGGCTCTGCATGACATCGACAATGGATGCCGGAGTTCGCTGGCCCGTGGCCACAGTCCCCCGCGCTGGGCGGGCTCAGCGTGGCGCGAGGGCCGCCGCGGTCTCCACGATCCGGTCGATCGAGGCCTCCTCGCCGACCGTGATGCGCACGCCGTCGCCGGCGAAGGCCCGCACGATCAGGCCGGCCTCGGCGCAGGCGGCGGCGACCTCGAGCGCCCGGTCGCCGGCGGGCAGCCACACGAAGTTGCCCTGCGTGTCGGGCACCTCCCACCCGGCCTCGCGCAGCCGGCCGGCCAGGCGGTCGCGGCGCTCGGCGATGACCGCGACCCGCTCGAGCAGCTCGGGCTCGGCGTCGAGGCTGGCCAGGGCGGCCTGTTCGGCGGCGGCGGTGACGGACAGGGGGATGCCGGTCGAGCGCGCCGCGTCGAGGATGCGCGGGTGGCCGACCGCGTAGCCGACCCGCAGCCCCGCCAGCCCGTACGCCTTGGAGAAGGTGCGCAGCACCACGACGTTGTCGCGGCCGGCCGCCAGCACGCGGGTGCCGTCGACGGCGCCGGACGCGGTGACGAATTCGGCGTACGCCTCGTCGAGCACGACCAGCACGTCGGCGGGCACGGCGTCCAGGAGCGTGTCGAACTCGTCCTGCGTGACGATCGTCCCGGTCGGATTGTTCGGGCTGCACACCACGACCATGCGCGTGCGGTCGGTGAGCGCGGCGATCATGGCCGCGATGTCGTGGCGGCCATCCGCGGTGTTGGGCACCATCACGGCCGTGGCGCCGGTGACGGTCACCATACCGGGGTACGCCTCGAACGAGCGCCACGAGAACACAATCTCGTCGCCGGGCGCGCTGGTCGCCTGCGCCAGCTGGTAGAGGATCGAGACCGACCCCGCCCCGATGTGCACCCGGTCGTCGCCGACACCGTAGCGTTCGGCGATGCGGGCCCGCAGCCGCCCGGCCGACGCGTCCGGGTACCGGTTGATCGCCGTGGCCCCCTGCACCGCGGCGACGACGCCGGGCAGCGGGTCGAACGGGTTCTCGTTGCTCGAGAGCTTGAAGGCCTCCGGCCCGGCCTGCGTGCCCTGCTTGTAGGCGGGCAGGGACGCGATCTCGGGGCGGATGCGCACGGGGATGTCGGTCACGCGACGAGTCTACGGATCAGCGCCCGTCAGCGGTGGCCTCGTCGCAGCTCCGGCGCCACCCCGGGATCGCCCGTTCCCTCGCGGCGCACTCCCTGCCAGACTGAGGCCACTATGCGATTCCTGATCCGCGTCATCATCAACGCGTTCGCCATCTGGGTCGTGACGCTCATCGACCCGCTGCGCGTCGATGTCATCGCGTTCGCCCCCGGTGAGACGCTCCAGCTCGTGCTCACGCTGCTCGCCGTCGCGGCCGTGTTCGCCATCGTGAACACGGTCATCGGCACGATCATCAAGATCGTCGCCTTCCCGCTCTACATCCTGACGCTGGGTCTGATCTCGCTGATCATCAACGGGTTCCTGCTCTGGCTGACCGCTTGGCTCACGCTCTGGTGGGAGTGGGGCCTGCGGGTCGAGGACTTCTGGCTGGGCGTCGTGGCCGCTCTCGTCATCACGCTCATCAACTGGATCCTCGGCATCATCCTGCGGCCGCAGACCAAGAAGCGCTAGGCACCCCCTCCCCCGCTGTCGCCCACGGTCCGGCGGCGCGCGGTGTACATCGTCGCGGTGACCGCGGTCGCCGTTCCGAGGTGCGCCAGGTGCTCGTGCACGACGTCGATGCGCGGGTCGGTCGACGCGTCGAGCAGCCGGGCGGTCTCCGCGTAGGCGTCCAGCTGGTGCACATCGAAGGTGACGTCGGAGAGCCGGCCGACCGGATCGGCCACCCGTTCGGCCACGAAGCTGCCCGGCGCGCCGCTGTCGCCGGCGAACCCGCCGCCGGCCAGGGCCGAGACCGGGTCGTCGGCGTGGCGCACCGCGACCTGGAGCGTCCGGTCGCCGACGTCCGCCTGCACGGGCGACCCGAACGTGAACACCGTGCCGACGTGGAACTCGCCCTCCAGCGCCACCCGCGAGATCGCCATGGCCCCCTGGGAGTGCCCGGCCAGATGCACGGTATCGCCGCGCGTCGCCCCCGCGGCGTGCAGCGCCTGTACGACCGCGTCGTACGAGGCCGAGCGCACCCCGCCGTACAGCTCGAGGTTCGACCGCATGTCGAACGGCTCGCCCTCCTCGCCGAATCGCGTGCCGGTCACATACGCGGCGAACTGCCGCGACCCGTCGGGCAGGGTGTAGCGCTCCACCCGGACCTGCCCCTCCCCCTCGCGGGGCAACCGACCGACAACATCGGCGAGGGATGCCGGGGCGGTGACCGGCGCCGCCCGGCGGGCCCGCAACCGCACCGGCTGCGCCGGGCCGTGCAGCCGGGCGCCGGCATCCACCGGCCCGCGGCCGGCCCCGCGGACACCCGCGAGCAGCAGGGCCATGAGCAGCGAGGCGGCGACCGCCGGGCCGGGCGACAGGGCCAGCGCCTGCGCGGTCTGCGCGAGCAGCTCGTGGTGGCCGGCGGCCCGCCACGACAGCGCCTCAGCCGCGGCCCGGAGCCGGTCGCCCGCCGGCAGCGTCGCGGTCATCGCGTCGATGCGCGCCTCGAAGCTGCGGGCCCGCAGCTCGTCGCCGGCTGCGGCGGCCGCCGCCTGCAGCGCGCGCAGCTCCACGATGTCGTAGATCGTGGCGAGGGTGCGCAGGTCGGCCTCGGTGTCACGGATGTGCGCGATGGTGTCGCCGACGACCGGGTGGGGCAGTGCGGCCCAGGCGCCCTCGGCGGTGATGATCGCCCCGATCTCGAACAGCCGTTTCTGCACGACCTCGCACCCGGCCGCGAGCGAGGCCAGTTCACCCGCCGCGTGCCGCAGATCGGCGGTGTCGACGGCGACGATGCCGCCGCTGCGAATGTCCAGGTCACTCATCCGTCGTACCGCTGCGACGCCGACCGCAGCCGCTGCTGCTCCCACTCGAGGTTGTGGTCGGCGATCTGGATGCCGTCGGCCAGCCGGTCGAGGCGCTGCCGCAGCTGGTCCACCGCCGCGCGGTACCGGTCGAGCGCCGCGGACTGCCAGTCGCTGGTCGCCGCCAGCGCCCGCGCCCGCGCGCGCAGCCCGTCGACGTCGCCGTGCAGGGTGTGCAGCCGGTCGCGGGCGGTCTGCAGCCGGTGCGCGGACGCGAGCCACGGGTCGGTGGTGGTGCTCGACATGGCCCGATCCTCCCGGCCCGGGCCGGTGTCGAAGGACCCGGATGCGGGATCGGTGGACAGCGTCGGGAAACCGGCATCCTGTGCAGGAAGCGGTGCATTCGCCATGATGGAAGCCGTGCCCGCATCTCCAGAGCCCTTCCGTGTGATCTTCGTGTGCACGGGCAACATCTGCCGCTCCCCGATGGCCGAGGTGGTCTTCCGCTGGTTCGCCGATCAGGCGGGGCTGGGTGATCGGGTGGTCTCGAGCAGCGCGGCGACCGGTGACTGGCACGTCGGGGAGCGCGCCGACGCCCGCACCCTCGAGGCGCTCCGCCGCCGCGGCTATGACGGCTCGAAGCACCGCGCACGGCAGTTCGTGTACGCCGACTTCGACCGCAACGACCTGGTGGTCGCCCTCGACCGCTCGCACGAGCGGATCCTCGCCAGCTGGGCGCGCACCCCCGACGACGCCGACAAGCTCGCGCTCATGCTGTCGTTCGCCGGCCGGGACGACGACCAGCTCGACGTGCCCGACCCCTACTACGGGCACCCCGGAATGTTCGACGACGTGCTCGCTATGATCGAGGGTGCGAGCCGGGCGCTCTTCCGGCAGCTCGAACCCGCCATCCGATCGACGTCCTGAGCGCCCGCCCCACACCGATCGGAGCCTCGTGACCTCTCTTCCCGCCCAGCCGCTCAGCCCTCTCGACGGTCGCTACCAGGCGGCGGTGACCGCACTGGCCGACTACCTCTCGGAAGCGGGGCTCAACCGCGCCCGCGTCGAGGTCGAGGTGGAGTGGATCATCGCCCTGGCCGACCGGTCGCTGTTCGGGTCGACCCCGCTCGCCGACGGCGACAAGAAGCGCCTGCGCGCGCTGTACCGCGACTTCGGGCAGGCCGAGATCGACTGGCTCGCCCAGAAGGAAGCGGTCACCCGCCACGACGTGAAGGCCGTGGAGTACCTGGTGCGCGACCGGCTCGACTCGCTGGGCCTGAGCGCGATCGCCGAGCTGACCCACTTCGCCTGCACGAGTGAGGACGTCAACTCCGCCTCGTACGCGCTGACGGTCAAGCGCGCCGTCGAGAACGTGTGGCTGCCCAAGCTCCGCGCGGTGATCGCCGCGATCCGCGAGCTGGCGGTGACCCACCGCGACGCGGCGATGCTCTCCCGCACGCACGGGCAGCCCGCGACGCCCTCCACGATGGGCAAGGAACTGGCGGTGTTCGCGTGGCGCCTCGAGCGGGTCGCACGGCAGATCGAGGCGGGGGAGTACCTCGCGAAGTTCTCGGGCGCGACCGGCACCTGGTCGGCCCACCTGGCCGCGGCGCCCGACGTCGACTGGCCGGCGCTGTCGCGCACGTTCATCGAGGGACTGGGCCTGGACTTCAACGTGCTGACCACCCAGATCGAGTCGCACGACTGGCAGGTGGAGCTGTACGACCGAGCCCGTCACGCCGGCGGCATCCTGCACAACCTCGCCACCGACATCTGGACCTACATCGCGATGGGCTTCTTCGCGCAGATCCCGGTCGCCGGCGCCACCGGCTCGTCGACGATGCCGCACAAGATCAACCCGATCCGGTTCGAGAACGCCGAGGCGAACCTCGAGATCTCGGGGGGGCTGTTCCAGACCCTGGCCTCCACCCTGGTCACCAGCCGCATGCAGCGCGACCTCACCGACTCGACGACGCAGCGCAACATCGGCGTCGCGTTCGGGCACTCGCTGCTGGCGCTGGACAACCTGCAGCGGGGGCTCACCGAGATCTCGCTGTCGCGTGACGTGCTGCGCGCCGACCTCGACGCGAACTGGGAGGTGCTGGCCGAGGCGATCCAGACCGTCGTGCGCGCCGAGATCACCGCCGGCCGGTCGCAGATCACCGACCCGTACGCGCTGCTGAAGGACCTCACCCGCGGCCGCCGGGTGGGCGGGCCGGAGCTGGCCGAGTTCGTGGAGGGTCTCGACATCAGCGACGAAGCCAAGCAGCGCCTGCTGGCCCTCACGCCCGAGACCTACACGGGCCTGGCCGACCGTCTCGTCGACGAGCTCTGAGCGGGGCGACTCCGGAGATCAGCGGGCGGAGCCGTCCGCGCCGGTGTCGTCACCGGCATCCTTCGCCTGCTCTTCGGGCGGCAGCAGCACCGGACGGTCGATCGGCTTGTCGAGTTCGGCGGGGTCGACCGCGAGGATCAGCAGCGCCATGATCACCAGCGTGGCGATGAACGAGATGCCCGCGACCACGAGCGACACGATCACGACGTGACCGCGCTGCGATTCGCTGATGCCCTGGAAGAACCCCATCGACATCAGGGCGATGAACCCGCCGAACAGGGCCGCCGCGAAGGCGAAGCCCAGCAGCTGCACGGGCTTGAGCAGATCGCGGCGGTGGGAGCGGGATTCGGTCATGGGGTCTCTCCTGCGGATGTGTGCGCGCTCGCGGTGTCCGGCTCGGTCTCGGTGCGCGGCGAGAAGCCCGCGATGCCGAGGAAGACCGCGACGATGGCGCAGTAGCCGCCGAACAGTCCGACGCCGATGGTGACACCGGTCAGCGTGAACGAACGGCCGGCTTCGGCGATGAAGTACTCCAGGCTGTAGGCGGGATTGACCACCAGCAGTCCGACGCCCAGAACGAGGGTGAGGATGCCGATGAGCACGCCGTCGCGGCCCGTGGGGTCGCCGGTGCGGCGGCCGCGGATGCCGCCGATGAGCTCGACGAGTCCGGTCAGCAGCGCCCATGCGATGACGAGGACGAAGAAGCCGATCTCGGTGCGCACGGCCGGAAGACCGCCGATCATCCCGGCGACGAGGGTCAGGACGCCGAGGATCAGCGGCACGGTGCGGGTCCCGGCCGTGTAGACGAGCCAGCATGCCAGCAGCAGGACGAGCGCGGTGGCGATCGCGAAGCCGCTGAACACCGCGAGGCCGACGCCGGCCGAGTGATCCGGCGAGAAGGTGACCATGACGGCAGCCAGCGCGGCGAACAGGGCGCGCGCAAGCTGGACATGTCGCACTTCGAAGGTGCGGGCGGCGGTGGTGGTCACGGCAGAACCCATCAGGGCAGGCGGATCAGAACCTCTCCAGTCTAGGCGTCGTGGCCGAGAGGATGCCGATGGCCGCGACCACCGGTGCCCTCCTGCCGGTCGCCGCCACCCCGTAACATCGCCTCCATGTCGACCGTCGCCGCCGCGATCGCCTGCGTCGTCCTGCTGGGCCTGGCCGTGCTGCAGGTGCTCGTCGCCTGCGGGCTGCCCTACGGCCGGTTCGTGTGGGGCGGGCAGCACACCGTGGTCCCGACACGGCTGCGGGTGGGCAGCGCCGTCGCGGTCGTGCTCTACGCCGCCATCGCCGCGCTGCTGCTCAGTCGCGCCGGCATCCTGCCCGGCGGCACCTCGGTCGTGATCGTCGTGCTCACGTGGATCGTGTGCGCGTACTTCGTCGTCGGCATCGCTCTGAACCTCATCTCCCGGAGCCTGCCCGAACGCTGGACTATGGCGCCGGTCAGTGCGGTGCTGGCCGTGTGCGCGCTGATCCTCGCGCTGGGCGGACCCGGGACAGCCGGGGCGGAGCCCGAGACCGTACCGGGCACGCCGACCGCCTCGGCCGCCCCGACCGCCGAGCCGTCGCCCGACGAGACCGCCTCCGAACCCCCGGCACCGACCGGCCCGGTCGACATCGTCACCGGCCTGCGCGCCCCGTGGTCGATGGTCGTGGTGGACACCTCGGTGCTCATCAGCGAGCGCGACAGCGCCCGCATCCTCGAACTCACCGGCACGGGCGACCTGCGCGAGGTCGCCACCGTCGACGGCGTCGTGCCCGGCGGCGAGGGCGGCCTCCTCGGCCTCGCCCGCGACGGGGACGACGGTCTCTACGCCGCCTTCACCGCCGCCGACGACAACCGCGTCGTACGGTTCACGCTCATCGGCACACCGGGCGACCTCGGCGTCGCCGACCCGGCAGTGGTCATCGACGGGCTGCCGAAAGCCGGCATCCACAACGGCGGACGCATCGCCTTCGGTCCCGACAGGGCGCTGTACATCGCGGCGGGGGATGCCGGAGACCCGGCCGGTGCGCAGAATCCCGAGTCGCTGTCCGGCAAGATCCTGCGGGTGAATCCCGACGGGTCGATCCCCGCCGACAACCCGACCGCCGGGTCGCCGGTCTACAGCCTGGGCCACCGGAACGTGCAGGGCCTGGCCTGGACCGACGACGGCACGATGCTCGCGAGCGAGTTCGGGCAGAACGCCTGGGACGAGCTGAATGTGATCGTCGCCGGCGGCAACTACGGCTGGCCGGTCGTGGAAGGAACCGGCGGCGAAGGCCAGGGCTTCCGCGATCCGGTGCAGGTGTGGGAGACGAGCGCGGCCAGCCCCAGCGGTATCGCGGTGATCGGCGACGCGCTGTACATCGCGAACCTGCGCGGCCGCGTGCTGCGCGAGGTGCCGCTGGCCGACCTGGGCTCGTCTAGGGAGCACCTGGCGGGGGAGTACGGCCGGTTGCGCGACGTGATCGCCGGCCCGGACGGCACCGTCTGGGTGCTGACCAACAACACCGACGGCCGCGGCGATGCCGCAGACGGCGACGACCGCATCGTCAGTGTCCCCGTGGGGTGACGATGCGGTCGTGGCGTGGTGTGGTCGGTCGTGCGGGCGTGGCCGGTCAGCTCACCGCCTTCTTGACGAGCTCGCGGACCTTCTTCTCCACGGCATCCGTTACTTCCACGACCGCGTACGAGACCGCCCACATCGGCCCGTCGTCGAGGTTGGCGGGGTCGTCGAACGAGACCGTGCCGTACCGGGTCTTGAACTTGGATGCCGGCTGGTAGAAGACGACGACCTTGCCGTCGCGGGCGTACGACGGGAAGCCGTACATCGTCTTCGGGTTCAGGTCGGGGGCCTCTTCGGTGACGATCTTGTTCAACAGGACCGCCACCTCCTTGTCGACGCCGGTCAGCTTGTCGATGGCGGCGACACAGGCTTCGACCTCTCGCGCGAGTTTGGCGGCGCCTTTCAGGCCCTTCGAGGCGCGCAGCTCTTCGGCGCGCTGCTTCATCGCTTCGCGCTCTTCGGCGCTGAATCCCTTGTCGGCCATGTCAGTTCTCCTTCTTCTGCTGGATGCGGATAAGGTTGCCGGCCGGGTCGCGGAACGCGGCATCCCGGACCCCGTAGTCCTGCTCGATCGGTTCCTGCACGATGTCGGCGCCGGCGGCCTCGACCTGCGCGAAGGCGGCGTCGAGGTCATCGGTGGCCAGGTTCACGCCGAAGTAGCTGCCCTTGGCGATGAGTTCGAGCAGCGTCTGCTTCTCGTCCTCGGTGACGTCGTAGCCGACCCCCGGCGGGTGCAGCACGATCGCGGTGTCGGGCTGGCCGGCCGGACCCACGGTGATCCACCGCATGTCCTCGTACCCGACGTCGAGCCGCACCTCGAACCCGAGCACGTCGCGGTAGAACGCCAACGACGCGTCCGGATCGGTGTGCGGGAGGAAGCTGGAATGAATGGTGATGTCCATGCGGATCACGGTACGAGCGTCGCTGCGGGCCTCGCTTCTCGATTCCTGATCGGTTTGGTGAGGTTCTTGGCGATGCACGGCAGCATGCCGGGACGGAACGGCGCGCCCTGCTCCCGATACACGCTCGGCGCGACGCCGACCAGCTGCGAGAACCTCGAACTGAAGGTGCCCAGCGACGAGAATCCGACCGCGAAGCAGATCTCGGTGACGCTGAGGTCGCCGCGCCGCAGCAGCGTCATCGCCCGTTCGATGCGCCGCGTCATGAGATACGCGTAGGGCGGCTCGCCGTAGGCGAGAACGAACTGCCGGCTGAGGTGGCCGGCCGACATGTGCACGTCACGCGCCAGCGACTCCACATCGAGCGGCTGCGCGTACTCGCGGTCCATCCGGTCGCGCACGCGCCGCAGCAGCGCAAGGGTCTGCAGGTCGGGGGCACCCATTCCCCCGATGATTCCACGCGGGGCGAGAGGATGCCACGGGTTGGGCGGATCGGCTGGGATCGCCGACCTCTGCGGCGGTGTCGGACACGTGTGCGGTGGTCGCATGTTTGACTTCTCCACATTCATCGTTGCTTTGTTCGATATCTCAAGCTAGAATGGATGCATGACCCTCGAACAGCTGTCGCCTCCCGACCTCGGGACGGGCGCGCGCGGGGTCATGGCGATGATCGACCGGGTGGCCGACATCCGCGCTCAGATAGCGGCGCTCGAAGCGGCCGAGACGGAGGCCCTCGCCGATCTCGGCGACGCCGTCGACGCACAGATCGAGGCCTTGCCGGCCACGCAGCGGGCGACGGCGCTTCCGCTGCGCGATGCGTCCGCTCGCCTGGGCGCACGGGTGCGGCTGTCGGATCGGGCGATCCAGGGCCAGATCGTCCAGGCGCAGCAGACCGTGCGGTGGTTTCCGATGACGGTGGCGGCTTGGCGGGAGGGGCGGATCAGCCGCGCTCACGTGCGCGTCATCACGGACGCCGGCGCACTCCTCGACGACGAAGATGCGCGCGCCCGGTTCGAAGCCGAGGTGGTGCCCGTGGCCGAGGGGGAGACGGCCACGCGCACGCGTCCGATCGCCGAGCGGTTGGCCGAACGGTGCAACCCGGTGCCGTTCGCCGAACGGCACCGCCGAGCCCGCGACAATCGCAAGGTGCGCGTCTCCCGCCTCACCGACGGCATGGCCCGTCTGACACTCGACATCCCCGCCGTCCTCGCCCACGCGGCCATGGACCGTGCGACGAGCATCGCCCGCCTCAACCTCACCGAAGTCGACGACGCCGCCCTGGCCCGGGTGTTCGGAACACCGGTCGGCTCGCGCGCTTCTCGCGGCCCCGGTGGTTCTCGCGGCCCCGGTGGTTCTCGAGGCCCCGGTGGTTCTCGCGGCCCGGGTGCTTCTCGAGGCCAGGGTGGTTCCGCGCGGCCCATGGGCAGTGCGCTCGAACTGACGCTCACCGCGCGGGTGCGGACGGCGCTGTACGCGGGTGGTGCTGCCGCCGCGTCCACCGACGCGTCCTCACGCACCGTGGCTTCCATCGCCGGTCTCAGCGACGACCGACTCCTGACCGGCGTGGACTTCGTATCGACTGCCCGGCTCATCGACCCGCGGTCCGCCCACGCCCGTGGCATCGCCGCAGGGCAGAGCCGCCACGAGCGCGAATCGGAGCCCGACGAGCGCACGCTCGACCAGCGGCGGGCCGACGTGATCACCGAGTTGCTGCTGGCCGGCGTGCCCCTCGGAGCCGACGCCGGACCCATCGCCGCGGTCATCGGGCAGGTGCAGATCACCGTCCCCGTGCTCTCGCTGCTCGCGGGCGACGACACCGTGGGCACCGAACCGGCCGAACTCGACGGATACGGCCCCATCGATCCCGCAACGGCGCGCATGCTCACGGTCGACGCCCCCGGCTGGGACCGCGTTCTCACCCATCCGATCACCGGCACTGTTCTCGAGGTGGACCGGTACACACCGACCGCCGCCCAGCGCCGTTACCTCCGCGCCCGAGATCGGCACTGTCGATTCCCCGGGTGCAGCATGCCCGCGCGCAGATGCGACACCGATCACACCCACGACCACGCCCAGGGCGGGCGCACCCAGCTGTGCAATCTCGCATGCATCTGCCGGCGACACCATGTGCTCAAGCACCACACGTCCTGGCGGGTCATCCACCGCCGTGGGGGCGTCCTCGAATGGCACGACCCCGATGGGCACATCTACACCGACACCCCGCCACCTCCCGTCGCGTTCGTTCCGGCGGACCTCATCGAGCGCACCCGCAACCGTCACGGCCTCTACCTCCGCGACGACACCCCGGCGCCGTTCTGACGCCCCGCCCGCGCCGTTCCGGGGCCACGCCCGCGCCGTTCTGACGCCGCGCGTTCACGCAGGAGACCACTAGCGCCGCGAACTCCCGTGCGATAGCGTGCGCACGCCACTCATGACCGAAGGGGACGCACATGTCGTTTCAGGCATATCTCGACGCCGTCGAGAAGAAGACCGGGCTGACACCCCGCCAGCTCGTCGACATCGCCCGCGAGAAGGGGTTCGACGAGACCACCAAGGCGGCCCCCATCGTCGAGTGGCTCGCCGCCGACTACGGTCTGGGCCGCGGGCACGCGATGGCCATGGTCCACGTCATCACCAAGGGCCCCAAGATCAGCGCGAAGCACGTCGGAACCACCGGTTCCCACGCCGACGACAGCGACACACTCTGGCTCGACGGCGCCGCGACCAACCCGGCGGGCTGACCACCGAACGCCGCCGACCCGGCGCGCGGACCGTTGCGCGCCACGAAGCCGGCGCGCTGCCAACCCGACGGGCAACGAGCTACCCCGTCAGCACCGCGAGCCGCTGGGTCGCGCGGGTCATCGCCACGTAGCGGTCAACCGCACCCGTGATGCCGTCGCCGAACCGTTCCGGATCGACCAGCACGACGAGGTCGAACTCCAGACCCTTCGCGGTCTCCGGCGTGAGGTAGCGCACACGGTCGCCGCCAGCCCCGTCACCGCCCACGCGCTCCACCGGATCCGCGGAGATCACACATGCCATGCCCTCGGCATGAGCCGCGAGCCAGCCACCGACGATCCCCTCGAGCTCGTCGACCGATCCGTGGTGCACCGGGATGCCGGAGCTGCGCACCGCGGTCGGCACGTTCGCATCCTCGATCACCGCGCGGATCACCGGCTCGGCCTCCCGCATGACCTCCTCGGGCGTCCGGTAGTTCACCGTCAGCGACGACATATGCACGTCACGGAATCCGATACGCTCCAACCGTTCCTGCCACGTCTCGGTGAACCCGTGCCGCGCCTGCGCGCGGTCACCGACGATGGTGAAGCTGCGCGAGGGGCAGCGCCGCATCAGCATCTGCCACTCCGCATCGGTCAACTCCTGCGCCTCATCGACGATCACGTGCGCGAACGGACCGGCCAGCGCGTCGGGATCCAGCGCCGGCAGCAGCGCATCGTCCACGAGGCTGTGCTGGGCGTCCGCTCCCCGCAGCATCCGCACCTCGCCGAGCTCCGAGTCGTCGGCGGCGATGATCTCGTCGACGACCCGTCCCATCTGCGCGCGCTGCTCGGCCAGCGCCGCCTCGCGCCGACGCCGCACCCGGTTCTGCTCCGGATCACCCACGCGCAGCCGCGCGGCGTCCAGCAACGGCAGGTCCGACGCGGTCCACGCCCGTCCGTCCTCCCGCTGCAGCGCCGCCACCTCGTCGGCGGTCAGCCAGGGTGCGCACCGTCGCAGGTAGGCGGGAACCGTGAACAGGTCGGCCACGACGACCTCGGGGCTCAGCAGCGGCCACGCCTTCGCGAACGCGCGACCCAGCACCTCGTTGCGCGCCAGCGCACGGCGCGCCTGGGTCAGCGGCGCATCCCGCTCGCCGAGTTTGTCGGTGAGGATGTCGAGCAGCTCCTCCCACACCTGGTCGCGGGCGTCATTGTGCGTGGCCCCCGCATCGGCGGACGCGAACGCATCGGCCCAGTCGTCGGGGGTCACCCGGACATCGGCCCACGGGGTCTCGACGAGCAGCGGCGTCGTCGGCGGCTCCTCATAGAGCGCGACGGCCGGTTCGATGGCCCGCTCGAGCGCGGCCGACGCCTTCAACGCGGCGACCGCCGGGTCGTGCTCGACGCCGGCATCCACCCCCTGCGGAAGCAGATCGCGCAGCGTGCACAACTGCACCCCCTCCTCACCCAGGCTCGGAAGCACATCGTCGACGTAGGCGAGGTACGGCTGGTGCGGCCCGACGAACAGCACGCCGCCGCGTCCCGCCTGCAGGCGCGGGTCGGCGTACAGCAGGTATGCGGCGCGGTGCAGCGCCACCACGGTCTTGCCGGTGCCCGGCCCACCGTCGACGACCAGCGCGCCGCGGGAATCGGCGCGGATGATCGCGTCCTGGTCGGACTGGATCGTGCTGAGCACGTCGCGCATGCGCGGCGAGCGCGCCGAGCCGAGGCTGGCGATGAACGCCGACTCGTCGTCGAGCGCGGCGCCGGATGCCGCGGCGTCGGCCGCGAGCACCTCATCCCAGTAGTCGCTCACGCGCCGGTTCGTCCAGCGGTACCGACGCCGGCTGACGAGTCCCATCGGGTGGGCGCGGGTCGCAGCGAAGAACGGCTCGGCGGCGGGCGCACGCCAGTCGACGAGCAGCTGCCGACCGTCGTCGGCGGTCAGACCGAACCGGCCGATGTAGATCGGTTCATCCGTGTCGGCGCGCACCATGCGCCCCAGGCACATGTCGAGGCCGAAGCGCCGCAGCAGCCGCAATCGGCTGCCCAGGCGATGGATCTCGAGATCCCGGTCGAGCGCCTGCTGGCCGGCGAGCGCGGGCTTGCGCTGTTCGGCCGCGAGCTGGGCCTCCAGCCGCGTGGTCGTGCGCTCCAGGGTCTCGGCGATCGCCGCGAACTGCGCGGCGTCGGCGGCGATCAGCTCAGGGTCGTTCTTGGCGGCCAGGCGCTCGGGCAGGTCGAAAGCACTCGCGGTGCGGGTGGACGGCATCCGTCTCCTCTCAGCGGGATCATGTCCCGTGCGTCGCGGGATGATTTCCCGCGCGACCTGCGATTCTGCCCCACGAGGGGGCCCTTGCCGCAAGACCCCCCTCGCGCGCGATAATGGAAAGGGAAGGCGATCACGCCAGCCCGGCCACCGGCACCCCCAGCCACTGCGCCAGGTCGTCGATCTCGGCGCGCACCATCTCCATCTCGTCGGGTTCGAACGGCACGAACTCGTGGATCGCGTTGACCCGCAGCACCTCGGCCTTGCGATCGTGTTCAGCGTCGAGCATCCCCACGAAGCGGTCGCCGAGCAGGATCGGGTGCGCGAAGTAGCCGTAGACGCGCTGGGCCTTCGGCTTGAACTGCTCGAGCACATACGCGAACTCGAACACCTCCTTCAGCCCGGGTCGATCGGCCAGCAGCGAGTCGTAGGGGTTGAGGAACGCGACCCGTCCGGCCCCCTCGTCGAGGGCTGCGAGCGCTGCGGGGTCGACGCGGAACTTCCACGTGCTGCCCTCGACCACGGCCGGCTCCCCCTCCTCACCGACCGGGCTCCAGTACCAGTGCGGCCGCGCGATCCCGACGGCCTGGAGCTTGCGCTGCGCCAGCAGGTGCGCGGCCTCCTCGGCGTCGTAGTCGGGCAGATCCGTCGGGTACACCCGCTCGGCGAGGTCCCAGCGCCGGTGCCGGCCTTCGCGCCCCACGACCGCGACCAACCCCTGCCGGCACAGGAAGTCGAGCATGATCGGCACCTGGTTCGCGCCGGTCCAGCCGTCGGGCGCACGGTCCACCTGGGCGGTGTTCGGGATGTCGGCGGTCAGCGTCGGCCCGTCGGCGCGCAGCCGGGCGAGGATCTCCCGTTTGAACCTGCCGTTCGCCTCGAGCCACTGCCGACTGCTCTCGCGCGTGGGCCAGGCGCGCATGGTCGGCAGCATGTACGGCAGCAGGCTGATCGGGCGGAAGGTGCCGCCGAACTCGAACAGCAGGCGGTCGTCCTCGGCGGCCTTGCGCAGGTGGCCGGGCTCGTACGACCAGCCGATGCGCGACCACGCCATCGTGTGCTCGCACGGGGCGATCGTGGCGGTCGGGTCGATCTTGATGTAGGTGAGCTGCTCGGCCACCTCGACGACATCGCCGGGCCGGTCGGCGTCGAGCAGCTGCGCCCGCACGACGATGCGGCGCGCGTCATCGCGGGTCAGGCGGTGCGGCTCGGCCACGCCGACGAGGCTACGCCGCCGCGCCACCCGGCGGAAGGGTCAGGATGCCAGGAACTCCAGCGCTGCTGCGCGGAACGCCCGCGCCCCCGGGGTGTTGAAGTGGTGCCGGCCCGGGATCTCGACGAACCGGCCCTGAGCACACGCGTCGGCGAGGGCCCGCGAGCCGTCGATGACGGCATCCTCCGACCCGGTCGCGAACAGCACGGGCTGCTCGGGGGCGCGCTCGGGATCGGGGTCGATCATGCGCGACGCGCGCATACCCTCGGCGATGGCGAGGAGCGCGCGCAGGTCGTTGCCCGACACCCGGTCGGACAGCGCGATGTAGTTCTGCGTGACGGTGTCGGTCACCGCGGTGCCGTAGGTGATGTACGCGCGCACCTGGTCCAAATCGAGACGGGCGAGGGGGATGCCGTCGGGGACACCACCGAGCACGAGGCGGTCGACGCGGTCGCCGAGATCGCGGGCGACCTCCCACCCGACGCGGGCCCCGAGCGAGTATCCGACGTAGTGCGCCTGGTCGACGAGGTAGGTGTCCAGCGCGGCCTCGACGTCGACGGCGAGCGCCCGCGGCCGGTACGCGGCCTGGTCGTGGGGCTTGTCGCTGAGCCCGTGGCCGCGCAGGTCGACGGCCAGCACCCGGTAGCCGGCCCGCGTCAGGTCGCGGACCCAGCCGGTGTTGACCCAGTTGTCGCGTGCGCTCGACGCGAAGCCGTGCACGAGCACGACGGTCGGATCGCCGGGGTCACCCCACGTGTAGGTCGCCATCCGGTACCCGTCGCCGACCATGATGTACTGCGGGTCGGGCATCTCGGTCAGCATCTGCAGGGCGGTGGTCACCCTTCGATTCAACACCCGTCGCGCGGCGTCCGGCAGGGAGGGTGCTGCCTCACCCGCGACCGGCAGCGAGGCGCTGCCTCACCGGCGTCCGGTCAGGCGCTCCCGGGCCGGCCGCCGCCGGGCGAAGATGCGCACGAGGTTGCCGCGCTGCGCGCCCGCGGGCGACTGGGGGAGGGCGATCGGCTGCGTGACGATGGCATCCACGATCATCGACCCGTCGGTGGGGCCCACGACGGGGATCGGCGTGGTCGGCGTCACCGTCTCGGGGTTGATCGGCATGCGCGCCAGTGCGCTGTGCGCGTGCACGTACGCCGGGATCAGCACGACGGCCGCTCCCACCCAGGCGAGCGGGTTGCTCAGCGCGACGCCGACGAAGCCGAACATCGCCCCGAAGATGACCGCCGCGCCCACGCGCATCGCGAGCTCGACGACACCCGTGACGGTCGGGATCAGCGTATGCCCGAGGCCCTGCAGGGCACCGCGCAGCACGAACAGCACACCGAGTGCGCTGTAGCTGACGCCGTTGACGATCAGCATGAGGTGCGCCAGTTCGACGACTTCCTGTGAGCCGTCGCCGACGAACAGGCCCACCATGTACGAGCCGAAGAGCACGAGCAGGGCGCCCAGGATCAGGGCCGCGATGATCGACATCCACACTGCCTGCACGACACCGCGGCGGATGCGGTCGGGGCGCCGGGCGCCGAGATTCTGCGCCGCGTACATCGACACCGCAAGCCCGAGCGACTGCAGCAGGGCGACGGCCAGGCCATCGACGCGGGATGCCGTGGTGTAGGCCGCGACGGCGTCGGCACCCAGCGTGTTCAGCGCCACCTGCACGGCAAGCGTCCCGATGGCGATGATCGAGGCCTGGAAGCCCATCGGCAGGCCGAGCCGGAGGTGCTCGGTCAGGTCGGCGCGGGTGACCTTGAAGTCGGCGCGGCCGACGTGCAGCACGGGCACGCGACGGCGCACGTACTCGAGGCACAGGAGCACCGAGACCGCCTGCGAGACGACCGTCCCCAGCGCCACACCGCCCACGCCCCACCCGAGCGGACCGACCATGGCGATGACCAGGCCCACGTTCAGGATGCAGGCGAGCGTGAGGAACACCAGAGGCGTGCGCGAATCACCGATGGCGCGGATGATCGCCGCGAGGAAGTTGAACGACATCATCGCGGCGGCGCCGAGGAAGCTGACCTGCGCGAAGACCGTCGCCTCGGCGACGAGCTCGGGCGGGGTCTGCAGCATCACGAGCGCCGGTTCCGCCAGCAGCGGCGCCGCGATGGTCAGCACCACGCTGGTGGCGGCGGTGAGGATCGTGCCGGACGCGACCGACCGGCGCACCCCGGCATAGTCGCGCGCGCCGAAGGCCTGGGCCGTCGGGATTGCGAAGCCGGACGTCAGACCCCAGGCGAAGCCGAGCAGGAGGAACAGCAGGCTGCCGGTCGCGCCGACGGCCGCGAGCGCGTCGACGCCGAGCTGGCGGCCGACGACGATGGCGTCGGCGAACTGGTAGAGCTGCTGGACGACGTTGCCGATCAGCAGGGGCACCGAGAACATCAGGATGACGCGCCAGGGACGGCCGGTCGTCAGGGTGGTGGACATGCGTGGGGGCTCTCGAAACGAAGAGACGGGCAGAAGACGAGGGAGGGATGCCGATGGCAACCCTTGATGGTATCGAATCGTTTCGGGGAAGTCGCCGGGAATCTCCGGCGTCAGGTCGTCGGATCTGCGACGTCACACCGGTGCATGGCGGAGGTCGAGCCGGCGCAGCAGCTGCGCGTTGACGGCGACGACGATCGTCGACAGCGACATGAGCACGGCGCCCACCGACATCGGCAGCACGAACCCGATCGGGGCGAGCACGCCCGCGGCCAGCGGCACCGAGATGAGGTTGTAGCCGGCGGCCCACCACAGGTTCTGCACCATCTTGCGGTAGCTCTGCGTCGACAGCGTGACCATCGACAGCACCGCGCGGGGGTCGTCGCCGGCGAGGATCACGCCGGCCGAGGCGATGGCCACATCGGTGCCCGCACCGATCGCGATGCCGACATCGGCCTGCGCGAGCGCGGGGGCGTCGTTGACGCCGTCGCCGACCATGGCGACCCGCCGCCCCTCGTCCTGCAGGCGCTGCACCGCGGCCGCCTTGTTCTCGGGGCGCACCCCGGCGAACCACCGGTCGATGCCGAGGTCGCGGGCGACGGCGGCCGCCACCGCTTCCGCGTCGCCGGTGATCATCACCACGCCGATACCGAGCCGGCGCAGGGCGTCCACGGCATCCCTCGATTCGGGCCGGATCTCGTCGGCGAGCTTGAGCGCACCGGCGACCTGCCCGTCGACGAGCACGTGCAGGATGATCGCACCGTCGGCACGCCACGAATCCGTGATGTCGAGCTCGACCACCGTCTCCTGCTCGAGCAGGTAGGGCCCGCCGACCTGGACGACGCGGCCGTCGACGACCGCGCGCACGCCGGTGGCCGGTTCGGAGTGGAAGTCGGTCGCCGTCGGCACGCTGACCCCGCGCGCGGTCGCGGCGGCGACGATCGCGCGGGCGAGGGGGTGCTCGGAGTCGGTCTCGGCCGCCGCGGCGAGCGCGAGCAGCCGGTCGGCGTCGAAACCGGCGGCGGGTTCGACCTCGAGCACGGCGGGCGCCCCCTTGGTGAGGGTGCCGGTCTTGTCGAACAGCACGGTGTCGACGGTGCGCATGCTCTCCAGTGCCAGGCGGTCTTTGATGAGCACGCCGGCGCGGGCGGCCCGCTCGGTCGCGATTGACACCACGAGGGGGATCGCGAGCCCCAGCGCGTGCGGGCAGGCGATGACGAGCACGGTGATCGTGCGTACGACGGCGTCGTCGACGGACCCGACCAGGGTCCACACGATCGCCGTGACCACGGCGGCGGTCAGCGCGAACCAGAACAGCCAGCCGGCCGCGCGATCGGCGATCCGCTGTGCGCGTGACGAGGAGTTCTGCGCGTCGCTGACGAGCTTGCGGATGCCGGCGAGCGCGGTGTCGTCGCCGACGGCGGTGATCTCGACGCGGATGCCGGAGTCGGTCGCGATGGTCCCTGCGACGACCGGGTCGCCCGCTTCGCGGCGCACCGGATTCGACTCGCCGGTGATCATGGACTCGTCGACGCTCGCGCCGCCGGCGATGATGCGGCCGTCGGCGGGCACGCGGCCGCCGGGGCGGACGACGACCAGGTCGCCGACCCGGAGCTCGTCCGGGGCGACCACCACAGTGGTGTCGCCGTCGACCCGCTCGGCTTCGTCAGGCAGGAGCGCGGCGAGCGAGTCGAGCGCCGAGGTGGTCTGGGCCAGCGAGCGCATCTCGATCCAATGGCCCAGCAGCATGATCACGATCAGCAGCGCCAGTTCCCACCAGAAGTCGAGTTCGTGGTGCAGGATGCCGAGGCTCGCACCCCACGACGCGACGAACGCCACGGTGATCGCGAGGCCGATCAGCAGCATCATGCCGGGTGTGCGGGTACGCAGCTCGGCGACGGCGCCGGTCAGGAACGGGCGGCCGCCCCAGACGTACATGACGGTGCCCAGCACCGGTGAGAGCCACCTCGCCCACGCGGCGTCCGGCAGCGGGTAGCCGATGAGGTGCGCGAACATCGGGGAGAACCCTACGACGGGCATGGCGAGCACCAGCATGATCCAGAACAGCCGGCGGAACTGACCGACGTGGTCGCCGTGCCCGGCGTGCGCATCATGGCCGACGGGGCCGGCATGGCCGTGGTCGGCGTGGCCGGCATGCGCGGCGTGGTCATGCCCGGCGTGCGCGTCCTGCGCGGTGTGGTGTTCGCTCACGTCTCGGACGATACCCCCCTGGGGTATGGGTTGCAACCCCCGACGCCATCGGCTCTAGGCTGGGCGGGCCGACCGACAGAGAGGAAACTCAATGTTCGACTCCCGCACCTGGCTGGGCACCCTGGTGGTCGCCGTCGTCGCCCTCATCGTCCTGGCGGTGGTGCTGATCGTCCTGCGGGTCGTCACCCGCGCCGTGTCCCGCAGGCGCGAATGGCTGCGCGAGATGTTCGACCGGGGGCTGCCCCGCATCGCCGTCGTGCTGACGCTCGTGGTGCTGTGGATCGTGGGGGCGGTCACCGCCCCGGGCGCGCAGTCATGGTGGCCGGCCGTCTCCCACGGCTTCCTGATCGCGACGATCATCGCCGTCGCGTGGCTCGCCTCCTCGGCGGTGACCTCGGCGATCACCCGGGCGATGAGCGTCTACACACCCGAAGACGTGCTCGACCCGCAGTCCCGCCGCCGGCGCACGCAGCTGTCGGTGGTGCGCCGGCTGCTCGTCGTGCTGATCGCGGTGTTCGCCATCGGCGCCGTGCTGTTCACGTTCCCGGCGGTGCGGGCGGTCGGCACGAGCGTGCTGGCCTCGGCCGGCATCGTGAGCATCATCGCGGGCCTGGCCGCACAATCCACCCTGGGCAATCTCATCGCCGGCATCCAACTCGCCTTCAGCGACGCGGTCCGCGTCGGCGACGTCGTGGTCGTCGAGGGCGAGTGGGGGAGGATCGGCGAGATCACCCTGTCGTACGTGGTCGTGAACATCTGGGACGAGCGGCGCCTCGTGCTGCCGTGCACCTACTTCACCAACCAGCCGTTCGAGAGCTGGACGCGACGCTCCGACAAGGTGCTGGGCACCGTGTTCATGGATCTCGACTGGCGGGTGCCGCTCGACGACGTGCGCGCGAAGTTCGACGAGATCCTCGAGGCGACGCCGCTGTGGGACCGCCGGGCGTCGAGCGTCGTCGTCACCGACGCGCAGGGCGGGTGGATCACCGTGCGTTTCGTGGTGTCGGCGGCGAACTCGGGCGACCAGTGGACCCTGCGGTGCCTCGTCCGCGAGCAGATGGTCACCTGGCTGCAGCAGAACCACCCCGACGCGCTGCCCGTGAGGCGCGTGCGCATGGAACAGACAGCCTGACGCGGTAGCGTTCTGGCATGTCTGTTGGTCTTCTCGCGGTCGTCGATGACATCCTCAGTGCGGCCATGAAGGCCTCGGCCAAGACCGCGGGTGTCGTGATCGACGACGCCGCCGTCACGCCGCAGTACGTGCACGGGCTGCTCCCGGCCCGCGAGCTGCCGGTCGTCGGCAAGATCGCGCTCGGGTCGCTGGTGAACAAGTTCGTCATCATCATCCCGATCGCCTTGCTGCTGACCGCCTTCGCGCCGTGGGTGCTGCCGTTCCTGCTCATCATCGGCGGGACGTATCTGTGCTTCGAGGGCGCCGAGAAGGTGCTCGAGTGGTTCGGCTTCGGGCACGGGCACGCCGACGAGGGCGAGCGCGACGAGAAGCGCCTCGTGCTCGGTGCGGTGCGCACCGACCTGATCCTGTCGACCGAGATCATGCTGATCTCGCTGGCATCCCTCGACGCGGGCATGGGCATCTGGATGACCCTCGCGGTGCTGAGCGTCATCGGCCTGCTCATGACCGGGGTCGTCTACGGGGCCGTCGCACTCCTGGTGAAGATCGACGACATCGGTCTGAAGATGGCAAAAGACGACGACCGGCGGGTGCGCCACACCGGCACCCGCATCGTCCGGTCCATGCCGGCGGTGTTCCGCGTCATCAGCGTCATCGGCACCGTCACGATGCTGTGGGTCGGCGGCCACCTGGTGCTGCAGAACCTCGGCGAGGTCGGCTGGGCGCTGCCGCTGGACCTGCTGCACGGCATCGAGCACCTGCTCGCGCCGCTGGGCGCGGTCATCGTGTGGATCGGCGAGACCCTCGTCTCGGCGATCGCGGGGCTGGCGCTGGGCCTGGTGATCGTCGGCATCGTGCTGGGCATCGGCAAGCTGTTCGGCAAGAAGCCGACCTTCACCGAGGGTGGTGTGTCGCCGGTGGTCGTCGCCCGCCACTGACGCCGCACCCCTGGCATCCCCCACCCCGCAGGCCTACCATCGGCTTGCATGGGACGGGTCGTGTACTGGATGAACGTGTCGCTCGACCTGAGAGTGCAGGCGCCCGACGGTCCACACGGCGGCGACGACTGGGTCACGATCGATGAGCAGCTTCACCGCGCGTTCAACGCGCGGGCACGGGAGCTGGCGGTGATGATCCAGGGCCGCGTCATGTACGAGATCATGTCCCCGTTCTGGCCCGACGCCCGCGACGACCAGACCCTGCCCGATTACCTGCGCGAGTTCGGCGACATCTGGACGTCGGTGCCGAAGGTGCTCGTCTCACGCACCCGCACCAGCGCCGGCGACAACACGCGCGCCATCGGGGCGACCGGTGACGCGATCGCCGAGCTGGCACAGCTGCGCCGTGACACCGACGGCCGCATCGGCGTGGGCGGGGTGGACATCGCCACCCAGATGCTGCGCGCCGGCCTCATCGACGAGCTGCTGCTGTTCACGCACCCCGTCGTGCTCGGCGCCGGGCGCCCCCTGTTCGACGAGACGACCGGGCCGCTGCGTCTCGCCCTGATCGAACAGACGAGGTTCGACGGCGGCGTCACGATGCACCGTTACGACGTGCTCAGCGCCTGATGAGCGGGTGCCGCCGGACCGGCCTGGTGCCGGCATCCTGCAGCCGCCGGTCGGAGCACATTACGCGACGGATGCCTCGGCGGCAACCCCCTCTGTCGATGCGATGATCCGCTCTAATCTGACCTCTCACAGACGAGCTCTGCATCGGGCAGATGCGAGGAAGAAGGGAGCAGTCCATGGGTTTGGGAGATGACATCAAGCACAACGCCGAGGAGTGGAAGGGCAAGGCCAAGGAAGCCGTCGGCGACGCGACCGACAACGAGTCGATGGAAGCCGAAGGCAAGCTCGACCAGGCCAAGGCACACGCCAAGAAGGTCGGCGACGACGTCAAGGACGCCTTCACCGACAAGTAGGCCGACGTCCCGGAGATGCCCCTGCCGTCCCCGCAGGGGCATCTCTCTGTGTCGTCGGCGGATGCCGCGCGCCCATGCCCCTGTTCACCGTCGGTCATTCGAACCACACGCTGGAGGAGTTCACCGCGCTGCTGCAGGCAGCCGAGGTCGGACTCGTGGTCGACGTGCGCAAGCTCACCGGGTCACGCGCCCACCCGCACTTCAACGACGACGTGCTCGCCGTCGCGCTGCCGGATGCCGGCATCTCCTACCGACAGCTTCCGGCGCTGGCCGGGCGCCGGCCCCGGGCGAAGGACGTGCCCGACGAGGTCAACGCCCTGTGGCGCAACCGCAGCTTCCACAACTACGCGGACTGGGCGCTGGGCGACGAGTTCCGCGACGGCCTCGACCGGCTGCGCACGTGGGGCGGTGACGTGGCGACGACGGTGATGTGCTCGGAGGCGGTGTGGTGGCGCTGCCATCGCCGCATCATCGCCGACCACCTGCTGGCCGCCGGCGAAGAGGTCTCCCACATCATGCCGGGGCCGCGGCTGGACGCCGCCGCCCTCACGCCCGGCGCGGTCGTGGCCGCCGACGGGTCGGTGTTCTACCCCGCCGGTCAGTAGTAGACGGCCAGCGCGCCCTGCGGGCCGTCGATCACCCGCACCGGGGTCTCGAAGACGCGGGTGAGCACCTCGTCGGTCATGATCTTCGACGGCGGGCCGAACTCGACCACCCGGCCGTCCTTCACCGCGCAGATGTGGTCGGCGTAGTGCCCGGCGAAGTTGATGTCGTGCAGCACGATCACGATCGTGCGCCCCAGTTCTTCGGCGGCCCGGCGCAGGTGCTTCATCATCTGCACCGAGTGCTTCATGTCGAGGTTGTTGAGCGGCTCGTCGAGCAGCACGAACTCGGTGTCCTGCGCGAGCACCATGGCGACATAGGCGCGCTGCCGCTGGCCGCCGGACAGCTCGTCGAGGTACCGGTCGGCCAGCGCCGTGAGGTCGAGGAACTCGATGGCGCGGGTGATGACCTCGTCGTCCGCGCGGGTCAGCCGCCCCTTCGAGTGCGGGAACCGTCCGAAGCCCACGAGCTGGCGCACGGTGAGCCGGGTGATGAAGTGGTTCTCCTGCCGCAGGATCGACACGATCTTGGCGAGGTCCTTCGACTTCGTGGTGGTGACGTCGTAGCCGGCGATCTCGATCGTCCCGGCATCCACCCCCATGAGCCGCCCGATCATGGTGAGCAGCGTCGACTTGCCGGCGCCGTTGGGGCCGACCAGCGCCGTGACCCCGCCGGCGGGGATCTGCAGGTCGACCGGACCGATCACGACCTCGGTCGTGTAGTCCTTGCGCACGTCGGTGAGCGTGATCACAGGCGTCCCTTTCTCAGGATGACGAACAGGAAGACCGAGCCGCCGACCAGTTCGATGATGATCGACACGACGCCCTGCGCGTAGAAGACGTTCTTCATGATGAAGTAGGCGCCGGCGAGCACCACGAAGCCGGTGAGCACGGCGACCGGGAAGATGTGCCGGTGGTCGTACGTGTCGGCCAGCTGGTAGGCGAGGGTGGCGACGAGGAACCCGAGGAACACCATCGGGCCGACCAGCGCCGTGGACACCGCCATCAGGATCGAGACCAGCAGCAGCACCCGCATGACCTGGCGGCGGTGATCGATGCCGAGGCTCATGGTGGTGTCGCGGCCCAGTGACAGCACGTTGAGGCGCTGCGCGTCGGCCCACAGCAGCGCGCCGGCCACGATGACCAGCGGGATCGCCACGGGGAAGTACTCCGGGCTGGCGTTGGAGACGTTGCCGAACAGGCGCGCGGCCAGCACGTCGAACTCGCTCGGGGTCAGCAGGCGCTGCATGAACGACGACACCGACCCGAGCCCGGCGCCGATGACGATGCCGACCAGCAGCATGATCTGCAGGTTGCCGTAGCGGCCCGACAGCAGCCAGCCGTACAGCAGCAGCGAGAAGCCGACCATGAGGGCGACCTGCAGCACGAACTGCGTCATGCCCTGCAGGGAGACGAGTCCGGCGACGCCGAGGAAGTAGACCGACGAGGTCTGCACCGCGGTGTAGAGCGACTCGAACCCCATGATCGACGGCGTGATGATGCGGTTGTTCGTCGCGGTCTGGAAGCTGACGGTGGCCAGCGCCTGGCACACGGCGACGATCGCCAGGACGACCAGGTTGGTGACCCGCAGCTGCGCGATGCGCCAGAACCCGTCGGTGCCGAACGGCATGGGGTTGTCCCACGCGAGCAGGCCGATCGCGAACACCGCGGCGAGCACGATGAGCACGGTCAGCGCGACGATGTAGCGGCGGCGGGCGCGCGGTGACCCGAACGCGCCGAGGGGCCGGGGGGATGCCGGGGCGGCTGTGCCGCGGGAGTTGAGCGCCCTAAACACGGCGCCGCTGCCGGAGGAGGAGGAAGATGAACACAGCCGCACCGAGGATGCCGAGGATGAGCGAGACAGGCACTTCGAACGGGGCGATGATCGTGCGCCCGACCAGGTCGCACACCGTCACGATGGCGATGCCGAGCAGGCACACCCACGGCAGGTTGCTGCGCAGGTCGTCGCCGCGCACCATCGAGACGATGTTGGGCACGATCAGCCCCAGGAACGGCAGGTTGCCCACGACCACCGTGACCACGCCCACGGCGATCGCGATGAGCATGGTGCCCACCATGACCATCCGGTTGTAGTTGACGCCGACGCTGGTGGCGATGTCCTCGCCGAGGCCGGCCACGGTAAACCGGTCGGCCACGATGAAGACGACCAGCGCGACCACCGCCACGATCCACAGCACCTCGTACTGGCCGCGCATGACCGAGGTGAAGCTGCCGGCGAACCAGACCCCGAGGGTCTGCAGCGCGTCGGACTGCAGTGCGATGAAGGTCGACACCGAACCGACGACGGCGCCCAGCATGATGCCCACGATCGGGACGATGAGCGAGGAGCGCAGCGACACCCGCCGGAGGAACAGGAAGAACACCATCGTCCCGACGAACGCGGCGATGATCGCCCCGATCATCTTGGTCATGATGCCTGCGGTCGGCATGAGGATCATCACCGCGAGCAGGCCGAGGCCGGCCCACTCGGTGGTGCCGGTGGTGGTGGGCTCGACGAAGCGGTTCTGGGTGAGCAGCTGCATCACGAGCCCGCACATCGCCATCGCGGCGCCCGCGAGCATGAGCGCGATCGTGCGCGGGATGCGGGTGATCGCGAACATCTCGCTGCCGTCGGCGGCGCCGAAGATGTCGTAGACGCCGGTGAACAGCGACAGCGCCAGCAGCGCTGCCACGACCACGACTCCGATGAGGAGTGCGGGATCGAACAGTCTGCCGGCGCGTCGCCGGACCGGTGCGGTCGTGGTCATGACCGCGTGCTTACGCGGCGGCCTCGAGGGCGTCGGCGAAGGCGTTCAGGAACTCGGTGTAGGTCTGAATGCCCTCGTTGGTGTAGGTGTCGGCGGGCATGTAGATGATGTTGCCCTCCTGCACGGCCGTAACACCCGCGAGTGCTTCTGAGTTCTCGAGGATCTCGGCACCGGGGACGTAGGCGGGATCGTCGGCCGCGACCGCGGCGTCACGGTCCATGACGAGGATCCAGGTCGGGTTGGAGGCGGCGATGGCCTCGACCGAGATGTCGTCGCCCTGGTGGTCGTCGGTGGCGTCGTCCACCTCGAGCGCGGGGGTCAGGCCGAGGAACTCGAACACCGGGCCGAGCGTGCGGCCGACGCCCGGAGCCAGGTAGCCGATCTCGCCGCCGGAAGTGTTGACGGCCATCACGGTGTCGGCCTTGTCGTAGGCCGCCTTCGCGCGCTCGATGGCGGCGTCGAGGGCGTCGTTGAGCTCCTTGGCCTCGGCCTGCTTGCCGAAGATCTCGCCCAGCACGGTGGTCTGGCGCTTCAGCTCCTCCTCGAAGGGCTCACCGTCGCGGGGGTCGAGCTCGAGGATGACGGCGTCGGGGGCGAGGGAGACGAAGTCGTCGTGGTACTGCGCGAAGCGCTGTCCGTTGATGATGAGCTGCGGGGCGACGGCGACGACGGCCTCGAGGTCGGGTTCGCGGTGCGAGCCGAGGTCGATGATGTCGGAGTCGGTGGTGTACGAGATGGTGTCGGGCATGAGCGACACGGCCGCGGCCGTCAGCTCGACGCCCCAGTCGGCGAGCGTCTCGAAGGTGCGGTTGTCGGTGGCCACGACCGAGGTCAGCGGCAGGTCGATCGTGTGCGCGCCGTTGTTGTCCGTGACCTCGATCGAGGTGGTCTCGGCGACCGGTTCGGCCGGGACCTCGGCGGAGGCGGTGGCACAGCCGGCCAGCAGCAGGGCGCCCAGCGCCAGGGCGCCGGTCTTCAGAGCGAGGGAGGAACGTGACGAGCTGTTCGGTGTGGCGTGCACGAGATTGCCTTCTCCAAGAAAGGTCGCGCCCGGGAAACGGCGGAAGCCGAACCTGAAAGCGACGTTGATGTTAGGTAAGGGTTACCTTAGTGCGGTCGAATGCGGGATGTCCACTTTGTTGCGCCGGGACAATGTCGCGGCATGCTGACGTGGGGGCGCGCGCCCCTGGTGTGCCGGGCTCGTGGGCGCGTCTCCGGGTTAGTCTGGCGGCATGCCCCGGCTGCTCGTCGTCCACCACTCGCCGTCGCCGGCGGTGCGATCCATCGCCGATGCGGTGCTCGCCGGCGCCCAGACGGCACGCGATGAGGGCGTCGAGGTCGTCGACCGCGCGGCGCTCGAGGGGACCAGTGCCGACGTGCTCGCCGCCGACGGTTATGTCTTCGGCACGACCGCGAACTTCGGGTATCTCTCCGGCGCGCTCAAGCACTTCTTCGACACGACCTACAACGACACCCGGCTGACGACGGCCTCCCGGCCGTTCACCTACTGGATCCACGGCGGGCACGACACGACCGGCGCCGAGCGCGCGATGACGTCGATCGCCGCCGGGTTCGGCCTGAAGCTCGTGGCGCCGCCGCTCGTGTTCACCGGGCCCGTGGATGCCGCCCACCTCGAGGCTGCCGAGGAGCTCGGCGGCACCGCGGCATGGACGCTGAGCCTCTCGTGACCTCGGTCAGCCGCGCCCGTGCGGCGTGACCACCGCGCGGCCGGACAGCGTCCCGTCCTGCAGCTTTCGGTACGCCTCGAGGGCGTCGTCGAGGGCGTAGTACTCGATGTCGGGGACGATCTTGCCCTCGCGGTAGAGCGCCGCGACCTCGTGGAGTTCGGCGATCGTGCCCCAATAGGTGCTGGTGAAGTCGACCTCGTACGGCACGGCGAAGAAGTTCCAGTCGAACGACCCGCCGGCGATGCCGACGATCTGTGAGGCCTCGCCGCCGATCGCCGCCGGCTTCTCGGTCGCTCAGCGGGCGGGTGGGAGTTCGGACGGACTCCAGCGCCAGTCGTCGTGCGGGCGGGTCCACTCTTGGCGCTGTGGAGTCCATTCGCGGGCCACGTCGGTGAGCCAGATGGTGGAGTCGGGAGCCCAGCCGCCGATCACTGACCCGTATTCCTCGTTGACCTCGATCAACGTGGTGGCCGCGGACAAGTACCCGAGCGTCGTGAGGTGCACGGCATCCCACCGCGCGGCAACCCGCTCCCAATCAGGGATCAGCCACGGTCCGTCACGCCCGGTAACCCGGAACCAGTCGTGTCGCCGGGACGCGGTGACCTCCATCGGGTACTCGCGGCAGAGACCTGCCCAATCCTCCGGCGTCTGGATTTCGAGTGTCCGCCCCGCTCCGCGCACGGGGATGATCGTCGCGACCTCCCAGCCGAGAGAGTCTTCCACCAGCTCAAGAGCATCCGCCGGACTGCTCCGCGTCGCGAGAAGCGTCTGCGGCACCGACCACCAAGTGCCCGACCAGTTGGCGTGAGGGTCCCGGGGTCGCTCGCGTGCTGAGCGTTCCTCGTCCGCACGCTGGGCGCGGGTCCACTCGGCCAGCACGACTGAAGGGTCCCGCACCAGGGGTTCGCTGTCCGCAAGCGGACACCACTGCACTGCCCACTGTGCGTACCCGCGGGGCGCGGTGAGGTCGGGCATCGCGGTGACCAAGCGCTGCGCGACACGGTCGAGCGCGCGCAGTACCGGCGGAAGTGCGGCGACGGTATCCGCGCCGTCGGGCTCCTGCCAGTAGCGCGCCTGATCGACCGACGCCTGCAGCGCCTCCCTCAGGACGTCCGCACGGATATCAGTCAGGTCGACATCGTCGATGAGAGCCGCGAGGTCATCGGCGCTGAACGTCGGGTCCGGTGCCGGGTCGGAAGTACCCCCAGGGAAGCGGAGGAGCGTGCCCGGATTCGCATCGAGCCTGTGACCGAGCCAGAACAACGCAGTGTGCGCCGTCTCATCAGTGCGAGCGACGTACTCCAGACACATCCGACGACCGCGCGGACCACGCAGCAAGGCATTCGCTAGATCATCCACCGTCCCAGCTTGCCGGACAGTCGCGCATCTCCTCACGAATGCCGGCTCACATCACGGTGCGCTTCTCCCGCTGTAGGTTCCCGCTCAAGATGGCGGTGGATGCTGGGATTCCACGGTACTTGGCAGTGGCTGCGGGGTCAGGATTCCACGCAATGTGGCGAACTCCTACATCGATGGGGCGACCTGTTGGGCGCGCTCGGACCGCATCGCTCCAGCGTGGTGTGCCTCTACCTGCCGCGGCTGGCGCCGGTCGACCGCGACGTGCTGCGTCAGGTGCTCGTGCGCGCGCTCGACGAGACCCGCGCCGGAGGCTGATCAGTTCCGGGGACACCGGTGGCAAAAGCAGGCTGAACCACACCGACGGGGCGGGGCGAGCCCTGGTCGGCGCGATCTGGCCTGCTTTTGCCACCGGCACGCGTGCCGCTACAGGCGAAACAGCTCACGAGGCGAGGCTCGCTGCCGCTGAAGTGCGAGCAAGCCTGTATGCGGCAACGCGGAAGACCCGCACCAGCTGCTGATCCGCCCCCCCGGACGCGCTCCGCGCGCGAGTTCGGTACGCAGGAAGACGCCGGCTGGGCAGGACCACAGCCGCAGAATCATCCTGCGGCGCGGAGTTCTCCTGCTCAGCGGATGCCGGGGATGCCGGGAAGGAGGCGGGACGGCATCCGTTCCTCGACCACACCGTCGCCCGCCCGGCTCACCCGGTGAACGCCGCCCGCGGGCGACTCGGTGAGGAACTCGACCGCCGCGGTCCCGTCGTAGCGGACGGCGGTGCCCTCATCCAGCCCGAAGCCATCGGGCAGGATGCCACGGGCCACCGCATCATGCAGGAGCGGCCTGCGACCCGGCTGCGAGTCGTAGTGCACCCCGAGCGAGCCCGGGATGAGGCCGAGCGCGTCGGTCTCCAACGCCAACTCCCCGAACGACGATGTCGGACCCCCGCGGTGCCAGCAGATCGCCCCCGCCGAGGTTCCGGCCAGCACGACGCCGCGCTCCCACGCGGCGGTCAGCACCCGCTCGAGGCCGTGGCGACGCCAGACGCTGAGGAGGTTGGCGACGCTGCCACCGCCGACCCAGATGAGGTCACGGTCGGACAGCGCCTCGTCGAGGTCGATCACCGTACGGCCGAACAGGCGCACGTGCATCGCGTCGACGCCGGCCTTCCGGGCGGCCGCCTGCTCCCGCTCCTCATCGGCGAGCTGGTCGCCGCCGGCCGTGTTCACGTACGCCACCCGCACGCGACGGCCCGTCACACCGGTCAGCTCGACCGCGTAGCGCTGCACCGGGCTGAGGTCGACACGGTCCTCGCCGCTGATCCAGCCGGTGCACGTCGCGAGGATGGTGCGCCGACTCACCCGTCGACCGCGACCGAGTCGGCGTTCCAGGCGCGCACGCGCACCCCGGTCACGTCGCCGTCGCCCACGTGGAACGGCACCACCCTGCGCTCGCCCGGCTCCAGCCCGAACGCGTTGTCGGCCAGCCATCTGCCGGGCTCGTGCGGGAACCCGTCGATGATCACCAGCGGTGCCGGGTGGGCGCTGATGTTCTCGATCACGAAGGCGTCGCCGTTACGGCGCGCGGCCAGCGTGGTGCGGGGCTGATCGCGCAACGGCGCCGTTCCCTCGAAGTACGGAGCGAGGAGCTCATCCGCGGGCCGGTCGGACAGATCCTCCAGCCGCATCGCCTCCAGGGCGCGTGCCGCCGGCGCGTCCGCGCGCGCGTTGAACGCGTACCAGGTCGACGCAATCCGGATGCCGTCCGCACCGTCCAACGCGACGGACAGCACGAGCGGTGCGAGGTGCTCGGCGGGCACGGTCGTCTCCAGCGTGAACGCGTCGGCGCGGGTACCGGCATCCCGTGTCACGTCGGCGGTCTGCTCCGCCAGGATGCGGAACTTCGCGTCGTACAGCCGGGCTGTCACCCGGGCGCGAGCGAGCGAATCGGGGGTGTCGTTGCTCACGACCACCCGCGCGGAGAACGTGTCGCCCGCGTCGAACTCGGTTCGGTCGGTGACCGCGAAGGCCGACCGCGCGGCGCCGAACTGCGCGGCGCGGTAGTAGGAGAGCTTCGGCCGGCCGTAGTAGTCGATGATCGACCACGATGCTCCGGGGAAGGCCTCGCCGATCTTGTAGAACCAGTAGCCGGCCGTCTGTTCGCCGGCCTCGGCACGCATCCGCTCGGACGCGAAGCGGAGGGCGTCGCCCTGGGCGATCTGGCTGTACTCGATGAACGTCGACCAGTCGGTGAGCGGTCCGTAGTGGGCGTACCGGGCCTGCTTGAACAGATCGAACAGCGAGAACTGCGACTGATGCTGCACGATCGCCCCGTGGGCGGGCGGAGGCCACTGTTCCAACAGCGCCGGGTCGAGGAAGCGCTGCATGCTCTCGACGTCGCATTGGCTCGACAGTCCGTACTCGCCGAACACCGCCGGCAGGTAGTCGCGGTACGCGTCGACGGGCATGCCCTCGTGGTACACGCCGTAGAAGTGCTCGCTCCCGCCCCACGGATCGGTGCGGTGGAATCGCCGCGTCGGATCGAGCTGCGCGACGCGGCGCCCGATCACCGTGAGCGCGTCGTCGGACGTACGGGTCGCGGGGTTCTCGTTGCCTCCGCCCCACAGCACCAGCGAGGGGTGGTTGCGCAGGCGCCGCACGATGCGCGAGGCCTGCTCGTCGATGACGGCGAGCGCGGGCGCGGATGCGTCGATGCCGAACGACAGCGGGAACTCCTGCAGGACCAGGATACCGAGGCGATCGCATTCGTCGAAGAACGCGTCGCTTTCGACCGTGCCACCGCCCCACGCCCGCACCATCTGCAGGTTCGCCCGCCGGACGAGATCGAGGAGGTGCCGGTCGATCTCGAATCCGCGACGGGCCATCGAGTCGGTCCAGCACCAGTTGGCGCCCTTCACGAACATCGGCCGCCCGTTGACGACGAGTTGCCAGTCGTACTCCTCTTCGCCTTCGACGACGCGCCGTGCCGCCAGCGGGAGGTAGTCAACGGTGCGCACCCCGAACTCCAGGGTCTGCACGTCACCGGCCACCGCGACCTCGAGGCGATGCAACGGTTGCTCGCCGTAGCCGAACGGCCACCAGAGGTCGGCCTCGGGCAAATGCAGGTCGAGGGCGTGACGGGACGTCCCGGATGCCGCGGCCACCGTGGCACCCGTGCGCACCGCGACCGATCCGTCGGGGCGCCGGATCTCGACCGCGACGTCGATTGGAGGGCCCGTCACGTCGGCCCTCGTGACAAGGTCCCACTGCACGCGCACGTGCGCGGCACCGTCATCGTCGAGGCGCGTCGTCGCGACGAAGACGTCGGCGAGCTCCACGTCGGGCACGGCCTCCACGACCACCGACCGCCACAGCCCGATGCTGATGAGATGGCCGTAGTGCCACCCCCACCCCGGCGACGGCTTCATGACACCGTGCCAGTCACGCGGCGGCGGGTCGATCCGCACCACCAGCTCGTTGTCACCGTCGAAGCGCACGAGCGCGGTGATGTCGATCTCGGGCCCGCCGTACATGCCGGCGTGCTGAGCGATCGGCTCCCCGTTGAGATAGACGGTGCCGGAGTAGTCGATGCCGTCGAAGCGCAGCCGCACCCGCTTGCCCCGCCAGTGCTCCGGTACCCGGAACTCGCGGGCGTACCACCACTCCTGCTGCTCGACCCTCGTGCGGCGGAAGTGCCACGGCCACGCAGCGGGCTCACCGTGCGCGATCAGTTCGTCGTAGGTGTTCGCATCCTGCAGTGGGTCGGGAATCACCCCGGCTTCGACGAGCGAACCCTGCACCGTGCCGGGAACGGATGCCGCCACCCACGACGACCGGTCGGTTTCGGGCAGGTGCCAACTCACCGGCTGGCGGCGCACGGCATCCGCGTCATCGCCCACCCAGCGGTCGATCGAGAACTCCCGGCCCGGGAGGGCTCCCGCCAGCTTCCAGGCACCGTCGAGCGAGAGCGCCTCGCGCGGGACGCCGTTGCCTACCGCCGTCGCGGGCGTCGCCGTGGCAGCCACCACCGGCAGCGCGGCGTGGTCTGCGGTCCACCGATCGCCCCACAGGGGCGAGGCCAGCCAGCGGCGGCGCTCGATGGCGTCGAGCGATTCCAGCATCCTGCTACTTCACCGCGCCCGCGTACAGACCGCTGACGAAGTACCGCTGCGCGAACACGAACAGCAGCAGGATCGGCAGGCTCATGATGAGCACGGCGGCCATGATGTTCCCCCAGTCGGCGAGGTACTGCGCTTTGAAGTACAGCACACCGGTGGTCAGCGTCCGCTTGTTGGGGTCGGTCAGCAGGAGCTGCGGCACGAGATAGTCGTTCCACACGCCGACGCCCTGCAGCACCCAGAAGGTCGCGATGGCCGGGCGGCCGAGCGGGAAGAAGATGCGCCAGAACAGCTGGAAGTAGCCGGCACCGTCGATGATCGCCGCCTCGACGATCTCCTTGGGCACCTGACGCATGAACGCAGCCATGAGGAAAATGCCGAACGGGAGTGCTCCGGCGATGTAGAGCACGATGACGCCGGCGTAGCTGTTGATGAGACCGAGGTCACGCACCACCCGGAACTGGGGCACGAGCGCCAGCTGCATCGGCAGGAAGATGCCCGCGGCGAGGAGCAGGTAAACGCCGGAGCCGATCTTCGTGGCCTGACGCACGATCGCGTACGAGGCGAGCGCCGCCACGAAGGTCGCGATCGTCATGCTCACGAGCGTCAACAGGATCGAGTTCGCGAACAGGTTCGCGAAGCCCGCCTCGACCCACGAGGTGACGAAGTTGTCGAACGTCGGGTTCTGCGGCAACCCGGTGGGGTTCGTGAGCACCTCGAGGTTCGGTTTGAAGGCCGTGATCACGATGATCACGATGGGATAGATCATCAGGATGCTGAGGATGATCAGCAGGACGTTGACGGGGATGCGGCGCGCTGCGCGCGCGACGGTGCGCGTGTTCATCGAACGCCCTCCTCTTCGGCGATGCGGTTGTTCAATCGGTTCTGGGCGGCAGCGATCGCGATCAGGACCACGAGCACGAGGACCGCCATCGCCGACGCGTACCCGAAGTTGTTGTTCACCATGCCCTCTTGGAAGACCTGGGTCATGTACAGCTGGGTCGAGTTGCCCGGCCCGCCTCGGGTCATGAGGTACACGGTGTCGAAGGCGCGCAAGGCCCCGTTGATCGAGAGCACCAGCACGAGCCCGATGGAAGGGAACATGAGCGGGAGGGTGATGTAGCGCAGCGTCTTCCAGCCGCGCGCGCCGTCGACGCGGGCAGCCTCGAGGATCTCGCCGGGGATGGTGGAGAGCCCCGCGAGGAAGATCACGATGTTGAAGCCGAGCCCGCTCCACAGGTCGACCAGGATCACGCTGTAGAGGGCGAGATCGTAATTGCCGAGCCAGTCCTGGGCGAGTGCGCCGAGGCCGATGGCATCCAACATCGTGTTGATCGTCCCCGAGGTGGGGTCGTACATGAAGCTCCACACGAACACGATCGCGACGGGCGAGATGACCATCGGCGCGAAGAAGATCGCGCGGTAGATGTTGCCCAGCATCAGCTGTCGGTGCAGCAGCACGGCGATGAGGAACGCGATCACCGTCTGCACGACGATCTTGAAGAACGCGTAGATGGCGGTGTTTCCGACCGCCTCCATGAGCACCGGGTCGCCGGAGAAGATGCGCACGAAGTTGTTGAACCCGACGAACTCCCACGGACGGTTGAAGCCGCGGGCGTCGGTGAAGCTCGCGACGACCACCTGGAGCATCGGATAGACCGTGAAGATCAGGTAGAGCGCCAGTGCGGGCGAGACCGCGATCCAGAACTTGCCGGTGGAGCTGCGCCCGGTCCACAGGCGTTCACGAAGCGTGCGGGTGTGCTTCGGATCGTCGAGGGCGAGGACGCGGATGTCTTCGACGCGCGTACTGCTCATAGTGTTCCAATCGGTTCGGGTACCGGCACGATCAGCAGCGCGTCACGCGCACCGACCACGATGGCATCGGCATCCAGCGCGGACGTGCTGCCGTCGAGTCGCACGGCGGCGGAGGGTCCGAGGCCGGCGATCGTCAGGGTGAGGGGCTCGTCTGCGTCGTTGGCGACCACCACGAGCCGGGAGCTGTCCTGCGCATCCGCCCAGACGGTGCGCAGCGGGTGGGGTGTGCCGTCCAGCGCAGTGATGCGGATGCCGTCGTCGTCGACCATTTGCCCGTTCCACAGCCAGTCGGCGTACCGGGCCCGGAGGCGGTCGACCTGTCCGGCGACGGCGACGGTGGCGGGCATGTCGCCCGGTCGCCCCTTGAAGTTGAAGGGTTCGAGGCTCATGCCGTAGCCGTAGAGCAGGCTCTGGACGGCCATGTTCCGGTCGTCGAAGCCGGTGAGGGCGGTCACGATGCGGGCGTCGGGACGCAGCATCCGCCCGAGCGGCCGGTGCTGGCGCGAGGCACTGCGGAAGTACGAGACGTCGTAGTGCTCGAACTGGTCGTCGTACGCGCCTTCCGCCGCGATCACGAAGGTGTCGGCGTGCGCGCCGAGCGCGGCGCGCATGTCGGCGAGGTACTCGGCATCCCAGGTGAACGCGCTGGCTCCCGGCTCGTGTCCGTGGTCGTCCGCGAAGCACAGCAGCGCGCGCCCGTGGTACAGCGATTCGTCGGCGAGGATGCCATCGGCTCCCCACGCGGCGAAGCCCGCCACCTCGTCGGCGAAGCGCCGCCGAAGCTCCGCGACTCCGAAACACAGCGGCAGGTACCACGGGGTGCTGATGCCGTAGCGCTTGCGCGAGGAGTGGTAGACCGGGCCGGGCTGCGCGTACGGCTGACCGTTCGGATCGCGCGCGACGAACCGCTCGAGGTCGTTCCAGTGCGGACCGGGCTTTTCGACCCACACGTACTTCACGTAGAGCACGGTGGCCACGTCGAGTTCGCGCGCGCGGGCGAGGGCCCTGCGCAGTCCCGCCTCTCCTCCGAGCTTCTCGGCGGGTCGGTGCCAGGGCACCTGACCGTCCTGACCGCCCTCGTTCCAGCCGGTGATCTGGATCGCGCGGATGCCGGCGGCGGCGCACTCCTCGATGATGTCCACGAGCGCGTCGAAGTCGTATCGCGGCTCGCCCTCCGTCGACATGAGCTGCACCTGCAGCCACGTGCGGGGCTCCGCAAGCCACGGAGCGCCGGAGCGGCGCGTCGGCCCCTGCGTGGCGCGGTAGACGTCGGTGCCACGCTCCCAGGTGCCCGCGTAGGGAGCGACCGTCATCGCCGGAAGCTCCGCGCGGAGGCCCGGGGCGACGGGGAAGTGGATCGCGTCGAGAGTCACCGCGGCATCCGCCCCGGCATCCCGCGCGATGCTGTCGTCGAAGCCGGGTTCGAGCGATGCACGCCAGCCGATGAAGTCGAGGGTCGGCTGCGACGGCTGCACGGTCAGCCCGCCGTGCTCGCCGGCGAGCACGACGAACGGTGAGGTCGGGTTGCCGACCAGTTCGGGACGCAGGTTGCCGCTGGCGTAGTCGGGGAACATCGTGCCCCAGTAGGGCGCGTTGCTGTCGAACACCGGCAGGAGCGAGATCCGCGTCCCGGTGGAGTAGTCGACGCCCCGCAGTTCGAGCGCACCGGTGGACGGACGGATGCCACGCAGCGACGGGAAACGTACGGCTTCGACGACACCGGCATCCGATGCGGGGAGGTCGAGGTCGAAGCTCAGCGTCAGGTCGAGCCGACCCTCCGCGACGGTGGCGCGCACCTCGATGGAGCCCGGCACCTGCTCGCCGGCGGAGGTGAGGAGCGACTCCCACCGCAGCGTCAGCGACGAACCGACGCGGTCCGCGGAGGTGAGCGTCTGGTCGGCGGTGGCGATCACGACCGTGCGGTCGCCGCCGCGCGGAACCTCCAGCACGTAGAGCGAGCCGGCCAGGTCCGAACGAAGCCACGGGCCGACCAGAGCGTCGTGGATGGAGACGATTCCGCCCGTCACGGCGTCGAAGGTCACGGCGGCGCGATCGTCTTCGATCGTGAGCTGCTGGGGCACGGAGCACATCCTCGGTCTCGCTGATTTCGCCGGATTCTCGCGAATCTCGGGCATGTAGCCATACTACATGAGAGGGGTGGGAATGCCGACGAGAGGTCCGAAATGGCCGCTAATCGGGTGGGTATCGGTAGCTGTGCTACCGGAAGGGAGCCGGACGGGACCGGATGGGGCCCGACCATGCCGAAGGGCCCGGCGACGTCGCGTCACCGGGCCCTTCGGAGAGATCAGCCGTTGTTGGCGATGTACTGCTCGAGCGCCACATCGAGGTCGGTGAGCACCCCGGCGGTGTCCTTCTGACCCGCAATGAGGTTCTGCAGCCCGACCAGGAGTGCGTCCTGGATGGCGGGGTCGGTGGGCGAGAAGGCCGCGATGAACTGCCGACCCTCCCACGCCGCCTGCATGTCGGGGAACAACGGGTCGACGTCTTCACCGATCTCGACCGAGGTCGTCGTCGGGAAGAGCTTCACCTTGCCGAGGAACTCGGAGTAGACCTCGTCCTGCATGAAGAAGTCGAGGAACTTGTGCGACGCCGCGAGCTTGGCATCCCCGTTGTTCGGGTTGGCACCGAAGCGCACCTGGTAGGTGCCCCAGATGGCGTCGGCCGGCTCATCGGTGGTCGGGAAGTTCATGTACGCGACGTCGAGGTCGGCGGCGCGCGCGTCGGAGAGGATCCACGTCGCGGGGAACATGGCCGCCTCGCCCGCGAGGAAGGCGGACTGCGCAGCGGTCTGGTTGGTTCCCACCGGGTTCGGCATGTAGAAGGGGACGAGCTCCTTCACGATGTCGAGCGACTCGGTCCACGCCGCATTGCCGCTGAAGGTCGCCTCGCCGGCCGACATCTGCGCGCCGAGCTCCTCGTTGGCGCCGTGCTCGGCGAGCGGGTAGTAGACGACGAACTGCGGCCACCAGTTGTCCTGCGCGCTCATCGCGAGCGGGATGACGCCGGCGTCGACGAGCTTCTGCGAGGCCGCCTTGAACTCCGTGTACGTGGTCGGCTCTTCGGTGATGCCGGCCTTCTCGAACAGCGCCTTGTTGTAGATGATGCCGTTGCCCGAGACCGAGATCGGCAGGTTGTACGTGCCGCCCCCGCGCTGGCTGTCCTCCGCTGCCTCCGGCGTCAGGCGCGAAAGGTAGCTCTCGCCGCCGTCGGAGAGGTCGGCCGCGAAGCCGTCCTGAATGAAGGTGTTGATGTTGCCGAGGTCGAATCCATACACATCCGGACCGGCGCCACCGGAGAGGCGGGTCTTCAGGATGTTGTCGTAGTCGTTGGTGTTGAAGAACTCGGCGTTGATCGTGATGCCCGGGTTGGCATCCTCGAACTGGTCGATGACGTCCTCGTAGGCCGTCTGCGTGTCGCCGCCGTCTCCCCACATGAGGAAGCTGAGTTCGACGTCTTCGACCTCGCCGTTTCCCTCACCGCTGGTCGTGCATCCCGCCAGGGCGCCGACCGCGAGCACCGCGACGCCGGCCAGTGCTGCGCTCTTGAGCCACTTCGTCATGGCTTCTCCTTTATCTCCGTCGATAGCCGCGGCAGTGCGCTCCGCGACGTGTGGATGTGATTGGTAGCGATACTACACACTTTGGGTCGATTCGCCAGGTTCTTCTCGAGAAATCTCCTCCAAGTGGCGGATTTGGCTAGTAGCACTACGTTGTTTCGCTCCCTCCCTGTAGGGTGACTCGACATGACCGCCCCCGCGGCGCCCGCTTCTCTCGGGCGCAACCTCACCGTCAACACCGTCATCCGACGCCACCAGATCGAGGCGACTCGCACCCGGTCGCTGTGGGAAGACGAGTCGGAGCTGCACTCGGCCGAACTCGTCGAGAAGTTCTCGACGGCCGTGCGCGACGCCCTCCCCGGGGCGCGCCTGACCTGGGCGCTGTCGTGGGGGGCACTGACCGACACGAGTCGACGGTATCGCGACATCCGCCGCACCCTCTCGGCCGTGGCCGACGCCCACGGCGATGACATCACTTTCGTGCCCGGCGGATTCTTCGCCAACCTCTACGGCACGCGCGACGAGGTGGCACGCGACATCGAGGATGCCATGGTGGTGCTCCACGACGAGTTCGATGCGCCCACCCGGTCACTGGTGGCGGGGTTCCTCTCGGCCGAGAACATCTCGCGCGCGCGAGATGCCGGCATCCGCACGGTGCAGGGGAACATCTGGAGTCAGTTCGACATCGACCTGCAAGACGGCGACGGCTCCCTCGCCTACCCCTACTACCCGTCGCGTCAGCACTTCCTCGTCCCCGGTCGCGGCGACGACCGCATCGACGCGGTGCAGTTGGACGGCTGGACCGTCGACCTCGTCGCCGCCCGCACCGCCGGGATGTCGTCGGAGTTCAACTCTCGGCTCGGGCTCGGGCCGATCGAGACGCTGCACCGCCTCCCCCGCCGTGACGCGCTCGTGGAACTGGATGCCACCAGCGCCGCCCACCTGAACGACCGCAACGTCGAGCGCAACGGCATGGGCTGGCTCACGGTGAACTACGAGATCAGCGAGGTGGCCCGCGGACTCCAGCACGATGCCGGCATGCTCGATGCCTGGGCCGGCTGGCTCTCGGGGCTGCGCGAGCGCTGGCCCGACCTGCAGATGCCCACGATCGCCGAGTTCGGCGATCGGTGGCGCGCACGGCATCCCGACAATGAGAACCTCGCCTACCTGCTGGAACAGTCCGGCAGCGGTGTGCAGGCCTCCCGGGCCGGTGAGACGGTGACGTGGTTCATGACGGCCGACTTCCGCCTGGGGGTCGTCACCGATGCCGACGGTGTCGACGTCTTCGACTACACCGCCTACCGCGGCGACGAGCGGGAGCCCACCGGCAGCGGTGACCGACGGTGGAGTCTTCTCGGCGAGATCAACCAGAAGCGCACCCGCCCCCAGGATGCGCCGGTGCCCCTGGCGCGCTTCCTCGCCGAGCACCCCGACATCGACGCCGCACTCGCAGAGCGGTACGGGGACGCGCCGGAGCTGGCGCGTCTGCGCGCCGGGGCAACGGTCGAGGAGCTGTCGGGCGCATGATCTCCCTCGCCCGGCTCACCGTCGAGCACGCGGTCGACCCGGTGGGCGTCGATGTCGTGCCCCGCTTCGGCTGGAACATCGACACCGACCTGGACGGCATCCGACAGCTGGCGTGGTCGCTGACCGTGTGGGATGCCGACGGCGTGCTCGTCTGGACCTCCGGCCGGGTCGACGGCGACGCGATGGTCGACATCGCCTACGCCGGGGCGCCGCTGGCATCCCTCCGCCGGTATCGGTGGCGGGTGGGGGTGGCGACCACGGCGGGCGACCTCTCCGCCGACGCGACGTTCGTCACCGGGGTGCTCGACGGCGACTGGCGCGGGGCACAGTGGATCGGTGGGGCGGCAAGCACGGCGAGCGCTCCCTTGCTCCGGCACGAGTTCAACGTGACGGAGTCGCCGACGGAGGCCTACCTCGTCGTCGGGGCGGGCGGGTTCGCGCAGGTCGAGCTCGACGGTCTGCCGGTGGACGACAGCCTGCTGGGTCCCGGCTTCACCGACTACGACGAGGCGGCCCAGTACACGGTGATCGACGTCACTTCTCGCCTCTCGCCCGGGCGTCACGCGCTGGGCGCCGAACTCGGACGCGGCTTCTACGGCATGCGTGGCAAGAACACGTGGAACTGGGAGACGGCGCCCTGGCACGACGACCCGTGCCTGCGTGTGCTCCTTCTCCTGCGAAGTGCCACGGGCGAAACGGTCGTGGCCACCGGCCCGGACTGGACGACGGTCGAGGGGCCGACATCCTTCGACGACCTGTACGCCGGCGAAGACCACGACCTGCGCCGCGCACGGCCCGGGTGGAGCGTGCCGGGAACCGAGACTTCGGATGCCGTTCCGGTCCGCCTCGCGCGCGGACCGCTCGGCACGCCCGTCGCCCAGCGGCAGCCACCGATCGCGGTCGCGGAGTGGCTCGATCCGGTCAGTACGGCCGCGCTGGGCGAGGGGCGCTGGGTCGCCTCCTTCCCCCGCGTGATCGCGGGATGGGTGGAGGTCGCGGCAGACGGTGAGGCGGGTGAGGTCGTCGAGCTGCGCTTCGGCGAAACGCTGCGCGCCGACGGCACTCCGAACTGCGTCGATGAGAAGGGGTACTTTGACGGCCGCTTCCAGACCGACCGGCTGACCCTGGCCGGAGGGCGGGCCACGTGGCATCCGCGGTTCACGTGGCACGGGTTCCAGCACGTCGAGGTGCGGGCCGCGCGACTGCCGCGGTTGCGCGCGGCGGTCGTCCACACCCGCGCACCCCGCATCGGTCGATTCTCCTGCAGCGATCCCCTGCTGACGACGCTGCATGAGCTGACGGTCAACACGATCCGCAACAACCTCCACGGCATCCCCACCGATACGCCGAAGTACGAGAAGAACGGCTGGACGGGCGACGGGATGGTCGGTGCCCGGATGATGCTGCAGAACCTCGACACCCACGAGCTGCTCGCCAAGTGGTCGACCGACATCGCCGTCTCCCGGCACGGCGCGGGCGCACCCGAGGTGATCGCGCCGCACGGCGGCTGGACGATGGACTGGACGCCCGCGCCGACCTGGCACGCCGCCCTGCTGCTCGTGCCGTGGGAGATCTACGAGCAGCGCGGTGACCTGCGCGTGTTGAGTGATACCTGGCCGGACGCCCGCGACTATCTGCGGTTCGAGCTGGATCGCTGCCCGAGCGGCATCGCCGAGACGACCCTCGGCGACTGGGTGAGTCCGGAGACGGATGCCGGTGGCGGCAACGCCCCGGAAGACCCGCGGGTCGCCGCCACCGCCTATCTGATCGCGATGTGCGACACCGCGGTGCGGATCGCCGGGCTGCTCGGTGAGCCGACGGAGGAATGGGAGCGTGCGGCAGCGCACGTGCGCTCCGCCTTTGTCGACGCGTTCTGGGACGACGCCACGGCGACCGTCCAGGGCGACGGCGACGAAGGGTACCGGCAGGCGCACACCGTGCTCGCCCTCGCCTTCGACGCGCTCCCCGTGCCGGCCCGCGGGCGGGCGGCCGATCGCCTCGCCGCCGACGTCCGGGCACGGGCAGACCACCTGTCGACCGGTGCGCTCGCCACCAAGTACCTCCTCCCCGTCCTCACACGGTGGGGGCACGCGGATGCCGCCGTCGCCATCGCCCGGCAGACCACCTTTCCCAGCTGGGGTTACTGGGTGACCCACGGGGCGACGTCGCTGTGGGAGCACTGGAAGCCCGAGTCGCGCTCGCGGGGACACTACTTCCTGGGGACGATCGACGACTGGTTCTACGGCGAGGTCGCCGGCCTCCGTCCGCTCGAGGCGGGGTGGCGGGTGGCCCGAATCGCACCGGCCGTCGTCGGCACCGGCATCCGCTCGGCCGAGGCGTCGGTCACGACGCCGCACGGAGAGCTGTCGGTGTCGTGGCGGGTGGAGGGCGACGAGGTCGTGCTCGACAGCGTCGTGCCCGTGGGCGTGACCGCACGCCTCGAGCTCGGTGGGATCGTCGAAGAAGTCGGCGCGGGACACCACCACCGACGGGCCACTCTGCCGCTACGCGGAGGAGATCACCAGGCCGAGTAGCCGCCGTCGATCAGCACCACGGAGCCGGTCATGTACGACGCGGCATCCGATGCGAGGAACGAGACGAGCGAGGCGATCTCTTCGGGAGTGCCGAGTCGTGCCATCGGGGTGCGCCGCACCCAGTCGTCCCACCAGTCCTCCGGCACGCCCTGCTTGGTGAGTTCGGTGCCGACGTAGCCGGGCGCAACGGCGTTGACGCGGATGCCGGCCTCGGCGAACTCGATCGCGAGAGACTTCACCGCCAGGTGCACCGCCCCCTTCGAGGCGTTGTACGCGGCCTGGCGCTGCGGCGCGTTGGCGATCTCGCCCGACATCGAGCCGATCGCGACGATCGATCCGCCCGTGGTCATGTGCCGCGCGGCCTCGCGGGCGCACCAGAACGTGCCGGTCGCGTTGACCGCGAAGACGCGGTCCCACGCTTCGCGCGACAGGTCGAGCGAGGACTCGTGGTTGGCGATCCCCGCCGAGGTGACGAGGATGTCGAGGCGCCCGTGTCGGGCGACGACGTCCGCGAACACGGCCTCCACCGAGGCGGCATCCGTCACGTCGAGGTGTACGTATTCGACCCGCTCGCCGAGCGATTGCGCCGCCTCGTGTCCCGCGTCGTCGAGCAGGTCGGCGATCACCACGGTGGCGCCGAACTCCACGAGCGCACTCACGATCGCGCGTCCGATGCCGCGCGATCCGCCGGTGACGACGGCGACTCGGTCACGCAGTTCGAGCAGTTCTCGGTACATCGTCGGACCCTTTCGGAACAGGTGCGCTATGGTGTGTAGCAATACTACATGGAGGTCTCCCATGACGATCGACCCGACCCGCGGCACCGATGCCGCGACGGAGGATTCGACCGACACGCTCCTCGAGCGCATCACCCGGCAGCTTCCGCTGCTGCGGCGCTCGGAGCAGCGCGTGGCGGCGATCGTGCTCGACAACCCCGGCGGTGTCGTGCACTTCACGATGGCGGGCCTGGCCGAAGCGGCCGAGGTCAGCGAGCCCACCGTCATGCGCTTCTGCGCATCGGTCGGGTGCGAAGGCTTCCAGGATTTCAAGATCCAGCTCGCCCAGACGCTCGCCCTCGGCCTGCCGGTGACGCACTCGTCGATCACCCCCGAAGACTCCAGCGCCGACCTCGCCGAGAAGATCTTCAACCACACGATTTCGAGCCTCGACCGCGCGCGACGCACCCTCGACCCGCAGGCCGTCGACGAGGCGATCGCGCTCCTGCTGGATGCCAGTGACATCCTGTTCGTCGGGTTCGGCGCGAGTGGCATCATCGCCCAAGACGCGCAGCAGAAGTTCCCGCTCTTCGGCATCCCGTGCCAGGCGCCCGAAGACTTCCACCAGCAGTTCATCGCCGCCACGATGAGCAGCCCGCGCAGCGTCACCGTGGCGATCTCGAACACCGGACACACCGAGCAGACCGTGACCGTCGCCGAGGCTGCGCGCAAGGCGGGGGCGAGTGTCATCTCGATCACCGGCCGTCAGAGCCCGCTGTCCGAATTGGCGTCGGTGCCCCTCATCGCGCGCACCTTCGAGGACACCGACATCTACACGCCGTCGACGAGCCGCCTCGCCGGTCTCGTGGTCATCGACGTGCTGGCCACCGGGGTGGCGCTTCGGCGTAGCCCCGCCCATACCGAGGCGATCCGCCGCATGAAGAGCGAACTGGCCGCGATGCGCGCCGGCGGCAATGCCGAGACGGGCGACGCCTCGGATGCCGGAACGGATGCCGGAGCCGTCTCGTCGTGAACGCCCGCGTGCTCGTGACGTCGAGGTCGTTCGGAACCGGCGGCCGCGACCTCGCCCGTGAGCTCGTCGATGCCGGCTACGACATCGTCCGCGCCGCGCCCGCCCACACCCTCGACGATCTGGCCGCCGTCCTTCCCGACGTCGACGGGTGGATCGCCGGCACGGGCCCCATCACCGCCGCGCACCTGGAACTGGCACCGCGGTTGCGGGTGATCTCCCGGTACGGCGTCGGGTACGAGAAGGTCGATGTCACCAGCGCCGCCGCCCGCGGCATCACCGTCACCAACACCCCGGGGGCCAACTCCCCCGCCGTGGCCGAGCACACCGTCGCCCTGCTGATGGCGGCGCTGCGCGGCATCCCTGCGGCCGACCGGCGGGTGCGGCGCGGGGACTGGTCGGCCTGGATGGCCCGCGAGCTGTCGGCGCTTACGATCGGCGTCGTCGGGCTCGGGCGCATCGGGCGCCTCGTCATCGATCGACTCTCCGGGTTCGGCCCGCGCGTGCTCGGTGTCGATCCCTGGGTGGCGCCGAGCGATCCGCTCTTCGAGGTCATCACTCCGACCGATGTGCCGACCCTGGCCCGCGAGGCCGACATCCTCACCCTGCACGCCCCGGGGGGACAGACCGTCATCGACGCGGAGTGGCTCGCGGCATCCGATCGACCGGTGCTCATCGTGAACACGGCGCGCGCCGACCTCATCGACGAGGCGGCCCTCGCCGATGCGATCCGGCGCGGACGCGTGAGCGCCTACGCCGCCGACACGCTCGCCACAGAGAACCACGGCTCCGAGAACAGCGACGAGGGCGCATCGCCGCTGCTCGCCCCCGACCTCATCGACCAAGTGATCATCACCCCGCACCTCGCCGCCCAGACCCGCGAGGGCGTCGACGGCATGGGAGGCCTCGCGACCGAGAACCTGCGGGCAGTGCTCGAGGGGCGTCGCCCGCCGTACCCGGTCGCGTCGTGACGGGATTCGTCCGCACGGTGCGGGGTGACCTCGACCCCGCCGCGCTCGGTCGCGTGAACTACCACGAGCACCTCTTCCAGGTCTCCCCGCTCCTGCGCGGTGACGACCTCGACGACGAGACTGCCTCACAGGAGGAAGCCCGCCAGTTGGGCGCCTCCGGGTTCGAGGCGATGGTGGATGCCACGCCCCTCGGGCTCGGTCGACGACCTGACGCGATCCGTCGCATCTCGGAAGCGACCGGACTCCACGTGGTGATGACGACCGGGGTGCACCGGCGCGAGCACTACCGCGATGATCACCCGCTCCTCACCGCCTCGGTGGACACGTTGGCGGCCGCGTTCCTGCGTGATCTGACCGTCGGCGACGCGGAGGATCTGTCGGGTGAGACGGATGCCGCATCGGCGGATGCGCTTCGGGCGGGGGTGCTCAAGGTCGGGCTCGGCTACTGGCGCATCGACCACGCGGCGCAGACGGCGATCGCCGCGGTCGGAGAGGCCCACCGTCGCACCGGAGCGCCCGTGATGGTCCACCTCGAACACGGCACCGCCGCCTTCGAGGCCCTCGACGCTCTCGCGGCGGCGGGTGTCGCCCCCGACCGCGTCGCGCTCGCGCACATCGACCGCAACCCCGACCCGGTCCTCCACGCCGAGCTCGCCGCGGCCGGCGCCTACCTCGGCTACGACGGCGCCGCGCGTGCCCGCGAGTGGCCGGACTCGGTGCTCGTCGACTGCCTCGTTTCCGCCGCGGGAGCCGGAGCGGCCTCGCGCATCCTGCTCGGCGGCGACGTCGCCCGCCGGTCCCGGTACCGCGCATACGGCGGTATCCCGGGACTGCGCTACCTCGGCGACCGGTTCGTGCCGCGCGTGCGCGACGCCGGTGGCGACGTGCTCGCGGATGCCGTCCTGCGCACCAACCCCGCCGCCTGGCTCACCTGGCGCTGACCGCGGGCAGCACCAAATCGTTCGCGGTGCGCACCACCTCGGGAGCGGTGAACAGTTCCGGAGCGAGGCCGGCGGGTGCGGTCACTGTGAACACGGCCTCCTCACCCGCGAGCAGGGTCACGAGCGCCCGGTCGACTCGCGCCTCGGGGTGGACCCGATCGACGTGCAGGGTGATGTCTTTCGCGGCTGACCGAGCGCGCACCCGCACCGCGTAGCCACCGGCGACCGCCACCGATGTGACCTCCAGCGGCCGAGGGTCCAGGGCGAGCGTGGGGTCCTCGCCGAACCACCACAGCGCTCGCTCCCCCGATGCGAGGTCGACCACCAGCACATGGCGCGCCGGATCGCTCGCCTCGATCGACAGGCGAATCGTCGCCGCCTCCCGCGCGCCGACTGCCACCGCGCCGTCGTGCCGCGCGACCTCACGGCCATCGACGTCGACGACGCGAGCCGTGAAGCCCGACTCCCACCGACTATTGGTGTCGTTGTGGACCACCAGCGCCGGACGGCCCTCGCGCGGTTGCACGGTAGCCAGCCGCTCCGCGTAGGCGGCGCGCAGCGCATGCCACAGCGGCTTTCGGTGACCGTGACTGTCGACGGCCGCCCACGAGATCACCGGCCAGCAGTCGTTCAGCTGCCACACGATCGCACCCTGGTTGAGCGGATGCAGCGAGCGGAAGTGCTCGATGCCGAACCGCACCGCGCGGGCCTGGTTCAGCTGCGTGGCCCAATGCCAGTCGGCGATCGTCGCCGGCTTGGCGATGTGATCGCCGAGCCCGCGCTCGAGCTTGCCGTTCCCGTCCTGCGCCTTCTGATGCACGAGCATGAGGCGGCCGTACGGGTCGGCGGGCTCATCGTGGACGACCGAGAAGAGCGTCGACCAGGCGGGCGGACCCTGGAAGCCGAACTCCGAGACGAAGCGCGGACGATAGTCGCGGTACACGTCGTAGTCGACACGGTTCCAGACATCCCAGATGTGCGTCGTGCCGTGGGCGGGATCGTTCGGGTGCACGTAGCTGCTGAAGCCGTAGGGGCTGCCGGGCGAGTAGGGCGTCGTGGGGGCGAGTTCACCCACGATCTCGGGGAACAGTCGCTGGTAGTAGCCCTCTCCCCAGGTGGCACCCTGCAGCGCCGTGCGCCAGTTCCAGTCGACCCAACCCCAGATGTTCTCGTTGCCGCCGTTCCAGACGACGAGGCTCGGATGCGACGAGAGTCGGGTGACGGCATCCCTCGCCTCCGCGGCGAACTCATCCCACAGCTCAGAGTCTTCGCTGTACGCGGCGCACGCGAGAAGGAAGTCCTGCCAGACGAGCACCCCCTGCTCATCGGCGAGATCGTAGAAGTCGTCGGACTCGTACACCCCGCCGCCCCACACGCGAAGCAGGTTCATGTGCGCGTCGGTGGCGTCGGCGAAGCGCTCGGTGAGGCGCTCGCGGGTCACCCGCGGGAAGAAGGTGTCCTCGGGAATCCAGTTCGCCCCGCGGATGTAGACGGGGATGCCGTTGACGATCACCTGGAACGGACTCCCGTCCGCGTCGGCCTCGACGTCGAGCTGCACCGCGCGAAACCCGATCCGCCGACGGACCTCGCGCCCGGTGCCCACGGTCACCACGAGGTCGTACAGCCGGGCCTCGCCGTACCCGCGCGGGTACCAGAGCTCCGCATCCGGCGCTTCGACGGCGAGCGCCACCGTGGCGGTGCCCGCGGGCACGGATGCCGTGACGGTCACCCCGGCCACCCGCGCCGTCACCTCGACGGCATCCGCGTTGGCGTCCACGGAAGGAGCCCACTCGAGGTCCACGTGCACGTCGGCGCGGCGCGGGTCTCCCCCGATGCCGACGACCGGGCGGACGGCGGCGATGCGCACGTCGGTCCAGGACTCCAACCCGATCCGTCGCCAGATGCCGCTCGTGACGAGGGCGGGGCCCCAGTCCCAGCCGAAGTTGCAGGCGGACTTTCGGATCGCGTTGAACGGGTGCACGTAGGAGTGCGGGCGCTCACCGAGTACCTGCTCACGCTCGCGTGCGTAGGCGATCGGGGAGCGGAAGTCGATGACGAGGGCATTCTCGCCGGCGCGGAGGATGCCGTCGAGGTTCCACCGATAGGTGCGGTGCTGGTTGACGGTGGCACCGACCTCGACACCGTTGACGCTCACGCGGGCGACGGTGTCGAGCCCTTCGGCGACAAGGTCGTGCCGGGTGTGGCCGTCGGGTTCGAAGACGAACGTTGTCGTGTAGCGCCAGTCGCTGTGGCCGATCCAGGCGAGGGCGGCCTCGTTGTCATCGAGGTACGGATCGGGAATGGCCCCCTGCGCGAGTAGATCGGTGTGAACGACCCCCGGCACCGTGGCGGGAATCGTCGCTCCGGCGATGGCCGCGAAGGCCGGCGGTACCTCTCCGGCGAGGTGCGTCAGGGTCCAGTCGTCATGCAGGTCGCGAGAGATCACGCTTCTAGAACTAGCACAGTCAAAGTAGCCCAACTACCGCATACTGCCGTTTTCACGGCCTGATACCGCGTTCGTTGCATGGATTCTGAGGATTCGCGTAGTATCACTACAGAACCGCTACGAATGGACCACTGCATGTGCGCCGCTGCACGACCGGCTGAACCAGCCACCCTCACCGTCGAGGCGATCGGGGGCACCCTCCCCGGCTCCTCGGAACGATACGAGAAGCGCCTGCCCGAACTGGCGGGCATCTACCGCGACAGCGCCGCCTTCGAGGCCGCTCTCGCCGCCGACGACGGCGCCCCCGTCTACTGGGTGGAAAGCAGCACGCCCGAGTCCGGCCGCGGCGCTCTCACGATCGGGCTCAGCGTGCTGCGCGCCGGGCGTATCGGTGATGAGTTCGCCATGACGCGCGGTCATCTGCACGCCCAGGCTGAGTTCGCCGAGCTCTACTACGGGATCGCGGGCAGCGGTGTGATGCTGCTCGAGAGCGTCGATGGCGAGTCACGCGCGCTTCCCATCACGCCCGGTGTCGCCGTCCATGTGCCGGGAGGCTGGGTTCACCGCAGCGTCAACGTGGGCGACGACACCCTCGTCACCCTCTTCGCCTACGCCACCGAGGCCGGGCAGGACTACGGCATCATCGAAAGCGCCGGCGGCATGAAGCAGCTCGTCGTCACCGACGGCGCGAACGGCTGGACGACGCGGACCAATCCCGACCACGGAGGCTACCGTGCCTGACCTCACTCCGGCTCCCGGAGCCGCCGCGGTCCTCGCCGACCTCGCGGCCCATATCGACATCAGCTGCGTGCAGGCTCAGCACTCCCGCGCCGACATCGAGGAGCTCGCCCGCCGCGCCGTCGCCGGCGGGTTCGTCAGCGCCCACGTCCTTCCCGGCTGGCTCACCGACCTGCGCGAGCTACTGGCAGGCTCATCAGTGCTCTCCGGGTCTCCCGTCGGGTTCCCGAGTGGCGGCGCCACCACCGCTACAAAGGTCGCGGAAGCTCGCGAACTGCTGGACCTTGGCGCACAGGAACTCGACGTCGTCGTCGCGGTCGGTCGTCTGCGCTCGGGCGACGTGGCGTACGTCACCGAACAGCTCGCCCGCGTCGTCGAGGTCGTCGACGGTCGCGTGCCCTTGCGCGCGATCCTCGAAGTCGGGCACCTCTCCGACGACGAGATCCGCGCCGGCGTCGATGCCGCCATCGCGGCCGGGGTCCCCTGGATCAAGACCGGCACGGGATGGTCTGGCCGCCCCACCACGGTGCACCACATCGAGGTGATCGCCGAGCGTGCGGCCGGACGCGCCGCTCTCAAGGCGGCCGGCGGCATCCGTGATCTCGAGACGGTGACCGCGATGGCTCGGCTCGGCGTGACCCGCTTCGGGATGAACGCGGATGCCGCGACCGCTGCCGTCGCCGCGAGCGAACGGCGCCCGGCATGACTGCCGTCCCGACCTTCACCGCGCACGATCTGACCCCCGCGACCAGCCCGACACTGTACTTCATCGGGGTGACCACGGGAAGCTCGTCGATCCAGAAGGTGTTCCCCGCGTGGGCCGAAGAACTCGGCCTCGACGGCGCCGTGCTGAAGGGCATCGACCTGCCCCTGCACGCGCCGCGCGAGGACTACCGCCGGGTCGTGGAGTTCATCGCCGGCGACCCGCTGAGCCTCGGTGCCCTCGTCACAACGCACAAGCTCGACCTCTTCGCCGCGTGCGAAGACCTCTTCGACGAGATCGATCCGTTCGCCCGCCTGATGGGCGAGACCAGCTGCATCTCCAAGCGGGGCAGCGCGCTCATCTGCCACGCGAAAGACCCGATCTCGAGCGGCCACGCGCTCGACGCGTTCCTGCCCGCAGGCTTCTGGGAGAAGGCACCCGCCGATGCCCTCTGCATGGGCGCCGGCGGTTCGACGATCGCGATCAGTTGGTATCTCTCGCAGCGGGCCTCGGGCGCCGATCGGCCGCGCCGCATCATCGTGACGAACCGTTCGCCGCAGCGCCTCGCGCACATCCGCGAGATCCATGCGCAGCTGGACACCGATACGACGTTCGAGTACGTGCTGACGCCCGACGCCTCCGACAACGACCGGGTGCTGGCATCCCTCGCGCCCGGATCGGTCGTCGTGAATGCGACCGGGCTCGGCAAGGACGCTCCCGGCTCGCCGCTCACCGACGACGCCGTCTTCCCCGAGGGGGCGACCGCGTGGGATCTCAACTACCGGGGTGACCTCGTGTTCCTCGATCAGGCCCGGCGGCAGGAGCAGACTCGCTCGGTGCGGGTCGAAGATGGTTGGATCTATTTCGTGCACGGGTGGACGCAGGTGATCGCCGAGGTCTTCGACGTCACGATCCCGACGTCCGGCCCCGTCTTCGACCGGCTCAGCGACATCGCCCGCTCCACGCGTTGACGATGGCCGACCTCGCGCTCGCCTACGACCTCGGCACCGGGGGCTGCAAAGCGTCCCTGTGGGATGCCGATGCGCGGCTGCGTGCAGAGACCGTCGTCCCCTACGGCACCCACCACCCCGCCCCCGGCCGGAATGAACAGCGGCCGGCAGACTGGTGGGATGCGGTGGTACGCGCCACGCGGGAGCTGTTCGACACCCCGGGTGCGGATCCCGCCGACGTGGCGGGGATCGCCCTGTCGGGGCACAGCCTCGGTATCGTCCAGGTCGATGGGGCGGGCGAACTCGTGTCCGAGCGCACGCCGCTGTGGTCGGACGCGCGTGGGCGCACGGAGCAGGTGTTCGCCGCCGTCGAGGAGGCCGAGTGGTACCGGCGCACCGGCAACGGCTTCGGCGCCCCGCTCTACCCCCTCTTCAAGTCGGTCACCCTCCGCGCAGAAGACCCGGAGGCCTGGGCACGCACCCGGCACCTCCTCGGCTCGAAGGACTGGATCAACCTCCGCCTCACCGGGCGAATGGCGACCGATCACTCGATGGCATCCGGCTCCGGCGCGTATTCGCTGGCCGCTGGTGCCTACGACCCCGAACTGCTGGATGCCGCGGGCCTCGACCCCGCTCTGCTCCCGGCGCCCCGCGAGGCGCACCACGAGCTCGGCCCTCTCACCCGGCACGCCGCCGCGGAGCTCGGTCTCCGGGCGGGCATCCCCGTCTTCACCGGCGCCGTCGACAACGCCGCGATGGCGGTGGGTTCGCGCGGCACAGCGGAGGGGCGCATCTACGCCGCGCTCGGCTCGTCGAGCTGGATCACCGTCACCTCCGCCTCTCCCGTGCTCCACGAGCATGCGCGCCCGTACGTCTTCCGTCATGCGGTTCCGGGATTCCACATCAGCGCCCTGTCGACCTTCAGCAGCGGGACAAGCCTCGAGTGGCTCCGCGGCATCGTCGCCCCCGATCTCGAGCTCTCCGCAGTCATCGACCTCGCCGCCGAGAGCGCACCCGGCGCGCGGGGAGTCGCGTTCGCGCCCACCCTGGCGGGCGGCACTCCGCTGGAGGGTGGAAGCGCGGCACGCGGTGTGGTGACGGGTCTCGAACTCGGCACTGCGCGGTCCGACCTCGTGAGGGCCTGCCTCGAGGGCATTGCGTTCTCGCTCGACCGCAGCCTCACCCTCATGCGCAGCCTGAGCGGAACGACCGAGGACCTGCTCATCTCGGGCGGCGGCAGCCGTTCCGAGGTGTGGAACCGGATCTACGCCGACATCCTCCGCACGCCACTGCTCCGCACCCGCGTCGACCAGCAGGCCGCTGCCCTCGGCGCCGCGACGATCGCCTTCGTCGGGCTCGGCGTATGGGATGGCTACACGCGTGCCGACCAGGCTCACCGCGACATCGACCGCTACGACCCGCTCGACCCCGCGGCTTACGACCTCGCGCGCGAACGATTCGCGGCCGCGGTGCGCGCGGCATCCGCCTGACCCGTCCCACCCGACCCACACCCGAACGTTCGACCTCTCTTGGAAGGGATCCCATGACCTCGCTCCCCCTCGTCGTGATCACCGGCGCCAGTTCCGGCATCGGTGCCGCGACCGCCCGCGCCTTCGCGGCGGCCGGACACCCGCTGCTGCTGATCGCGCGCCGCCTCGAACCGATGGCCGCGCTCGGTCTCGCCGACGCCGAGCTCGCCGCCGTCGACGTCACCGACACGGATGCCGTGCGCGACGCGGTCGCCCGCGCCGAAGAGCGCTTCGGTCCGGTGGATCTGCTCGTCAACAACGCCGGCCTCATGGCGCTCTCGTCGGTCGCCGAGCAGGACCCCGTGCTCGTTCAGGAGCAGTTCGACGTCAACTGCGTCGCCCTGATGAAGAACAGTCAGCTCGTGCTGCCGGGAATGCAGGCCCGTCGCCACGGCACGATCGTCAACATCGGGTCGATCGCGGGCAAGCAGCTCTACACCGACCACACCGTCTACAACGGCACGAAGTACGCCGTCCACGCGATGACCGAGGGTCTTCGTCGCGAGAACGCCGCCCACGACGTGCGGGTGCTGCTGGTGGCGCCCGGCATGGTCGACACCGGACTCCTCGGTCACACGGATGGAGCTGTGCTCGACGGCTACCTCGACTACAAGCGCAGCATCGGCGGAGGTCTTCACCCCGACGACATCGCGGCGGCGATCCTGGCCGCCTACCAGCTGCCCCAGCACGTGAGCTTCCGCGAGATCGTGGTGGCCCCGACCTCTCAGGACGCCTGATGAAGCGCGCCGGCATCCTCCACGCCGAACTGAGCGGGCACATCGCCCGACTCGGCCACACCGACGAGTTCCTCGTCGTCGACTCCGGGTTCCCGGTGCCCACTGGCGTCCCCGTCGTCGACCTCCGGGTCGTCTATGGGCTTCCGGGGTTCGTCCCGGTCCTGGATGCGGTGCTCGCCGAGGTCGTCGTCGAACGCAGCGTGGTCGCCGAGGAGCTCGCGGCGGCCAACCCGCCGATCGACCAGGTATTCGCCGATCGGCTCCCCGAGACCGAACGAGTGCCGCACATCGAGTTGAAGCGGATCGCGACCCGGGCGAGGTTCGCCGTCCGAACCGCGGAAGACACGCCCTATGCGAACGTGTTGCTGACCGCAGGAGTGGGGTTCCCCGTATGACCACCGACATCTTGGGTGGGGAGCGCATCGTCCCCGTCGTCGTCCTCGACGATCCGGCCATCGCGCCCGACCTGGCCGACGCTCTGGCGGCGGGCGGCATCCGTTGCGCAGAGATCACCCTGCGCACGCCCGCCGGCATCGAGGCCATCCGCGCCGTGGCCGGGCGCTCTGACTTCCTCGTCGGCGCCGGCACCGTGACCGCCGTGGCGCAGGTCGACACCGTGTTCGATGCGGGCGCTCGCTTCGTCGTCTCGCCCGGCTTCGACGACGCCGTCGTCGCCCGCTGTCAGGAGCTCGGCCTGATCGTCGTACCGGGTGTGGCCACCGGCACGGAGATCCAGCGTGCAGTGGCGGCGGGCCTGCAGCACCTGAAGCTCTTCCCCGCGCACCTCATCGGCGGACGGGCGGCCGTGCGCGCGTTCGCCGGGCCGTTCCCCGATGTGCGGTTCTTGCCCTCGGGAGGTGTGTCGGCGAGCAATGCGAAGGAGTACCTCGACGACCCGGCGGTTTTCGCCGTCAGCGGGTCGTGGATGGTGCCCGCGCGCGCTCTCGCGTCGGGCGACGTCGAGACCGTACGCCATCTGTCGCAGGAGGCTTCCGCCGCGATCTCCTGATCTGCACCGATAGCAGTTTCCGTAGCCACACTACCTCTACTACCTCTTTCGAAGGCCTTGCGGGTGCATTATCGGGTCGTTTACCGTGTAGATCACCCCTTAGCGCGTAGTGTCACTACCTGGTGTTACCGATGACGTTCCCGAACCAGCGGCCTGCGCTCTATCGATGGAGATAGGAGAACAACCGATGCGACGACGAATCGGTCCGGTGATCGCAGCGACGGCGGTGGTCACGGCGGGCGCCCTCGTCCCCGTGTTGCCCGCCGCCGCGGAAGACGCCGAACGCACAGTGACGGTGAACCTCGACGAGGTGGTGCAGGAGGACTACCTCGGCATCGGCGTCAACGTCATCCCGTGGAGCCTGTTGGAAGGAACCACCACCCTCGGCTACGACGATGCCGACTGGGAGGTCGACGTCGAACGCATCCTCACGGTTCAGCCGAAGGTGGCGCGTGTCTGGTTCCAGATCGACTGGATGGAGCTGGAGAAGGGCCAGTACGACTTCGAGAGCCCGGAGATGCTCGCGTTCTACCGCTACCTCGACGCCTTCGAGCAAGCCGGCACCGAGGTGCTCTTGAACTTCGGGTGGAAGGTCGGCGAGCGCGTGCACGACTGGTTCCTCTACCCCGGCGTGACCAAGCCCTACGAGAGTGCCCCCGGCGACCTCGATGCCTACGGCCGCTCGGCATCGGCTCTGCTGGACGAGCTCATCACCCAGCGCGGTTACGACAACGTCGACTACCTGACGTTCTACAACGAGCCCAACGGCAGCTGGGACTTCGAAGGCCCCGCCGACCAGAAGGCCTATTACGCCGAGATGGCCCGGAAGGTGCACGACCAGCTCGTCACCGACGGCCTGCGCGACGAGGTGGAGATCTGGGGTCCGGAGGAGGTCAACGCTCCCGACTGGACCGAGTACATGGCTGACAACGCGGCAGACGTGTTCGACCAGTACTCGTTCCACCTCTACGGAGAGTCGTACGACTTCCTCGGCGAAGCCATCGACCAGCGGCGTGATTCGATCGGCGATGCGCCGCTCAATCTGTCCGAGATGGGGTGGACCAACCCCGGCACGAGCGTGTGGGAGACCGGCTACTCCAACTACATCATCGGCAGCGCCAACAACGGGGTGCACTCGAACCTCGTCTGGCAGATGAACGGCGTCATGACCGACGATCCCGCCGGTGACACCAACGGCGCGTTCAACATGTGGGACTCGCTCGTGCTGGGCCTCGCGCCCACCGCAGCCTTCTACGAAGCCGGACTGCTGATGCGCTACATCCCGGCGCACAGCACCGTGCTCGGCACGGCGACCTCCGATGACGACGTGCGCGCGACGGCTTTCCGGGACGCGGACGGTGAGCTCACCGTGCTCGTGGAGACCCAGTCCGGCGAACCCAAAGACGTGCGGGTCGAGTTCACCGGTGGCGACGTCACCGACGGATTCACCCGCCTCGCCTTCTCCGACTCGGTCGTCGACGTCGAGAAGAACGCGCTCCTGCCCGCCTCCACAGGCACCCTGACGCCGGCGGCGAACAGCTTCACCGACACGCAGATCGGTGATGAGCACACCTTCGCGATCTACACGACCTCTCCGGCCGCGACCCAGATTGCTCTCGACCCGGTGCAGACGACCATCGCCGGCGGCGAGCAGGTCGATCTGGATGCCGAGATCATCGACGGTGCCGGCAGCCTCACCTGGACCGTCGTCGGTGGCGGCAACGGCACGGTCGACGCCGACGGCGTCTTCACCGCTCCGCAGGTGACCACCGAGCGCACCGTCGCGGTGCGCGCCACCCTCTCCGAGGGTGTCTACGGCGTCGCCCAGGTGCTGGTCACCCCGGCGTCGACCGACGGCGTCGCCGACGCGCCCGTGTTCAGCCTGGAGCCGGGCCTGTACCGGTCGACCGAGGCAGTCACGATCACGACGGGCACGCCGGATGCCGAGATCCGCTACACGACCGATGGCAGCGAGCCGACGGCATCCTCGACCCTCTACGCCGGTCAGCTCATCCTCGACCCGCTGCGCACGACGTACCTTCGGGCCATCGCCGTCGCGGACGGCCTCGAGGACTCGGGTGTCACCTCTCGCCTGTACAAGGTGCTCGACGTGCAGATCGCTCCCGACGGGTACCGGTTCTGCCAGTACCAAGACGGCGGCACGTGTGAGTTCACGGGTGAAGCGAGTGTCGCGTTCGGCTCGGAGGGCCTGTTCTCGTACGGCACCTTCACCGGCGGCGTCGAGTGCACCGCGGCGAACTTCGGTGGCGACCCCAACCCGGGTGGTGACAACCGCTGCTTCGTCAACCCGGAGATCCCCGACGAGGAGCCGCTGGTGACCATCTTCAACGCGGGGTTCGAGAGCCCCGCGACCGGCGGCACCTCCAACGGTCCGATGGTCAACGGGTGGACCTTCAGTGCGCGTGCCGGCATCCAGCACAACAACAGCGTCTTCAACCCCGCCTTCCCCGCACCCCAGGGTGAGCGGACGGCCTACCTGAAGACCGACTCGGGCCTCGGAAGCCGCATCGACCAGGTCGTGCGCTTCCCGGAGGGTGAGTACGCGATCACCTTCTACGCAGCCAACCGTGCGGACTTCGGCGGCCTGCAGGAGTTCGACGTGTTCGTCGACGATCAGTTGCTGGGGCACTACGCCCCGACGGCCGACGGCGCGTACACGTTCCACGAGACGGCGCCGTTCACCGTGGATGCCGGGGAGCACACGATCTCCTTCGTCGCCACGACCGTGACCGCCGACAACACCGGCTTCGTCGACGACGTCAAGGTCATCGCCGCTGAGGCGCAGACACCGGACACCGTGAAGCCCACCGTCGCGCTGGCAGCGCCGACGGCTGCGGGTCCGCACAAGTCGCTCGCGCTGAAGGTCGACGCGAGCGACGACCGCGGGCTGGCGAAGATCGTCGCCAACGCCTACCGCAGCGGAACGCTCGTGAAGAGCACTCAGTCGCCGGCGGGCGGTGCCCTGACGGCGTCCCACACCGCGTCGGTCTCGCTGCCCGACGGTGCCTACACGATCCGCTACAACGCACACGACCTGGCGGGCAATGTGTCGCAGACCAAGACGTTCGACGTCACGGTCGACGGCACGGCGCCGACGGTCAGTGTGAAGAGCGGTGGCTCGTTCACGGTCGGAGGTGACGGTGTCTACGAGAAGGTGAGCTTCAAGCTGTACGACGCTGGCAAGATCGACCGGGTAGTGCTCAACGGGAAGGTGAAGGACCTCACCGACAACGCGTGGTCCGACGTCAACTTCATCGCGCCGGGAGTGTTCGGGGCCGTCGCCGGCGCGAACACGCTCGTCGTGCACGACGTCGCCGGTAACGCCACGACGGTCGAGTTCACCCTGCAGTAAGCGCGTGAGCAAAGCGGGGGTACGGAACTCCGTGCCCCCGCTTTCGGTTTCCATGCATGTCCGTGGACTGGACAGCGCGTCCTGACCCCGTCGGACTGACAGGTTCGCCACACGGAGGGTAGAACTGATGATGGCTGGTGATGACCACACGGACTGCCAGCGGATGATCCGCGACATGATCGTACGCAGCACCGAACCCGGTCCCACAGAGCCGTGTGTGTACCGGGTTGACGGCGCTCACTGAAATTCCCCACTTCTGCTCGGCGGGTTCCAGCGGTCGTCGCTACACGGCCTTGGTCTGAAGGTTAGCGAAGAGGTCGTGGGGTGTCTTCCAGTCGAGGGTCTTGCGCGGCCGACGGTTGAGCTCGTCGCTGACCCGCTGGAGGTCCTCAGCGGTGTGCAAGCGGAGGTTCGTGCCCTTCGGGAAGTAGTCGCGTAGCAGCCCGTTCGTGTTTTCGTTCGTGGGTCTCTGCCAAGGCTTGCCGGGGTCGCAGAAGTAGACCGGCATGCCGACGGTCTCCGCGACGGTGTGGTGGTGGCTCATCTCGCTGCCTTGATCCCACGTTAGGGACCGCCGCATCGCTGGCGGGAGCGCGCTGAACGTCGCGATAAGTTGATCGCGGACGGCGCCGGCGCGGGACTCGCCATCGAGGTGGAGCAGGATCGTGTACCGGAAGGTGCGTTCGACGAGGGTGCCGATCGCGGAGCGGTTGTAAGCGCCGACGATGCAGTCCCCCTCCCAGTGACCGGGCTCGAGTCGCTCCAGTACCGTGGCCGGCCGCTGATCGATCGGGGTGATCGGCACGATGAATCGTGGCCGGCGCTGATCACCGCGACGGCGAGGACGCCGGTGAGGCCGCCCCGTGCGCAGGACGGCTCTCGGATCCCTCGCGATCACGCGGGTTGGGGCGTACAGCGCTTGGTAAATCGTCTCGACCGCGATCGGCGTAGCGTGCTGGGTGGCGAGCTCGTGCGCGATCTGTTCGGGGCTCCAGTGCTCGTCGAGATGCTTCTGAACCAGGCCTCGCAACGAAGCGTCGGTTTCGAGCCTGCGAGGCTTCGGGCGCGGCCGCCGCGCTCGCATCAGCGCGTGCGCGGTGAACGGGTGATACACGCCGTCGCTGGCACGGTTGCGGGTCAGCTCACGAGCGACCGTCGACACCGCCCGTCCCAGTTCCGACGCGATCGCCCGCGCCGACTTCCCAGCCCGGTGACCGTCAGCGATGACCACTCGCTCGGCCTCACTCAAGTACCGGTCGGACTCAGCCTTGCCCTCGTAGCGCCCAATGACCGGCTCGATGATCCGCGTCCCGGTGGAGGTCGCGACGCTGCCGCCGTTCTTCCACCAGTGCCCCGTCTTGCGATCGATCCCGAGACGCCGGCACGCCTCTGAGATCGACACTCCCTGCTGCAGCAGCTTCGCAAACGATCGCTGCTTGTCCACCATCGGCTGTCGTCCCGGACGACGCGTTGAACCAGATCTCATACCTACCCACTTACCTCAGGTGTAGCGACGATCCCTGGAACCCGCCGATCAACTCTGGGGAAATTCGCTGAGCGCCGTCACCTTTTCGGCCGCGATCTGGGATGGATCCGCGAGATCTGCAGCGACCTGATCCTGTTCATCAACCCACCACGGTCGCTCGGAGGTCAGGAGGTATCTCGATAGTTCGCCGATCCTGCGCACCATCAGCGTTTCCATCGCGCTGTCGAAGAGAAGGAATGCGACCCGCAGGTCTTCCAGGGTGTCGCGAAGAAGTGCGTCCCGAGCCGTAAAGACCTGCGCCCCAATCTCAGCGGCCCGCTTCATCTCTCCAGTCCGTTCGAGTGGCGTCGCCCATGACCGCGTGTGGAGTCAGACTCCTACGCGGAACACCGACGATCCCGAAGAGCGCGAGGAAGAAATACACGGCAAACAGCGCGAGCACCGCGCCAACCAGCACCGCGACGACGTTCAGGAGCAGAATCAACCACTCGCCGAGGTACGCCATGCGCCACGCCGCGCCGGTGGCGTCAAGTAGATACGGCACGGCGAGCAGCGCCACGCTGATGCTCCCCAACCTGAAACTCTCGCGGCGGTCAAGCGGCATGAAGCCCACAACAGCGAGCGCTATCGAGACCCAGAGAATCATGACGATCTGCCACGAGATCTCGTCGTCGGCCCAGGTCCATTCGATTCGCAGGCGCTCGATTGCGAATGCGAACCCGAGTGCGACGACATAGAGCAGCACGGCAAAGACGACTGAGCATGGGCCGTGAAGTCTCGGCGGCGGATCTGCCTCGACCATCTCGGCGGGTGTCCAACTCAACGGGACTCCTTGCGCACGAAATGTTCGTAGAGCATCGCCGGGAGCGCCTTCCCCAGTTCGGCGTACAGGCCGCTGTCGTTGAACAGGTCGTCGATGAACGCAGGCGTCTCGTCCCGCACCCCGAGCAGAGCCTTCGTGAACGCCTTCGGTAGCGCCGGAGATTCGGCGAACTGCTGCGGGCTGTTCACCGCCGCCTGGTTCGCGAGCTCCACGTCCAACGCCAGCTTGCCGACGATGTGGTTCATCTGCAGGTCGATGACGCCGACGCCGTACTTGTCGCCGAGGCGTTCGTTGAGCTTGTGGATGATCTCCTCGAGAGCGGACCGGTGCTTCTCGTGTATCGCACCGGATCCGATCGCGGTGATCGGATCCAGACCCGGCCCCTGCTCGAGGTTCAGCTTCACCGACTCGCCCGCGCTGATCTTGTAGCCGACGAGGGTCACGTCTGAGATGTCGACGGGTTCGATGATCGTCGCGGTCGAGAGCTGAGGGAGTATGCGGCGGAAGAAGTAGTGCCGGCGGGGCAGGTCGGTGTCTTCGAGGTTGCGGGCCTGGGAGATGAAGTCGTAGAACTTCACGAAGTTCCCCACGTCGGCCTTGAACAAGCGCAGCTCGTCCTGCTCGGCCTTGTCGTCATCCAGCACTGCGGCGATCCACCGCTTCTGGAACCGATCGACCGTCGGCGCGGTCGCTGCCGACACCTTCGAGTTCGCGTTGACGCCACCGACCAGGGCGGCGTCGAATGCCTGCTCGAGAAGGCCAACCGCTTCCTCGACCGACGGTTCCTGCTCGACCTCCCGACCGCGAACGGACCGACCGTGCCAGGGTTCTTCGGCAACTATGGCCTCTGACCCGCTTGCCGAACTCGGCACCTTCCTCACCGCAACCGAGGCGGAGCGGCTCGCCCTGCAGTTCGAGACCGGCACGCCCGTCAGCGTCGCCGTCCGCGAGATCGCGATCAGCCGGCGCGAACAGGTGAAGGACCTGCTCGCCGCCTCCGGGTTTGGACCCGGCGACCGCGAACGTTCCACCAGTGTCCTGCGCGCGATCGCCGGCGCAAAGACCGTTCTGCGCGAGCTGACCCCGGTATGGACAATGCCCGGCAACGAAGCCAACACCGGCCACCTGACAAGCGAGTTCCACCGCATCGTCGGAGCAGCACGGCAGTCGGTTACGGCGGCGACCTATAACTTCCAGGACACGTCACAGATGTGGACGGCGCTGAAGGCAGCGTCCGAGCAGCCCGGCGTCGTCGTCACCGTCTACGTCGACGCCGCAGTCGCCGGCGCCTCGACGGTCAAGGCGCAGCTCCCACGAGCCACGGTGTACCGCTCTGCGCTCCTGCCGAACGGCAAGCAGGTCGTCAGCCACGCGAAGTTCATCGTGGTCGACCACGAGCTGCTCCTGATCACCAGTGCGAACTTCAGCTACTCCGCCGAGAACCGCAACGTCGAGTTCGGCATCCTCGTCCGCGATACTGCCCTCGCCACGTCGGTCGAGTCCGCCATGACGAGCAAGCATGGGTCGCTCTACGAGCTCATCAACGCCTGATCCGTCAACGCCACCAGAGGCACGAGATCGCCGATGTGTAGGTTCCCGCTCGAGATGGCGAGGAATGCCGCGATTCCACGGTAGTTGGCTGGGGTTTCGGGTTCAGGATTCCGCGAGTAGTGGCGGATTCTTACAAGAGCTCATGGCCGTCGCGGCGATCGGCTACACACCATGCAGCGTGTCCGAACCGGCAGCGACGCGCTCTCCCCGGCCGCAGCAGCGCCCCCCGACGTGAACGGGAATACTCTCGTCAATCGGGGAGCTCCGGCAGGCGTCATCCTCCGCCGGGCAGATGCTCGAGGTGCCCGATGGCCTCCTCGAGCAGTTCGGAGACGTGGTCGTCGAAGAGCGAGTAGTGGATGTGCCGGCCGTCGCGCGTGCCAAGGACCAGGCTCAGATGCCGCAGCAGCCGCAAATGGTTCGATGTGGTCGTCTGTCCGATGTGCAGCTGTTCGCTGAGGTCGGTCACGGTGCTCGGCTGAACACTCAGCGCGCTCAGAATGCGCAGCCGCACAGGTGACGCCAGTGCCTGCATGATCTCGGCGAGACGCTCAGCATCCGCTACGGACAGGGTGCCTGCTTCCCGACGCGTCTCAGTACCGGCCATGCTCACCATTGTGCCCTCCGACCACGATAATCATTCACAACTACAATATATCATGATCTTGTGATGTATCCTGGTCGCATGACTGCTTCTTCCCCGACGACTACCGCGCCCGCTGCGGAGACGCACGACCATTCCCACGGTTCGGCCCGGTGGGAGCTGTGGTTCGCGATCGCCGCGGGCGTGACCTACGCCGGCGGGATGATCGCCGAGTTCGCGTTGGGGCTGCCGATGGTCGGGTGGCCGTTGGTGTTCTTCCTCGCCACCTACTTCTTCGGTGGGTTCTTCACGTTCCGCACCGCGATCGCCTCGACGATGCGAGGGAAGTTCGAGGTCGACTTCCTCATGCTGGTGGCCGCGATCGGCGCCGCCCTCATCGGCCGGTGGGCGGAAGGGGCGGTGCTGCTGTTCCTGTTCAGCCTCGGCCACGCGCTCGAGGAATACGCCCTCAGCCGTGCCAGCAAGTCCATCGAGTCCCTGGCCGAGCTCGCTCCCCGCAGCGCCCTGGTGCGCCGCGGCGGGGACGAGCCGGTGGAGGTGCCGGTGGAGGAGATCGTCGTCGGGGACATCGTCGTCATCCGCCCGAACTCCCGCATTCCCTCAGACGGGTTCGTGATCTCCGGGGTGTCCGCGGTGGATCAGTCCGCGGTCACCGGGGAGTCGATTCCGGTGGAGAAGGAGCCGGTGGCCGACCCGGAGCGGGCGATGCGCACCGTCGACACCCTGCCCGCCGCCAACCGTGTGTTCGCCGGCACCGTGAACGGGTCCGGCGTGCTCGAGGTCGAGGTCACCGCGACCTCCGCGGACTCGACGCTCAGCAAGGTCGTCGAGCTCGTCCGCTCCGCCGACCAGGCCGCCTCCCCCACACAGCAGTTCATCGACCGGTTCCAGCGTTGGTACGTGCCCGCCGTGATCCTCGGGGTCGCCGTCACCCTCCTGATCTCCTGGCTCGCGTTCGCGCAACCGTTCCCCGACGCGTTCTACCTCGCCATGACCGTGCTCGTCGCCGCCAGCCCCTGCGCGCTCGCGATCGCAACCCCGGCCGCGGTGCTGGCAGGGGTCGCCCGTGCTGCGCGTGCCGGGGTGCTCGTCAAGGGCGGCGCCCCGCTCGAGACGCTCGGGCGGGTCAAGGCGATGGCGTTCGACAAGACCGGCACCCTGACCTGGGGTGCCCCCCGGGTGACGTCCGTCACCCCCGCCGCCGACGTGCCCGAGTCCGAGCTGATCCGCACTCTGGTCGCTGTCGAAGCGCTCAGCGATCACCCGCTGGCCGAGGCGATCGTCCGCGACCTCGAGCCCCTCGTCCCCCAGGCCGAGCGCCTCACCGCGACAGACCTGAACGCGGTCGTCGGGCGTGGCGTCACGGCGACGATCGACGGCGAGCGGGTCGACGTCGGCAACCTGCGCATGTTCGACGAGCAGCAACTCGCGCTGACCGGCACGCTCGCCGACGCGTACACGCAGGCGCGGGACTCCGGGCAGACGCTGATGATCATCCGCCGTGGCGACCGGTTCCTCGGCATCGTCGGCGTGATGGATGCGTCCCGCGCGGAGTCCGCCCAGGTGCTCAGCGCGCTCCGGGGCGCGAACGTGGGGCAGCTCGTGATGATCTCCGGCGACAACCAGCGCGTCGCCGACGCGGTCGGCCGGGAAGTCGGCGTCGACACCGCGATCGGCGAACTGCTCCCCGAGGACAAAGTCGCTCAGATCACCCGCCTCGCCGAAACCCACCGACCGATCGCGATGGTCGGCGACGGCGTCAACGACGCCCCCGCGATGGCCCGCGCCGACGTCGGCATCGCGATGGGCGCCGCCGGCTCCACCGTCGCGTTGGAAACCTGCGACATCGCGCTGATGAGCGACGACCTCGGCCGCGTCCCGTTCGCCGTGCGGCTCAGCCGCGCCACCAGCCGCATCATCCGGCAGAACCTCATCGCCAGCCTCGCGATCGTCGCGTTCCTCATCCTCGCCACCTTCCTCGGCCTGAACATCGGCGCGGTCGTACTCATCCACGAAGGCTCCACCCTGATCGTCGTCGGCAACGCACTCCGCCTGCTCAACTTCGAGCGCGGCAAAGAGCACCACGGCATCGACCACGAAGACAGGCCCACCGCTTGAGAGACTCAGCCGGCGCAGGCGACGGCCTCCCTTGCGCGGCTATGTGGCCCAGCAGGATTGCACGGTGCCGGTCGTTGCCTGCGCGACGGTCGGGATGGTCTCCACGAGTGCTCGTGTGATCTCCTCGGACGCGGGGTACTCGATGACCCGCCAACCGACGATGCCGAAGTCCTCATCCAATGCCTGCACCGCGCATGCGAACGACGTCCCAGCGGGTGGCGTGGCTTGGAAGGATACGGTCACGGTGCGCGCATCGACCAGCTCGTATCCGGTCTCGTCGAATCCGACGTCGTCGAGCGAGTTCGAGACAGTCAGCCACGAAAGCCCGGCGACAGACAGGATTGCCGCCGTCGCGACGGTGACCCAGAACACGCGGCGGCGGATGGGCCGCGGTCCCCGACCGTAGCGGTCGGCGAGCTCCTCTTTCGTCGTCACGTAGTGCGCCCTATCTGCGGCTGCGAGCATCGCGGTCGGCGAGCTCGGTGAGGCGTGCGTTGTAGGCCTCGAGCTCGGCTTCGCCGGTGCGGTCGGCGTGCCGGTCTCGCCGCTTGGTCTCGCGGTCGTCGCTGCGACTCCACTGAATCGCGACCGTGATCGCGAGGATCAGGGTGGGGATCTCACCGATCGACCACGCGATACCGCCGCCGGTGTACTGATCCTCGAGCGGTGTGACACCCCAGGTGCGACCCATCGACCCGAACCAGTCGGCGACCATCAGCCCCGACTGCATCATGATGGCGATGCCGAAGAACGCGTGCATCGCCATCACACCGATGAGCAGCAGCAGCCTGCCGGCGTAGGGAAGCCGCCACGGCACCGGGTCGATGCCGATCAGGGAGAGCGCGAACAGGTAGCCGGTGATGAGGAAGTGCGCGATCATCCACTGGTGGCCGAGGTGGTCGTACAGCGACCAGCGGAACAGGTCGGTGTAATAGAACACCCACAGTGAGCCGATGAACAGGGCGGCCGCGACGAACGGGTTCGTCAGGATGCGGGCGACGGGCGAATGCACCGCCCACAGGATCCACTCCCGCCCGCCGCGGGTGCCGTCGTCGCGTTTGCGGATCGCCCGGGCGGCGAGGGTCACCGGGGCGCCGGCGACCAGCAGCACCGGGATCGCCATCGTGAGCAGCATGTGCCCCACCATGTGCATGCTGAACAGGTAGTCCTGGTAGACGTTGACGACGCCGCCGGTGACCCAGACCAGCAGCACCATGCCGGCGACCCACATGATCGTGCGATACACAGGCCACGCGTCGCCGCGCCGGCGCAGCCGCCACACCCCGGCGAGATAGAAGAAGATCGCGAACCCGGCGAGCACCGCCCACAACATGTCCACGTTCCACGCGGTGACCCACCGTTCGATCGTGAGCTCCGGGGGCAGCGGGGCACCGGTGAGGCGTTCTGCCGGCGAGGGGATCTCGGGAAGCGGGGCCGGGTTCGGTGGCGGAGTGCGGGCCAGCGCTGCGGCGGCGCCGCTGGCCACACCCATCAGTGCCAGCTCGAACGCGATGAGCATCCAGAAAGGGCGGGATGCCGCGTCGGAGCTGCGCATCCTGCCGATCAGGCGGGTGCGGTACCACGCCCCGAAGAGGCCGAGGCCGACGAGCGCGACGACCTTGATGCCCAAGATCGCGCCATAGGGCGAGAGCAGATCGGACCACTCCTGCAGGCCGATGGCGGCGCGCACCGTGCCGGACACGGCGACGAGCACGAACGCGGCCAGAGCGATGCTCGAGTAGCGGGCGACGAGATCGGGGATGCGGCGACGGTCGAGGGCTGGACGGACGGCGATGAGCAGCAGGAGCCCGCCGAGCCACACCGCGGCGCCGATGATGTGCAGGATGAGCGCCATCATCGCCTCGTGGTGGAAGGCGTCATCGCCGGAGTGCCCCTGCGTGCCCATCGGCACGAGCGAGGCCACCGCCACCAGGGCGACCAGAAGCGTCCCGACCCAGGACCGCACGGCGAATGTCAGGACGGTGAGGGCGGCGCCGGCGACCGTCGTGATCAGCCATGTCCTGCCGACCTCGAGCTCGACGAGGAACCGGCCGAGCTGGGCACCGAACTGGGGGCCTGCGTCGATGGCCGGGTTGAACACGCTGAGAAGCGTGAGGAACCCGGTCGCGCCCGCGGCCACGGTGAACAGGGCTGCAGAGATCGACGCGGTATCGAGGGCGACGTCGAACTCGCGCTCACCGGCCCGCAGCGTGAACAAGGCGGTCACGAGCACACCGACCATGCCCGCGGCGGCGAGATTCACGACCAGTTTCGTGACCGGAAGCCCCCAGCGCACAACAGGGCCGGCGTCGCCGAGTGGGATCTGCGCAGCACCCCCACCGAACCACAACGCCCCGACCAAGGCGATGAGTGCGACCCCGCCGAGGATCGCAGGCCCTGCGACCCGCAAGACGCGAGGAGTCATTCCTGTCGCGGTCGGAGTGACCGCTGTCCGCGTTCAGTGGCATCCGCACCCGTGGTGGCGGGAATCGAGAGTATCGGGGTCATGTGCGTGCTTTCGGCTCGGGCAAGAGGGCGGGGCAGGGGTGCGGGGTCATGTGAGCCCGGAGTAGGAGTGGAGGCCCTGGAAGAACATGTTCACGATCGTGAAGTTGAACAGCACCGCGACGAACCCGATGATGGACAGCCAGGCGGAGCGGGTGCCGCGCCAGCCGCGGGTCGCGCGGGCGTGGATGTAGCCGGCGTAGAGCACCCAGATCACGAACGTCCACACCTCCTTGACATCGAAGCCCCAGTAGCGACCCCAGGAGTCGTTGGCCCAGATCGCGCCGGCGATCAGGGTGAACGTCCAGAACACGAACCCCACGATCGCGAACCGGTACGCGAGGGACTCGAGCACGTCGGCGGCGGGCAGAGTGCGCAGAAACCCAAGACCGTCGGCGCGGGCAGTGTCCGAGGATGCTCGGGTGCGGCGCTCCCGGCGGGCCTGCAGGAGCTGGGTGATGGAGATGCCGCAGGCGATCGCGAACAGGGCGGTGGCCAGGGACGCGACGAAGACGTGGATGACCAGCCACACGCTCTTGAGCGGATCCATCAGCGGAACGACCTCGACGTAGAACGAGACCGTCGCGCCACCCAGCAGCAGCACCACCATGCCGATCAGGAACGCACCGAGGAAGCGGAGGTCGTAGCGGCGCAGCACCAGCAGGTAGACGGCCACGATCAAGACCGTGCCGGTCAGCGCGAACTCGTACATGTTCGCCCACGGCACCCGCTCCGCGGCGATGCCGCGCAGGATGGTGCCGGCCAGGTGGAACAGGAACGCGAGGACCGTCAGCGACGTCCCGATCCGCGCCCACAGCAGCCGTTGACGCTGCGCGGGCGGCGTGCGAACACTGTCCACCGACCCACTCTGGGCGTTGTCCGTCTGCTGGCCCGCCCGTGCGGTAGCGCCGGCCAGGACCGGCTCCCGCTGCGGGACGCTGGCGGGGACGGAGCGCCCGGCCAGGTCGATGGTGTACGCGATGAACGCGAGCAGGTAGGTGGCGATCGCCGTCCACACCAGCAGCAGTGAGATGCCGTCGAGGGAGAGCGCGTCGGTTCCGGTCATGGCAGGGTCGTCCTCTTCGTCGTTGCGGTCAGGGGGTGCCCGCGAGCGGGGTGGCGCGGTAGATCCGTGCACATCGGTCAGCCCGCGTTCGCTTCCAGCCAGGCCAGCGAGTCCACGGCCGCGCTCAATGTTCCCGCCGTCAGCAGAGTGCGCCGGCTCACCCCGGCCCGGAATGCGCGGCTCTCCGCGGGCGTGGGCGCGCACCCACACTCCTCCGCCGTCAGGTCACCAGGAAGGGTGAGATCGCTGCCCGTCGCCAGCGTTCGCAGCGACCAGGCCAGTCGACCTCCGGCAGGCCTCATCCGTGGCGTGTTCATGGGTGCCTCCCCGGATCAGTCGAACGATCTGCGGCGGCCGCACGCGTGCGGGCACGGTGGGAGAACCCCGCCGCGGTGAGAGCGCCGGCGGCAGCGAGGACGATGAGAGCGGTGAGCCAGGGACCGAGGATCACCGCCGGGGTGAGTCCGGTGCGCAGCGGGACGGTGGTGATCGACGCGTCAACGGTGTCGACGCCGATGCTGTCGACGGTGGTGCCGTCCGGGGTGATGACCTGGCTGGTGCCCACCGTGGAGACGTTGACGACCGCGCGGCCGGTTTCGATGGCGCGCATCCGGGCGAACGCGAGCTGCTGCAGGTTCTCGTCGGTGCCGCGGAAGTCGGCGTTGTTGGTCTGGAACACGAACACCTCTGCGCCGGCGCGGGCACCGTCCCAGATCACGGCGTCGTAGATCACGTCGAAGCAGATCGCCAACCCCACCCCGACGTCGCCGACCTGCACGAGCGGCGGGTTGCTGCCGGGGGTGTATTCGCGTTGGATCAAGCCCACCAGGTCGGGGACGATCAGCTCGTAGAACCACCGGTCCGGCACGTACTCGCCGAACGGGACCGGGTTGACCTTGTCGTGCCACTGCCGGCCCGTGGGATCCGCGGTCCACAGCAGGGACGTGTTGAAGACATCGTCGCCGCGGGTGGTGGCGGCGTTCATCAGCAACGGCGCCCCGGCCGAGCGCACGACCCGGTCCAACGCCTCGGCGGCGGCGGGATCACTGAGCGGGTCGGCGTCGACGCCGCCCTCCGGCCAGGCCAGCAGATCCATCGGCTGCCCGTACAGCGGCACCGTGGCGGCGGTCTGCGCGGCCAGGACGTCGCCGGGCACCTTGTCGTCGAAGTACCCGGTGGGGCCGTTGCCCTGCACCCATCCCACGCGGAACTCCCCGGCCGGCGCGGTGGGGAACTGCGGCGCTATCACCAGGAGAGCGGCGACGCTCACAGCAGGGTGCAACCCGAGCATGAAGCGGATGCCGCCGGCGCGGATCCACTGCACCACAGAGGCGCACAGAATGACGATCAGCAGGGACAGGCCGGTCACGCTCGTCCACGACACGGCCTCCGCGAGCGGGCCGCCCACCTGGGTCATCCCGAGGCGCGCCCACGGGAACCCGGAGTACGGCCACGCACCCATCACCACCTCACGGGCCGTCCACAGAACCCCGATCAGCGGCGGTACCGCGAGCAGCTGCACGAGGCCGCGGGCCGGATAGCGGGCGGTCCACCGGTAGGCGAGCGCGATCGGCACCGCGCCCGCGCCGAACAGGACCGCTTCCAGCCCGGCGAGGGCAAGCCACGGCACCGGGCCGAGGAACTCCCCCACCCACACCAGATGGGTCGTGTAGAACACGGCGCCGAACACAGTGCCGACCAGCAGCGCCCCGCCGATGCTGCGGCCGATCAGGGCCACCAGGGCGACCGTGACACTCACGAACGTCAACGGCCACCACCCCACCGGTGCGGAGGCGAGATCCAGCAGCAGGCCGGCGGCCGCGGATGCCAGCACCGCCGCCCACACCGGCAGCGACCATGCCGCCACGGTGCGGCGCGGCGTCTCCTGCTCCGGCGCGGCGGCCGGGGCGGGTGTCGGCAAAGGCGTGCGCATCGGTCAGGTGTCTTTCTGGTGGAGTCGGGTGAGGTAGTCGTTGTACGCGTCGAGCTCAGGGTCGCCGTGTGCGTCGGCGCGACGGTCGGCGGCGACCGCTTGGGCGGTGTCGTCGCGGAACCAGCGGTGCATGACGTAGATGAGCATCAGCAAGGTGGGGGCCTCGCCGTAGGACCAGGCCAGCCCGCCGGCGAGGCGCTGGTCTTCGATCGGGTCGATGCCCAGCGCGCTCGTCGGGCCGGCGAACCCGTCGATGAGGGTAGTGGTGGCCATCATCAGGAAGACGCCGAAGAAGGCGTGCAGGGCGGCCTCGGCGAACACGTCCAGGGCGCGGCCGCCGTGGCTCATCCGCACCGGCAGCGGGTCCGACGACAGGATCGGGATGGTGAACAGCATCCCGGCGACCAGGAACCCGACCTCGAGGAGGGTATGGCCGGTGACGGTGGACAGGATCGGATCGGCGAAGTTCGCCAGGTACAGACCGTAAAACGCGGCCAGGTATAGCGGCACCGCCAGCCACGGGCTGAGCAGCCACCGTGCGGTGCGACTGCGTAGCCCGGCGTGCGCGGCGCGGAGCACCAGGAGACCTGGGCCGTGGTGCGGGGTGGCGCGCAGCAGCAGGGTGCCGGGAGAGCCGAGGACCAGCAGCGGCGGGATCGCCATCATCAGGGTGAGCTGCTGGAACATGAACACCGAGAACAGGGCGTACCCGAAGTTCTCCACCGCCAGGCCGGTGACCGCGGCGAGGGCGACGCAGCCGAGCAGGAAGCTGACCGTCCGCCACACCGGCCAGCCGCGGCCGCGGACCCACATCCGGATCGCACCGGCCAGGTAGGCGACCGCGAGGAGTCCCGCGAGGAGCGGTAGCACCGGAGCCGGAAGCGGGGCCGGGGTGAGGAACCCGCCGAGGGTCGGCGGGGCGTCCGGGATCCACACGGTCGTCACGGTGTGTCCTTCGCAGGCTGGTCTACGCCGAGGGCGTGCGCGTGGCGGGTCGCGAACTCGTCGACGGCGCGCGCCAAAGCGGGGTCTTCGCCGCGGGCCAGTCCCGCGTACTCGACGTGCACACCATCCGGGGTGGTGCGGGCTTTCACCCAGAGCCGGCGGCGGGGCACGAACAGGCCGGCGAACAGGCCGAGGGTGGCGAGCACGGAGAACGCGAGCACCCAGCCGCTGCTGGGGTCGCGTTGGATCTGCAGCGACGCGAACCGCTTCACCGGCTCCTCCGCCGTGACCTCCTCCCAGGTGATCGTGCCCCACCCGTTCGGCAGGTCGACGGTGGCGCCGGGGGTGAGCTCAAGGGAGTCGGCGGCGGTGTCGCCGCCGGTGTGCTGGGTGAGCCCGTCGACCTCGAGCGTGTACACCGACCTCGGAGTGCCGTCGTCGATGCCGAGATCCCCGCTGAACACGTTGAGAGTCAGCACCGGATTGACCACGTCCGGGTAGACGGAGGTGAACGCGCCGGAGGGCAACACCCCCTGGGTGGGGTAGAAGAACCCGACCAGCCCGACCTGTTCGGGCAGCCCGTCCGGGATCTTGATGATGCCCAGCGAGGTCATGTTGGAGTCCTGCGGCAGGAACGGCTGCGACTCGCTGTACACCACCTCGCCGGCGGCGTCGCGGATCGTGAGGGTGGGGGCGTAGCCGTTGCCGAGCAGGTAGATGCGATCGCCGTCGACGGTGATCGGGTAGTTCACGATCACGCTCTGCGCCCGATCGTCCTGCCCGGGTTGGCGGATGGTGATGTCGGCGGAGAAGTCTCCGGCCTGGCCTGCGCCGGGGGTGCCGGGCAGCCGGTAGGAGACCTGGAAGTCGTCGAGGGTGAGCGAGTAGGGGGCAAGGCCCGTGCCGTCGACGAAACGGCCGGGGTTGAACGAGGAGTAGTCGCTGAGCGCGTTCACGAACGTGGTGCCCTCCACCACCACCCGCTGCCCGGTATACGCGAACGACCCGCCGATCGCGACCGAGACCAGCACGCCGACGAGGGCGACGTGGAAGATCAGGTTGCCGGTCTCGCGCAGGTAGCCGCGCTCGGCCGACACCGACGCGGCTCCGCGGGCGTCGTATCGCTCCACCCGGTATCCGGCCTTGCGCAGCTGCTCTGCCGCGACGTCGATCGCGTGCGCGGCCGGGTCGGTCCTCCCTTCCTCTCTCGGCAAGGTCAGTTCCCGGTACTCCGAGAGCCGCGACAGCCGGGCCGGGGTGCGAGGGGGGCGGGAGCGGAGCGCCTTGTAGTGGTGCTTGGCGCGCGGGATCACGCAGCCGATCAGGGAGGTGAACAGCAGCAGATAGATCGCGGAGAACCACGGCGACAGGTACACGTCGAACAGGCCGACCGCATCGGCGAGGGGGAACACGTCAGGGTTGTCCCGCTCCCACTGGATGACACCGTTGGGGTCGGCGCTGCGCTGCGGGAACAGGGACCCGGGGACGGCGGCGATCGCGAGGAACAGCAGCAGGACCAATGCGGTGCGCATGCTGGTCAGCTGCCGCCATGCCCACCGCAACCACCCGGTGATGCCCAGCGCCGGCTGGGTGATCTCCGTCGCGGATTCGCTGTCGGCGTGGTCGCCGGGGCGTAGCGGGTCGGCGGTGACGTCGATGCCGGTGTCAGAGCGGGAGGGGGACATTGATCACCACCTGTTGCAGCTGCGACATCAGTGCCGTCCACAGCCCGGTCACCATCAGCAGGCCGAGGGCGATGAGCATGGCCCCGCCGATGATGTTCAGGGCGCGGATGTGGCGGCGCAGGAACGTCACCGATCGGGACGCCCACCCCCATCCGGCCGCGAGGATCAGGAACGGGATGCCCAGGCCCAGCGAGTACGCGAGCCCGAGCAGGCCCGCGCGGGCGGGGTCACCGAGGTTCCACGACATAGAGATGATCGCTGCGAGCGTCGGGCCGATACAGGGGGTCCAGCCGACGCCGAGCGCGAACCCGAGAAGCGGCGCCCCGATCAGCCCGGTCCTACCCTGGGCGCGAGGGCGGAGGGTGCGCTGGGCAATGCCGAAGAAGCCGAGGAACACCAGGCCGAGGGCGATGATGACGACCCCGAAGACGCGAGTGAGCACATTGGCGTATTGCAGCAGCAGGTACCCGAAGGTGCCGCCGAGGATCGTGACGGCGACGAACACCACGGTGAACCCGGCGATGAACAATGTCACGCCCAGCAGCAGCCGCGCGCGCTCCGCCGTCACCGTGCGCCCCCCGTCCAGCGTGGGGGCCGCGGTCGTCGTGGTGGTGCTGCCGAGGTAGCCGAGGTAGCCAGGCACCAGCGGCAGCACGCACGGGGACACGAACGACACCAGCCCGGCGAGGATCGCGACCGGGATCGCGACCCACAGGGCGCCGTCGACGATCACCGCTCCCGGATTCATGAGGTGTCCTCGGCGAGGGTGTCGGCGACCAGGGTGGACAGGATCGACGCGCTGGCCAACTGCCCGATGATCCGCGCCGCGACCCGCCCCTCCTGGTCGATGACCAAGGTGGTGGGGGTGGCCTGGATCGGAGTGACCTGCGCGAACGCGAGCTTGACCCGTCCGTCGTTCACGTCGATCACGCTCGGGTAGGTGACGTTGTTGTCACGGGCGAACGACAGTGCGGTGGCTGGCTGGTCGTAGGTGTTCACCCCGAGGAACGCGACGCCCTGGTCCTGATACTCCTGCCAGACCTCCTCGAGCATCGGGGCTTCGACGATGCACGGCCCGCACGCGGCGTACCAGAAGTTCACCACCAGCACCCCGCCGCGGTAGTCGTCACTGGACACCGTCTCCCCGGTCTCGGTGACGCCCTCGAACACCACCGGCTCCCCGCGGTCGGCATCCGGGATCTCGACGATCTGGAAGTCACCGGCGATGTAGCCCTTCTCGCTTCCGTCCCGGTACTGCTGCGCGAGCGAGTCGCTGGACGTGCACCCGGCCAGCAGCAGCGCCGCGACCAGCGTCATGGCGGCAAGGACGCGGCGGCGGATCATGCGCGCTTGACCTTGATCAGGGCGCCGGCGACCAGGAACACGACCGCGGCGACCGGCTGCGCCGCAGTCCACACCGGGCCGGTGAACGGGAACGGGAACACCGGGTTCCAAATCACGGCGATCACGACGAACACAGGCAACCACCACCACTGCCGCGCCTGGATCGCGAACCACCCCACGATGACCGCGAAGATCGCGGCGACGAACAGCACAACGGTGAACCAGTCCCCGCCCATCAGTACCGGCGCGAGGAACAACACCGCCGCCGCGAGCAGCCCCGGCGCGAACGCGTTGCGCTGGTATACGGACGAGGTCCGCTGCTTCGCCATCATGACCCGCTCACCACGGAGCCCGTCGCAGGCGCCGCGCTGTCCGCGCTGACGCGGGAGCGGCGGTGTCGGGTCCACAGGCTCAGGCCGAGGACGATGACGCCGGCACCGAGGGCGACGTCGGCGAGGTTGCCGATGAACAGGTTCCCGTAGGCGAGGAAGTCGGTGACGTGCCCGACCCCGAACCCAGGGGGGGAGAACAGCCGGTCGATCAGGTTCCCGATCGCGCCCCCGAGGATCAGGCCGATCCCCATCGCCCACCATCCGGTCCGCGCCCGCGCGGCGGCGACGACCAGCAGCACCACGGCACCGACCCCGAGGAGAGTGAGCAGCCCGGTGACCCCGGCTCCGAGGGAGAGGATCGCGCCGGGGTTGAACGCGAGCTGCAGCCCAAGCAGATCCCCCAGCAGCGGGATCCGCTCCTCCTGACTCAACCCTCCCAGTGCGGCCGCCTTCGTCGCCTGGTCGACCAGGACCACCACAGCGGCGGCCAGGCACGCGACCGCGAACCGCCGGGTCTGCTCACGAACCATCAGCGGCTCCTCCTGCGTTCGCGAGGGCCGCTGATAACCCGGTCATCAGACCGGCTATCAGGAAGAGGTTTTTGGTGTCAGAAGTCGAAGAGGTCACCGAGGAACCCTTCCTTCCGCCGACGCCCGGAGCGACCGTGATGATCCCTGTCGCGGTCAGAACGGTGGTCGCCCTCGCGCGGATAGGGGGCGGTGCTGGTTTGCCGGCCGCCGCCGGCAAGGTCGGCGGCGCGGTCGATGATCTTGTCGAGCTCGCCACGGTCCAGCCAGACGCCCCGGCACTGCGGGCAGTAGTCGATCTCGACCCCGGAGCGTTCCGTGATCAGCAGGGCGGTCCCGTCGACCGGACATTTCATGAGGGGTTCTCCTTCTGTTGCTGGTCGTCGGCGGTTCCACCATCCGCGGCGGCCGCGGCCGCGGCTGCTCGGTCGCGGCGACGACGCTCTCTGGCCACCATGAGCACGACCACCAGCGCGCCGCCCAGCACGATTACGCCACTCAGGACCGCAAGGACGGGGAGGAGTTCCCCACCTCCGGATGGCCCGTTGTGAACCTCTCCGGACGTATTGGCGGCAGATGTGGGAGACGGGTCGGGTGTCTGCTCCTCGGTCGCTTCGGGGGTAGGGGCGCTGGTGGGGACGGTGACCGCTTCGACGGTGTACTGGTACTCGTTGCTGATCGGGTGCCCGTCGCTGGACACGACCCGCCACCGCACCGTGTACACGCCCGCCTGACCAGGCGTCACCGCCTGGGTGACCGTGGTCCCGTCGATGACCGGATCCCCCGATGCGATGTTCTGCCCGTCCGGGGCGACCACCTCAATGATCACGGCGCTGAAATCGGTGAGGATCTCGCCGCTGAACGTCAGCGAAATCTCCTCCGGGACCACGCTGACCGTGGATCCGGCTTCCGGGGAGGAGGAGACGATCTCATCGTGCGCGGCTGCGGGCGCCGCGGTGGCGAACAGGAGCCCGGCGGCCAGCAGCAGCGTCGTCAGAGTGGACAGGAGGAGGATGCGTCTCCGTGAGCCGGATCGGTGCGGGTGTTCGTGGTCGGTGACGGTGGTCAAGGCGGTGGTCCTTTCAGGGCCGGTTGATGATGTGCTGGGCGATCGTCGTCGCGTCTTTCCAGACCCCGGCGAGGGTGTCGGAGCCGCGGCCGCCGTACTGCGGCATCCCCGCCACGAACAGCCCGGGCAGGCCGGTCAGGGTGCGCCGCGGCCGGTCGACGCGGGCCGGTTCCGGGAGCCAGTCGTCGCCAGGGGTGTAGCCGGTGGCGAGGATCACCGAGCGGGGGGATGCCTGCGTGCCATCGGCGAAGGTCACCCCGGCGCCGGCCGCGTCCTGCACCGCAGCTGCGATCGTGACCCCGACGCGGCGCAGCTGCTCATAGCTGTCGCCGAAGATCGGCTCGGGGCGACGCTCCCGCGAGAACAGCGGCACCCTCTCCCCCGCCGCGGCGGGATAGCTCATCGCGGGGCGATGCTGCCGCCGGGTTCGCACGGACAGCGTCACGGTGTGCGACGCGGACAGTTCGCGGGCCAGCTGCACACCGCTGTTCCCGCCGCCCACGATGAGCACGTCGCCGACGGGGATCTGCTTCGGGTACAGGTACTCGCTGCTGTGCAGCACCACCCCGGGCATCGTCAGCAGAGACGCCCACTCCGGAATCCGCGGGTGCGCGGCCGCGCCCGTCGCGCAGATCACGTTGCGGGTCTGCACCTCCCCTGCCGTCGTCGACAGCAGCAGAGTCGAGCCGTTCCCGCGATGCTCCACCCCGGTCGCCTGGATGCCCCAGACCGTCTCCACGCCCAGCCCGGCTTCCACGAAGGTGAGGTAGTCCGCCATCTCGTCCACTCGCGGATGCCGGCGCTGGTCACCCAGCAGCCGCCGCGGAGACAGCGCGCTATGCCGGGCGTCGCTGAGAAGCTCCATCGAATGCCACCGTGAGGACCAGGAACGCTGCCCCGTGCTGGCGGCGTCGATCACCACAAACTCGTGCTGCGGCCGCAGCCCTTCCGCGGCCAGAGCCGCGGCAACCGCGAGCCCAGACTGCCCGGCGCCGACGATGATCGCCCGCCGATGCGTCAAACCCGCCCGCATCACCGGCCACCGTTCACCGCAGCCTGGATGGCGTTCTCGAGGTCGTCCCACTCCTGCAGCTCGAGCAGCTCACCGTCGAGGAAGAACGTCGGCGTGCTGCTCACCCCGAGCGCCTGGCCCTCCTCGAAATCCAGCTCCACCCGCTCCGCCGTAGCCGGGTCCGCCACGGCGGCGTCATAGGCGGCCATGTCCAGACCGATCTCCTCCGCGAAGCCACGGAACAGGTCGGCGCGAGACTCCTGCGCCTCACCCCACTCCGCCTGCGTCTCGAACAACCGGACATACATGTCCTCGAACCGGTCCTGCTGCGCGGCCGCTTCCGCCGCGACCGCCGCGTTCTTCGAATTGAAGTGACCGGGCAGCGGGAAGTAGCGGACCACATACGTGATCTCCCCAGCGAACTGCTCCCGCATATCCTCCACGATCGGGAAGAACGCGCCACACGCCTCGCACTCGAAGTCGAGGAACTCCACCAGGGTGACAGCGCCCTCCCCGCCGTCGTCGAGGACATGCGAGCTCTCCCGCACCACCTGCGGGGATGCGTCACCGCCCCCAGATGAAGGTGGAGCGGACTGGCTCTGATTGACAAGGACATAGATCAACGCGGCGATCACCATCACCACCACAACGGCAATGGTGACGAGCGTCGCCTTCACAGGGGTTTTCATCGGGTACTCCAAACCAAGACACGGCACAGGACAGAACCCGGGCACGCAGCCCGGGACGAAGCGCCACCCGGAAAGGGTGGCGTGCCAAATGTCAGGTTCGGGAAAGACCCAACTGCGTCAACGAAAAGACAATCGGGTGAGCACGGGCAGCCGGCGCCGGAAGCAGCGAAGGCATCCGTGGCCCGTCACCGAGAACCGGAGGCATCCGCCGACGCCACAACCCCCGCAGCACCACCATGAACGTCAGCCCGCACAACACGCCCAACATGCACAGCGCAGCGCCCACCAACGCGTTCGGCCCAGAAACGACGCCACCGGCGACCGCCTCATGCTCGACTGGGGCGTCTGCCACGGGCTCGACGTGGGGGTCCATGAACCCAGAAATCACCAGCGGAACAGGAGTCGAACCGTCCGCCTCTGTGTGACCCGTCGCTGCCAGACCCAACATCAGCAGCAGCGCCAAACCGACGCTGGTAATGAGCCTCATTATCAACAATTGCTCATTCAGCGTCGTGGAGCGCGGAGTCCGGGCCGAAGAGACCATCGCCCACAGCCTACCATGCGCACCTAAACCCATTCGGAGCCCGGTTCACCCGAGCACGGGAGCGCCGGCAGCGCCGGCCGGGTCCGGCGCGGCTAGCCGGTCAACCAGGACGATGACGACGGCAACGGTGGCGAAGGTGGCTTTGATGGGGGTCTTCACAAGGGCCGGTTCCAAGTCGGGCGGTGTTCTGCCACCGCGGGGCGAGGGGTCGGTGGTCAGGCGTGGGCGGGTTCGGGCTGGCGAGCGGGCACCGTGGCGAGTTGCCGTAGCGCAGCGGGGCGACGGGCGGCGCGGACGCCATTGAGGATGACGACGACCTCGGCGATCTCATGCACCAGCACGACGCCGGCGAGCCCGAGGATGCCGAACAGGGCGAGCGGGAACAGCGCGACGATGATCGCCAGAGCCAGACCGATGTTGGCGGTCATGATGCGTCGGCCGCGGCGGGCGTGGGCGAGGGCGCCGGGGATGAGGCGGAGGTCGTGGCCGATGAAGGCGACGTCGGCGGACTCGATCGCCGCCGCGGAGCCTTTCACACCCATCGCGATCCCGACCGTCGCCGTCGCCAGTGCCGGGGCGTCGTTGATGCCGTCGCCGACCATCGCGGTCGGTTGCTGCGTGACGAGCGCCTCAATCGCGGCGGCCTTGTCGGCGGGCAGCTGCTCGGCGCGAACGTCGGTTACGCCCGCCTCGGCGGCGATGGCGTGGGCGGTGCGGGTGTTGTCGCCGGTGAGCATGATGGTCTCAATGCCCTGCGACTGCAGCATCCGGACCGTCTCGGCCGACTCCGGGCGCAGCTCGTCCCGCACGCCGATCAGGCCGGCGATCTGCCCGTCCGCCTCGACCACGACGACGGTCATGCCCTGCGCGGCAATCGCCTCCGCGTTCAACTGCTGGCCGGCGGGATGGAGCCAGCGGACATTGCCGACCCGGATCGCCCGGCCGTCGACGGTCCCGGTGATGCCATGCCCGGCCTCCTCGACCACCTCCGTTGCGGGGCTGGCGACGGGTGCGGCCGCGATGATGGCCGCGGCGAGGGGGTGGGTGCTGGTGGCCTCCACGGCGGCGGCCCAGGCGAGCAGGTCGTCGCGGGTGATACCGGGTGCGGGCTGGACGTCGACGACGGTGGGCTCGTTGCGGGTGAGGGTGCCGGTCTTGTCGAGGGCGACGGCGCGGATCGTGCCGAGCTGCTCGAACGCTTCACCTGACTTGATGACGACGCCGAACTTTGACGCCGCTCCGATCGCGCTGATCACCGTCACGGGCACCGCGATGGCCAGCGCGCACGGGGATGCCGCAACCAGGACGACGAGGGCGCGTTCGATCCAGGTCCACGGGTCGCCGACCAGCAGCCCGAACAGGGCGACCACGGCAGCGGCGATCAGGACGACGGGAACGAGCGGCTTCGCGATCCGGTCGGCGAGGCGTGCCCGGTTGCCCTTGCGGGCGTGGGCCTGCTCCACGAGGGCGACGATCTGGGTGAGGGAGTTGTCGCGGCCGTCCGCAGTTGCCTCGATCCGCAACGTCGCCGCCCCGTTGACCGAACCGGCGGCGACCGGATCGCCGGGGCCGACCTCGACCGGGATCGACTCGCCCGTGATCGCCGACGTGTCCAGGCTCGACCTACCCTCCACGACCACGCCGTCTGTGGCGATGCGATCGCCGGCACCGATGACGAGGATGTCCAGCTCACGCACGTCCGCGGCGGGGATCGTGACGTCGCTGGTTAGGCGGGAGACGCGGACAGTGTCGGGGATGAGGGACAGAAGGGCGCGCAAGCCTTCCTTGGCGCGGTCCATCGCCCGGTCTTCAAGCGCCTCGGCCAGGGAGAACAGGAACGCCAGGGTCGCGGCCTCGCCAACGTGGCCGAGCAGGACCGCGCCGATCGCGGCGATGGTCATCAGCAGCCCGACCCCGAGGCGACCGCGGATGAGGCGGCGGATCGCGCCGGGGACGAAGGTGTAGGCGCCGGCGAGCAGCGCCGCCCACTGCAGCACCAGCGCCGGGATGTGCAGACCAGTCCACTCGAACGTGTATCCGGCGAGGAGGAACAGCCCGGACAGCGCGGAGGGAAGCAACGCGAAGTCGCGCCACCAGGGCGGGCGGACCTCCGGCTCCTCGTCCGCCTCGGTGGGGGTGGTGGCGAGGTCGGGGCCGCAGCAGGCATCGCCCGCATCGTGCACCGCGCTTGGCGCCGCGGTCTTGGAGGAGGGTTCCGCGGCGCAGCAGGCGTCACCGGTCGAGAGCGGCCGGGACAGTTCGATGCGCCGGACCGTACCGGGCTTGCGCGGCTCGTTGGGGCCGCAACACTCTTCGCTCACTGCACGCTCTCCTTCGTTGCGGGGGCGGGCGTCTGCTCTAGGAACGTGAGCGCGGCCAGTGCGTCATCGGTGCCGGTAACGGAAAGGCGCAGGTCGGGGTGGGTCGTGTCGATCGCCCAAGTCGCGAACGCGCAGCAGGACTGCTCGGTGCGGACCAGCTCCGTCAGCCGGGCGGTCGCGTCGTCGATCTTTGGGTAGTGGACGGTGATCTGGGCGGCCGTCCTGTCGATGTCGAGGAGGTAGTCGTCGTTGAATTCCTGCCACGCGGCTAGCTGTGCAGCACCAGCGCCGGGCGTCAGCGTGCAGGCCACCGGCAGCAGGTCACGGTCGATGAGGCTCATGCGCAGCACTCGCACTGATCGTCCATGCACGGGGCGCCCTCGTCGACGGCGACGACCGCCTCGAGCAGCTGTCGCAACCCCTGGGTCAGATGCGGGTCGGCGATCTCATACCGGGTGCGCCGACCTTCCGGTGTGGCGACGATCAACCCGCAGCCCCGCAGGCACGTCAGATGATTCGAGACGTTCGTGCGGGTCAGCTCGAGATCTCGTGCCAGCTCAGCCGGGTAGCCGGGAGCGTCCAGCAGTGTGAGGAGGATCCGGGAACGGGTCGGGTCGGCCATCGCCCGACCCAGCCGGTTCATCACATCGAGGCGAGAAGTAAGAGTCAGCACAGGCTGACTATACATTCTCCGCTGTACTAATGCGAGGGCGGATGAGTCGCGGTACCCCGGCGACCATGACCACCATTGCGACGAGCTCCACCAAGGTCTGAGTCACTACAACCAACGGCGTCAGAGCGAAAGATGCCGGCAGCGCGAGAGCGAGCGGGAGCACGACCAGCGAGTTGCGGGTGACCCCGCTGAACGTGGCCGCCCGGCGGCTGGGAACATCCAAGCGTGCCGCGCTCCCGAGGAGCGCACCGAGTGGTGCCACGATTAGGACGAACACGACGAACACGGGAACCGCGATTAGCAGCTGGCCGAGAGCGCTGCTCACGCCGAAGACCTGCGAGCCGATCACCACGGCGAGAGTCAGCATCATCAGCGGCACCATTGCCGCCAGCACCACGCCCTCGATCGCGCGGCCGGCACGGAACCGTTTCGCCAGCAGCTGCGTGGCGGCGGCGAGAACGAGCGGCAGCACGATCAACAACAGAAATGCCTCCACGAACGGATGCGGGTCGAACGCACCCACCACCTCGGCGCCGGCCATCAGCCACAGGTACACCGGCAGCAACACGATCTGCAGAAGCATCAGCAGGGGCGTGGCAGCAAGCAGCCGCGCACGTGCACCGCCAGCCAGGCCAGTGAACACAATCACGTAATCCACACACGGCGTCAGCAGCACGAACAACACCCCAACGAGCACCGCCTGATCAGCCGCCACGGCGCGACTCAACCCGAACACGACCACCGGCACGACGACGAAGTTCAGGACGAGCACGACGCCCAGGAACCGCCAATCCGTGAAGGCCCGGCCGATCGCCGTGAACGGCACCCCCAGGAACGTCGCGTACAGCAACAACCCGAGCACGGGATTGATCGCCGACTCGAGCGGATCCGCCACCGCCGGCACGAGTAGACCGACCACCGCACCCACGGCGATCGCTGCGAGGTAGAGCACTACCTGATGCCGCTCCCACCACTCCACAGCTGTGCACACGAGCACAAGCCTGTCGAATGTAGCCGGTTCGCCCCTAATCGAGTGAGCGAGTAACCCTTCACCCCCAGCCAATGGCAGGACTGCTAGGTGCATGCCAACTACCCGCGGAATCTGTCATTTCGGATAGGAACCGACACGGCACTTACACGCATCGTTCTCACCAATCTTTCGGATCCGCCACTTGTCCGCCACTTCATCTAAGAATCCGCCATCTTCGCCGAGAACCTACACGATGACCGCCGAGCCGAAATGTCCATATGGACACACCGTGGACATTTCATCTGCGAAAAGGACAACTTCAAAAAAAACCTACAATCCCGCTACCCGAAGTCCTGGGCCATGTCAGTGAAACGTGAGAAGTGGCCCTGGAAGGCGACGGTGATGGTGTCGGTGGGGCCGTTGCGGTGCTTGGCGACGATGAGGTCGGCCTCGCCGGCGCGGGGACTGTCCTTCTCGTAGGCGGCCTCGCGGTGCAGCAGCACGACCATGTCGGCATCCTGCTCGATCGAGCCGGATTCGCGCAGGTCCGAGAGCGCGGGCTTCTTGTCCTGCCGCTGCTCGGGGCCACGGTTCAGCTGTGACAGGGCGATGACCGGCACGCCCAGCTCCTTCGCGAGCAGCTTCAGCGCACGCGAGAACTCCGACACCTCCTGCTGACGTGACTCGACGCGCTTGCCACTGGTCATCAGCTGCAGGTAGTCGATGACCACCATCTTCAGACCCACCCGCTGCTTGAGCCGGCGGCACTTGGCGCGGATCTCCACGAGCGTCATGTTCGGGCTGTCGTCGATGTACAGCGGGGCGTCGTTGATGCGCCCGCGCGTGGCGGCGATCGTCGTCCAGTCGCGCGAGTCGAGCGTGCCCTTGCGCATGCTCTGCAGCGGCACCGCACCCTCGGCGCTCATGAGACGCATCGCGATCTCGCTCTTCCCCATTTCGAGCGAGAAGAAGATCGTCGGCATGTTGTGCTTGATCGCCGCGGCCCGCGCAAAATCGAGAGCCAGCGTCGAGTTGTGCGTCGGGATCATCGACTCACCGGCAAGGTACAAGTGCTCGTCGTTGTCGACCTCGACGCAGCGCACCGGAACGCTGGCGACCGGGCGCACGGCCGTCACGTAGCGTCGACCGATGCGCAGGGTGCTCGTCGGTCGCTCCTGCGCGTGAAGCGCGCGCTTGCGCTCCAGTCGGAACACATCGTCAGTGGTCGAGAAGTTCAGGATGTAGCAGGTGGACGACTCCTCGCTCCGGCCCGCGACGCGCTTGGTCGTGCGGCCGCACTTGTACCCGAGGCTGACGATGAGCTCGTAGACGCTGTCGGCGAGCCGTTTGTTGGTCACGGAGAACTGGCACGACCCCACGCCACGCACCACCGTCCCGTCGGTGTCCATCAGTCCGGCGAGCAGACTGCGTCGCTGTGCCTCCGAGGCGCGCAGATACTGCGCGGGGATGTGCTTGTCGCCGAGCACGCCGAGGGTGCGCAAGAGCCCCGTGAAAGACCCGTGTGCGCGGTGGCAGGCCATGCAGCGCTGGGCCTCGCCCGAGTACGGCTCACCGCAGTCCGGGCACGAGAGGCGCTCCGGGTGCGCACCCTTGTTCTTGGGTCCGCACGAGCGGCCGCACGTGCGGACGTGCGGGTGCCGCGCAGTGAACTGCGTGCCGCACACTTCGCACTTGCGGATCAGCAGCGTGCGTTCCTCGGTCTTCAGCGCGTAGAGCATGTTCCCGCGCGACTCGACCCGCACGCCGTCGCGGGCGATGAGGGCGGGGATCTCCGCGGTCTCGCTGGTGATGCGGGCGCCGGCGCTGTGGCCGTCGCCGAGCCAGGTGCCCAGGGCGTAGGGCGGAATCGGCAGCTCAGCTTCGGTCCCCGCCAGGGGTGCGGCGTTGGGCACGGAGTGGTTGGCGCGCTCGTCCGCACCGACGGTCAACGTTGCGCGCATCTGTTCCGTTGTGACGATCTGCGCAGCGCCACCGCGTCGACGCGTCGAGCGGGTCTCGGTCACCCACTGGTGCTGCGCGTCGGCGATGATCTTGGACCCGTCCGAGAACTCGACTTCGTAGCAGGGACGACCGGTCATCACCTCGGTCGCTGCCACGACACGCGTGGGTCGGCCCTGAGCGTCGTAGAGCTCGTCGCCGACCTGCACCTCACCCATCGTCGTCCACCCACGGGGTGTGGGCAGGGGGGTGTCGAGCGCCAGGGCCTTACCCATCGCAGGGCGGGCGGCGATGATGATCATCTGCCCGGGGTGCAGACCGTTGGTGAGCTGGTCGAGCCCGGCGAAGCCGGTGGGGATGCCGGTCATCTGACCGTCGCGCCCACGCGCGGCCTCGATCTCTTCGATCGCCGCGCCGACGGCGACCTCGAGCGGCACGTAGTCCTCGGCCTGCTCGGCGCCGGTGACCGAGTAGATCTCGGCCTGCGCGTTGTTGACGAGGTCGACCGCTTCGCCCTGGCCGTTGTAGCCCATCTGCACGATGCGCGTGCCGGCCTCGACGAGGCGGCGCAGCAGCGCGCGCTCGCTCACGATCGACGCGTAGTAGCCGGCGTTGGCCGCCGTCGGCACGATCGAGGTGAGCGAGTGCAGGTAGTCGGCTCCGCCGGCGCGCTGCAGGTCGCCGGTCTTGAGCAGCTCGTCGGTGACGGTCACCACGTCAGTGGGCTCGCCGTGCGAGTAGAGGTTGAGGATCGCCTCGAAGATCAGCTCGTGCTTGGGCACGTAGAAGTCGGTGCCGCGCAGCGTCTCGATGACATCGGCCACGGCATCCTTCGACAGGAGCATGCCGCCGAGGGCGCTCTGTTCGGCGATGAGATCGTGCGGGGGTGTCCGTTCGTGGTCTCGAGGCGCGCCGAGTCGCTCGTCCGAGATGTCCGCGATCGACATTCATGCCCCCTTCTGCGGGCCCTCTCCCCGGGGGCCTCCCGACACGTTAGGCACGGGTCCCGACACCCGCAAACCAGCCTGTGGATAACTATGTGGACAAAATGCGTGAAACGCCGCGCCGCCTGTGTATGACTGCTGTGGAGAACTCACCGTTTTCCGGGGACTTTCACCTGCGTTTTACCGTCCGACCTGGTGTTTTTCGTTTCACACCCTGTGGACGGGGATTGTGGTTGAAGTGTGGGTTGAGGGTTCCCCACAGTGTGGAGTACCTGGGGACAGAACCGGGATTTGTCAAGTGCGAATCCGAGGCCGATCAGTCGTCGGCGTCGGTCCCGGTCAGCGGGCAAATCCCGCCCGTGTCCACAGGGCTTGCCCAGAACCTGGACGGCGGCAACCCCTCGACACCGGGAGCAGTGCCGGGGTACGGTCTGAGGTCCAGGCATCCCGACGACACCGCGGCACCGCGGCGTCGACGACTCGTCGTGGAGGTGAACGTGGGCACACGCGGCATCCGGTGGCGTCCTGCGCGCCTCGCGGCGGTGCTGACGGCCGGTGCTTTCGCGGGTGTCGCTCTGTCGCTGCTGTTCGGCTCGTCCCAGGCCCAAGCCGACGACGACGAACCCCGGGGTGCGCTGAGCTCCGTGACCGACGTGATGTCGGTCGCCACCGAGGTGGTGGTCCCGATCGTCGAGCACGCCACCGCACCGGTCGCGAAGACGATCGACGTGGTGGTCAGTGACCCGGTGGTCGTCGAGCCTGTGCTGTCGGTCGTCCGAGAGACGACGACGGCGCTCCCGCCCGCGCTCGAACCCGTCCGTCCCGTCGCCGACGCCGTGGCCCCCGTGCTGGAGGCCGCGAAGCCTGTCACCCGTGCCGTCGCCCCGGTCGTCGAAGTCGTGCAACCGGTGGTCGGCAGCGTCGCGCCGGTCCTCGACGCCGCGCAGCCGGTCGTCGACAGTGTCGCACCGGTCCTCGCCGCGGTGAAGCCGGTCACCGACGCCGTGGCCCCCGTTCTCGACCCGGTGCGCGATGCCCTCGCTCCCGTCACTGCACCGATCCTCGACGCCGTTGCGCCCGATCGGGGAGTCCCCGCACCCGACCAGCCCGGGGCCGCACCGGTGCCCGCGCCAGGCGTGGATGCCGGTGGTCCCGCGTCGCCGGCCCCGGCACCGCCGGAGTCGAACGCGTCGGGCGCCGAGTCCAACCCACCGGGCGCGCCTCCGGCATCCATGATTCGTGTGCACCTCTGGTCGGCACCGGCCGCAGCAGCCGGTGCACCGCCGGAGACGATGCGCCAGAGCGCCCCTGCCGCCGCCGACGCGCCGGGTGCGCTGCCTGCGCCGGCGCTGGTGCCCCCGTCTTCCACCTTGTCATCCGGGTCGTCGGGCCCGGGGTCCGGCGTGTGGGCGCTGACCGCCCTCGCTCCGCTCGTCGCGCACCGTGCCTGGGTGCGGCGGACGGGGGCCGGGGACGAATCCGCGCCGGCCTCACCCGTGTTCGACACCGACGTCTCTCCCGACTGATCTGGGCGGGCCGCGCTCTGCGGCACGCCTCCGCCGCGCATCCGCGCGCCGGAAATCAGATCACTCAAGGAGAGAACCATGAAGACCTTCATCACGCGTGCCTTGTGGGGCACGCTCCTGGCCGGAGGCATCACCGTCTTCGGCGCGACGGTCGCGCAGGCGGCCGAGACCTCGGGCGAGGACGGGCTGCTCTCGGGCACCCAGAGCCTCATCTCGATCGACCTGCCGATCACCATCGGCGACAACGCCCTCACGCTGCTCGGCGACTCGCACAGCTCGTCGACGCAGGACGCTCCGGCGGAAGCCGGTACGGCGCCGGCGGATGCCGGTTCGGCGTCGACGTCCGGCTCGGACGGCACCGCGTCGGGTACCCAGGCGGTCATCCCGATCACGGTGCCGATCACGATCGGCGGCAACGCGATCTCGGTCCTCGGGGACAGCGAGACGGATGCCGCGGCGCAGCCCGCCGAGGCGGCACCCGCCGAGGACGCGGCCGCCGAAGACCCGGCCGACGCTCCGAGCACCGGGGCGACGACCACCGGTGAGGACGCTGTCGCCTCGGGCACGCAGGTCGCCGCACCGGTCAACGCACCGGTGACCGCGACGGGCAACGCCATCGCGCTCATCGGCGACGGCAGCACGTCGGCTTCGGCACCGAGCACGGCTGCACCGGCAGAGGGCACGAGCGTGCCGGCGGTGTCGACCGACGGCGCAGACGGCACCGCTTCCGGCAGCCAGGTCGTCGCACCCATCACGGCGCCCGTGAACGTCGGCGGCAACGCCATCACGCTCGTCGGAGACAGCGACTCGACCAGCGCGTCCGCCGCGCCCGGCACCACCGGGACGGACGACACCGCACCGGCACCGTCCACCGACGGCTCCGACGCCCTGCTCGGGGGCACCCAGGTCGTCGCACCCGTCGCCCTGCCGATCACCGTGGGTGGCAACGCCATCACGCTGATCGGGGACAGTGACTCGAGCAGCGCTCCCGCCGCGCCCGGCACCACCGGGACGGACGACACCGCGCCGGCACCGTCCACCGACGGCTCCGACGCGCTGCTCGGGGGCACACAGGTCGTCGCACCCGTCGCCCTGCCGATCAACCTCGGCGGCAACGCGATCTCGCTGATCGGTGACACCAGCACGACACCCGCAGTGGTGGACACCGACCCGGGGACGGACCCCGGAACGGATCCCGGCACAGACCCCGGAACGGACCCGGGCACGGACCCCGGCACGACGCCCGGCACCGACCCCGGAACGGACCCCGGCACGACTCCCGGCACTGACCCCGGCACCGACGACGGGTCGACGGACGACGGCGCCCCGGTCTCCGGCGTCGCCGCGGCCGATCCGGTCGCCGTCACCGCGCTGGCCGAGACGGGCGGTCAGGTCGTCGGGCTCGGCCTCGCCGTGGTCGCGCTGGTGAGCGGGGTGGCGCTGCTGGTGCTGCGCCGCCGCACCGTGTGACCCGGCCGTAAACGACGGATGCCGCGGCCCGGACCCTCCGTGGAGGGCCGAGTCGCGGCATCCGGCGTGCGCGCCTTACTTGGCGGCGACCACCTGCAGAGTGATCACGGCGGTCAGGTCGTCGCGCAGGCGAACGGTCGCCTCGTGCTCACCGACGGCCTTGATCGGGCTGGTGATGTGGATCTTGCGCTTGTCGAGGTCGCCCAGGCCCGCGGCCTTGACGGCGTCGGCCACGTCGGCGGTCTTGACCGAACCGAACAGACGGCCTTCCTTGCCGGCCTTGACGGTCAGCTTGACGGTGTTCGACTCGAGCGCTTCCTTGAGCGCCACGGCCTCTTCGTGGTCGTGGATCGCGCGGGCGTCACGGGCGGCGCGGATCGACGCCACCTGCTTCTCGCCACCGCGGGTCCAGGCCACCGCGAAGCCCTGGGGGATGAGGTAGTTGCGGGCGTACCCGTTCTTGACCTCGATGACGTCACCGGCGCTTCCGAGCCCGGCAACCTCGTTCGTGAGAATCAGCTTTGCCATTGAGGTGCTCCTTAGCGGCCGGCGCCGGCGTAGGGCAGGAGCGCCATTTCGCGCGCGTTCTTGATCGCCTTGGCGATCAGACGCTGCTCCTGCACCGAGACACCGGTGATACGACGGGCGCGGATCTTCCCACGCTCCGAGATGAACTTGCGGAGGGTTGCGACGTCCTTGTAGTCGATGACGCCGACGCGGATCGCCTTCGCGGGAGCGGCGTTCTTCGCGCCCTTCCGCGGCTTGCGGCGATCGCCGGTAGCCTTTCCAGCCATGTTGTGTCCTTAATTACGGGTGGATGCCGCGGCATCCACTGATCTGTGTGAGGTGAACGCCCGGGTTCAGAAGGGCGTGTCGTCGCCGTAGCTCGTGCCGGGAGCGCTCCATGCATCGGGCGCGGCCGAACCGGGGGTCGACCACGGCTCGTCCTGCTGCACCTGCGGGCGCTGCTGGCCACCGCCACCGCCACCGAAGTTGCCGCCGCCGGAAGCGGCGCGCGTCACCTGGGCGGTCGCGTAGCGCAGCGAGGGGCCGATCTCGTCGACCTCCAGCTCGATCGCGGTGCGGTTGTTGCCCTCGCGGTCCTGGTAGGAGCGCTGCTTGAGGCGACCGGTCGCGATGACCCGCATCCCCTTGGTGAGCGAACCGGCCACGTGCTCGGCGAACTCGCGCCACACGCTCGCGCGGAGGAACAGCGCTTCGCCGTCCTTCCACTCGTTGGCCTGACGGTCGAAGTTGCGCGGCGTCGAGGCGATCGTGAAGTTCGCGACGGGCAGGCCGTTCTGCGTGTACCGCAGCTCGGGGTCTGCCGTGAGGTTGCCCACGATCGTGATGATGGTTTCGCCGGCCATGAGCGTTACGCCTTCGCGGCCTTGCGGGCTGCCTTGGCCTCGGCGCGCTGCTTCTCGGCGGCGACCTGGGCGATGGCTTCCTCGGCGCGGAGCACCTTGGTGCGCATGATCTGCTCGTTGAGACCCAACTGACGGTCGAGCTCCTGCGTGGCCTCGGCGGTCGCAGTGAAGTTGACGACGGCGTAGATGCCCTCGGTCTTCTTCTGGATCTCGTAAGCCAGCCGGCGACGGCCCCAGATGTCGACGTTGTCGATCGAGCCACCACCGTCGGTGATGACCTTCAGGAACCCGTCGAGCTTGGGCGCGACCTGGCGCTCGTCGACCTCGGGGTCGAGGATGACCATGAGCTCGTACTGGTGGGAGTGCGTCACTAACCCACCTCCTTCGGACTAGAACGGATACCGGGCGGTTCCCGGCATCAGGAGGGTTGTTGCACATCGTCCGCCGATTCGCGCGCAGGGGCGCATGCGGACAACCTCAACAGTTTAGCGGATGCCGGGCGATGTTCGTGTCGCAGGAGATTTCGAGGATCCCGGGCGCGCCGCCCCCGCGACACGCCGCGGGCGCGCAAAAAGTCCTGCGACATGAACCAGGGCGGGTGCGGAGGCGCCGGGTAGCGTGACGGTATGGAGTGGACGGCGGGGGTGGATGCCGGGGACTGGATCCGCGAGCGGGTCGACGACCCGTGGCGGGGGACAATCCACGACGTCGTGCCGCGCGGCTTCGCCGCGTACGCGCGGGTGCCGCACCGCAGTGAGACGCCCGAGCTGCCCGAGGGGCCGAGCGCCGAGCTGGTCGCGATGATCGCCGGCATCCTCACCGCGCACACGACGACCCCCGACGACGGATTCGTCGGCCTGTGGGAGGGCACCGGCGGCCTGCTCGGGCACTTCGGCGAGGCCGGGTCACGGGCGTTCTTCCAGTTCGGCGACCCGGGCGACGGGGCCCTCGCCCACCACAACGCGATGCTGGGCCACGCCGTGAAGGACCGGTTCAACAACCCGTACCGCAAGCAGACCTGGCAGGAGGGCATCCTCTCGCGCGAGATCTCCGAGGGACCGCGGCTCGAGCTGCCGGGGCGGGGCCACGTGCTGTTCCGCGGGGGCGTGCGCGAGCTCGCCTCGTCCGACTGGGTGCTGCACGTGCCGTGGCGCGACCGCATCGCCGAGGAGCACGGGTTCGAGCCGTCGGCCGCGGCCCCGAGCATCGTCTGGCCGGCCGACCGCGCCTGGGTGATGGTCAGCGAAGTGGACCTCGACTGCACGCTCGTCGGCGGTGAGGCCGCACTCATCGCCGCCCTGGTCGCCGACACGCGCTTCGACGCCCAGCCGGTGCCCGCCGACGCGGCCCTGACCGCCGACGACGATCGCTGAGCACCGGGTAGCCTGGCCGCGATGACGACACCGCCCCCCGCGTCGCTGCCGTTCGACGCCCGCCCGCTGACCGACCCGGTCGACAAGACCGAGATGCGCGCCCACCTCGACCGGCTGCGTGGCCAGGGCCGGCTGCCCGGTGGCACCTCGACGGTCGCGACCGTGGTGATGACCGTGATCGCGGTGGTGTTCGTCTTCTTCTTCGCCTCGACGTTCATGCGGGTGGCCGTGGGCATGATCCAGGCCGTCGGCGATGCACCCGGCGGCTTCGGCGTGCTTTTCGGAATCGGGCCGCTCGTGGTCTTCGGCGTCTTCCTCGCCGGACTCGGAGCGCTGATCTACCGGCAGCTCCGCGGCGGCAAGCGCGAGCGCTGGTACCGGCTCGACCGGTTCGCCCAGGCCAACGGCATGAGCTGGCACGCCCAGGCGAAGAATCCCCCGCTGCCGGGCATGATCTTCGCGGTCGGCCGCGACCGCACCGCCACCGACATCGTCCGCGGCGAGCGGCCCCGGTTCGTCGAGTTCGGCAACTACAGCTACACGACGGGGTCGGGCAAGAACCAGACCACGCACCACTGGGGCTACATCGCCGTCAAGCTGTCGTCGCCGCTGCCGCACATCGTGCTGGATGCCACGGGCAACAACGGCCTGTTCGGCTCGAACCTGCCGTCCTCGTTCGACCGCGACCAGCGGCTGCGGCTGGAGGGCGACTTCGACCGCTATTTCTCGCTGTACTGCCCGCAGGGGTATGAGCGCGACGCGCTCTACCTGTTCACGCCCGACATCATGGCGCGGTTCATCGACAACGCCGCGGCGCTCGACGTCGAGATCGTCGACGACTGGCTGTTCCTCTACGCCAAGCGCCAGTTCTCGACCCTCGATCCGCGCACGTGGGCGTGGCTGTTCTCGGTCGTGGCGGCACTGCTGGACAAGTTCGCCCAGTGGGAGCGGTGGCGCGACGACCGGCTGGCGGCGGCCGCGGCCGTGCCCCCGACGGGCGGAGCCGGCGCGGCGGTGAGCGCCGCGGCATCCACGCCCTTCGCCGCCCCGACCGCAGCACTGCGTCCGCCACCCGGCGTCGCGGCTCAGGGGCGACGGCTCAAGGGCGGCGTCCCGTGGGCGACAATCGCGATCGTGGGGGTCTTCGCGGTGTTCTTCGTCCTCCTCCAGTCGCGCGTACTGTTCTGACGACCGGAGCCGGCCGGATCACTCGATGCCGGCCAGGGCGGGGCGCCGACGCCGCACGATCGGATCCTGATAGCGCGCCGGAGTGACGGTGAAGTCGGTGGTGTCGTCGGCCCAGGTCATGGCCCCGCGCCGGCCGCGCAGGCGCCGCAGCGTGAGCGCGACCCCCACCAGCGGCGTCGCCACCGTCATTGCGACCGCGCCGGCCAAGGTGTGGTCCTCGGTGCCGAGCACACTCTTGCGCTGCCAGGCCGCGTGCAGCGCCCCGCCCCGCGGCCGGGGGATCGGACGGGCCGGCAGCAGGCCGTGGCGCCGCCGGGCGACGAGGTCGACGACCTCGTCCCACCACGTCGATTCGGCGGGGTCGTGGAAGTAGTTGTCCCTCATCCACAGAGGGTGCGGGTGGCGGAACCGACGCGCGACGACGTCGTCAGCCGAGCCGAGCACGCCGCTGCCGGCAAAGGCGGTGTTCAGGTGCGTCTTGCGCACCCCGAACGTGTCGAGCGCGATGACGGGGATGCTGCGGGCCATCGCCTCGATCGCGGCGGTTGAGCTGACGGTCACCAGCCCTTCGGCACCGGCGAGCGCTTCGGCCATCGGGGCATGCGAGAACACGAGGTTGTCGGGCCGGTCGGCCAGCAGGTCGGCGTAGGCGGTCACCTCGTGGTGGGTCTCGGTCTCGCCGCGGTCGGGCCGCGAGCGCAGCTTCACCACGACGCGGCGCGTGGGGTCGGCCAGCGCGGCGCGGCGCAGGATGTCGGCGACCACGCGGCGGTCGGCGCTCTCCCGCGGCACGATGGCCTGCGCGGCGAACACCAGGTCGGTGCCGCCGCTGCCGCCGTACTGGCGGCGCGCGTACGGCAGGGTGGCCAGGCCCAGGTGCAGCGGTGCGCCCAGCCGTCGCCCCAGCTCGTCGAACGCGCGCAGCTCGCGCCGCGAATGCACGACCATGAGGTCGCTGTGCCGGCGGTACAGGGCGGCGCCGCGCTGGGCGGGGATCGAGATGCCCGGGAGCCCCGTCACCACGACCGGCCGGGGGTGCACCCGGTCGATCTCCCGCTGCACCAGGCGCACGAAAGGTCCGCGGCCGGAGACCACGACCACGTCGGGGCGGTCGCGGGCCAGCCATGCGGCGAGGCCGCCGTGGTCTACACGGGTCACGCGGTCGGCGTCGAAGGCGGTGCCGGCCAGGGCGGCGCGCTCCTGCTCGGCGCTCACGCACAGGGGCGTGCGCACCAGCAGCAGGTGGCGGCTGACATCGGGCACGGCGTCGATGAGGTGGGCGGCCCACTTGACGAACGAGTCGGCGTCGGCGATCGCCACCACGCGCAGCCGCGGAGGACGTCCGAAGCGCATGGTCACACCGCGATGCGCCGCAGCTTGGCCATCGGCGCCTGCTCGCTGTCGTACACGCGCTTGACGCCGTCGCCCAGCGCGCTCTCGATGACGCGGATGTCGCGAACGAGGTGCTCCAGGCCCGTCGGCTCGAGCGACGCGGCGTGGTCTGAGCCCCACATGGTGCGGTCGAGCGTGATGTGCCGCTCGACGGCGACGGCGCCCAGGGCGACGGCGGCCAGCGAGATCTGCAGACCGCGCTCGTGACCGGAGTAGCCCACCGGAATCCCCGGGTAGCGGTCCCGCAGCGCGGGGATCATCCGGAGGTTGGCCTCTTCGGGCTCGAGCGGGTAGGTGGAGGTGGCGTGCATCAGCACGACCCGGTCGGTGTCGAGCTCGGACAGGGCGCGGTCGATCTGGTCGATCGTCGACATGCCGGTCGACAGGATGACCGGCTTGCCGGTGTCGCGCAGGGCGTGCAGCAGCGCGGTGTCGGTCAGGCTCGCCGAGGCCACCTTGTGCGCGACGACGCCCAGGTCTTCGAGGAACTCGACGCTGGGCACGTCCCACGGCGAGGCGAACCAGTGCAGGCCGTGCATCGTGGCGTGGTCGCCGATCTCGATGTACTGGTCGCGGTCGAACTCGACGCGGTGCCGGTACTCGAGGTACGACATCGTGCCCCACGGGGTGTCCCGCGGCACGTCGCGCATGTGCGCGGGCGTGGCGATCTCGGGGGTGCGCTTCTGGAACTTGACGGCGTCCGCGCCGGCGCGCGCGGCGACGTCGATGAGCTGCTTGGCGATCTCGACGTCGCCGTTGTGGTTGAGGCCGATCTCGGCGATGACGTAGACGGGCGCAGCGGCACCCACCGTCTGCGATCCGATGCTCACGGTCATGGCGTCTCCTCCGGTGTGCGTGTGCTCTCAGCGTGCGCCCGAGCTGTGAACGCCGCGTGAATCGGCGGTGTCGCCGGCCTGGCCGTCAGGCGGCGAAGCGGCGGTGCTGCGCCCGTCGAGCACACGGTCGGCCAGTTCGCGCACGGCGCCGTCGCCCCCGCGGCGGGTGAGCACGAGTCTTGCCGCCGCGCGTACGCGCGGGTGGGCGTCGGCGGTCGCGGTCGGCCAGCCCACCAGAGCCAGCGCGGGCAGGTCGTTGACGTCGTTGCCGAGGTAGGCGATGCGGGCGAGGGGGATGCCGGTGTCGGCGGCCCAGGCGCGCAGCGCGGCCGCCTTGTCGTCGACACCGTGGAGCACCGGCACCCCGAGCTTGCGGCCGCGGGCGGCGACGACCGGGTTCGTCTCGGTCGACAGGATGAGGATGGGGATGCCGGCGCGTCGCAGCAGCCCGACGCCCATGCCGTCGCTGCGGCTCACGCGCACGAGCTCGCGGCCGTCGGCGTCGGTGAGGGCGGTGTCGTCGGTGTGCACGCCGTCGAAGTCGGTGACGACGCCATCCACATCGAGGGGTCCGGTCTCCGGGGCCAGCAGCGGCGCGAGGGCGTCGGCGCGGGCGAGCTGGTCGAGGTCGTCGATCTCGATCGCAGTGGACTCCGGCACCTCGATGACGGCGGTGCGGCCGAAGAACCGGTGCCCGCTGCGCCGGAAGCCGGCGGCACTGAAGGCGTAGAACGCGCCGGTCTCGAGGTAGTGCGGTTCGCGGTCCTGGCGGCGGGGGCGGCGGGCGGCGTCGTGGTTGATCGCCGCGGCGGTGCCGTCGGTCGCGCGTCGCCACAGGAAGCCGTAGGACTCGTGGGCCGCGAACGCGCTGTCGTATCCCTCGCCGATGGCGGCGACGGCGGCGTCGATGCCCGCGCTGGGGAGGAACGGCGAGGTGGCCTGCACGAACACGACGATCTGCGGGGTGAGGCCGTCGGCGGCCAGCACGTCGAGCGCGTGCAGCACGGCGCTCTCCGAGGTGGCGGTGTCGCCGGCGAGCTGCGCCGGCCGCGCGACGATGCGGGCTCCGGCATCCGCGGCGATGGTGGCGATCTCGGCGTCGTCGGTCGACACGACGACGAGATCGACCGTGGTGGCCTGCGCGGCGGCGCGCACGGCGCGGGCGATCAGCGGCACCCCGCCGACCCGGCGCACGTTCTTGCGCGGCACGCCCTTCGACCCGCCGCGGGCGGGGATGACGGCGACCACCTGCACGACGTCGGTCATGTGCCGCGCACCGCCTTCCACGCGCGCCCGGCACGACGGTGGGCGCCGCGCAGCGACAGCCGGGCCTGTTCCAGCCGTCCGGTGCTGCCCGAGGCGGCCAGCATCCGGTCCAGGATGCCGGGGGGCGGCGCCCCGGGCAGCCGCAGCTCCGTCAGGCGTGCCGGCGCGAAGTACCGGTCCCGCTCGACCGCATCGAGCTCGCCCAGCAGGGTCTCGGCGCGGGGGCGCAGGCTCGCGGCGACCCGCGGCTGCATGGCGAAGCCGACCGCGTCGACGAGGTGCTGCAGGCGCCCGGGAGCGGCGTAGGGCGACGGTGAGCGGGTGAGCGCGTCGACGATCGTGACGGGGATCCGGTTGCTGTTCTCGTAGGGGTCGAGGCGCTGCAGCAGCACCTCGGTGCCGACGGCGGCCGGCGGCGTGCCGTACAGGGCGCGCAGCGTGGGCAGCGCCGTGGAGAATCCCGCGACGACGCCGGTGACGTGCAGGCGGGCGGCGACGACCTCGGCCGGCACGGCCCCGGTGTAGGTCTCGAACGCGAGGCCGAGCTGGGCCGCCCGGTCGGCCACCGCGGCGGCGAGCGCGGGCGGTGCCGACGGGTGCGGTTTGAACACGATGCGCTCGGGCACGAAGCGCCGGGCCTCGTCGACCATCCGCCGCTGCATCTCCTGCTCCTCGGCGGCCGACATGAGGCCCAGTGCGGCCAGGTACTGGCCGAGGATCAGCACGGTCGGCATGGGTGAGGTGGCCAGCACGTCGAGGTCGGCGTCGGCGGTGTGCACGGCGACCTCGTCGACGACGGCACGAAAGCGGTCGACCGGCAGCGGTGCCGGTCGGGCGGTGCCGGCAAGCAGCAGCGGGGTCACCCCCGGCACGACGTCGGCGTACACGACCGATCCGACGCGGCCGGTGAGCGTGTGCGGGAGTCGGCGGCGCAGCGGCGCGTAGGTCATCAGCCCATCGCCGATGATCGTCACCGGTGCCGTGGGGAACAGCCGCAGAACGGTGAGGGCCGGGGCGACCTGCGGGGACTGCAGAAACAGCTCGACCGCACCGTCGCCGATCCCCCACGCGCGGCGCAGCAGCCGTTCGAGCAGCACGAGCTCTTCGACGTCGGGCTCCCAGCGGGTGGGCAGCGTCGGGGCCACGAGCGCCCCGACCGACTCGACGTGGTCGAACCGGGCGATCAGGCTCCGCAGGTGCGGGGACGCCTCGAGGTCGGCGACGGTCTCGGGGGTGGTCGCCGCGTTCACCGTCAACAGGATCCGGTCGCCGTCGGCCGGGGGCACCTCCCCGGCATCCATCGCCGCGACCGCGGTCATCAGCCCGTAGGCGGAGTTCAGCACGAAGACCTGGGTCATGCCCGTCGGACCTCCCGCACCGTGCGGGCCAGCAGCCGGCGCCGCCGGTCGGAGAGCCGTTCCAGCGCGGTGTCGAATTCCGCGGCGGGCATGCGGGCGACCAGGTCGCGGATGCCGGTGCGCAGGCGGGCGCGGTCGGCCACGGCCATGCCGCGCGCCCGGAACAGGTGGTGCGAGCAGATCGCGAGGGTCGTCGCGACGATCTTGGGCCGGAACCGCGCGGCCTCGCGATCGGCTTCCACGGCGTCGAGCGCCTGCGCGAGGGCCGGCAGGAAGTCGAGCTGGCGGCGGTCGAGGATCTGGGTGAGCGAGTCGGTCACCCCGCGGCGGTAGAGCAGGGTCGGCGCGTCGACGACGGCGAACGACTCGGCGCCCAGGTGCAGCCGCCAGATCCAGGGCCGGTCCTCGGCGGTGAACAGGCCGTCGGGGAAGGCGGCCAGCCCCTCGTCGATCGTCCGGCGATGGAACATGCCCGCCCACGCATACGGGTAGTCGACCATGGTCGACTCGTCGGCGGGCAGGATCGCGTCGCGGGGTGAGACAGCGCGGCCGCGCCACGGGAACGGGGCGCGCACCAGCCGGCGGCTGCCTTCGGTCGCGGTCACGTGATCGGTGCGCACGAAGTCGGTGCCCAGGGCCTGCATGGTCTCGACGAGGGCCTGCAGCCGCAGCGGCTGCATCCAGTCATCGCCGTCGACGAAGACGTAGTAGTCGCCCTCGACGCGCCCCAGCCCCTGGTTGCGCGCACTGGCCAGGCCCACCGGCTCGGGGTTGGTGATCACCTCAGCGTGCGCGAATTGCTCCCCGTAGTGGCGCATCTGCGCGCCGGTGTCGTCGCGTGAGCCGTCGTCGATCGCGACGAGCTTGAGACGGTCGAGGTCGTCGAACTGGCGGGCGAGGGTGGTCAGCGTCGTCGCGATGTAGGCACCGGCATCCTTCGCGGGGAGGATGACGGTCACGACGGGTTTCACCACGGGGGGATGTTCGCAAGCCTGTGTGACAGGCCGGTGGCACCGCAGTGAACGTGCGGGGAACGACCCGGACCCCTGACGCCGGCCGGTCGATCGAGTTACCCTCGGGATCCATGGGGCGCCGAGCAGGCGGCATCCGTGTCGTGGATCTCGACGATGGCGATCCACGAGGGCGAGCCCGCGGCGATCGTCCTCGACAATGTGCGCCGGTTCGCCGCCCGCGGCGGACGGCTCGTCTACGGGAGCGACATGGGGAACGGGCCGACGCCGGTCGACCTGCGGGACAGTGAGCTCGCCGCGCTGCGCGCGGCCGGCGTCGACGGGGACGCGCTGCTGCGCACGCTCGCGCCGCGCGACCCGTTCGCCCCCGGCGCCGCGCTGCTCCTGCTCCCCGACGGCGACCCCGCCCGTGCGCGTCTGCTGACGCTTCAGGACCTGGAGGAGTGAGGTTTCAGTCGCGCAGCGCCGCGCGAGAGCTCACGCGCGGTCGGTGAGAACGGAGAGCACGCGCGGAGCGAAGAACCGTCGCCGGTAGGCAGCGGGATCGAGCACGTCGAGAATGCCCAGATCCACGAGTTGGCCGACGAGCTTGTTCGCCCGCGCGTACGAGATGGACAGCGCGGACTCCACGGTCCGGACGGTGAAGGAGGGGTTCGCGATGGCGAGGTCGACGAGTGCGTGAGCGCTGTCTGCGCGCAAGCGCGATGCTCGAAGTCGGTCTTTCAGCTCGCTCTGTACAGCGACGAGCGCGACCATCTGCCGACGCGTCTGGTCGGCCGCCGCCTGCAAGCCCTGAGCGAAGAACCCCACGAAGGGATCCCACTGCCCGTGCGTGCTCACGCCGAGGAGCCGCTCATAGTAGGTCGCCCGCCGCGCTTCGAACCACGGTGACACTGTAAGGGTGGGCTCCGATAGGACACCGCTGGTCAGCAGCTGGATCACGACGAGGTACCTACCGAGTCTGCCGTTGCCATCGCGATAAGGGTGCAGAGTCTCGAACTGGTAGTGCGACATCGCCGCCGCAACGACCGGGTCGATCGCGGAGGCGTGATCAGCACGCATCCAGTCGATGAGGTCGCGCATCCCTGTCTCGAGCGCGTATCCCGGTGGAACGGGAACGAACCTGGCCGCGTGTACCGGAAAGCCCCCCGGGTCAGCCTCTTCTCGTCGTCCGATGACCACCTGGACATCCCGCAACTGGCCCGAAACGGCGTGCAATGGCGTGCCGCGCATGAGTACGCCCTGCAGCTCACTGAGCATGCTCACCGACAGGCCCTGCCCGCGGGAGATCGCGTCGAACCCGGCGTTGGCCATACGCACGTAATTAAGCACCTCGACGAGCGCCGCGGTTGCCGGATCATCCTCGTCAGCCGTCAGCACCTCGCTCAGCGGTGCATATGTTCCCTCGAGCGCGGACGTACTCTGCGCTTCACGACGAAGCGTCGGCGTGCGGAGCAGAGTGGGATTGGGCAATTGACGTGCCGTGCTATCGAGCGCGGCGAGAGCGGCTCTCGCATTGCCGACAGCAAGGTAGGTCGCCGGAGAGAGTTCAGGCGTCACGTCACGGAGCGGTTCGGGCACGAAAGCCGAGTGCGTCCACGCGCCAAGTTCCGGGTCGATCCCCTTGATCGGAATCAACGCTCCGGGAGCACCGAGTTGGAACATTGACAGGTCCACAATGTGACTCTAATGGCCTTTGAGTCACATTGTCAGATGACAATGTGCCTTTTGTTCCTGGTGCGAAGCACGGTTCAGTCGCGCAGCGCCGCGTCGACCGCGCCGGTCAGTGCGACGAAACGCGGGTCGGTGGCGAGGTCGTCGAGCAGCACCGCGGTGCCGGCGGCGTCGGCCAGCGGCACCTGCCAGTTGGGGTACTCGGTGTCGGTGCCCGGCTGATTCTGCACGCGACGCTCACCCACGGCATCCACCAGAGCGACACCCAGCAGGCGTGACGGTGCGGCGGTCAGCAGCACGTGCAGCGCGGTGATGATCTGCTCCTCGGTCGCGTCGGCGTCGATGAGGCCGCGGTCCTTCAGCAGCGCGAGCATGGCGGACCGTTCGCGGGCGGCATCGGCGAGGGCGTCGTCGACGGACTGTTCGAGGAGCCCGAGGCGGGCGCGCAGCGCGACGTGCTCGTCGGCGAGGTAGCCGGCGGTGGGCGGCAGATCGTGGGTGTTGACGGTGGCCAGCACGTCCCGGCGGTAGTGCTCGGGCGGCCGGGGCGCGTCGCCGTCCTGCTCGAACCACAGCACCGAGGTGCCCAGGATGCCGCGGGCGGCCAGCTCGTCGCGCACCCACGGCTCGACCAGCCCCAGATCCTCGCCGATGACGACGGCGCCGGCGCGATGCGCCTCGAGGGCGAGCACCCCGATCATCGCCTCGTGGTCGTAGCGCACGTACGTGCCCTCGGCGGCGCCGGCGCCGGCGGGGATCCACCACAGCCGGAACAGGCCGATCACGTGGTCGATGCGCAGCGCGCCGGCGTGCCGCAGCAGCGAGCGCACCATGTCGCGCAGGGCGGCGTAGCCGGTCTCGGCCAGCGCCCCGGGCAGCCACGGCGGCTGATTCCAGTTCTGCCCCTGCTGGTTGTACATGTCCGGCGGCGCGCCCACGGTGATGCCCTGCGCGTAGAGATCGCGTAGGGACCACGCGTCCGAGCCGGCCGGGTGCACGCCGACGGCGAGGTCGTGCATGATGCCGATGCGCATACCCGCCGCGCGCGCCGCCTGCTGCGCGTGGGCGGCCTGCTCGTCGGCGACCCACTGCAGCCAGCAGTGGAAGTCGACGCGGTCGGCCAGCTCCTCGGCCAGCTGTGCGACCAGCGGTGAGCGGGCATCCGACGCCTCGGCCGGGCGCTCGGTGCCGGCGTAGTGCTCGTCGAGGGCGCACCACAGGGCGAACTCGCGCAGCGCGGCGCCTTCGCGGGCGATGAACGCGTCGAGGTCGGCCTGGCGACCCGGCGAGCGCGGCGCGGCGAACACGATCTCCAGCGCGGCGAGCTTGGCCGTCCACACCGCGTCGCGGTCGATCCGGTCGGCGTCGGTGTTCAGGTCCGCCACCGCGGCGTGGGCCTGGGCGAGACGTGCCCGTGCCCCGGCATCCAGATACGCGACCTCGCGGATGTCTTCGGGCCGCACGTACAGCGGGGCGAGGAAGCGGCGGGTGGCCGGGCGGTACGGGGAGGCCTCGATCGGCACGGTGACCTCGGCGGCATGCACGGGGTTGACCAGCAGGAAGTCCGCGCCGCGCGCCCCGGCGATCGCGGCCAGATCGCCCATGTCGGCGAAGTCGCCCATCCCCCACGACGCCCGCGACCGCACCGAGTACAGCTGGGCCATCAGGCCCCAGGACCGTCCCCCGCGGCCGGGCCGTGCGGGCGGTTCGGGCAGCCGGGTGGGCGTCACCACGAGCGTGCACTCGGCGGTGCGGTCGGGCTCACCCCCACCGTGCGGGCGCTGCACGACGTGCACGGTGTGCCAGCCCAGCGGCAGGTCGGACGGCAGCGGCACCTGCACCCGCCACACGATGACGCCCTCGACCAGGCGGGATTCGGGCCGCTGCTCGGGGATCGGCAGGTCGCGCCGGCCGCCGTCTTCCAGGGCGACGGTGAGGGTGACGTCGTGCCGGTCCGCCACGTTCACGACCAGCATCCCGCCGCCGGCGCGGACGACGACCGTCGGGGCGATGAGCCGCCGCCAGGGCTGCGAGATCGCCTCGGCCAGCGCCGCGTCGACCTCGGCGTCGGTCTGCGGGTCGACGCCCATGGCGGCCAGCACGGCGCGCAGGGTGCGGGCGGGCACCGTGACGTCCTCACCGAAGAACGACCAGTAATGGGTGGCGACGCCGTGCGCCTCGGCGAGCGCCGCCAGCGCGGGCGACGGGGGGTCTGCTGCCGGGTTCTCGCCGGTGATCGGGCTCTCGCTCATGGCCGTCCCTTCGTCTGGCTTCATCCTGCCAGCGTCAGCCCCGCCTCGACCACCACTCCCGCAGTCGGCGCTCCGCCTCCTCCTCGCCGAGGATGCCCTCGTCCAGGCGCAGGTCGAGCAGGAAACGGTAGGCCTCGCCGACCTCGCGGCCGGGTCGGATGCCGAGCACCTCCTGGATGCGGTTGCCGTCCAGCTCCGGGCGGATCGCGTCGAGCTCCTCCTGCGCGGCGAGCTCGGCGATGCGCCGCTCGATGTCGTCGTACGCGTTCTTCAGCCGGGCCGCCTTGCGCTTGTTGCGCGTGGTCACGTCGGCACGGGTGAGGATGTGCAGGCGCTCGAGTTCGGCGCCGGCGTCGCGCACATAGCGGCGCACGGCCGCATCGGTCCACGCGCCCTCGGAGTAGCCGAAGAACCGCAGATGCTGCTCGATCAGCTGGCTGACCGAGCCGATCGTCGCCCCGTCGAACCGCAGCGCCTGCAGGCGCTTGCGGGCCATGCGCGCGCCCTTCACGTCATGGTGGTGGAAGCTGACGCCGCCGCCGGGCTCGAGCCGGCGCGTGGCGGGCTTGCCGATGTCGTGCAGCAGGGCGGCCAGGCGCAGGGTCACGTCGGGCGCGGCGTCGGGGTGGCGCTGCTTCTCGAGGTCGATCGTCTGCGCGAGCACGGTGAGCGAATGCTCGTAGACGTCCTTGTGGTGGTGGTGCTCGTCGACTTCGAGGCGGAGGGCCGGCACCTCGGGGAGGAACTCGGCCATGAGGCCCGTGTCGACGAGAATGCGGATGCCGCGGCCGGGGTCATCGGTCTGCAGCAGCCGCACGAGTTCGCCCTGGATGCGTTCGGGACTCACGATGCGGATGGTCTCGCGCAGCTCGCTGATCGCGGCCAGGGTGTCGTCGGCGACGTCGAAGCCGAGCTGGGCGGCGAAGCGGGCGGCGCGCATCATGCGCAGCGGGTCGTCGCCGAAGCTCACCCGGGGGTCGATCGGGGTGCGCAGCACGCCTGCCACGAGGTCTTCGACGCCGCCGCCGGGGTCGACGAGCGCGGGCCCGGGCACCCGCAGCGCCATCGCGTTGACGGTGAAGTCGCGACGCGCGAGGTCGTGCTCGAGGTCGTCGCCGAAGGCGACCGTGGGCTTGCGGGTGGTGCCGTCGTAGCTGTCGGCGCGGTAGGTCGTGATCTCGACCTGTTCGCCGTCGACCTTGGCGCCGATGGTGCCGAACGCCCGGCCGATGTCCCACGTGGCCGTCGCGATCGGCTTCACGATCTTCAGGATGTCGTCGGGGCGCGCGTCGGTCGTGTAGTCCAGGTCGTGGGTGATCCGCCCCAGCAGCGCGTCGCGCACCGGCCCGCCGACGATCGCGAGGTCGAAACCGGCGTCGGCGAACGCCGCCCCCAGCCGGGCGGTGACCGGGGATGCGGCCAGCTCGCCCAGGCGCGCGAGCCCCTCGGCCATGTTCAGCATGGATTCGAGCCTAAACGCCCGCCGCCGCTGCCGCCGACGCATCGGGGGCGGCGGTGAGGAAGCCGGTGAACAGCAGCTCCCGCACGCGCGGGAGCAGTTCGGCGCGCAGCGCCCCGGCATCCACCTCGAGCAGTTCGGCGATCGCATCAATGAGCAGCCCCACCGGCAGGTCGCCGTCGCAGGCCCCGACCAGCGCCGCCAGTGCGGGGTCGGCGTCGATGACGCGCCCGAACCCGCCGCCCTGGCGCAGCTCGATCACTTGCGGGGCTTCGGCGCCGGGCACATGGTGGCGGGCCTCGGTGACATCGCCGGCGACGGTCAGCACCGCGCGGGACAGAGCGGCGTCGTCGAGCGCCTGCACCCGGTCCCAGGCGGCCAGCGCGTCGCGCAGGTGGGGGCCGAGCGGCCCGGACACCGGCTGCGTGATCCGCTCGTAGCGGGCGAGCGAGGGTGCGGACGCTGGGCGGCGCAGCAGCAGGTAGCCGAAGCCGATCGCGGTGACGCCGCGGGCGGCGAAGTCGGCCAGCCACGCCTCCACCAGCCGGGCGTAGTCGGGCGAGCCGGGTGCCGTGCCGCCGTCGCGCACCCACAGCTCCGCGTACCCGAGCGGATCGAGCACTTCACGTTCGACGACCCACGCGTCGAGGGGCACGGCGGCCGCCTCCACCCACGCCCGCACGCGGTCAAGGCCGTCCGCACCGTCGCGATACTCCCAGTTGCCCAGCAGCTGGGCGACCCCGCCCGGGGCCAGCACGTCGCCGACACCGGACACGAACGCGGCGACGAGGTCGTCCCCGGCCATGCCGCCGTCGCGGTACTCGTACGCGGGCACGCCCTCGACGCGGGGCGTGATCACGAACGGCGGGTTGGACACCACGCGGTCGAAATGCTCGCCGGCGACCGGCTCGAACAGGCTCCCGTGGTGGGTCTCGATGCCGTCGACCTCGTTCAGCAGGGCGTTCAGGGCGGTGAAGCGCAGCGCGCGCTCGGAGATGTCGGTGGCGACTACCCCGTCCGCGTCGAGGCGGGCCCGCAGCGCCTGGATGCCACAGCCGGTGCCCACGTCCAGCACCCGTCCGGCGGTGGGCAGCTGCAGTCCGGCCAGGGTCAGCGACGCGCCGCCGACGCCGAGCACGTGCCCGACCGGCAGGGCGCCGCGGAGCGCGGCCTCGTCGAGGTCGCTCGCGATCCACCACTGACCGCCGGCATCCGCGGTGTCGGATCGCTCCGGGTGCCGGCGGACGGCGCCGGCGTAGTCCTGCGGGCGCACGAGCGCGAGCGGCACGACGAGCCCCTCGTCCACGCGCGCCAGTCCCAGGCGCACGAGCGCGCCGATCCCGCCCACCGGCAGGGCCGCGGCCACGGCATCCGCCTCAACGGGCACCCCGAGGAACAGCAGCCGGCACAGCGTCGCGACCGCGTCGGACCTGTCGCCCAGGGCGGTCAGTGCCGGACCGTGCAGACCGTGACCGACGGCCTCGTCGGCGATCGGCCCCCAGGCGTCGCGGACGGCATCGGCGGTATACCCGGCGGCGGCCAGGTCGGCGCGTAGCGACCGGACGGCGGCGGGGTCGGGCTCAGGCAGGGTCATCACAGGTCTCCACCACTAGAATCGCACCTGATCGTGCGGTCATGGATCGCACAGGAGTCGAATCCCGTCATGACCATGAACCCGCGTGTCCGGGGCCTGCGCGCCCCGCGCCAGAGCGTCGACCGCGCGCTGCGGCGCGTGGTGGCGGCGGCCGCGGCCCTGTTCGTCGCCGCCGCGCTCGTGCTGGTCCCCGGCACCCAGGTGCGGGCGGCCGAGGTCGGCGAGGCGCTCACCTTCGCGATGGCGCCGCGTGCCGACGGCGTGCTGTCGCCGGGTCAGAGCCTGCTGATCGCGCTGACCGCCGACAACCGGTCGTCCTCGTCCGTGCACGGCGGCGAGGTGATGGTGTCTCTCGGGCGCGCCCCGCTGGCCGACCGCGCCGCCGTCGCGGCGTGGCTGGGGCCGGACCGGCCCGACGTGGCCGTCACCGAGCTGGCCGAGGTCGCCTTCGAGGTGATCCCGCCGCTGGGCGAGCGCACGATGGAGATCATGATCCCCGCCGCGCAGTTCGGCAGCGAGGACCTGACGCCGGGCGTGTACCCGCTGCTGGCCACGTACACGTCCGACCAGCGGGTGAAGACCGCGGCGGCGGTGGTGACCGTGCCGGACGACACGACCGCGGAAGCCGGCGTCGCGGTGGTCGTGCCGCTCACCGCCAAACCCACCGGCGCGGGACTGCTCACCGCGGACGAGCTGGCGCTGGCCACCGGAGAGAGCGGCGCGCTGCGCGATCAGCTGGACGCGGTGACCGGCACCGATGTCATCCTCGCCGTCGATCCCGCGATCCCCGCAGCCATCCGGGCCCTGGGCGCACGCGCCCCCGAATCGGCCGTGCTCTGGCTCGAAGACCTGCTGGCGCTGCCCAACGAGCGCTTCGCCCTGGAGTTCGGCGACGCCGACCTCGCGGCGCAGGTGCACTCCGGACTGGCCCGGCCGCTGACCGTGCCGACTCTCGCGTCGTACCTCGACCCGGCCGACTTCGCCGACGTCACCCCGGAGCCGGAACCGGAACCGGAACCCAGTCCCAGCTCCGGCGCCGGCGCAGGGGCCACGGCGGGCACGACCGGCGGACCGGACGCGGTGCCGGCGACCCCGACCACCACCCCCACCCCGACCCCCACGCCCGACGCGCCGGACGACGCCGAGCCCGGTGCGCTGCCCGACACCGATGCGCTGCTCTCGATCGGCACCACCGTGGGCCCGGTGCTGTGGCCGGCCACCGGCACCGCCGGCGCCGACGTCGTCGAGACCCTGGGCGCAGCGATCTCCGACCAGGCCCCTTACGTGCTGGTGCCTTCGACGGCCTCGGCCGCCGCCGGATCTCGCGCCATCGCCGGTGAGGCCCAGCTGCTCGTGTACGACGCCGAGGTGTCGGCCGCGCTCCGCGACGCCTCGCGGGCCGTGGGTGACATCGCCCGTGCCGGCCACCTGGCCGCCGCGACGGCGTTCGCCCGGTTCGCCCCCGCCGGCAGCACCCTGCTGGTCACCGTCGACCGCGCGGGCGCCCGGACCGGGGACGCCCTGCGCGATGCAATCGAGACCGCCGAAGACCTCCCGGGCCGCACGACCGTCGACTTCGACGAGATCGCCTCCGCCCGCCCCGTTCCCACGAGCATCGTCGACATCGAGCCGGAGGCCGCGCGGGTCACCGTGCTCACATCGCTGCGGGACGACGAGTCCGCGCTCGCCTCGTTCGCGACGATCCTGGCCGACCCCACCCTCATCACCGGGCCCGAGCGCGCGTCCATGCTGCAGCTGCTGGGCAACGGCTGGCGCGTCTGGCCGGACGCCTGGACCGACGAGGTCGCCGCGCACACCGCCGCGACCCGCGCCACACTCGACGCGGTGGGCATCGTGCCACCCAGCGACCAGGTGCTGCTCGGCTCGAGCGCGCCGATGCGCGTCGCGATCCGCAACGACCTGCCGTGGCCGGTCTCGCTCGTCCTGCTGGCCCACCCCAGCGACGCCCGCCTCGTGGTGCAGAGCACGACCCCCGTCGACGCCGGCCCGCAGCAGAACACCCGCGTCGAAGTGCCGGTCGAGGCCCGCGTGGGCAGCGGCGAGTCGTCGATCGACATGCGGCTGCGCAGCCCCACTATGGTCGCCGTCGGCGACGAAGTGCGCGTGGCCGTGTCGGTGCGCGCCGAATGGGAGGGCGTCGGCGTCGTGGTGATGGCCGTCGCCGTGGCCGGGATGCTGGCGATCGGCATCCTGCGCACCGTGGGCCGCGTGCGCGCCCGGCGTGCCGCCCGTGCCGGCGAGGGTGGGGATGCCGGTGCCGCCGACAGGAGTGATGATGTCTAGCCTCGGTCGTGCCAGTGCCCTCGTGGGCGCGGGCACCCTCGTCTCCCGGGCCACCGGTCTCGTGCGCAACATCGTGCTGGCCGCCGCCCTGCCGATCGTCGGCTCGGGCGCAGCCGACGCATTCGCCGTGGCCAACCAACTGCCGAACAACATCTACGCGATCATCTCGTCGGGCCTGCTCGCCGGTGTCATCGTGCCGCAGATCATCAAGGCCGCCGGTCATAAGGACGGCGGGAGCGCGTTCGTCTCGAAGCTGCTCACCCTCGGTGTCATCGCCCTGGGCGCGACCACCGTGCTCGCCGTCATCCTGGCGCCGGTGCTCGTGCAGATCTACGGGTCGCGCCTGGGGTCACAGACCATCGCGCTGACGCTCGCGTTCGCGTACTGGTGCCTGCCGCAGCTGTTCTTCTACGGCCTGTACGCGCTGCTGGGCGAGATCCTCAACGCGCGCCGCATCTTCGGGCCGTTCGCCTGGTCTCCGATCGTGAACAACCTGGTGTCCATCGTCGGGTTCGGGGCTTTCATCTGGCTCTTCGGACCGTTCTCGGCGGTGTCCGGCTGGACGCCGTCGATGATCGCCCTCATCGCCGGCACCGCCACCGCCGGCATCATCGCGCAGGCGCTCGTGCTGCTGCTGTTCTGGCGCCGCGCGGGGCTGCACGTGCGGCCCGACTTCCACTGGCGCGGCATCGGCCTGCGCCACATCGGGCGTCTGGCCGGCTGGACGTTTCTCATGGTCGTGGTCGGCCAGATCGCCGGCGCGATCCAGGTCAACCTCGTCGGCGCGGCCTCCAAGGAAGGGGCGGCGGTGGCGGCCATGCAGTTCGCGTGGCTCGTGTTCATGCTGCCGTTCTCGGTCATCGTCCTGTCGATCGGCACTCCCTACTTCACGCAGCTCAGCGAGCACGCGGCCGCCGGGCGCACCGACGCCGTGCGCGCCGACCTCGACACCTCCACGCGCACCATCGGAGTGTTCATCATGGCCGCCCTGGCCGCGATCGTGGCATCCATCGTGCCGATCTCGCGCGTGTTCACCGAGTCGTCGTCCAGCGCGGTGTCGTTCGCCCTCGTCCTGGCCGCCTACCTCGTGGCGCTCGTGCCGCTGTCGGTGCAGTTCGTGCTGCAGCGCACCTTCTACGCGTACCACGACACCCGCACGCCGTTCCTGTTCACCCTCGTGCAGGCGATCCTCGTGTCGGTCACGGCCGTGCTGGCCTACGTGACCCTTCCGCTGTCGCTGCTCGCCTTCGGCGTCGCGCTGGGGCAGTCTGTGGCCAACATCGTGCAGCTGGCCCTCGCGGTCTGGCTCCTGCGCCGCAAGATCGGGCCGCTCGGGCTCGGCCGCGCAGTGCGGGCATACGCACGGTTCTTCGGCGCCGCGATCCCGGCCGCCGGCATCGGCTGGCTCGTGTTCCTGCTGCTGGGCGGAGTCGACGGATGGGCGACCTCCGACAAGTTCGTGGCCATCCTCGCCACGGCCGTCATCGCCGCGGCCACCGGCCTCGCCTACATCGCGGCGCTGATGGCGCTGCGCGCCCCCGAGCTGCAAGGGGCACGCCGCGCGGTGCAGCGGTTCCTGCCCGGGCGCTGAGCCACCGGCATCCTGCACAGAAGTCATCCACCCACCGGAACGAAAGCGGGTGCGGGAATGCGCCGCGATTACGATGGGTTGCACGCGGTGGGTCGACCAGCGCCCACGTCACAGGAAGGCATCGTCGTGCGTCAGGTCATCATCATCGGGTCGGGTCCTGCGGGATACACCGCCGCCATCTACGCGGCTCGCGCCAACCTCGAACCCCTCGTGATCGCCAGCTCGGTCGAGGCCGGCGGTGAGCTCATGAACACGACCGACGTCGAGAACTTCCCCGGGTTCCCCGAGGGCATCATGGGCCCCGACCTGATGACCAAGATGCAGGAGCAGGCCGAGAAGTTCGGCGCCCAGGTCGTCTACGACGACGTCGTCGAGCTGGACGTCTCCGGGGACGTGAAGCGGGTGACCCTGGGCAGCGGGACCGTGCACGAAGCCGCGGCCATCGTGTTCGCCACCGGCTCGGCGCCCCGCAAGATCGGGATCGACGGCGAGGCCCGCCTGGCCGGCCACGGCGTCTCGTACTGCGCGACCTGCGACGGCTTCTTCTTCCGCGACCGCGCGATCGCCGTGGTCGGCGGGGGCGACTCCGCCATGGAAGAGGCCACGTTCCTGACCAAGTTCGCGTCGAAGGTGTACGTGATCCACCGCCGTGACGAGCTGCGCGCCTCCAAGATCATGCAGGAGCGCGCGTTCGCGAACGAGAAGATCGAGTTCGTCTGGAACAGCGAGGTGATCGACATCACCGGTGAGGACGCCGTGACCGGCGTCGTGCTGCGCGACACCGTCGACGGCAGCACCCGCGAGCTGCCGCTGGAAGGCGTGTTCGTGGCCATCGGCAACGACCCGCGCACCCACCTCGTGCACGACAAGCTCGACCTGACCGAGCACGGCACCGTGTGGGTCGACGGGCGCACCTCGCGCACCTCGGTCCCGGGCGTGTTCGCCGCCGGCGACGTGATCGACCCCACCTACCGCCAGGCGGTCACCGCCGCCGGCAGCGGCACCGTGGCCGCCCTCGACGTCGAGCACTACCTCGCCGCCCGCGGCGACGCCGGTGCCCCCGAGGTCACCGCGGCCGAGATCGACGGGCTCGCCGACGTCGGCGCGGTCTGACCCGGAACAATCCGCGTGTCGTCGGCGTTGGCTCTGACGACACCCGCGACCCCTATGAAGGAGACAGGACTATGACCGCCAAGGCCACCACAGAGAGCACCTGGCAGCAGGACGTCATCGACGCCGAGGGCCCCGTGCTCGTGGACTTCTGGGCCGAATGGTGCGGCCCCTGCCGCATGGTCGGACCGATCCTCGACGAGATCGCGAGCGAGAACCCCGACAAGATCACGGTTCTCAAGCTCAACGTCGACGAGAACCCCAACCTCGCCATGAAGTACCAGATCACGTCGATCCCGGCGATGAAGGTCTTCAACAAGGGTGAGGTCGAGAAGACGATCATCGGCGCCAAGCCGAAGTTCGCCCTCGAGCAGGACCTCGCCGGCTACATCGGCTGATCTGCTCAGCTGGCCTCGGCCTGGGATGACGCATCCCAGATGCGGTGTGGCGGGCGTCCCAACAAGTGCCACACCGCGCCGGTGAGCGGCGGGTGGTCGATCGCGATCTGCCGCAGGATGTCGTAGTTCTGCGGCGCCGTGGGCGTGGTCACGCCCGCGCGGTCGAGCCGCTCGCGCCGTTCGATGATGACGACGAGTTCGTCCACCGAGGGCAGCACGTCCATGAAGTCCCACGGGTCCTGGCCCGCACGCAGCCGCGCCTCGATCAGCACCGACAGCTCGTCGGCGGCTTCGGCACGCAGCACTTCCAGGCTGACGTTGCGCGGGGGGTCTGGCTGATCGAACACCCAGCCAGCCTACGTCGGGATCCGGACAGGCGGATCAGAACGAGCCGTATTCGGTCTCGCCGATTTCCGCGAGGATGCGATTCAGGTCCTGGATGGTGGCGAAATCAATGATGATCTGGCCTTTTTTCGCCGTCAGGTTGACCTTGACGCTGGTGTTCAGCCGGTCGCCGAGGCGCGTGGCGACCTCGTCGAGGTGAGCGCGCCGGCTGCCGGCCTGGGGTGCCGGCCGCTTCGTCGTGCTCTGCGGCTTCTTCGCGGCCGCCTCCGCTGCACGCACCGAGAGGTCCTCGTTGACGATCTTGTCCGCCAGGCGCTGCATGGCGTCCTCATCCTCGACCGAGAGGATCGCGCGCGCGTGCCCCGCGCTCAGGACGCCGGCGGCGACGCGCTGCTGCACCGGGACCGGAAGGCGCAGCAGCCGGATGGTGTTGCTGATCTGCGGACGGGACCGACCGATGCGACGGGCCAGCTCCTCCTGGGTGATGCCGAAGTCCTCCAGCAGCTGCTGGTAGGCGGAGGCCTCTTCGAGCGGGTTCAGCTGCGAACGGTGCAGGTTCTCCAGGAGCGCGTCGCGGAGCAGGTCTTCTTCCGCCGTCTCCCGGAGGATGGCCGGGATGGCGGTGAGTCCCGCTTCGCGCGCGGCGCGGGTGCGCCGCTCACCCATGATGAGCTCGTACTTGCCCTCGTCGTTGGTGCGCACCACGACCGGCTGCAGGACGCCGAACTCGCGCACACTGTGCACGAGTTCCGCCAGGTCATCCGGGTCGAAGTGCAGACGGGGCTGGCGCGGGTTGGGGACGATCTCGTGCGGGTCGACCTCGATGAGGCGCGTGCCCGGCACCTCGACCAGTTCGGGCTCGGCCGCAGCGGCGTCATCGGTGCGAGCGGGGGCGGGGGCACCCGGGAAGAACACGTCGACGGGGCGCTGCGTGGCCACACCCGGCTCACTCGTCGGGATGAGGGCGCCGATGCCGCGGCCCAGTCCAGTCCTCTTCGCTGCCATCAGGAAGCTCCCTCTTTCGTGTGCTCAACGAGTCCGCGTCGCGCGATCTCGACCGCCGCCTCGCGGTAGGCGATCGCGCCGGCCGATTGACCGTCATAAGAGATGACGGTCTGGCCGAAACTGGGGGCTTCCGAAACACGCACCGACCGCGGGATGACGGTGTCGAGCACCTCGTCGGTGAAGTGCGAGCGCACCTCCTCGGCGACCTGCTGCGCGAGACGCGTGCGGCCGTCGTACATCGTGAGCATGATCGTCGACAGGTGGAAGCCGGGGTTCAGGTGCTTCTGGATCATCCGCACACTGCCCAGCAACTGGCTGAGCCCCTCGAGCGCGTAGTACTCGCACTGGATCGGGATCAACAGCTCCTGCGCCGCGGTGAAGGCGTTGATGGTGAGCAGGCCGAGGGACGGCGGGCAGTCGATGAGGACGAAGTCGAGGTGGGAATCGGGGGCAGCCAGGTAGTCCTCGAGAGCGGTCTTCAGCCGATGCTCACGCGCGACCTGCGAGACGAGCTCGATCTCGGCGCCGGCCAGGTGGATGGTGCTGGGCGCGCACAGAAGGTTGGGGGACTCGGGGCTGGTCTGGATGATGTCGGCGAGCGGGAACTCGTCGATCAGCACGTCGTAAACGCTCGGGATGTCGGCCGAGTGCGGCACGCCCAGCGCGGTGGAGGCGTTGCCCTGCGGGTCGAGGTCGATGACCAGCACGCGTGCACCGAGGCCGGCGAGAGCCGACGCGACATTCACGGTGGTGGTGGTCTTGCCCACCCCACCCTTCTGGTTCGACACGGTGATCACGCGGGTGCGACCGTCGAACTGGATGTCGACGGCCTCGAGCACCTTGCGGCGCGAGGCGAGATCAGCGATTTCCCGGGCGATCGGGCTGTCCATGAAGGAGGGTGCGGGAGAGGTCGCGTTCTCCGATTCCTGCACCTGTAACTCCTGTTCTGCGGGGCCCATCCCACTGTAGTCGAGCTTCGGCGTGGCCTCGGACGCCGTCGGTGCGTTCTTCCGCTGCTGACGGCTTGGCATCCACCGTTTCACGTGAAACATCTCATCCTCTCCGCCGCTGACCGGCTATGCGCCTCTCTCCACTGTCCCCGCCGTTTGCGCTGCGTGCGGCAGTGCCACGCGGAACGCGCGGAGTTGCGCAGCGGCGTCTTTGTCAGGATGCCGCGCTCGTCGGGAGTGGCGCCGGCCGGGGTTCGGATCGGTGGAGAACCGGGTCCTCCGGTGCACATGGGGAGGAGGTACGACCGCGGGATGTTTCACGTGAAACACCCGTCGGTCGGCCGCTAGCTTCTTGATGATCCGCAGCCCAGGTACGGACGACGCGGGTGCAAGTGCCAAGTAGACATCCAACGAGAGTTGCGGCAGCCCACGGGCATGAAACACCGCGACCGAGCGCCGCGACCAGAGCCGTTTCACGTGAAACACAGCGGTTCACATCGAATGTGTCGCTGCACCGCAGTAGAAACGTTGCTCGGTGAGGTGACCGGCCGATCTCACCGACGTTTCACGTGAAACATCCGCGAGGAGGTTTCACGAGGCGCGCACCGTCGCGCGCACGACCCGCGTCGGCTCCGAGACCACGCCGACGCCCACGGGCTCGACGCGCACATCGGACAGCCCGAACTTGCGGATCTGCTTCGCCGCCGCGGTGATCTCGTTCTCGGCGTTGGCGCCCTTGAGCAGGATCAACTCGCCACCGTCGCGCACCAAGGGCGCGGTGATCGGGATCAGGGTGCGCAGCGCACTCACGGCCCGGGCCGTCACGGCATCCAGCACCGGGCCTTCGGTCCAGTCCTCGGCACGCGCCCGGACGATCTCGACGTTCTCCAGCCCGAGCGCGTCTACTTGCTCACGCAGCCAGGTAATGCGCCGATCCATGGGCTCGATCAGCACCCACTGCACATCCGGGCGCGCGATCGCCAGCACGACGCCGGGCAGACCGGCCCCCGAGCCGACGTCGCCGACACGGGATCCGGCCGTGAACAGGGGAGCGGCGACCGCGCTGTTGAGCACATGGCGTGTCCACAGCCGGGGCGGTTCGAGCGGACCGATCAGCCCGCGTTCCTCACCGTGCTCAGCGAGGGCCGCCGTGAAGGCGCGGGCGCGGTCGATGTGCTCGCCGAACAGGTCGACGGCTTCGCGGGGTTCTTCCTCGATCATGACCGTTTCACGTGAAACATCAGCCGCGGGTGATTACCGTGTGACGGTCCGCACCCTCGCCGTAGGACTCGGAGGTGAACCCACGGTCCGACACGATGTCGTGCACGAGCTTGCGCTCGTAGCTTGACATCGCCGGCAGCGACGCCTGGGATGCGCCGTCTTCCAGTCGCGCGATGGCGCGATCGACCAGCTGCTCGAGCTGACGACGACGCGTGTCGCGCGAGCCGCCGATGTCCAGGATCAGGCGGGAGAACCGACCGGTCTGCGTCTGCACCGCGATGCGCGTGAGCTCCTGCAGAGCCTGCACAGTCTCGGGATCGGACAGGAGCGCAAGTGCCTCCTGGTCCTCGTTCTCGACCGACACGTACGCGCGGTCACCACGCACGTCGAGCGCCAGGTCGCCGTCAATGTCGGCGATGTCGAGAAGCCCCTCGAGGTAGTCCGCCGCGATGTCGCCCTCCTGCTCGAGCTGCTCGACGGTCGCGGTCTGGCGGGGGGCGGGCGAGGCCTCAATGTTGTCGGTCATGGCTGGTCCTGTCTGCACGTGATCGGGAATCGAGGGTCACTGGGCGGGCGGCTGCGGGGGCTTGTTCTGCCCCTTCTTCGGCGGCTGCTTCTTCTTCGCGCGCTGCTTGCTCATCGGCTGCTGGCGCTTGGGTGCCTGCTCCTTGGCCCGCTGCGCCTCTTCGTACAGGCGCTGCTGCTCGGCCTGGTACTTCTCCAGGGGCACGATCTTGCCGTTGGCATCGAGGGCCTTGCCCTTGCGCGCGAGACGCTCTTCGCGGGCCTTCGCGGCCTCCGAGCCGGGCGTCGGCAGGTTCCGGATGACCACGAACTGCTGGACCATCGTCCAGATGTTGGAGGTGAACCAGTAGAGGACCACGCCCAGGGGGAAGAAGACACCGGAGAAGATGAACGCCAGCGGCAGCACGTACAGCATGACCTTCTGCATCTGGTACGCCTGGCCGGTCTTGGCCTCGGGGGAGAGGTTCTTCGAGATGATCTGCAGCTGGGTGAAGAACTGCGAAGCGATCATGAGGACCACCAGGATGATGAGGATCACCACGGTGGTGGTCTGCCCCAGGCCGATCGCCTCGGTCATATTGGTGTGCAGCGGCGCGACACCGAACAGCTTCGCGTTGTAGAACTCCCAGGTGAGGTCTTTGTTGAGCAGACCCACGCCGCCCACGCCCCACTCGGCGTGCTTCTTCACGTCACTGAGCGTGTAGAACATGCCCAGGAGGATCGGCATCTGCACCAGCAGCGGCAGACAGCTCGACACCGGCGTCGTGCCGTGCTTCTTGTACAGCGCCATCGTCTCGCGGCTCATGGCCTCGCGCGACAGCTGGTCCTTCTTACCGCGATACTTCTCCTGCACTTTTCGCAGTTCAGGAGCGATTTCCATCATCTTGCGCTGGCTCTTGATCTGGCGCACGAACAGCGGAATGAGCGCCGCGCGCACGACGATCACCAGACCGATGATCGACAGCACCCAGGTCAGCCCCGAGTCGGGTTCCAGGCCGAACGACGTGAGCAGCCAGTGCCAGAACACGAGCAGCGCCTCGACGAGCCACTTGAACGGCCACATGATGGCGCTGAAGAAGTCGAGCGAGCTGCTGGGCATCGGCGTCGTCGGCGTCGGGACGACCGGGCTGGGGGTGGCGGCCAGCCGGCCCAGGGTCGAGGTGAAGAGATCCAGCAAGGATCAGTCCTTTCTGAGGGGTACGACGAAACCGTGCGGAGTCAGTTCGTGACGGAAGTGTCGATGGGCGGGCACGTCGTCGATGCCGCCCGCGGCCCACGGGTGACAGCGCGCCAGTCGAGCGGCGGTCAGCGCTGCGCCCTTGACGACGCCGTGCTGTTGCACCGCACCCACCGCGTAGGCCGAACAGCTCGGGTAGTACTTGCAGACATCGCCGTACAGCGGCGAGATCACCGTGCGGTAGGCGTGCAGCGCCCCGATGACGAGGTTGCGGGGGATCAGCGGCACCGCCGGCAGCGCCGTGGATGCCGAGAATCGACCCGCGCCGGTGGACGCCGTCGGCAGGGTGGTGGCACTCATGCGGCCGCCCGGCGGTTCAGACACCGCACGACCTGGGTGCGCAGGTCGTCGAACTCGGCATCGCCGGCTCCGGGCAGCGCGCGGATGACCACGTCGACGCCGTCGCGGACGTCAGGCAGCGACTGCACGCAGATCGCCTTCAGCCGACGACGCACCGTGTTGCGCACGACTGCACCGCCGATCTGCTTGCTGACGATGAAACCGAACCGCGCGGGACGCGGTTCGGTCGTGGTGACGACGTAGGTCACCGTATGTGCACCGGCACACCGGGCACCCCCACGGACGACGGCCCGATAGTCCGCCCCGCGGGTGATGCGGTTCCCGCGCGCCAGCACTGCGGCCGGTCAGGCCGACAGCTCGGTGCGCCCCTTGGCGCGGCGAGCCGAGAGGATCGCGCGACCGGCACGCGTACGCATGCGGGCGCGGAAGCCGTGCTTCTTGGCGCGGCGGCGGTTGTTGGGCTGGAAAGTGCGCTTGCTCATGAGAGATCACTCCGGATCGGCGGTCACCCGAACGCTCTAGACCGGGGACACTGGGTACAAGGGGACTGCCCGAAGGCATAAGTCAACCGACTAAGGATACGTCGACTCCGCGAAGATCCCAAACCGCGGTCCCACAAACATGCCATTATCCACCGATCCCGTGATCGCCTGGTCTCGACACGCGGCGGCGGCCTACAGTGGTGCGGACGAGTTATCCACAGGTGTGAATTAGTATCGAGGTTCATCCGCACACCGCGAACCGAGCCGGGGGGGCCATGTCACAGCACGAGATTCCGGACGTCCCTGTCTGGACCGCCGTGCTGGATGTCCTCGCCGACGACGACCGCGTCACGCCGCAGCTGCAGGGCTTCCTCAATCTCGCGGTGGCCCAGGGCGTCATGAGCGGGACGCTATATCTCGACGTCCCGAACGAGCTGACGGCCGCGCAGATGAACAAGCGGCTGCGCACGCCCATCATGGAGGCGCTCGCCCACGTCGACGCCGAGCCGGCGGCATCCAGTTTCCGGGTCGTCGTCAACCCCGAACTGGCGGATGCGCACCTGACCGCTCCGGTACCGATCCAGTCGGTCGCCGTTCCGGCATCCACCCCCCGTCCCACGGAGGAGTACGTCGAGCCGACGCCGATGGCTTCGCGCAGCGACACCCGGCTGAACCCGAAGTACACCTTCGACAACTTCGTCATCGGCCAGTCGAACCGGTTCGCGCACGCGGCCGCGGTGGCAGTGGCCGAAGCGCCGGCCAAGGCGTACAACCCGCTGTTCATCTACGGCGACTCGGGTCTGGGCAAGACCCACCTGCTGCACGCCATCGGCGACTACGCGCTGAGTCTGTACGCCGGCATCCGGGTGCGGTACGTCTCCAGCGAAGAGTTCACCAACGACTTCATCAACTCGATCGCCAACAACCGCGGCGCCGCCTTCCAGGCGCGTTATCGCGACGTCGACATCCTGCTCATCGACGACATCCAGTTCCTGCAGGGTCGCGCCGAGACGCAGGAGGCGTTCTTCCACACCTTCAACACGCTGCACGATCACGACAAGCAGGTCGTGATCACCAGCGACGTGCCGCCCCGCCACCTCACCGGCTTCGAAGACCGCATGCGCAGCCGCTTCGAGTGGGGCCTCATCACCGACGTGCAGGCGCCCGACCTCGAGACGCGCATCGCGATCCTGCGCAAGAAGGCGCAGTCCGAGCGGCTGCTTGTGCCCGACGACGTGCTCGAGTACATCGCCACGAAGGTCTCGTCCAACATCCGCGAGCTCGAGGGCGCCCTCATCCGCGTCTCCGCCTTCGCGAGCCTCAACCGCTCGACGCTCGACATCTCCCTGGCCCAGACCGTGCTGCGCGACATCGTCGACACCGACGACGCGAACATCATCTCGCCCACCGACATCATCACCGCCACGGCACAGTACTTCCGGCTCTCGGTCGACGATCTGTACGGTTCGAGCCGGTCGCAGGCGGTGGCCACTGCGCGACAGATCGCGATGTACCTGTGCCGCGAGCGCACGAACCTGTCGCTGCCGAAGATCGGGCAGCTGTTCGGCAACCGTGATCACACCACGGTCATGTACGCGTACAAGAAGATCAGCGAGCTCATGAAGGAGCGCCGCTCGATCTACAACCAGGTCTCCGAGATCACCACGCAGCTCGGCCGCGTCGGCCGCTGACGTCCGTGGGACGCCCGATCGGCGCCCATATATTCCTCGATCCGCGCTTGACACACGTCGCGCGGATCCGCATCATTCCGTTCTGCACAGTGTGGACAGCCTGTGGATAACTTTTCGTCGGATGCGGATTCCTGTGAGTGGATGCCGGAGTCCTGTGGATGACCGGACGTGTACCACGATCCGCATGACGACGCGGAAGAACAGCCATCCGCAGCCCGCCCACAACTTACACGCATGTGGTTTCCGCTCGCCGAGCGGCATCGGCGGAGTTATCCACACTTTCCACAGGGGTTAACACCATGACAGATATTTCCATCATGAAAAGTCGATTCGATCACCCTGTGGACGGCCGGGCCCGGGCGGCGAAGACTTCCGAACACGACGGGTTCGGGCACTAGCATGGGAAGGCCCGCCACACCGACAAGGGAGCACCAGTGAAGTTCCACGTGAATCGCGACGTGTTCAGCGAGGCCGTGTCGTTCGTCGTGAAGCTTCTTCCGCAGCGCAACCCCCAGCCGATCCTGGCCGGTGTGCTCATCGAAGCATCCGAAGACGGCCTGTCGCTCTCGGCGTTCGACTACGAGGCGTCCGCCCGGACGATCATCGAGGCGACCGTCGACGAGCCCGGCACGATCCTCGTGCACGGCCGACTGCTCTCCGAGATCGCCAGCCGCCTGCCCAACGCTCCCATCCAGGTCGAGCTCGGCGACGAGGGCGGCATCCTCCTCACGTGCGGATCGGCGCGGTTCACCCTGGCATCCATGCCGGTGCAGGAGTACCCGGCGATCCCCGAGGTGTCGGGCGAGGCCGGGCTCGTTCCCGCCGAGGACTTCGCCACCGCGATCGCGCAGGTCGCCTTCGCCGCCTCGCGTGACGACGTCACCCCGGTGCTCACCGGTGTGCAGCTCGAGGTCGCCGGCACGCAGCTGAGCCTGGTCGCGACCGACCGCTACCGCGTCGCGCTGCGCGACATCCCGTTCGACGGCGGCGGGGTGGCCGGCGATGACGAGGCGACCACCGCGCTGGTGCCCGCCCGCACGCTCACCGAGGTCGGCAAGACCTTCGCGCACTCCGGCGACATCCAGGTGACCTTCTCGGGGTCGGGCGACCGCGAGATCATCGCGTTCACCGCCGGCAACAAGACCGTGACCTCGCTGCTGATCAAGGGCAACTTCCCGCCGGTGCGCCGGCTGTTCCCCGAGCAGACCGACCACTACGCCGTCGTCAACACCAACGAGCTGGCCGAAGCCGTGCGCCGTGTCTCGCTCGTGCTCGACCGCTCGGCGCCGCTGCGCTTCACGTTCACGGCCGATGGCGTGTCGATGGACGCCTCCGGCACCGAGCAGGCACGCGCGACGGAGTCCGTCGATGCGACGCTCACCGGCGAGGAGGTCACGCTGGGTCTCAACCCCCAGTACCTGCTCGAGGCGCTCGGCGCGGTGCGCAGCGAGTTCGCCCGCGTCACGTTCACCTCGAGTGAGAACGCGAACAAGCTGAGTCCCGTGCTCATCACGGCGCAGACCTCGGGCACCCCGGAGAGCTTCAAGTACCTGCTTCAGCCCAACCTGCTGCTGCGCTGACCGGCGCTCCGGCGCCCGGGCGTGGGATGGCACCGGGCGGGGCCGGGTCGCCGGGGCGGATTAGGGTGATCTGGTGATCGTGGAGCAGCTGAACCTGGTGGACTTCCGCAATTATGCGGCCGTCGACCTGACGCTCCACCCCGGCGCGAACGTCTTCGTCGGCCGCAACGGTCAGGGCAAGACGAACCTCGCCGAAGCCATCGCCTATTTCGCCACGCTCGGCTCCCACCGGGTGTCGCAGGACGCCCCCATGGTGCGGCACGGTGCGGATGCCGCATTCGTCCGCGCACGCCTCGCGCACGGCGACCGGCGGGTGCAGCTCGAGGCGCAGCTGAACCGCACCGGCTCGAACAAGGCGCGCGTCAACGGGTCGCCCGTGCGCACCGCCGAGCTCCCCCGGTACGCGCAGGTCGTGCTGTTCGCCCCCGAAGACCTCCAGATCGTGCGCGGCGATCCGACCTCGCGGCGCCGTTTCGCCGATCAGCTCCTGATCCAGCGCGCGCCGCGCATGGCGGGCGTGCTCGGCGACTACGACCGCGTCCTCAAGCAGCGCACGGCACTGCTCAAATCCGCGCGCGCCCGCGGCATCCGCGGTGAGGGCCTGTCCACGCTCGACGTGTGGGACGACAAGCTCGTCCAGTTCGGCACCGACATCATCCGCGCACGCCTGGCACTGGCCGCCGACCTCGCGGTCCCGGTCGCCGAGGCCTACACCGCGATCGCCGGTGCCGACCACCGCCCCGAGCTGGAGTGGTCGCTGACCGTGGGCGGCGCCGACCCCGAAGACGACGAGGATGCCGGAGACGCCACCCCGACCGTCGTCGAGCACGGTCCGGTCCCGGGTGCCGACGAGGTGGCCGAGCGGTTCCGTCAGGCGCTGGCGACCAAGCGCACCGCCGAACTGGAGCGCGGTGTCACGCTGGTCGGACCCCACCGGGACGACCTGGTGCTGCGGGTGCGCGGGCTGCCGGTCAAGGGATACGCCTCGCACGGCGAATCGTGGTCGGTCGCGCTCGCGCTCCGCCTGGCATCCGCGCGCCTGCTGCGCGAACAGTCCCAGCTCGGTGACCCGGTGCTGATCCTCGACGACGTCTTCGCCGAACTCGACGCCGATCGCCGACGTCGGCTGGGCGGCCTCGTCGCCGACTTCGAGCAGGTCATCGTGACCGCGGCGGTGGATGCCGATGTGCCCGACGGCCTGCGGGCGCGCACCGTCCGGGTGCACGCCGGCACGATCCAGGTCGAGGAGGAGGACGGGGATGACTGACCCGGCCGCACACGACGACGTGCCCGAGACCATCGCGACCTACCTGCGGCTGCGCGGGCTGGAACCCTCGGCGGCCACCCGGCGGCGGCGCCGGCGCCGCACGGACGACGATGAGAACCAGCCGTTTACCAAGGGGCGCGATCCGCAGGGTGTGGGTGATGTCCTGGCACAGCTGACCCGTCAGTCGGGGTGGGATTCGCAATTGGCGCGTGAAGACCTCGTGCTGCAGTGGCGCGATGTGGCCGGCGACGAGACCGCGCGGCACGCCCATCCGGTCGCGCTGGGCGACGGCGTGCTCACCGTGCAGTGCGATTCGACGGCGTGGGCGAAGAACCTCCACCTGATGCGGGGCGCCATCGTCACCGAGATCATCCGCCGCTTCCCCGAGGCCGGCGTGCACAGCATCCGTTTCGTAGGGCCGGACGTCCCCTCGTGGAAATGGGGCCCCAGAGCCGTTCCAGGGCGCGGTCCTCGCGATACCTACGGTTGAGCCACGTCCCACGGCATCCGGATCGGTTTTCGTGCGCCACAGGGCCGTTCAGCGCGCGAAACCTGTCGCAATCACGATAGAATGGAGTGATTCCAGAACACCGATGTGGAGCGCTCGAAACCTATGACGTCTGAAACCCCCGACAGCGTTCCTGAGGAACTCGAGCCGCACACCTCCGCGAAGGTTCCCACCGAGTACGGGGCCGACGCCATCCAGGTGCTCGAAGGCCTCGAAGCCGTCCGCAAGCGCCCCGGCATGTACATCGGATCGACGGGCGAGCGCGGTCTGCACCACCTCGTCTACGAGATCGTCGACAACGCGGTGGACGAGGCCCTCGCCGGATACTGCGACACGATCTCCGTGACGATCCTCGAAGACGGCGGACTGCGTGTCATCGACAACGGCCGCGGCATCCCCGTCGACCCGCACGCCTCCGATCCGACCAAGTCGACCGTGGAGGTCGTGCTCACCGTCCTGCACGCCGGCGGCAAGTTCGGCGGCGGCGGTTACGCCGTGTCGGGCGGTCTGCACGGTGTCGGCTCCTCGGTCGTCAACGCCCTGTCGACGCGGTTCGAGGTGGAGATCCGCCGCCAGGGCCACGTGTGGCGGCAGATCTTCTCGAACGGCGGCAAGCCGGAGGCTTCTCTCCAGAAGGGCGAGGCCAGCGACGAGACCGGCACGGTCGTGACGTTCTGGCCCGATCCCGACATCTTCGAGACGGTGCAGTTCGACTACGACACGCTGCGCACCCGCTTCCAGCAGACGGCGTTCCTCAACAAGGGGCTGCGCATCACGCTGGCCGACGAGCGCCCCGACTCCGCGTACGTCGTCGACAACCCCGACGGCACCAGTGAGACGAAGCAGCCGTACGACGACTTCCTGTACGAGCGCGGACTGGTCGACTACGTCGAATACCTGAACAAGGTGCGCAAGGCCGAGGTCGTCAACGAAGAGATCATCGAGATCGAATCCGAAGACACTGTGCGGCACATCTCGCTCGAGCTGGCGATGCAGTGGACCACCAGCTACACCGAGAACGTGTTCACGTTCGCGAACACGATCAACACGCACGAGGGCGGCACCCACGAAGAGGGCTTCCGCGCGGCGCTGACCACGCGCGTGAACAGCTATGCGCGTGACAAGGGCCTGCTCAAGGAGAAGGACGACAACCTCACCGGCGACGACATCCGCGAAGGGCTCACCGCGGTCATCTCGGTGAAGCTGTCCGAGCCGCAGTTCGAGGGTCAGACCAAGACCAAGCTCGGCAACACCGAGGCCAAGGCGTTCGTGCAGAAGATCGTCGGCGATCAGCTCACCGACTGGCTCGACCGCAACCCGGGCCAGGCCAAGCGCGTCATCACCAAGGCGATCGATGCGGCCACGGCGCGGATGGCGGCGCGGAAGGCCCGCGAGACCGCGCGGCGCAAGAGCGTCTTCGAATCGGCATCCATGCCCGAGAAGCTGAAGGACTGCACGAGCAAGGATCCCTCGATCAGCGAGATCTTCCTCGTCGAGGGTGACTCGGCCGGCGGTTCGGCCGTGTCCGGCCGCGACCCCGAGCGCCAGGCGATCCTGTCGCTGCGCGGCAAGATCCTCAACGTCGAGAAGGCGCGCCTGGACCGGGCGCTGGGCAACGCCGAGATCCAGGCGATGATCCAGGCCTTCGGCACCGGCATCGGAGAAGACTTCGACGTCGAGAAGGCCCGGTACCACAAGATCGTGCTCATGGCCGATGCCGACGTCGACGGTCAGCACATCACGACGCTGCTGCTCACGCTGCTGTTCCGCTACATGCGCGGGCTCATCGAAGCCGGCTACGTGTACCTGGCGCAGCCGCCGCTGTACCGCCTCAAGTGGAGCAACGCCGCGCACGAGTACGTCTACAGCGACCGCGAGCGCGACGCCCTGCTGGCCGACGGCATCGCCGCCGGCAAGCGCATCCCGAAGGACAACGGCGTGCAGCGCTACAAGGGTCTGGGCGAGATGAACGCGAAGGAGCTGTGGGAGACCACGATGGATCCGGCGACCCGCACGCTGCGCCAGGTCACCATCGACGACGCCGCCGCGGCCGATGAGATCTTCACCGTGCTGATGGGCGAGGACGTCGAGGCCCGCCGCGGGTTCATCCAGCGCAACGCCAAAGACGTGCGCTTCCTCGACATCTGATCGCCGCCGCCTCCGGCTCCGGCACTCGATCCCGATAGGTATGTGAATGACTGACGCAGAACGCCCCGGCCCGACTCCCGGGTACGAGCACGGCAACATCGACCAGGTCGACCTCCAGGTCGAGATGCAGCGCAGCTACCTCGACTACGCGATGAGCGTCATCGTCGGGCGCGCGCTGCCCGACGTGCGCGACGGCCTCAAGCCGGTGCACCGCCGCGTCATCTACGGCATGTACGACGGCGGCTACCGTCCCGACAAGTCGTACTCCAAGTGCGCGCGCATCGTCGGCGACGTCATGGGCCAGTTCCACCCGCACGGTGACTCGGCCATCTACGACGCGCTCGTGCGCCTGGTCCAGCCGTGGTCACTGCGGTATCCGCTCGCCGACGGCCAGGGCAATTTCGGCTCGCCGGGCAACATGGGCGCCGCCGCCCCCCGATACACCGAGACCAAGATGGCCCCGCTGGCCATGGAGATGGTCCGGGACATCGGCGAGGACACCGTCGACTTCGAGGAGAACTACGACGGGCGCACCCAGGAGCCCACGGTCCTGCCGGCCCGCTTCCCGAACCTGCTGGTCAACGGCTCGGTCGGCATCGCGGTGGGCATGGCCACCAACATCCCGCCGCACAACCTGCGCGAGGTCGCCGACGGTGCGCTGTGGGCCCTGGAGAACCCGGATGCCACGCGTGAAGAGCTGCTCGACGCGCTCATGGCCCGCATTCCCGGACCCGACTTCCCCACCGGCGCGCAGATCCTCGGCACGAAGGGCGTGCGCGAGGCGCAGCGCACCGGCCGCGGCTCGATCACGATGCGCGCGGTCGTCGAGGTCGAGGAGATCCAGGGGCGGACGTGCCTCGTGGTGACCGAACTGCCCTACCAGGTCAACCCCGACAACGTCGCCGCGAAGATCCGCGACCTCGCCCGCGACGGCAAGCTGCACGGCATCGCCGACATCCGCGACGAGACCAGCGACCGCACCGGCCAGCGCCTGGTGATCGTGCTCAAGCGCGACGCGGTGGCCAAGGTCGTGCTGAACAACCTCTACAAGCACACCCAGCTGCAGGAGAACTTCGGCGCGAACATGCTCGCGATCGTCGACGGGGTGCCACGCACCCTGCCGCTCGACGCGTTCGTGACGCTGTGGATCGACCACCAGGTCGAGGTCATCGTGCGGCGCACGCGGTACCGCCTGGCCGAGGCCGAGAAGCGCATGCACATCCTGCGCGGCTACCTCAAGGCGCTCGACGCGCTCGACGAGGTCATCGCGCTGATCCGCCGCTCGCCCACCGTCGACGAGGCGCGCGAGGGCCTGAAGGCTCTGCTCGAGATCGACGACGAGCAGGCCGACGCCATCCTGTCGATGCAGCTGCGTCGCCTCGCGGCTCTCGAACGGCAGAAGATCATCGACGAGGCCACCGAGCTCGAGCTGAAGATCGCCGACCTCAACGACATCCTCGGCTCGCCGGCGCGTCAGCGCACGATCATCAGCGCGGAGCTCACCGAGATCGTCGACAAGTTCGGCGACGAGCGTCGCACCCACATCCTGCACGGCTTCGACGGCGACATGTCGATGGAGGACCTCATCCCCGAAGAGGAGATGGTGGTCACCGTCACCCGCGACGGCTACATCAAGCGCACCCGTAGCGACAACTACCGGTCGCAGCACCGCGGCGGCAAGGGCGTCAAGGGTGCGCAGCTGCGCGCCGACGACGTGGTCGAGCACTTCTTCGTCACCACGACCCACCACTGGCTGCTCTTCTTCACGACGAAGGGCCGCGTGTACCGGTCGAAGGCGTATGAGGTGCCCGAGGCTGGCCGCGACGCGAAGGGTCAGCACGTCGCGAACCTGCTCGCGCTGCAGCCGGGCGAGGAGATCGCCCAGATCCTCGCGCTCCGCGACTACGCGGCGGCGCAGTATCTGGTGCTGGCCACCCGCGACGGCAAGATCAAGAAGACCGCGCTGACCGATTACGACACCAACCGTCAGGGCGGTATCATCGCGATCCGCCTGCGCGGGCAGGAGGAGGAGACCGGCGGCGACGAACTGGTCAGCGCCATGCTCGTCGACGAGACCGACGACCTGCTGCTGATCTCCCGTCAGGGCATGTCGCTGCGCTTCACCGCCAACGACGAGTCGCTGCGCCCGATGGGGCGGTCTACCGAGGGCGTCAAGGGCATGTCGTTCCGCGAGGGCGACAGCCTGCTGTCGGCGTCGGTGGTCACCGAGGACGGGTACGTGTTCGTGGTCACCCAGGGCGGCTACGCCAAGCGCACCGAGGTCGGCCAGTACCGGGTCCAGGGCCGCGGCGGTCTGGGCATCAAGGTCGCCAAACTCAACGACGATCGAGGCGAGCTGGCCGGGGGTCTGATCGTCTCCGAGGACGACGAGGTCTTGGTGGTTCTTGCCAGCGGCAAGGTGGTACGCTCTGCCGTGGCCGAGGTGCCCGCCAAGGGTCGCGACACCATGGGAGTCGTGTTCGCACGTCCGGATGAAGACGATCGCATCCTCGCCATCGCCCGCAACGGCGAGAGCGCCGTGACCGAAGTGGCGGCATCCGAAGACGAGACCCCCACCGCCGACGACACCGAGCCGGTGGCATCCGAAGAGAGTTGACCTGACGCATGAGCACCGTAGCCGACAAGCTCGCCAAGAAGTCGTCGAGCAAGACCAGCGCCAAGCAGGTGCGCCTGCGCCTGGTGTACGTGGACTTCTGGTCGGCCGTGAAGCTGTCGTTCCTGGCGGCGGTGGCCCTGGCGATCGTCACGATCGTGTCGATCTTCCTGGTGTTCATGGTGCTGCAGTCGACGAACATCATCGCGCAGCTCGATGAGATCTTCGTCGCCTTCACCGACGGCAGCTTCCGGATCCAGTCGTTCCTGAACCTGCCGCAGGTGATGGCGTTCGCGGCGATCGTGTCGATCCTGAACCTCATCGTGGTGACGGTGCTCGGCGCCGTGGTCGCCGGCATCTACAACCTCATGGTCAAGGTGACCGGCGGGCTGCTGGTCGGCTTCACGTCCAACTGACCTGATTTCGGGATCGCCCCCGAATCAGGTAAAGTCTTGGAGGTTGACGACGCACGACGTCGATCTCCATTCGGGGCTATAGCTCAGGCGGTTAGAGCGCTTCACTGATAATGAAGAGGTCCCAGGTTCAAGTCCTGGTAGCCCCACAGAAAGACCCGTTCGGGGCCTTAGCTCAGTTGGTAGAGCGCCTGCTTTGCAAGCAGGATGTCAGGAGTTCGAATCTCCTAGGCTCCACAGTCAGTCAGAACCCCGGATCCCCGTGATTCCGGGGTTTTCTCGTTGATGAACGCGTCGCCCCGCTGCCACACTGCACCCATACCGAACTATAATCACGCATCCTTAGGTATCGTGGTCGCATGACAGCGGAAACGGGTGATTCGTCTTCGTGGCCGGCCGTCGGTCATGAAGAGCGGCCCTGGCAGCGCTCTGGCGATGAGGTCGCCTCGCGGCGCGTGCTGCTACAGGCCCGCGGCCCCTACTCTGCGGCGGTGCCGCCGCACATCGCCGAGCTGACGGTCGCCCTCGACAGTGAACTGACCGCGGCCGCCGACGACGCGAGCGCGGAGCTGGCCCGCTTCGACGCGGAGGCCGGTTTCATCGCCGCGCCATTTGCGTCGATCCTCCTCCGCACCGAATCGGCATCCAGCTCGGAGGTGGAGAACCTCACCTCGAGCGCGAAGCAGGTCGCCCTCGCCGAGATCGGGGCGTCCAGTTCAGGCAACGCGAACCTCGTCGTCGCGAACGTCCGCGCCGTGCACGCCGCGCTGGCGCTGGCGGACCGGATTGAGGAGGAGTCGATCCTCGCCATGCACGACGCCCTCCTGCGTGAGAGCGCTCCGCAGTTCGTCGGCCGCTGGCGTGACCAGCAGGTGTGGATCGGGGGCGGAGCGATCTCTCCCCACGCGGCGACCTTCGTCCCACCGCACCACGAGCGCGTGCCTGAACTGATGGGCGACCTGATCGTCTTCACACAGCGCACCGACATCCCCGTACTCATCCAGGCAGCGGTCGCGCATGCGCAGTTCGAGACGATCCATCCGTTCCCCGACGGCAACGGCAGAACGGGCCGCGCACTGCTGCAGGGGATGCTCCGCCACGGCGGACTCACCCGCAACGTCACCGTCCCCGTCTCCGCGGGACTGCTCGCCGACCTCGATGGCTACTTCGCCGCACTGTCGGCCTACCGCGAAGGCGACCTCCGGCCCATCCTCGAGACCGTCGTGAACGCCTCGTTCAGCGCCGTGCACAACAGCCGCGCCCTGGTCGACGACATCCAGACCGTGGCGTCGCGGTGGGATGAGCTGGTGACCGCTCGGAGCGACTCGTCGGTGCACCGCGTCAAGGAGCACCTGCTGCGACAGCCGGTCGTGACCGCGAAGACCATCGCCGAGGCTGCCAGAGTGAGCGACGTCGCCGCACAGAACGCCATCGACCGTCTCGTCGATGCCGGGGTGCTGGTCAAGGTCTCCTCCGGTCGCCGTAACCGCATCTGGGCGGCACCCGACATCCTGCAGGCACTCGACGCCTTCGGCGCCCGCGCACGCCGCGGCCGGCTCGGGTGACGCAAAAGTCCTACACCCTCGTTCCGTTCCAGGTCTGAACGATATATCGTCGAGTATCGTTCGATATCGATCGGGAGGTCACATCATGAACGGTCAGTTCCCCTCCGGCATGTTCGGCAACAGCTCCTCGGGCTTCGGCAGCGGTGCCGACGCCGGCCCGGGAGCCGCGATCTGGGACGCCCTGTCCCAGCTGCGCACCGCCTTCGAACAGCGCATCCCGAGCCCTCCGCGCATGCAGCGTGGCGACGTGCGGGCCGCGGTTTTCGCGCTGCTGGCCGAGCAGCCCATGCACGGCTACCAGATCATCCAGGAGATCTCCGACCGCAGCGGCGGCACGTGGAAGCCGAGCGCCGGTTCGGTGTACCCGACTCTGCAGCTGCTTGCCGACGAAGGCCTCATCGAGGCCGAGGAGCAGAACGGGCGCAAGACGTACTCGCTGACGGATGCCGGAAGAGCCGCCGCCGCGGACGCCGACAAGCAGGCGCCGTGGGAGACCTCCTCGTCCCGTCCGGGTGCGCACCTGGCCGCACTGCCGAAGGCCGGCATGGAGCTGGCGGCCGCCGCCGCACAGGTCGGCCGCACCGGAACGCCCGAACAGGTCGAGCAGGCGGTCGGCATCCTCGACGACGCACGCCGTAAGCTGTACGCCATCCTCGCCGCCGACTGAACGGAGCGCGCATGCACCGCGGCGCGCACCGCGCACGATACCGACGCATCCTCGGGTTCGCCGCCCGGCTCCTGCTGCAGACATGGTGGTTCGAGCTCGTGCTGCCCCGCATCGGGTTCGGCCGCATCGCCGTGCGCACCCGCGCCGCACGGATGCGCGAGGCCGCGCAGCGGTTCCACGTGCTGGCGGTCGCCCTCGGCGGGCTCATGATCAAGGTCGGCCAGTTCCTCTCCTCCCGCCTTGACGTGCTGCCGCCGGAGGTGACCGACGAGCTGGCCGGACTGCAGGACGAAGTGCCCCCGGTGCCGTTCGCCGAGATCCGTCCGGTCGCCGAGGGCGAGCTCGGGATGCCGCTGGAACGCGCGTACGCGTGGTTCGACCCCGCACCGGTGGCCGCCGCCTCACTCGGACAGGCGCACCGCGCACGCCTGACCGCTGAAGGTGAGGCGGATGTGGGATTCGCCGACGTCATCGTCAAGGTGCAGCGCCCTGGCATCGACGAAGTGGTGAGCGTGGACCTCGCCGCCCTGCGGCGCATCGCCGCGTGGCTGAGCCGCATCCGTTTCGTCGCCCGCCGGGTCGACGCTCCCGCGCTCGTGGAGGAGTTCGCCCGGACCTCCGGCGAAGAGATCGACTACCTGCATGAGGCCGGAAATGCAGAGCGGTTCGCCGACATGTTCGCGGGCGACCCGCGCGTGGGAGCCCCGGTCGTCGCATGGGAACGGACCACCCGGCGCGTACTGACCCTCTCGGACGTCACCGCCGTGAAGATCGGCGACACCGTCGCCCTCCGTGCGGCCGGCATCGACCCCGCGCAGGTGGCGATGGTGTTCGCGGAGATCATGCTCGACCAGGTGTTCACCCACGGGTTCTTCCACGCCGACCCGCATCCGGGCAACATGTTCGTCGCCCCCGACAAGGCGACCGATACCGGCTTCCGCATCACCTTCGTCGACTTCGGGATGATGGGAGAGGTCCCCTCGTCGATCCGGGACGGCTTGCGCACGCTGCTGGTCGCTGTCGCCGGGCGCGACAGCGCCGGTCTCGTCCGCGCTGCGCAGCAGATCGGCGTCCTGCTGCCGGGGGGCGACACCGTCGAGCTCGAACGCGCACTGGCCACCCTCTTCGCCCGGTTCGGCGGGATGGGGTTCGCCGAGTTGCGCGAGGTCGACCCGCGCGAGTTCGCCGAGTTCGCTGCCGAGTTCGGCGACACCGTGCGCGCGCTGCCGGTGCAGCTGCCGGAGAAGTTGCTGCTGCTGTTCCGGGCGGTGTCCCTGACGTCCGGCATGTGCTCGAGCCTGGACCCCGTCTTCAACATCTGGACGCCGGTCGAACCGTACGCGACGCGGCTGCTGCGCACCGAAGGCGGCGGGCTCGTGCAGGATCTCGCCGCCCAGACGGCGCGCAACGCCGGCATCCTCTGGCGCCTGCCGCACCGGATCGACCATCTGCTCGACGGTTTCGACCGTGGCACCGTCCGCGTGGACACCTCGCGGGTCGAGAACCGTCTCGATCACATCGAGGTCCTCGTGCGGCGCGGCATCGCGGCCGTGCTGTTCGCCGGGCTGCTCGTCGGCGGCGCGCTCACCCTGCCGGCGGTGCCGGTGCTGGGCGGCATCCTGATGGGAGTGTCCGCTCTGCCGCTGCTGGCCGCCGGGTTCGGTGGGCGCTCCCGCGGGTAGCGTGCCCGCCAGCGTGCCCACTCGCTAGGGTGAGCGCATGGATCTGCGGGTGGCCGCCTACGCCGTCATCATCGACGAGACGCGCAACATCCTGCTCGCGCACTGGCACGAAGGTCGTCGCGGTGCCTGGACCCTTCCCGGCGGCGGCATCGAGGACGGCGAGCACCCCGAGGCCGCGGCCCGGCGCGAAGTGCGCGAGGAGACCGGCTTCCGCGTCAGTCTCGACGGGCTGCTCGGCATCCACTCGCGCGTCATCCCCGCCGCCCGGCGCCTGACCGCCGGGAGCATGGAGCCGCTCCACGCCCTGCGCATCATCTACCGCGCCCACATCACGGGCGGCCGGCTGCGCAACGAGGTGGGCGGATCGACCGACCGTGCGCAGTGGTTCCCGCTGTCGGAGGTCCGTCGCATCCCCCACGTCAAACTCGTCGACGTGGCCATCAAGATGGCGGATGTCGGCTGATCAGCCCTCGACCGGCTGCGAGATGTCGGCGACCGTGGCCGTATAGGCGGCGATGAGGGCGTCGGCGTCGACGAACATGCTGTACCCGCGTGCCCCCGCGCCCAGGGCGATGCGCCGCCCGACGATGGACGCGTCCGCGTACACGGGCCACTCGGTGGTGCTGCCCACCGGCACGATCGTCCCGCGTTCGAACCCGGTGGCCGCCAGGGCCAGCTCGGGCTCGGGCAGGCGCAGCTTGTTCACGCCCACCACCGCGCGCAGCTTCGGCCAGGAGATCGCGCGGTCACCCGGGATCAGCGCGAACAGATAGGTGTCGTCCGAGCGCTTGACCACGAGCGTCTTCACGATGTCGGCCGGCTCGATCCCCAGAAGCGCCGCGGCCTCGGGGAGGCTGCGGGCATCCGGCCGTTCCCGCACATCGATGACGAGTCCGCGACGCGCGGCGGCGTCGCGGACTCGGTCGAGACCTTCGGTCACGTCAGGCGTCGGGCGCACGCAGGGGGTCGTCGGCCACCCACAGTTCGTCGTCGGCGCGCAGCGTCTGCCAGGCGGCGTAGAGCACACCGATCGCCGCGGCGGCACCGAGGATCAGGGCGATGACGCCACCGGCGCCCATGCCCTTCTTCTTCTGCGCGGGCGCCGCGACGTTGACCCGCAGGTCCTTCGACGCCTTCTTGGCGCGCTTGGCCGCGTTCTTCTGCAGGGCGGCCAGGTCGAGCTCGCCGAATCCCCGGCCGGCGGCCAGACGCTCGCGCTTCTCGCTCGCGGCATCCCACACCGACAGCGCCGACCCGATGACCGCTCCGGCGGCGGGGACGAGCTTCTCGTTGTAGAGCTTCTGCGAGGTCTTCAGGCCCTGGTCGACATAGGGCGCCGCGTAGCGCTCGTACTTCTGCTGGACGACCGGCTGGATGTGCTCGCGGTTGTAGTTGCCGAGCTGGCGTCCGGCCTCCCGGGCCATCTGGCCCGCCTGGGTCAGCAGCACCTGCTGGTCCTCCCACAGGTTGTTGGCCTGCTCCTGGAGCTTACGGAGCTCCTTCTTGCGCTTGCGGCTGAGGCTCACGGGGCCCTCCCTAGATCTGGGACGTTTTCCCCCATCTTGCCAGACGACACCGGCCGCAACAGGGGCTTGCAAATGTGAGAATGGTGGGTATGACGTTCCACACCGCTGTCGCGACTCTGCACACCAACCACGGCGACATCGTCGTCAACCTCTTCGGCGACCACGCACCCCGCACGGTGCAGAACTTCGTCGGACTGGCCGACGGCACCGGGGCGTGGACCGACCCGGCCACCGGCAAGCCCGGCGAGGGCCCGCTGTACTCCGACGTGATCTTCCACCGCATCATCCCCGGGTTCATGATCCAGGGCGGCGACCCGCTCGGCCAGGGCGTGGGGGGCCCGGGCTACACGTTCAACGACGAGATCCACCCCGAGCTCACCTTCGCCAAGCCCTACCTGCTGGCCATGGCCAACGCGGGTCTGCGTCGCAACGCCATCACCGGTCAGCCCGAGGGCACCAACGGCTCGCAGTTCTTCATCACGACCGACCCGACGCCGTGGCTCAACGGCAAGCACACGATCTTCGGCGAGGTCGCCGACGACGCCTCGCGCGCGGTCGTCGACGCCATCAGCGCGGTGCCCACCGGCCCCGGTGACCGTCCGGTCGACGACGTCGTTCTCTCGTCCATCGACATCGCCACGGTCTGAGCCCGCTTACCCGTGAGCACCGCCTTCGGCAGCAATCCCGAGAACTTCTGTTACCGGCATCCTGACCGGCAGAGCTTCGTGCTCTGCCAGCGCTGCCTGCGCACGATCTGTGTCGAGTGCCAGACCCCGCTGCCGGTGGGCGTGATCTGCCCGGAGTGCCTGGCCGCGCAGCAGGAGGACCAGCGCAAGCAGCAGAAGGCGCACGCCGCCACGGTGAAGCGGATGCCGCGGCACCTGCGACCGGTCCGCCGCAGCGACTCACGGCCGATGCTCACCTACGCGCTGGTGATCCTCACCAGCGCGCTGTACCTGGTCGGGATGATCCCGCAGATCGGCGCCCAGGTGGAATGGCTGCTCGCCTTCAACAGCGCATTCGTCCTGCCCAGTCCCGCGTTCCAGCCGTGGCGGCTGCTCACGGTGACCCTCGTGCACGCGAGCATCTGGCACGTGGCGCTGAACATGCTCGCGCTGTGGGCGCTGGGCCGCAGCCTCGAACCACTGCTGGGGCGGTGGCGGTTCCTGGCGCTCTACCTGCTCAGCGCGCTCGGCGGTTCCGTGCTGGTGGCGCTGCTGGCACCGGGCACCTGGGTGGTCGGGGCGAGCGGCGCGGTGTGGGGTCTGCTGGGCGCGATGTTCATCATCGGCCGGCACATCGGCGCGAACGTGACCGCGATCGCGGTGCTGCTGGGCCTGAACCTGGTCATCACGTTCCTGCCCGGATCGAACATCTCGTGGCAGGCGCACATCGGCGGCGGCCTGGTCGGCCTGCTGGTCGGCTTCATCTTCGCGCGCACGCGCGCGGTGCGGCAGCAGAAGACGCAGGTGTGGCTGCTGGTGGCCACCGCGGTCGGGCTGCTCGCGCTGCTGGCGATCCCCGCCGTGCTCTACGTGTGAGTTATCCACAGGTTCATCCACAGGTGGGGATGAATCACACCGGTGTAATTCACATGTGAATGGATTGTGGACGGATGCCGGTCAGCGCCAGCGGGTGGTCATCAGGAAGCCGACGAAGGCGATGCCGAAACCGACCACGAGGTTCCACGCGCCGATGCCTGGGATCGGGTACACCGAGCCGCTGAGGTAGAACACGAGAACCCAGACCAGCCCCAGAATCATCAGCCCCAGCATGATGGGCTTGAACCACACCGGATTGGGGACGGGCTCCCCGTCGGTGTTCGGGGTCAGAGGTTCATCGCCCTTGTCTGAACGTGCCATGGTCCGAGTCTACCCGGCGGCTCTGATTCAGCTTGCTATGCGAGAATCCGAAACGTGGAACCGTCCAGCGCTCCCCTGACCCGCCGTGCGCGCGCCGCACAGGCGCGCCCGCGCCGCCGCGTGTCGGTCGTGGGCGTCATCGGCGAGCTGCTGATCACCGTCGGGGTGGTCGCCCTGCTGTATGTGGCGTGGCAGATGTGGATCGGCGACATGATCATCGGCGCGCAGAAGCAGGCGGAGGCGCAGGCGCTGTCGCAGCAGTGGGCGCAGGAGTGGGAGAGTGTCCCGCCGGACGAGCCGGCCCCCACGCCCACGGATGCCGGTGAACCGGCCGAGCCGGTGATCCCCGTCCTCGAGCAGCCCGGCCACGGCACCGACTTCGGTGTCATGAAGATCCCCCGGTTCGGCGCGGACTGGCAGTTCACCATCACCGCGGGGGTCACACGCCCCGACATCCTCGACCAGGGCCACATCGGCCACTACCCCGACACCGCCATGCCCGGTGAGGTCGGCAACACCGTCTACGCCGCCCACCGCTGGACCTCGGGTCAGCCGTTCGACCCGATCGACAAGCTCGTCGTCGGCGATGCCATCGTGGTCGAGACCAAGGAGGGCTGGTACACGTACCGGTTCCGCACCCTCGAATACGTGCAGGCCTCGCAGGTCGAGGTGCTGCTGCCGGTGCCGCAGCGCGCCGACCTGTCCGCGGACGGTCGATACCTGACCCTGACCAGCTGCGCCCCCAAGCTCAACATGCTCGAGCGCATCATCGCGTACGCGCTGTTCGACGAGTTCACCCCCCGCGCCGACGGGCCGCCCGCGGCGCTGACCGGAGAGGCGGCCGCCTGATGTACGCAGCACTGTGGCGGATCCTGCCCGGGCCGGCGTGGGTGCGCGTGCTCATCCTCCTCGTCGCGGCCGCCGCGATCCTCTACGGCCTGTTCTTCCACGCCTTCCCGTGGATCTCGCACTTCATCACGCCGACCGAATCCACGCTCGGCGGATGATCGGATGACCACCTCCGTCCTCGTCGTCGACAACCACGACAGCTTCGTGCACACCCTCGTCGGGTACCTGCGCGAACTCGGTGCGGGGTGCGAGGTGGTTGAAGCGGATGCCATCGACGCGGCGCCCACGGCCCGCGCCGGGTACGCGGGCATCGTCATCTCTCCCGGACCCGGAACCCCGGCGCGCGCCGGCGCGTCGATCGCGCTCGTGCGGGAGTGTGCCGCGGCGGGCACACCGCTGCTGGGCGTGTGCCTCGGACATCAGGCGATCGGCGAAGCGTTCGGGGCCACGGTCGGCGAGGCGCCCGAACTCATGCACGGCATGACGTCGGCTGTGCACCACGACGGGTCGGTGCTGTATGCGGGACTGCCCGACCCGTTCACCGCGACGCGCTACCACTCACTGGCGATCGTGCCCGAGACGCTGCCGGCCGAGCTGACGGCGACCGCGCGTACCGACTCCGGCGTGATCATGGGCATCGCCCACCGGAGCCTGCCCCTCCTCGGTGTGCAGTTCCACCCCGAGAGCGTGCTCACCGAGGGCGGTTACCGGCTGCTGGGCAACTGGCTCGAGAGCGTGGGCCTGTCAGGCGCCGCCGAGCGGGGTGCGCGGCTCACGCCGCACCGCGAGATCGCCTGACCACGCCCGGGTGGGGCCGCGGTCACTCGCCGGTGCAGACCGTCAACTGCACGGTCGAATGGATCGGCACGTCGCCCACCGGCGTCTGCGAGGCGACATAGGAACCGGCAGCATTCGCCGCGCACCCGGGGTCTTCGATGACCTCCGCCGTGAGGCCGAGCTCCTCGATCTCGGCGACGACGGCCTCAAGCGGGAAGGTCCTCATGTCGTCGATCGTGACCTTGCCGCTGGCGACCTCCAGGCTCACCACGGTGCCCAGCGGGACTTCGGTGCCCTCGTCGTAGGCGGCCGAGATCACGGTGCCCTCGGCGAGATCGGGGTCGTTGCGGCTGGTGACCGCACCCAGCGTCAGCCCGGCGTCGGACAGCGCCGCCGCCGCCTCGGTGCGCGACAGGTTGATCAGCTGCGGCACGGTGGCCATCTCCTGCCCGGTCGACACGTAGACCCGGATGGTCTGGCCGCGCTCGACCGAGGTGCCGGTGGTCGGGTCGGTGCGCACGACGTTGCCCTCGGCGATGTGCTCGCTGCTCTCCTCGAGCCGCTCGGCTTCCAGATCCTGTTCGAGCAGGATCTCGTTCGCCCGGTCCCACGACATGTCGACGACGTCGGGCACGAGGCGGGCGTTGGCCGGGATCTGCGACCCGGGCTGGATGGTCAGCACCCAGATCAGCAGCGAGATGAGCAGTACCGCGAGCACGGCCACGCCGGTCCAGATCCACGCGACCGGCGGCCCCGTCTGGGTGCGGGTCATCGTCGTGTCGGTGCTGAGCTGCCGCAGCGACCGGGCGGTCTCGGCCGCCTGACGGGGGCTCGCCCCGTAGAGCTCGCTGGTGAGGGTCTTCACCTGGCGGCGGCTGGGCGTGCGGCCGTCGCCGGCGGCATCGAGCGCCGAACGGAACTCCGCGGCGGTCTGGTACCGCTGGAACGGGTCCTTGGCGATGGCGCGCAGCACGACGGCGTCGAGCGTGCGGGGCACGGTGTCGACCACGTCGGAGGGGGTGATGGGGGTCTCGCTCACGTGCTGGTAGGCGACGGCCACCGGGGTGTCGCCGCGGAAGGGCGGGCGGCCGGTGAGCAGCTCGTACAGCACGATGCCCGCGGAGTACAGGTCGGCGCGGCCGTCGACGGGCTCGCCCTTGGCCTGCTCGGGCGAGAAGTAGGCGGCGGTGCCGATGATCGCCGTGGTCTCGGCGACCGTCGAGGAGGAGTCGGACACGGCGCGCGCGATGCCGAAGTCCATCACCTTGACCTGGCCCTGGCCGGTGACCATGACGTTGCCGGGCTTGATGTCGCGGTGCACGACGCCGGCGCGGTGCGAGTATTCCAGCGCTTCGAGGATGCCGTCGGTGTAACGCATGGCATCCGCCACGGTGACCGGGCCGGCCGCGATGATGTCCTTCAGCAGCCGGCCGCGCACGAGCTCCATGACGATGAACGGCACGGGGCGACGCGACCCGTCGACCTGCACCTCCGCGTCTTCGCCGGCGTCGTAGACACGGACGATCGCGGGATGCGACATGCGGGAGGCGGCCTGGGCCTCGAGGCGGAACCGGGTGCGGAAGGCGCTGTCGGCGGCCAGTTCCTTGTCGAGCACCTTGATGGCGACCTCGCGGCCGAGGGTCAGGTCCTGCCCGCGGTACACGCTGGCCATGCCGCCGCGGCCGATGAGCTCATCGAGTCGGTAACGGCCCGACAGGACGCGCGGCTCTGCTGACACTTCTCTCCCTGGGCTGAACAGGCCTCAGCCTATCCGACCGGTTCTGACACCCTTTTGGGGGCGGTCACCCCTCGTCGGCGGAGCCCTCGCCGTCCTCGGCGGCGGGCGGCTCCTCGGTCGGCGCCGGGGCGATGGTGGCGGTCGCTTCCGGTGCGCTGTCGGAGTCACGGCCGGACGCGCCATCGATCGTGCACGTCACGGTGTACGTGACGGTGAGCAGACGGGTCGGCTCCCCGGTCACCGTGACCTGCGCGGGGCGGTCCCCGGCGTTGAACGACGCGTTGGTCTGGCCGTTCATCTCGAACGTGCCGTTGATCACCTCGAGGTTATAGCTGGTGGGCGAGCCGGTGCCGGACGGGCAGTTGAAGCTCGGCCAGGTCACCTGCACGGTCGAACCCAGCTCGACGGTGGATGCCGGTGCTCCGTTCACCTGGATCTGCGCCGCCGGGGGCGTGCCGATGGGCGTCACGTCGTCGTACGCGGTGAGGGTGATGCGGTCGTCGAGGCCGACGTTGCCGGCGACCGGGTTCATCTCGTAGATGACGCCGACCTGGTCGGTGGACGGCGCCGCACTGCCGGTCTCGCACACCACGCCGGTGAGGTCGTTCTCGGCGGCGATGGCGATCGCCTCATCGCACGTGCGGCCGAGGAAGCCGAGCGAGGTGATGTCGACGCTCGCGGCCGGGGTCTCGGTGTCGGTCGGCTCGGGCTCATCCTCGGTCTGGGTGTTCGCCGGGGTCGTGTTCACCGGATCGGCTTCGCCCGGGTTGCCGAGCAGCGCCCACAGGGTGCCGCCCAGCACGAGCAGGAGCAGGACGATCAGGACGACCAGCGGCCACGTCCACGGGCTGCGCTTCTTCTTGGCCGAACCGTCGGCGTCACCGGCCACGGGTGCCGGAGCGGTGGCGGGCATGAGGCGGGTGGTGGCGTCGTCGCCGGTCGGGGTGAGCAGCTGCGTCACCTCGTCGACGGTCTCGGCGCCGGCGATGGCCGGGACGATCGCCGCCGCGCCCGCGACATCGCCGCGCCGCAGCGCGGTGGCGGCGCGCGAGACGGCCGAGGCCGACACCGGGCGGTCTTCGGGCTTCTTCGCGATCATGCTCATCACGAAGTTCTGCACCGGCTCGGCCACCGTCGCGGCCAGCGGCGGCGGGGCGTCGTTGATCTGCGCCATCGCGATGGCGACCTGCGACTCACCCGTGAACGGACGCTTGCCGGCCAGCGACTCGTACGCGACGATGCCCAGCGAGTAGATGTCGGTGGCGGGGGATGCCGGGTGCCCGGACGCCTGCTCGGGCGAGAGGTACTGCACGGTGCCCATGACCTGGCCGGTCGCCGTCAGCGGGACCTGGTCCGCGATGCGCGCGATGCCGAAGTCGGTGATCTTCACGCGGCCGTCGGGGGTGATCAGCAGGTTGCCGGGTTTGATGTCGCGGTGCACGAGGCCGGCGGCGTGGGCCGCCTGCAGCGCCTGTGCGGTCTGCGCGACGATGTCGAGCGTCTTGTCGGTCGACAGCGAGCCTTCGCGCTCGAGGATCGTCGACAGTGCCTCGCCGGGCACCAGTTCCATCACCAGGAACGCCGAGCCGTTCTCCTCGCCGTAGTCGAAGACGCTCGCGATGCCCTCGTGGTTGACGAGGGCGGCGTGGCGGGCCTCGGCACGGAACCGCTCGAGGAAACCCGGATCGCCCATGTACTCGTCTTTGAGGATCTTGATGGCGACCGTGCGTCCGATGACATGGTCGGTGGCCTCCCAGACCTCGCCCATGCCGCCGATCGCGATCCGCGAGTCCAGTTCGTAGCGCCCGCCGAAGCTCACACCCTGCGTCGGTCTCATCTGCTCAGCACCGCCTCAATGACTTTCTTCGCGATCGGAGCCGCGATTCCGTTGCTCGTACCCGACTGGCCGAGCCCTCCACCGTTCTCGATCACGACCGCCACGGCGACCTCCGGGTCATCTGCGGGTGCGAACCCGGTGAACCACAGGGTGTAGGGATCACCGGGACCATGCTCGGCGGTGCCGGTCTTCCCGGCCACGTCGACCCCGTCTATTCTTGCACCGCTGGCGACGCCCTCACGGACACCGCTGACCATCATGTCGGTCATCTGACCGGCGAGGGTGCGCGACAGCGCCTGGCCGAACTCGGTGCTCTCGAACTCCTGCTGCACGGTCAGATCCGGTGCCACCACGGCATCCACCATGCGCGGGTTCATCACGACCCCGTCGTTGGCGATGCCCGCCGCGACCATCGCCATCTGCAGCGGCGTGGCGATCACGTCGCCCTGGCCGATGCCGCTGAGCGCCGTCTCCGGGTCGTTGAGCCCTTCGGGATAGACGGACGCGGTCGAGGTCAGCGGCAGCTCGAACGACAGGTTGAAGCCGTACTTCTCGGCCTCTTCGCGGATCGCCTCGTCGCCGAGCTCGACGGCCAGCTGCGCGAACGGGATGTTGCAGCTCAGCCGCAGCGCGGTGGCGATGCTCGCCTCCTCGCCCGGCCCGCAGGTGCCGCCGTCCCAGTTGCGCAGCACATTGTCGGTGCCCGGCAGGGTGTAGGCGGCGGGGTTGGGGAAGGTCGACTCGGGGGTGTAGTCGCCCGAGGCGAGCGCGGCCGAGGCGACCACGAGCTTGAACGTGGATGCCGGCGGATTGAGGTTGCCGGCGATCGCACGGTTGGAGAGGGGCTTGAGGGGATCGTCCGCCAGCTGTTCGTAGGCCGTGTTGACCGCCTGCGCGTCGTGCGAGGCCAGCAGGTTGGTGTCGAAGCTGGGGCTCGTGGCCAGGGCCAGGATGCGCCCGGTGTCGGGCTCGATCGCCACGACCGCGCCCTCGTAGCCGTCGAGGGCCTCGAATGCGGCCTGCTGGCCGCGCGGCAGCAGGCTCAGCATCACGTTGGATCCGCGTGGCGGCTGCCCGGTGATGATGCGCTCGAGCCGGCTCAGGAACTGCGAGTCGTCGGTGCCGCTGAGCACGGCGTTCATGGCCTGTTCCAGACCGGTCGACGACTGCAGCACCGGGTTGATATACCCGGTCACCGGAGCCCACATCTGGGCGTCCCGGTAGGTGCGGATCCAGCTGTACACGTCGTCGCTGGGCACAGAGCTGGCGATGACGCTGCCGCCGGCGATGATCGTGCCGCGCTGCACCTCGTACGAGTCGTACAGCGCGCGCCGGTTGTGCTCGTTGGTGCGCAGCTCGTCGGCGCCGATGACCTGGATGTAGCTGGTCGAGGCGAACAGCGCCAGGAACATGAACAGCATCACCAGGCTGAGGCGGCGGATCTCCTTGGTCATCCGATCACCACCCGCGGGCGGGAGCGCACGGCATCCGAGATGCGCAGCAGCAGCGCGACGATCAGCCAGTTGGCCACCAGCGACGAGCCGCCCGCGGCCAGGAAGGGCGTCGTGAGGCCGGTGAGCGGGATGACACGGGTCACTCCGCCGACCATGATGAACACCTGCAGCGCGATCGTGAACGACAGGCCGATCGCCAGCAGCTTGCCGAAGTCATCCTGCCCGGCCACGCCGATGCGGATGCCGCGGCTGACGAACACCATGTACAGCAGCAGGATCGCGAACAGGCCGATCAGGCCGAGTTCCTCACCGAGGCTCGGGAAGATGTAGTCGCTCCACGACAGCGGGGTGAGCTCGGGCCGGCCCTGACCCCACCCGGTGCCCATCAGGCCTCCCTGGGCCAAGCCGAACAGGCCGTTGACGAGCTGGTGGCTGGAGTTGTCCATGAGGTCGGGGTTGAAGGCGTCGAGCCAGTTCGTGAAGCGGGCCTCCACATAGGGCAGCACGCGGGAGGCGGCGAGGGCGCCGGCCACCGCGAGCAGGACGCCGATGAGCACCCAGCTGGTCTTGCCGGTCGCGGCGTACAGCATCGCGACGAACATGCCGAACAGCAGCAGCCCGGTGCCGAGGTCGCGCTGCAGCACGATGATGGCCATCGAAGCGAGCCAGACCACCAACAGCGGACCGAGCTCGCGGGGCCGCGGCCACGTCATCCCGAGGAACCGGTGCCCGACCGAGGTGAGCGCTTCGCGGGTGCGGACGAGGTAGCCGGCGAAGAAGACGCCGAGGCAGATCTTGGCCAGCTCACCGGGCTGGAACGAGAAGACGCCGCCGATCGACACCCACACGTCGGCCCCGGCTTCGACGCCGAGCCCGGGCACGAACGGCAGCAGCAGCAGCAGGATGCCGGTCAGGCCGAACAGATAGGTGTAGCGGAACAGCACGCGGTAGTTGCGCAGGAAGATCACCACGGCCACCGCGCCCGCGACCGCGATCGCCGCCCACACCAGCTGCCGGGTCGAGAGGGCATCCCACCCCTCGTCGCCCAGGGCGATGTCGATGCGGTAGATCATGGCCAGGCCCAGACCCGACAGCACGCTCGCGATCGGCACCACGAACGGGTCGGCCTGCGGCGCTTTCAGGCGCAGGACGATGTGCAGGATGAGGGTCAGCAGGCCCAGCCCGCCGCAGTAGTAGAGGAAGGTGACATCGAGCGTCTCGCGGGTGCCCAGCTGCACGAGGGCCGCGGCCGCGGCGGTGATCACGAACGAGAACAGCAGCAGGCCGAGCTCGCGGTTGCGCTGCGTCTGCGGCATCCGGAGCCTGCGGAGTGCCTTCACGACGGTCGTGTCGGTGTCGACGGGGGCGGACGTCATGGCGTCGTCTCCGTTCGCGGTCTGAGGTTGTCGACGATCGCCTCGGCGTCGGCGAGCGAGCGGGCCGAGATGGTCTGCTCGACCGCCGTGCGCTGGTAGCCGGGCAGATCGGCCAGCAGGATTCCGGTGTCGTGGTACGGGTCGGACAGGCTGATCGGGCCGATGTCCTGCTGGATGCCGCGGAAGATCACGACCGTGTCGTCGTCGGCGCCGACGAAGAAGCGCGTCTGCGTCCACGAGTAGGCCATGAACGTCGCCGCCACGAGTGCGGCGATGATGGTGAGGAAGCCGATGCTCCACCACACGCGGCGACGTCGGGCGCGCCGGCGGTCCTCTTCGATGAGCTCTTCGAGGAACTCGCTCGACGGCTCGAAGTGCGTGGGCTCGTTGGCGGCCTGCCGGGCGGGGTGGAACCAGCCGCCGACCCGGCCGGTGCGCGCGGCCGGCACTTCGACGCCGGTGGGGGCGGCCGCCGCACCCACGATGGTGGGGGTGCCGCTGAACAGCGGGTGGTTGCCGCCGACGTCGACGAGCACGACCGTGACGTTGTCGGGGGCGCCACCGTCGAGGGCCTGTTTGAGCAGGAGGTCGGCGGTGCGGCCGGGGGCCAGGCCCTGGCCGAGCACCTTGGCGGTGTGGGTGTCGTCGACGACGCCGGACAGACCGTCGGAGCAGATCAGCCACCGGTCGCCGGGCTGGGTCGGCATGATGAACGTGTCGACCTCGGGGTCGGGGTCCATGTCGCCGAGCACGCGCATGAGCACCGAGCGCCGGGGGTGGTAGCGCGCCTCCTCGGGCGTGATACGGCCGGAGTCGACCAGGCGCTGCACGAAGGTGTGGTCCGCGGTGATCTGGGTGAGCGCGCCGTCGCGGTAGAGATAGAGGCGCGAGTCGCCGATGTGGGCGATGACGGCGTAGTCCTCGACCATCATGAGGGCGCTGACGGTCGTCCCCATGCCGGCCAGCTCGGGCTTGCGGGCCACGGTGTCGATGAGCTCGGCGGCGGTGTCCGCGATGGCCTCGCGCAGGGCCCGTTCGGCCTCGGCGTTCGAGGTGAAGGGGCGGTCGAGCTCCTGCAGGCGCCGTACGGCCAGGCTCGAGGCCACATCCCCGCCGGCGTGCCCGCCCATGCCGTCGGCGACGACGAACAGGTTCGAGCCGCAGTAGCCGGAGTCCTGGTTGTTGGAGCGGACCTTGCCGGTGTGCGAGATGGCGGCGCTCGAGCCCTCAAAGACCATGGGTGGCGCCGTTTACTTCCGCAGCTCGAACGTCGTGGCGCCGACCTTGATCGGGGCGTCGACGATGACGGGCACGGGGGTCGTGACCCGCTCGCCGTCGTGCCACGTGCCGTTGGTCGAGTCGAGGTCCTGGATCATCCACTGCTCGCCCCACAGCAGGAGGCGGGCGTGGTGGCTGGAGGTGTAGTCGTCGCGGATGACCAGGCCCGACTCGCTCGAGCGGCCGATGGTGAGCGGTTCGCTCCCCAGCGGAAGCTCGAGTCCGGTCTTGGGGCCGCTGGTGATCACGATGCGCGCGACGGCGTCGCGGGTGGCCTTCTCCGGGCCCTTGGGGCGCGAGGGCTTGCCGGCCGGTGCCATCGGAGCCACCGGCGCGGTGGCGGCGTGCGCCGGTGCGGCGGCAGGCGGGGTGGCGGCGGGCTCGGGCAGTTTGCGCACCTTCACCCCGAACAGGTCGGCGCGCAAGGAGTAGACGACCGAGAACACGAAGAACCACAGCAGGATCAGGAACCCGATCTGCAGCAGCAGGAGGGTCAGTTCACTCACGGGCGGCCTCCGATGTCGAAGACGCGCGTCGCGTCGTCCGGCGGCAGCGGGGGCCGGGGCGGTGCCGCCTGCGCGACGACTCGGAAGGTGATGTCGGTGCGACCGATGGTGATGACGCCGTCGGGTGCGAGCCGCGCCTCACTGATCTTGTGACCGTCGAGCTTGGTGCCGTTGGTCGAGCCCATGTCGCGCACCATCGCGCGCTCGCCGTCCCACAGCACCTCGGCGTGCCGGCGGCTGGCGCCGGCATCCGTGATCGTGACGTCGGCGTCGGTCCCCCGGCCGATCACCGTGCGCCCGCGGGTCAGGGCGTGGCTCTCACCGGCCACCTCGAGCACACCGCGCCAGGTCACCTGGCCGCCGGCGGCGGTCCGGCTGGCCACGCGGACCGTGCCGGTCGACAGCTGCTCGTCGGCGCGGATGTCGATGGTCACGGGACCGGCGAAACTGAATCCCTGGGCGGCGGCGTGCTCGTCGACCAGCTGGTGCAGTTCGTCGTCGAGGGCGGCGCCCAGCGCCTGCATGCGCTCCTGATCGGCCGGCGCCAGGCGCACCTCGAAGGTGTTGGGGGCGAGGATGCGGTCACGGCTGACGACCGCGGCCTTCGCGTCGAGCTCGCTCCGCAGCGCGGAGGCGATCTCGACAGGCTGAACGCCACTGCGGAAGGTCTTCGCGAACGCGCTGTTCACCGCGCGTTCGAGTCCCTTCTCGAAGCTGTCAAGTAGTCCCACGGGGCTCCTCAGGCTCGCCGACCGGTGCGACCATGCTAATTGCACAGGCTGAACGTGCGCGGGAGGCCCCTCCGGACGGGCGATTCTGCGCGGCGGTCGACGCGTGATATCCTCGGGAGGTTGAGTTCGCCGTCAGGTGGATTCGCGCGAGTGGCGGAATAGGCAGACGCGCTGGCTTCAGGTGCCAGTGCCCGAAAGGGCGTGGGGGTTCAACTCCCCCCTCGCGCACAGCGAGGAATCAGCCCCCGACCTGGGATTCACCGGGCGGGGGCTGTTCCGTTCCCGGGACGATGCGATGTCGGGGGTGCACACCGACCCACCCGCGTGCCACCGTTTCCCATGGCCGACTGGTCGGAGAGCCTTCCCGCGGCACCGAAGCGTGCACCCGAGTTCGACGACGACTTCCGCGACGGGCTGAGCGCGCGGCGGTGGGTGGCCGGCTACCTGCCGCAGTGGACCACTCCGGAGCGGGCCTGCGCACGATACGAGATCGTCGCGGACGGCGTCTCGTTGCGGATCGACGCGGACCAGCCCGATTGGCGACCCGAGGACGCGCCGCTGCGCGTGTCGAACCTGCAGACCGGCGTCTTCTCCGGCCCGGTCGGGTCGGCCACCGGGACCCATCGCCACCGCGCCGATCTCGTCGTCCGCACCGAGACACCCCTCCGCCTGCTGTTCGCCCCCACGCACGGCCGTGTCGAGATCACCGTCTCCGCAAGCCGGGACGCCGGCTGCATGACCGCGGCGTGGCTCGTCGGGACCGAACACCGTGGCCGACGTCACGATCCCGCTGGATGCCTCGGCACCCCACACCTGGACGGTCGTGTGGGGCGACGGGCAGACGTTGATCGGATGCCAGGGGCGCCGGGTGCGTGCCTGGCAGTGAGCGGGGGCGGGATGCGTGACGATGTGTGACGGGTCGGCTTGCCGACCGGGCGCGGGTGAAGTTGTCTCGGGGGCATGACCCGGCAGATCCGTTTCAACGCCTTCGACATGAACTGCGTCGCCCACCAGGCGTCCGGCATGTGGCGGCATCCTCGCGACCGTTCCCGCGAGTACAACACGATCGCGTACTGGACAGACCTCGCCCGGCTACTGGAGAAGGGCACCTTCGACGGGCTGTTCATCGCCGACGTGCTCGGCACCTACGACGTGTACGGCGGGACGAACGAGGCCGCGCTCCGCAACGGCGCCCAGGTGCCGGTCGGCGACCCGATCCTGCTGGCGTCCGCCATGGCCGCGGTGACCGAGCACCTCGGCTTCGGCATCACGGCGGGCACCGCGTTCGAGCATCCCTATCCCTTCGCGCGGCGCCTGACGACGCTCGACCACCTGACGAACGGCCGCATCGGCTGGAACGTCGTCACCGGCTACCTGCCCAGCGCGGCGCGCAACATGGGCGCGGATGACCAGATGGAGCACGACCGCCGGTACGACCACGCCGACGAGTACCTCGAAGTGCTCTACAAGCTGTGGGAAGGTTCGTGGGAGGACGACGCCGTCATCGAGGACCGCGAGACCGGCGTGTTCACCGACCCCGCCAAGGTGCACCCCATCGAGCACCACGGCGAGTGGTTCGACGTCCCCGGCATCCACATCTCGGAGCCCTCGCCGCAGCGCACCCCGGTGATCTACCAGGCGGGCGCCTCGCCCCGTGGCGTCGCGTTCGCCGCCGAGAACGCCGAGGCGATCTTCGTGGCCGCGCCCTCGACCGAGGTGCTCGCCGGCACGGTGAAGCGCATCCGCGACGGCCTCGAGGCCGCCGGCCGCGACCGGTACGACGCCAAGATCTACACCCTCATCACGATCGTGACCGGGGCGACCGAGGAAGAAGCGCGCGCGAAGAAGGCCGAGTACGACCAGTACGCCTCGACCGAGGGCGCGCTCGTGTTCACCTCGGGGTGGATGGGCGTGGACCTGTCGACCTACTCGTGGGACGAGCCGCTGGGCAACGTGAAGTCCAACGCGATCCAGTCGACGCTGCAGCATCTGCAGGAGGAAGCCGACCTCGGCCGCGAGTGGACCGTCGGCGACCTGGCCCGCAAGAACGCGATCGGCGGCCTCGGTCCCACCATCGTGGGCTCGGGCGAGCAGATCGCCGACGAGCTGCAGCGCTGGCAGGCCGAGACCGACGTCGACGGCTTCAACCTCGCGTACGCCGTCGCGCACGAGACGTGGGAGGACGTGATCGAGCACGTGATCCCGGTGCTGCGCGCCCGGAACGCGTACCCCACGGCCTACACGCCGGGCACCCTCCGGCACAAGCTGCAGGGTGAGGGCGACCGCGTGAAGGACACCCACCGCGCCGCCAAGTACCGCGTGGGCGCACGCGTGGGGGTGTGACCGATCAGGCCACGCCGTGAAGATGGCGCAGGGCCTGCTCGGCGCCGTCGGCGTCACGGGACGCGATGCAATCGCGTAGGCGCGTATACCCCTCGGCGCGTTCGAGCGGTGTGCTCATGAACGGCTGCCACCCGCGGAGGTTGCGCAGGATCGCCAGCGAGGCCTCGCGGATGAACGTCGTGAACACGGTGTTGTGCGTGGCCCGCGTGACGAGCACGAACATCTGCGTCGACGCTTCGAACAGCTGCAGCGCATTGCGTGAGGCGGCCGCCGCGACCACGGCATCCGCTGCCTCGACGAGCCCGGCGAGCTCGTCGTCGGAACAGGCCTGCAGGGCGATGCGCAGGCCGTTGCCCATGAAGTAGGTGGTGAACACCTCGGTGTCGCGGCGCAGGGCGTCATCGACTTCGGACACCCGCGTGTAGCGGCCGACGGCCACCTCGACGAGGCCGAAGCGTTCGAGCCGCTGCAGCGCCTCGCGGACCGGCGTGCGCGAGACCCCCAGCTGCGCGGCGACGTCGATGTCGCGCAGACGCTCACCCGGCGAGAGCCGGCCGTCGAGGATCGCAGCGCCGATCTGCTCGTACACGGCGTCGCCGAGGATCACACCATCGGTCACGTCGATGGGGGACAGGGTCGCGGGCATCCGGATCAGTGTACGGCCGGACGGGCGTGTCGCGGCCGATCGACGCTCTCCCGGGACGGGCGATATATCAGTAGAGTGGGCAATGCCACGCTCTGCGTGGCCTATCCGGGGGGATCCATCGACGCCCGGGCTCATGTCTCACACGACGCCCGGGCGTCGAGTGGGCGTCGATCATGCAACATTTGTGTCACCATCTGACGACAGGGCACGACAGCACGTGCCAAGGCCCCGTAAGTTGGGGACACCGACGCGACTTGCGTCGGCATACGCATAAGTAAGGCAGTTCATGAGCGTCAGCGGCACCGTCAAGTGGTTCAACTCGGAGAAGGGCTTCGGGTTCATCGCGCCCGATGAAGGCGGCGCCGACGTCTTCGCCCACTATTCGGCCATCGATGCGAGCGGTTACCGCTCGCTCGAGGAGAACCAGCGCGTCGAGTTCGAGATCGCGCAGGGCCCCAAGGGCCTGCAGGCCGAGAACATCCGTCCCCTCTGAGTCCCGAGCCCTCCGGGGCTGAAGGATTCACCCACGTGGGGCGTCAGCCCCGCGTGAGGCGATCGTAATCTGCGAGCGCCGAGGCATCCTCGGCGTTTCGCAGCGCTCGCCGCGCAGCGTCAAGTGCGGCCACCGGATCGGCTGCGCCGCGCGCCCGGGCGAGTTCGTCCTGCGCCGCGGCCAGCCGCACCCGGGCGTCGGCTCCGGCGCGCGCCACCGCAGGCTCTGCCCGGGCGATCGCCGCCCGCGCGGCCGCCAGGCTGCCGGGCAGCGCCGTCCGTGCGCCCCGCAGCCGTTGCTGCGCCGTGCGCGCATCCCCCAAGGCCAGATCGAGCCGGTCACGCAGCCGCGCGACGGCATCCACCGTCGCCGTCGGCCGACGCCGTGCATGTCCGGCCCACTCGTCCAGGCTCTCGGCGATCTGCCGCATCTCGGCGCCGAGCCGGTCGGCATCGTCGGGTTCGAGCCGGGCCCGCACCTCGCCGGCCTGCTGCAGCGCAGCCCGCGCCGTCGCGATCTCTTCGTCGACGGCCATCGCGGCCTCGGTCACCAGCCGATGGGTCTCTTCGAGCGTGCGCGCGGCGGCATCGGCCCGCCGCAGCTCACGTTCGGCGCGCCCCAACTCGGGCAGCACCGATCGCGTCGGGTCATCGACATGCTCAGCCGCTTCGCGCAACAAGCGGTCGGCTTCGGCCAGCGCGGCCACCGCCTCCCGCGCACCGCGATCGGCCGTCGTCCACTCCGACGCATCGAAGCGGGCGGCGAGCTCGGCACGCAGCGCTTCGGGGTCGCCGAGCTGTTCCCGCAGCCGATCCGCGCGCTCGCGCGCAGCGGCCAGCTGGGCGGCTGCCGACACGTTGCGCTGCATCCAGTCGGAGTGCTCACGGCGGGCGTGGTCGATCGTGGCCAGCACCGCGTCGACCCGCGAGGCGATGCGGCGCGAGGCGCGACGGATCTCATCGGGATGAGTCTGGTCGGTGAGCTCGGCGTACTCGGCGAACGCCTCATCGCGCGCGTGCTGCGCGGCCAGGCGTGCGCGGCGCAGCGACGCCGGCGCGGTGCCGTCGTAGAGCGCCCCCGACAGCGCCACCTCGAGATCGAGCTCGTCGACGGCGTTGTCCAGGCGCACGAGGGCGGAACCCGCGGTGGTGCGCTCGGCTTCGGCCGCCGCCCGCGCGCGCGGCGACCGGCGCGCGCGGCGCAGCGCCCAGATCGCGCCGGCGGCGAGCACCGCGGTGGTGCCGAAGACGACGAGCGCGGGCAGCACCCACGCCCACACGGCGGCGAGGTTCATGTCCCCTCCGGGACCAGCAACAGCGCGCGCAGTTCGTCGATGGTGTCGACGACCGCGTCGGCGCCCTCGGACTCGTGCGGCCAGCTGAAGCCCCAGCGCACGAAGACCACCGGGACCCCGTGCACGGCCGCGCCGTCGATGTCATGGTGGCGGTCCCCGATCAGCACCGGCCGGCTGGTGTCGTAGCCGAGTGCCGCCAGGCGCCGGAGCGACTCGCCGATGATGTCGGCCTTGGATGCCAGGGTCTTCTCGTCGGGGGTCGCCCCCGTGATCGACTGCAGCATCGGCGCGAGGTCGAAGTGCTCCATCAGGGCGCTGACCTGCACCTCCGGCTTGGAGCTGGCCGTCGCCTGGGGGATGCCGGCATCCCCCAGCTCGGTGATGAGCTCGCCGATGCCGGGATACAGCCGCGCGCCGTTCGTGTAGCCGTCGGCCTTGCCGATGCGGCGGTACAGCGTCGTGGCCGCGGCGGCCTGCTCGGGCGAGAGGCCGACGTTGGTCTGGAACGACTCGTGCATCGGCGGGCCGATCCAGTGCACGAGCTCGGCCCGCGTGGGTGCGGGAAGGCCCAGCTCGTTCAGGCACAGCGTCAGGCGGCGGAGGATCCCCTCGGAGGCGTCGACGACGGTGCCGTCGACGTCCCACAGGACACAGCTGAACGGCGACCGAGATGTCATGGCATCCACCCTACAAACGGCCCCGGGCCGCAGCGCAGGTAGGCTCGTCGCCGTGCGCCTCGTCATAGCTCGTTGCTCCGTTGATTACACCGGCCGCCTCAACGCGCATCTGCCGGAGGCGACGCGGCTGCTGCTGCACAAGGGCGACGGGTCACTGCTGGTGCACTCGGACGGCGGATCGTACAAGCCGCTGAACTGGATGAGTCCGCCGTGCACCCTCAGCGTCATCGAGCCCGACGAGACCGACGTCGACGTCGTCGAGAAGTGGCGTGTCACGCACGCGAAGACCGGCGACTCGCTGACCGTGCGCATTTACGAGGTGCTGCACGACTCGGCGCACGAACTCGGCGTCGACCCGGGACTGGTCAAGGACGGCGTCGAAGCGGACCTGCAGCGACTGCTGGCCGAGCAGGTGTCGGTGATCGGCGAGGGCCTGACCTTGGTGCGCCGCGAGTTCCCCACGGCCATCGGCCCGGTCGACCTGCTGCTGCGCAACCCGGAGGGCGGCACCATCGCCGTCGAGGTCAAGCGGCGCGGCGACATCGACGGGGTCGAGCAGCTCACCCGCTACCTCGAACTGCTCGGCCGCGACCCGCACCTGGCCCCGGTGACCGGCGTGTTCGCGGCGCAGGAGATCAAGCCGCAGGCCAAGGTGCTGGCGGGCGACCGTGGCATCCGTTGCGTCACCCTGGACTACGACGAGATGAAGGGCATCGAGTCGGGCGCCCCGCGCTTGTTCTGAGGTCTTCCCGGGCAGCTCGGCTGCGCGGCGCGCTGGTGGCAACGCGCTGGTCGCAAGTTGGCGCGTGTGGGGCTTATGGATGCCCGATACCCCACGTAAGCGCCAACTTCGGGGTGGGCGATTGCGGCGCGCGTGGCAAGTTGGCGCGTGTGGGGCTTATGGATGCGGCAGATTCAGGGGGTCAGTGCAACACCTGAATCTGGAGGTGGGGCGTGGGTCCTGAGGTGTTGTTGGAGTCTCGTGTGGGGGTGTTGCGACTGGCGGTGTCGGTGGGCAGCGTGCGGGAAGCGGCT
>NZ_JBNYWT010000003.1:0-415184 GCF_053586795.1 Microbacterium pollutisoli
AGCCGCTTCCCGCACGCTGCCCACCGACACCGCCAGTCGCAACACCCCCACACGAGACTCCAACAACACCTCAGGACCCACGCCCCACCTCCAGATTCAGGTGTTGCACTGACCCCCTGAATCTGCCTGCGGGATATCCCACACTCGCGCCAAGTTGCGCGGGTGCGCCCAGCACCTGGCCCGCAAGTTGGCGCGTACGTGGGGTATGGATGCGGGGTTTCCCACATTTGCGCCAAGTCGCGCGGGCGGGCCCGCCAAGTTGCGCGGGCGCGCGAGCGGTGCGAGCGGCGCGCGCGTAGGCTGACGCCATGACGGAGACCGCACCGAAGCAACGGCGGCGCGGACGTCCCCGCGGGGTTTCGGATGCGCGCGAGCGGATCCTCGCCGCGGCGGCCGACGAGTTCGGCAGCCACGGCTACGACGCGGCGACCATGCGGGCCATCGCGACGCGGGCGGGGGTCGACGCGGCGCTCGCGCACCACTACTTCGGCACGAAGGCCGACCTGTTCGCCGCCGCCGTCGGCATGCCCCTGCGACCCGACCGGGCGGTGCCGCTCATCCTGGCCGGGCCGCGTGCCGAGGTGGGTGCCGGCATCGTGCGGTTCGTGCTCGAGCAGATGGAGGATGCCGGTGTCCGCAAGCGCGCGGTCGCGCTGCTGCGCACGAGCATCGGCAATCGCCTGGCGACACCGCTGCTGGCCGAGTTCCTCCAGCGTGAACTGATCGGCCGCATCGCGACGTCGCTCGGCACTCCCGACGCGGAACTGCGCGCCTCGCTCGTGGGCAGCCAGATCGCGGGGCTTCTTATGGCCCGGTACATCGTGAAGCTGCCGGCGCTGACGGGCGCTTCGGTCGACGACCTCGTCGCCCGCGTGGGCCCGACCGTGCAGCGGTACCTCGACGCCTGAACGACAGCCCGACCCCTTGACGCGGGCCGGAGCGCGGCGCATTATTCATCGCATGATGAATAATGCGCATCCGCCCCACGACCCCACGCCGCCTCACACCCCCGCGGTCGTCGTGCGCGGGTTGCGCGTCACGCGCGGCCGCACCACGGTGTTCGCCGGGCTCGACGTCGAGATCGCGCGCGGCCGGATCACCGGACTGCTCGGGCCCTCCGGCGGCGGCAAGACGACCCTCATGCGCGCGATCGTCGGCGTGCAGAAGGTGGCCGGAGGCAGCGTGACCGTGCTCGGCGAGCCGGCGGGCAGCGCTGCCCTCCGGCACCGTGTGGCCTACGACACCCAGGCCGCCTCGGTGTACGCCGACCTCACGATCCGCCAGAACCTCCACTACTTCGCCCGGCTCATCGGCGCGCCCCGCCGCGGCGTCGACCGCGTGATCGACCAGACGGGACTGCGTGATCAGGCCGGCCAGACCGTGGCATCCCTCAGCGGCGGACAGGAGAGCCGCGTCTCGCTCGCCGTGGCCATGCTCGGCTCGCCCGAGCTCATCGTGCTCGACGAGCCCACGGTCGGTCTCGACCCCCTGCTGCGCGCGGAGCTGTGGGGAGTGTTCCGCGCGCTCGCCGACGACGGCGCCAGCCTGCTGGTCTCGAGCCACGTCATGGATGAGGCGCTGCGCTGCGACCGCCTGCTGCTCGTGCGGGCCGGGCGTCTCATCGCCGACACCACGCCCGCGGCGCTGCTGGCCGAAACCGGCGCACCCGACCCCGATGCGGCGTTCCTCGCACTGGTGGAGCGGGAGGCGGCGGCATGAACGCCGTCCGCACCGTGTCCACCGCCGGCCGCGTGCTGCGCCAACTCAGCCACGACCCGCGGTCGATCGCCCTGATGCTGGTGGCGCCGAGCCTTCTGGTGGGACTGTTCGCCTGGCTGTTCAGCGATCAGGAGGGCGTGTTCGACCGGTTCGGCGGGCCCATCCTGGCCCTGTTCCCGTTCGTCGTGATGTTCCTGATCACCTCGATCACCACGCTGCGTGAGCGGCGCAGCGGCACGCTCGAGCGCCTCATGACGACACCGCTGGGCAAGGCCGACTTCATCGTCGGCTACGCCCTGGCGTTCGGGCTCATGGCGACTCTGCAGGCGGTCGTGACCGTGGCCTTCGCCGTGTACGTGTGCGGGCTCGACGTCACCGGCCCGCTGTGGCAGCTGGGGCTGGTGGCGGTGGTGGATGCCGTGCTCGGCACCGCGCTGGGACTGCTGGCCAGCGCGTTCGCGCGCACGGAGTTCCAGGCCGTGCAGTTCATGCCCGTGCTGGTGTTCCCGCAGATGATCCTCGGCGGGTTGTTCATGCCGCGCGACCAGATGCCCGAGGTGCTCGAGGCCATCAGCGACTGGCTGCCCCTGAGCTACGCCATCGACGCCGTGGCGGCCGTCGCCGCCGGGGACGAGGGGTGGGATCTCGCCCGTCCGCTGCTCATCGTCGCCGCTTTCGGCCTCGGCGCCCTCATCCTCGCGTCCCTGACGCTACGACGCCGCACGCCCTGATCCGGCCGGAACGCGGCACTCAGCCGCGGGTGCGCAGCTTCGCGGTGAGGGCCTTCAGCTGCGCGAGTTCGTCGTCGCTGAGCACGGACATGCGGTCGGCGATCGCCCGGCCGTGCCGGGTGGCCAGGCGGCGGAACGCGGCGGCCCCCTCAGGGGTCGCGACCAGGATCGCCCCGCGGCCGTCGGCCGGATCGGGGATCTTCGTGATGAGCCCGCGGGCCACCATGCGGTCGACCAAGCGGGACACGCTGGGCTGGCTGATCAGCATGTTCGCGGTGACGTCGCGCAGCCGTGCGGAGCTGTTCTCGCCCCGGGTGACGGTCAGCAGCACGTCGTACTCGGCCTGCGCCAGTTCGCCGTCGTGGAAGGCGTCGTTGATCTCGTCGAACACCTCGTGCTGGGCGCGGAAGAGGCTCTCCCACGCGGCGATGGCGAGGCGACGGTCGGTCATGGCGTCCACTGTAGCGGGCACCATAGGCTGGTCGTCATGCGACGATTCCTGCGTGTTCTCGCCGTGGCCGCGATCGGAATCCTGGCATTCTTGATCCTGGCGGCGCCGGCCGCCGCAGACGTCGACGACTTCACCTTCGACAGCCTGACCGTCGATTACACGCTCACCCGCGCCGACGACGGCACGAGCCGGCTCCAGGTCGTCGAGGAATTCGTCGCCCGGTTCCCCGACGCCGATCAGAACCGCGGCATGCGCCGCACGATCCCCGACACCTACAACCGGCAGCCCCTGCATCCGCGCCTGGTGTCGATCACCGACGGGGACGGCAACCCGCGTCCGGCCGAGACCGACGCGCAGGACGGCAGCTTCTCGATGACTTCGCGCGCCGACGACTACGTGCACGGCGTGCAGACGTATGTGTTCACCTACACGCTCGAGAACGTGACGTGGCACTTCGACGACACGGGCCTCGAGTTCTACTGGGATGTCAACGGCGTCGACTGGGCACAGCCGTTCGGCGAAGTGACCGCGCGGGTGCACCTCGACGCGGCCCTGGCCGACCAGCTCTCCGGCCGTTGGGCCTGCTATGCCGGCGTGCAGGGAAGCACGTCGTCGTGCACGTCCGCCGATGTCGCCCCCGCCGAAGCCGGCGGGGTGACCCTGACCGCGACCCAGGCCGGGCTCGCCCCGCACGAGACCCTGACCGTCGCGGTGGGCTTCGCCGACGACACCTTCACCCTGTTCGACACGGCCTACCTCGCGGCGGCCGCCGGGTGGGTGCAATTGGCCGGCGGTGCCGGAGCGCTCGGGGCGGCCGGGTTGGCCGTCTGGTCGCGGCGGAAGTACCTGCGGGACGAGCCGGGACGGCCCACGATCATCGCCGAGTACACGCCGCCGCCCGGGATCGACGCGCTCGAGAGCGCGGTGCTGCTGCACAAGACGGGCAAGGCGATCCCGGCCGAGGTGCTCGAGCAGGCCGTCGTGGGGTCGATCCGCATCATCGAAGGGCCGAAGAAGTTCGGCGGCGGGCACAAGCTCATCGCCGAGCTCGTCGATCCCTCGCGGGCCGACGGCGACGGCCGCATGCTGCTGGACGGGCTCTTCCCGAGCGGGATGCCGGGGGAGCAGTACACCTTCGGTTCGCAGGACCAGCGGCTGTCCACCGCGGCGCAGAAGATCCTCAAGGAGGCGCGGCGCGCACTGAAGGACCGCGGCCTGTACCGTCCCGTGCCCCCCGTCGCACGGGCGCTGCCGTTCGCCGTGGCGATCGTGGCCGGCATCGTGGTCCTCGCGGCGGGCATCATCGCGCTCGACAGCGGCGTGGACTCACCGTGGCCGGTGCTGCTGATCGTCGGGTTCGGGGCCGTTCTGGTCTTTCTGTCGATCATGCTGCTGCGCTCGCCGCTGACGGTCGCGGGCGCCGAGGTGCGCGACCATCTGCGCGGGCTGCAGGAGTTCATCGAGTGGGCCGAGGCCGACCGCATCCGCATGCTGCAGTCGCCCGAAGGCGCCGAGCGGATGCCGGTGGACACGGGCGATCCGCGGCAGATGCTGCGCCTGTACGAGTCGCTCCTACCCTATGCGGTGGTGTTCGGTCAGGAGAAGGAGTGGTCGCAGCAGTTGGCGGTGCTCTACACCGCGACCGGTGCCGCCGGGCCCGCCTGGTATGACGGCGCCGGGTCGTTCAACGCCGCATCGTTCTCAGCGGGCATCGGCTCGCTGTCGGCGGCGGCGACGTCATCGTCATCGACCTCGGGCGGCTCGGCCGGTGGGGGCTCGGCGGGCGGCGGAGGCGGCGGTGGAGGCGGTGGTGGGGTGTGACCGGCGCCGACGCCCGGGCGCCGGAAACACACACCGAGCGCCGTTCGGTTCAGGATGCTTCGACCCGTCTCTCATGACCCGAATCTTCTCTACAACGGAGTAGCCATGCGCAAGCGCTGGATCGCGCTCATCGTCGTCGCGTCCCTTCTGATCGTCGCCCTCATCGGCGCCTATTGGATCGGTCGCAGTCTGTTCCACATGCCGACCGCCCGCGGCGTGGACTCGGTCGTCGGCGAACTCGACGGCACGCGGGTGCTCGGCGTCTTCGCCCACCCCGACGACGAGCAGACCGTCAACGGCCTGTTCTGGCGGGCCAAAGACCGCGACGGTGCGTACACCGCCATGACCACCGCGACCCAGGGGGAGGCGGGGCACCAGACACCGGTCGTCGCACGGCAGAGCGACCTGGGCATCGTGCGCAAGGCCGAGGCGCTGAAGAACAGCTTCCACCTCGGCGTCGATGAGCACGAGGTGTGGGACTACCCCGATGGCGGCCTGCCCGAGGTCGACGAGGACGAGCTCGTCGAGCGCGTCGTCGCGGTGATGAAGCGGGTGCAGCCCGACGTCGTGGTCGGCTTCTGGCCCGCCTCCGGGGCCACGGGGCACAAGGACCACATGGAGATGGGCCGGGTGACCGAGCTGGCGATCGCGCAGATCGCCGAAGAGGGCGGTGCCTACGCAGGCCCCGACCACCTCGTCTACACGATCAGCCCGACGACCGCCCTCACGATGTTCGGTGGCGAGGTCGGCGAATTCGTGGTCGCGAACCAGCCCGACCCCGAGTACGCCATGGCCGCGGAGACCGGCAAGAAGATGGACGGGTGGAAGATCCACGCCTCACAGGAGGACTACCTGCAGGCGGCGTACTCGCTGCCCGCCTGGCTGGTCTACCTGCTGTGGGACCAGGAGTTCTACCACGTGCGGGATCTGGCCGTAGACCCGCTGCGCTGAGGCCGCTCAGACGGCGGGGCACGGGCAGGGGATGCGCGACTGCATCCCGATCGGGCGCGCCCAGGTGGTGCGGGTGCGCCCCGCAGGCCGCGCTGTGCCCACTCGACGCGCACGCCGGCGACGGCGCATCGTGGCGGCCGCGCCGGACAGAGAGTCCTGCCGCTCCCGCATCAGCGCGAGCTGCGCGAGCTCCCGGTCGCGGACCGCGGTGTCGAGTCGGTATTGCATTTCGGCGGTGGTGACGTGCACGAGCATGGTGTCCTCCGTTGTTCCGATGTGCTCAACATACGAGGGGGTTCCGACATTGCCACCCGCCGGTCATCGGCAGGATTCGTGCGGACAACGACAGACCGATGCCGGCATCCGGACGTCGGACAGCGCCGACGACACATGACGTGCGACGCGGCCGGATCAGGCCTCGGCGGGACTGTAGGCGACCATCCAGTCGATGCCGAACCGGTCGGTGACCATGCCGAATCGTCCACCCCACGGCGGGGTCTCGAACGGCATGACGACAGTGCCGCCGGCGGTCAGGGCGTCCCAGAACCCCTGCAGCTGCGCTTCGTCGTCGCCGCTGACGGAGACCGAGATGCCCGCCGGAGGCGTGTACGGCACGTGGGCAGGGGTGTCGGATGCCATGAGCACGAACCCCGGGGGGGTCGTGAGCTGGGCGTGCATGACGAGATCGGCCTCGGCGGGATCGGCCGTGCCGGGGAAGTCCCCGAACGTGGAGACCGTCAGGTCACCACCGAAGACCTCGCGATAGAAGTCCATCGCCGCCGCGGCGGTGTCGCGGAAGGAGAGGTAAGGGTTGAGTGTGGGCACGCGCCCAGTCTTGCGCGGGGGTCCGACATCGCCGGCAGTTCACCGGGAGAAGGAAGGCGCAGGCGCTGAGGGCCCCCGAGGACAGAGTAAGGGCCGGTCGGAGAGGCTCCCGACCGGCCCTTGTCCCTTGCACCAAGAGTGTCCTGCAATCACATGCCGGTAGCTGCCACAGCAAAACAACTACCGTGCTTGCACTCTATAACGGAAAGATAACGGGCACAAGCATTTCCCGTTATCTGTTTGTGATTGTTTTCTCATGTGGATGGATCGGCCGCCACTGTCCGATGACAGTGATTCTGTCGTGCGTGCCATCGATCTTGTGTCTAGACGTTGATTCTGTCGTGCGTGCCAGTGATTCTGTGGGCGGGCCCGCGACACGCGGCTCTTCGTTGAGCAGTCGACGGGCGGCGAGTCGTACTCCGGCCGCGTCAGGTTGACTTCCTCAACTGAACATCGGGTCTGCTGAACGGATAGGTGACAGTTTGACCTGCCCCACGGATTCGGTTCCAGTCCGGGTCGCTAACTCGCGGCGGGGATGTCGTTGATTTCGAGTGTCTCGTATTCGATTGGGGTGCGGTAGCCGAGAGCGGAGTGTCGGCGCTGACGGTTGTGGAAGATCTCGATGTACTCGAAGATCGTGTTGGCGGGCTCGACCCTCGTCTTCCACTTCTTCCGGTTCAGCAGCTCGATCTGCATGGATGACCAGAAGCTTTCCATCATCGCGTTGTTCAGCCCGTCGCCGACCGATCCGAATGAGGGCAGCAGGCCTGCGGAGCGGATCTTCTCCCCGAACAGCCACGAGGTGAACTGCGTTCGATGATCCGCATGCACGATCCCGCCCGGTGCTGGACGACGATTCCGGATCGCCATGTCGAGCGCGTTGATGACGAGGGTGGTGTCCTGCTTGGAGTCGATCGACCAGCCGATGATGCGGCGACTGTAGGCGTCGAGGACCGCGGCGCAGTAGACCCAGCCTTCGCGCTTGCGGTGCTGCGTGATGTCCGTGACCCAGAGTTCGTTCGGACGCGGGCGGGCGAACTTGCGGTTCACGAGATCATCGGCGGTGACGACTCCTCGGAGTCGCTTGGTGCGGACCGGCCCGGGGAGCCCGTAGATCCCGGCCAGACGCATCAGTTTGTGCACCGTGCGCTCGCTGACGGTGACACCCATGGCCATGGTCAGCTCGGCGTGGACGCGGCGGTATCCGTATGTGCCGCGCGAGGTGACGTGCACTTCCCGGATCAGCCCGGTCAGCCATTGCCGGCGCGGCTCGGACTGGGTCAGGGGCTTCCGTTTGACACGGTAGTAGTGCTGCCTGGCGACCCCGAGGACGCGGCAGCAACGGTCGATCGGGATCCCGGCGTCGGCGAGGCGGTCGATCACCGGGAAGAGTCTTTTGGGCGGGGACACTCCTCGTCGAGGAACTTCGCCGCCTGCCGGACGATCAGCAACTCGGTCTCGAGCTCGCGGATGCGACGTCTCGCAGCTCGCAGCTCCGCCGATTCCGACGACGGGACACCCGGACGGCGGCCATTGTCGATATCGTCCTGGCGGATCCAATTCGAAAGCGTGACAGGGTGGATGCCGAGTTCGACGGCGGTCTGCTTGGCCTGTTTGCCGGCACGCACGAGCGCGACAGCGCGAGCACGAAACTCCGGCGGATAGGGACGAGGCATGAGGATGAGCCTTCCGGATCAGGCCACCGGCTAGCCACCGAAACTGGAACCCTTTCCGTGGGGCAGGTCAACCTGTCACGTAACCGTGCAGCAGTCCCCAGCTCGCGCTCTCATCGGAGTCGACGGGACTCGATAACGGCGTAGACATCTCCGTCGTCAGATGCGAAACTACTCGGTTCGAAATCGGGAGGTCGCAATGCGGATCGAAGGCCAGTCAGAGGATTGGGAACGCATCACCCAGGGGATGATCGAGCGCGCCAGGGAGACGGCGCCATCCGAGCCCGGCGTCTACAAGATGCCGTGCGGTGAGTGCGTGGTCGACTTCTTCGTCACCGCGGAGGGCGAGGAGCGTTGGCTCGTCGCAGGCGACGGCCACTCCTATACGCGGGAGTCGGTCGTGGTCGCGCGTCACGGTGAGCATCCCTGGGTGCGCCTCTACTCGCTCGCCGACGCCGCAGCGGAGATCGCACGGCTCGCCGCGTTGGGCGAAGGTGATCTGGATCGCGTAGTCGAGGACTTGATCGAGTCGATCGACGATCGCGAGGTCGAGAGCGTTGTGCGTGAACGCGCCGGGATGCGCGAGGTGCCGCTTGCGGAAATCGCTGATCGCTTCGGGATCGAACTCGGCGATGAGCGGGACCCAACTCCCGACGCGTGAGCGGAAGTCTGTCAGGAAGGAGATGGTGATCCTCACCGTTCGCCCGTTCGCCACGCGCGACCTCCATTCCGGACCACGTCGGCCCCTCGCGATAACGTGACATTCATCCCGTGTCGTGAGGTTCAGGAGCTACGGTGCTCCGTCGAGAGAGTATGAGATGGCCCGAGTAGCGAAGCCGAAGCACCAGAAGTCTCTGGAGCAGACCCTTTGGGAGGCGGCCGATAAGCTGCGTGGCAACCAGGAGCCGAGCGAGTACAAGCACGTCGTCCTCGGCCTGGTCTTCCTGAAATACATCTCGGACCGCTTCGAGGAGCGTCGTCAGGCCCTCGAATCCGAGCTGGTCGCGGATGGCATCAAGCCGGAGCGTCTGGCCGGCTTCCTCGAGGACCGCGACGAGTACTCCAGCCACAACGTCTTCTGGGTGCCTGCCGACGCCCGCTGGGAGTACATCCAAGGTCGGGCCAAGCTCTCCAGCGTTGGCGAGGACATCGACCGGGCGATGGATCTGGTCGAGAAGGAGAACGCCTCCATCCGTGGCGTGCTGCCTCGCAACTACGGCCGTGACGGCCTCGACAAGCGTCGCCTCGGTGAACTGGTCGACCTGATCGGCTCCATCGGTTTCACCTCGACCGATGACCACGGTGCCGACGACGTGCTGGGTCGGGTATACGAGTACTTCCTCGGCCAGTTCGCGGGCAAGGAGACCGGCAAGGACGCCGGAGCCTTCTACACGCCTCGCTCGGTGGTCAAGACGCTGGTCGAGATGCTCGAGCCGTACAAGGGTCGCGTCTACGACCCGGCTGCCGGTTCGGGCGGCATGTTTGTCCAGTCCGCCGAGTTCGTGAAGGCCCACGGCGGCAAGCGAACCGACATCTCCGTCTACGGCCAGGAGTTCACCGACACCACCTGGAAGCTGGCCAAGATGAACCTCGCCCTGCGAGGCATCGAGGCTGACCTCGGTACGCACTCCGCCGACTCGTTTACCGAAGACCTGCACCCGGATCTGCGGGCTGACTTCGTGATCGCCAACCCGCCGTTCAATGTCTCGGACTGGTGGGACGCCAAGCTCGCCGACGACCCTCGGTGGAAGTACGGCACACCTCCGCAGGGCAACGCCAACTTCGCCTGGGTGCAGCACTTCGTCTATCACCTGAGCCCCAAGGGTACTGCTGGCTTCGTCCTAGCCAACGGCTCGCTCTCTTCCAAGAGCGGCGGCGAGGGCGACATCCGCCGCAAGCTGGTCGAGGCGGGACTGGTGGACTGCATCGTCGCCATGCCCGACAAGCTCTTCTTCAACACCGGCATCCCGGTGTCGCTCTGGTTCGTCTCCAAGGACCGCCACGGCAACGGCCACCGCGAGCGTGACGACGAGGTGCTGTTCATCGACGCCCGCAAGCTCGGTGACATGGAGACCCGACGCCTGCGGGTGCTTTCCGACGACGACATCCAGAAGATTGCTGGCACCTACCACGCCTGGCGGAACCACGACGGTGGCTACGAGGACGTACCGGGCTTCGCCAAGGCGGCTTCGCGTGAGGAGATCGCCGGCCACGACTTCGTCCTGACTCCTGGACGCTACGTCGGCACAGAAGAAGCCGAGGCCGACGACGAACCCATCGACGAGAAGATCGAGCGGCTGACCGCTAAGTTGTTCGCCGAGTTCGACCGGGGGCGGGAGCTGGAAGAGGAGATCAGAACACGTCTCGGGGGCATCGCAAAATGACTCGGCTTGGTGATCTTGTAGACATGACGTTCGGATTCGCCTTCAAGAGCGCCGAGTTCACGGATTCTCGGGACGCGGTGCGTCTTCTGCGCGGCGACAACATTGGTCAGGGTCGCTTGCGATGGGACGGTGCTAAGCGGTTTCCGCAAGAACGCGTAGGCGAAGTCACCAAGTACCAGCTCGCTATCGGCGACGTTGTCCTAGCGATGGACCGCCCCTGGATCGAGGCTGGCCTGAAGTACTCGGTTGTTCGCTCCGGTGATGTGCCGTCACTGTTGGTCCAGCGTGTTGCTCGGCTGAGAGCAAAGCCCGCACTCGACCAGGGTTACCTAGCTGCAGTCATTGGCAGCAAGGAGTTCATGGACTACATCGTCGGCACTCAGACTGGATCTGCGGTACCCCATATCAGCGGTGGGCAGATCGGAGACTTCCAGGTTGACCGCCTACCCCCGCTGGCAGAGCAAGCGGCCATTGCACGGATTTTGGGTGTGATCGACGACAAGATCGAGTCGAACCGTCGAGCCATCGTGCTTGCCAGTGCCCTGCTCGACGCGATGGCGGTGCAGTACGGATCTGAGCTCCCGAGTGTTCCGCTCGCCCGCCTGGTGTCTACTCCGAAGAACACTGTGAACCCGAAGACTTTGGGCGAGCAAGTGGTCGACCACTACAGTCTCCCCGCGTTCGATGACGGTGCAAGACCCGAGCGGACGCCCGCGTCAACCATCATGAGCAACAAGCTCGTCGTGCCGCACGAGGCGATCATGGTCTCTCGCCTGAATCCGCGGTTCAACCGAACCTGGTGGGTTGGCGACGACGAAACGCAGCCGAAGCTCGCGTCGACTGAGTTCCTTGTTCTTACTGCTGAGACAGGCATTGAGCTGGCTGGGGTTTGGCTTGCAGTTCGTGACCCCTATTTCATGTCAGAGCTTGCTCGTCGTGTAACTGGCACGTCGGGAAGCCACCAACGAGTGCGTCCTGAAGATGCACTGGCAATTGAAGTGCCGGATATGTCGCAGCTTGACGTATCCACGAAGCAACAGGCGCTAGCACTCCTGACCCGAATCCATGAGCTTCGTGTCGAGAACGCGAGCTTGAGCTTGCTCCGCGACACCCTCCTCCCGGAGCTACTGTCCGGCCGTATTCGCGTCCCTGTCGGGGAGTCGGCCGCATGACGACGCTCGACACTGATTGGGCTATCAAGTCCCTCAAGGAATTCATCCATGCCACCGATCAGGTGGGCTACGACAACAGCCGAGGCAGTGGTGTGGTCATGCTTGGTACCCACCAGCGTGTCCCCGACAGCAAGGCCGCCGAACACGCCTACGTGGCGGAGCAGATACTCGACCGCGTCCTTCCAGAGTGGCGAGCGGCCGACAAGAAGAACGGCGAGGCAGCTGGCAAGGCTCGCTGGAAGCACCTGCGGGACTGGGCTGGCCGGGGCGTCGCGGCACTCGAGCGAGAGGCCGAGCTACGGGAAAAGCTTGGCGAGACGGCACCTCGTGTCTCCGCCGGTGACTTTCACTCGTGGATCTGGAGCGGGGCTGTGTCGCTTTGGCAGTCCGGCCACTACCGCGAGTCCGTTGAGGGTGCGATCAAGAAGCTGAACGCCGAGACTCAGAACAAGGTAGGGCGTCGCGACCTCAGCGAGACCGACCTCTTCAACCAAGCGTTCAGCGAGCACCCTCCAGCTGCAGGCAAGCCTCGTCTGCACCGCATGGCAGACGACGGCAGTTCGACATTCAAATCGGTTCAGCGAGGAGCTCGGACCTTCGCTGAGGGCGTCTTTGCTGGCATCCGGAACCCGCTGGCACACGAAGTCGAGCAGGAGATGAGCCAGCAGCAGGCACTCGAATACCTCGCCGCTCTCAGCGTTCTGGCACGCTGGGTGGACGAGTCCGAAGTGGAGGTTGCGAAGTGACCTCCTTCAACGAGAACACGGTCGAGCTGGCAGCCCTCGAGTACTTCGCCGAGCTTGGCTACCACACGCTTCACGGCCCGACGGTTGCCCCCGGCGAGCAGCTCGCCGAGCGGGCTTCCTACAAGGACGTCTTCCTCTGGGACCGGCTCCGCGATGCCGTTGGCCTCATCAACCCGAAGGTCCACCGGGCAGTTCGTGATGAGGCCATCAAGCGGGTTCAGCGGGCTGAGTCGCAGAGTGCCATCGACGAGAACTACCGGCTGCACAAGCTCATCACTGAGGGCGTGCCCGTCGAACATCGTGGTGCCGATGGTCAGGTGCGGACGACTCGTGTCTGGCTGGTGGACTTCGAGCGGTCGGCGAACAACGACTGGCTGGCCGTCAATCAGTTCACGATCATCGAGAACGGCAAGAACCGTCGCCCGGACGTGCTGGTCTTCCTGAACGGCATCCCGCTGGGTCTGCTTGAGCTGAAGAACCCGACGGCCGAACATGCCACGCTCAAGTCGGCTTGGAACCAGGTGCAGACCTACCGCTCTGACATCCCGTCGGTGTTCGTACCCAACGCCGTGACGGTCATCTCGGATGGCACTTCGGCAGCGATGAGCAGCTATACCGCTGGCTTCGAGCATTACGCCCCGTGGAAGACCATCGAGGGCCGGGACGTCGTCACCGACCGCCCTGCACTTGAGGTACTCATCAAGGGCGTCTTCGACCAGCGTCGCTTCCTCGACCTGCTCCAGAACTTCATCGTTTTCTCGGACGAGACCGCTACTGACAAGAACTCCGGCCAGCCCATCCGCATGCTGGTGAAGCGGGTCGCCAAGTACCACCAGTACTGGGCCGTGAACGCAGCTGTGGATAGCACGGTCGAGGCGTCCAGTCCGAGCGGAGACCGTCGTGGTGGTGTCGTCTGGCATACCCAAGGCTCGGGCAAGAGCTTTGAGATGGTCTTCTACGCGGCCAAGATCATGCGGGATGCTCGCATGTCGAACCCGACGCTGGTGTTCATCACCGACCGCAACGACCTCGACGACCAGCTGTTCGGTGAGACCTTCGCACCGGCTCGCATCCTGCCGGAGACGCCCGTCCAGGCAGAAACCCGCAGCGACCTGCGTACCAAGCTGAAGCGAGCTTCAGGTGGCATCATCTTCACGACGCTGCAGAAGTTCGCTCCGGGCGAGGACGGCGATGCCAACCCGGTTTTGACCGACCGTCGCAACGTGGTAGTGGTGGCCGACGAGGCCCACCGCAGCCAGTACGGCTTTGGCGAGACCATCGATTCGCACGGTCGTATCAAGGCTGGCCTCGCTAAGCACATGCGTGACGCCCTGCCGGGTGCAACCTACTTGGGCTTCACCGGCACGCCGATCGAGTCGGGCGACAAGAGCACCCGCTCAGTCTTTGGCGACTACATCGACGTCTACGACCTGACCCGTGCCGTCGAGGACGGTGCCACGGTCAAGATCTTCTACGAGTCTCGTCTGGCCAAGGTCGACCTCTCCGTCGACGACCTGGCTGCCTTCGATGACCTGGCCGATGAGATCACCGAGACAGTGGAGGAGGACGCCGCCACTGCCGCCAAGTCTCGCTGGGCTCGCCTGGAGGCCATCGTCGGCGCTGATGAACGCCTCGACCTGATCGCTCGCGACATCGTCGAACACTGGGAGAAGCGCCGGGAAGCTCTGTTCGGCAAGGGCATGGTCGTGGCCATGAGCCGCCGCATCGCGGTCAAGCTCTACGAGAAGATCGTCGCCCTGCGTCCCGACTGGCACTCCGACGACCCCACCAAGGGCAAGATCAAGGTCGTCATGACCGGCTCGGCGGCCGACCCAGCCGAGTTCCAGCCACACATCCACTCCAAGGACGTCCGCAAGGACCTCAAGCTCCGGGCCAAGAATCCCGACGACGAGCTGGAGCTGGTCATCGTCCGCGACATGTGGCTCACCGGCTTCGACGCGCCGAGCATGCACACGATGTACGTCGACAAGACGATGCAGGGCGCCGGACTGATGCAGGCCATCGCCCGCGTCAACCGTACCTTCCGCGACAAGCCCGGTGGCCTGATCGTCGACTACATCGGCGTCTTCGCCAACCTGCAGGCCGCCCTTGCCGAGTACAGCCCAAGCGACCGCGACCAGGCCGGTGTGCCCATCGACGAGATGGTCGCCGTCATGCTGGAAAAGCACGACATCGTCCGTGGTCTGCTCCATGGCGTGACCTACGACGCCTCGCCGTCGCTGTCGGCCTCACAGCGTCTGGCCGAGTACGCCAAGGTACTCGACTTCGTCATGGCCGACCCTGACCGCACCAGTCGCTTCAACGACCAGGTGCTGGCCCTGGCCAAGGCGTTCGCTCTGGCCGGTGCCCGTGATGAGGCGGCTGCCATCCGTAACGACGTCCGTCTCTTCACCGACATCCGTGCTGCCATCCTCAAGATCCAGAACCCTGACTCCGGCCGTGGTGGCTCCGGTGCCGTCGAGATCGACACCGCCCTCGGCCAGCTGCTCAACGAGGCCGTTGCCGCCGACCAGGTCATCGATGTCTACAAGCTGGCCGGTGTCGAGACGCCGGAGCTGTCCATCCTCAGCGACGAGTTTCTCGACTCGCTGGCCCAGAAGGAGAAGCCGAACCTCCAGATGGGGCTGTTGCGGCGTCTGCTCAACGACCAGATTCGCACCGTGCAGCGCACCAATCTCGTGCAGGCGCGGAAGTTCTCCGAGCTGCTCGACGAGGCGATCAATCGCTATACGAACAGGTCCCTCACGACAGCGGAGATCATCGCCGAACTGGTGAAGCTCGCCAAGCAGATGCGGGACGACGCGAAGCGCAACGAGCGTCTGGGTCTGTCCGCGGCCGAGGTTGCCCTCTACGACGCGATCGCTCAGAACGACGCTGCGGTTCTGCAGATGGGCGATGACACGCTCAAGAAGATCGCGGTCGATCTCGTCTGGGCGGTGCGGTCAAGCGTGGTCATCGACTGGGACCAGAAGGAGAGCGTCCGCGCAGCGATGCGCTCCAAGGTGCGCAGGCTACTTGCGAGGTATGACTATCCGCCGGATGCAGAGGCGAAGGCCGTCGAACTTGTTCTCGAGCAAGCCGAACTCTTCGCGAACAGTGAGGGTGCGCGATGAGATGTAGCGAAGTTGTTCAGACAGCCGGGGTCGGGAGCATGCATGACGCAGTCCGAGCAATGGAGCTGTCGAGATGAGTGGGGCGTTTGGCCCAATGAAGCTTGACTTCAGTAGCTTCTACAAGTTCGTGGCCTCGGTGGGGCTCATTCTGCTCGCAGCGTCAGTGGTGCTCCCGTGGTTCGTGTTGCGGACAGCGGCGCCTGACGCGCCCTCCGGTACCCCGGCCGCGGCAGTTGTCGATCTGGCGCTCGACGAGCGCGCGGGCCAATACCGCTTCATCCTTCAGGTCTATCCGTGGGTGTCGCTCGGGCTGTTCGTCCTGGGGTGCGGACTGACGGCGTACGGTCTCATCGCGTGGCGTGATCGCCAGAAGAAGCAGGATGCAGACGAAGATGAGGTCTATCGCCAGCGCAGAGAGCTTGGCCAGACAACACAAGCATCCGACGACGACCGAGACAAGAAGCTCGACCGCGAGGCGCTTGAAGACAACGGGCCGTCCGACATCATCACGCCCGACAGCCGGACCTCGGCTCCCAGCGGCCCGCCATCATCGCAGTCCGGCGAAACGGGCAACTCCTCAGAAGACAGGTATCGCGCCCGCCGAGACTTCATCAAGGAAGCCGAGGCGCACGTTGGCGATCTGCTAAGTGATGCGTTTGCCGACACGCATCGCGTAGAGGCCGGAGTCCGAATCGGTGCAGATGCCCCGATTCTCGATCTCGTTGCGCGAGCCGGTGATCCCTCGCGGTGGTCGAGCTTTGCGATGGAGGTGCGGCTGGTGGCGAGTTCGGGTCTGTCGTCCATGAGACTGCGTGACTCGATGCTCTCGGTCGCGATCGCGGCACGCGACGTGCCAGAGGGGCAGATCCAACTCCAGAGAGTGGGACGACCACCGGTCGCGAAGTCTGTTTCGCTCTGCTTTGTGATCGTCGACGACGAGCTTGCGCCGGGTGAACTCGTGTCGCGTCCGGCATTGATGGGGTTTGGCGACTTCGCTCAGCGTGCCCAACGCGTCGTCCGAACCGTTAACTCCGTACTCGCCCGCAAAGTGGGCGTCATCATTGTTCGGCGGTCGCAGTTCAAGGACATATCGGCTCACTGGGTGAGGCAGTCTGTGCTCGAATTGATGCAGCACCCCGAGGACCCGGCCTTCGCGTCGATGGCGAAGGCAAGTTTGTGACGCTTGGTGGTCGTGGGCAGGGGTTGAGCGAGTGAACGCCGCATCATCGTTGGCGGTCGCTGAGATCTTGCCGAACTGGATCGTTGACGGCGAACCGGTCACGGTAGTCATCCACGATCTTCTCCAGTTCGCGGGTCAGCGAGTTGAGGCATCGGTATTTGTGCTTGACTCCGCGGACACGTGGTGGCATATGGGGGTGCCGGTACATCTCGACTCTGCCGGCAATGGAAGCGCGGTGCACCCGGCGGGACTCTCTGTCGGGCGTCATGCGGCGGTCTACATCGGTGGAGTTCAGACTGAGTCCGGGCCTTTTCGGTTCGAGCATGTTCTCGTGAGTATCGCGAACTCGCCATTCCCCGGTGGAGACCTTGACGCAGTCAGGGGCGAGTTCGAGAGCATTCAGAAGGTGCAACAGGATCTGTACGAAACGCCGATCGGCGATGCCACCGTTGCCGGAGCGCTCCGCTACCGTGCGATTGTCCTGTTTGAAGCGCTCCTCACAACGATCCCCGTTCGCTTGCCCGGCGCGGTCGTGCGCCCCGTCGAGTCGAAACTGGCGAATGGGGAACACCTCGAGGTCGTCAACGCGCGGCTCGCGGAACTGGGTTGGGTCACGCGCATCCCAGCAGACAAGTGGAGCGCTGCGGTGACTAGTCAGTCTCATTTGTCAGAGCTCGTCATCCCAGAGTTATGGGCGACGTCGTTGGACGAATCGATGGAACTCGTTCGTGACGTCACAGCGAGGATGCTGACCGTACTATCCCGTCACCGCGGGTCCGCAGGTCGCGCTATCGCCACGGTCATCGAACAACCGCAGCCCGATGGCGGCGCGACCTATCGGGTGCTGCCTCATGCGCCCAGTTATCGCGGAAACCTCCTGGGCGGCCCCATTGGTGGAGAGGACCAACGGACCATAGCCGGCGAGTACCTCGCTGTTGACAGAGATCCGCTGCTGCGGTTGGCCTCGGACCTCTACGTCGAGGCGCTGAGTGAGCAGTCACCAGACGCCAGATACTTCCGCCTCTGGTCGATCCTGGAGTTCTTGTCGGGGGCCCGGGTGCCAAGCGGCACCGCGGTGCAACGCACGGATGGGACAGCGTGGCCGGGCCGCTACAACACCACCTCGTACGCCGCGCCTCGCGTGTACCAATACATCGCTACTGCGCTTCAGACGAACCATGTTGATGAGCGCAGCACCGCCGCGCCAGCCGCGGACCTCTATAAGGCTGTTCGTGGCTGGTATGGACGGCGCAACGCCACTGGCCACTACGGACGGTTCGCAGAAGCGGACCTCGAACAGAAGCGCCAGGGCTGGTACCAGTACGCACTCGACACGACACGTGACGAGCGAGAGAGCCTGCGATCGTTGGAGCGAATCGTCGAGATCATGATTGCCTTCGAGATGAGGGCGCACGCGCCAGAGCTATGAGCTTGGTCCTCCGTCTGTTGCTGACAAGTTGTGTGGCCATGCGGAGGGTGGCCGGAGCGGCAGAAGCCACAGAATCTCAGGGGTTGTCGCTGTCAAAGTGCGTGGCGTCGAACAATCGGCCGCCACACCGGCCCGGCTGCGGCGTGATCGATGTCAGACGCCGTACTCGGCGCGCACGACCTCGCGCAGCTGTGCGCTGCAGGCGGCCACGGCCGCGCGCCAGTCGGTGATGGCGTCGTCCCGCGCGCGGTCCGACACCGCCTTCAGCACACGGATCGGCACACCGAACTGCTCGGCGACCCACGCGTAGGCGTAGGTCTCCATGTCGACGAGCCCGGCGCCGAGGGCTCGGATCGCGGCCGCGGCCTCGGAGTCGTCCACGAACCGGTCGCCGGTCGCGATCGAGACGCCGGCGCCGGCGTGGTCCCGGTGGGCCAGCTGCACGCGCGGCGGCAACGAGACGTGCTGTCCGACGACGCCGTCGATGTCGGCCACGTCGTGCTGGGTGGCCGAATGGATGTCGTACACCGTGGGCTCGAGCGCCGGGTCGATCGCCCCGGCCGTGCCGACGACCAGCACCTCGTCGTAGGTGCCGGCATCCAACGCTCTCGTCAGGGCATACGTGGCCTGCAGCTTGCCTGGGCCGGTGACGAGCCGGTCGAACCCCTCCAACTCGGCGGGGAACGCGACCAGTTCGGCCTCGAGGGCGGCGACGAGGAGCTTCACCGGACCATTCTCCCAGCTGCATCGTCGCGAGCGCCGACGCCGCGCTTCTCACACCGGCATCCCGCCCGTGGTGAGCGAATCGCCCCGCAGACGTAACGCATCCGGCACGGCCGGCGAAACACCGAGTCGGCAGTCTGAGCGGACACCGACCTTGAGGAGCCGCCATGTCCTACGTGAAACCGACCGAACTGGTCACCCGCATGATCGACGCGGGCGAGTCGAAGATCCTCATGTCCGCCCGCGACACCGTCATGCGGGCGTTCATGGGCGGCGCGATGCTCGCCATCGGTGCAGTGTTCGCCGTGTCGGTGTCGACGCAGACCGGTTCGCCGCTGCTGGGCGCGCTGCTGTTCCCGGCCTGCTTCGCGCTGCTGTACCTGCTCGGCTACGACCTGCTCACCGGGGTGTTCACACTCGGGCCCCTCGCCTGGATCGACAAGCGCCCCGGCATCAACCTGTCCGGGGTGCTGCGCAACTGGGGGCTCGTGTTCGTGGGCAACTTCATCGGCGCGTTCATGATCGCCGTGCTCATGGCGATCTACTTCACCTACGGATTCACGACCGAGCCCAGTGCCGTCGGTCAGGCGATCGGCGAGATCGGCCACGGCCGCACCGTCGGCTACGCCGACCACGGCGCCGGGGGCATGCTCACCCTGTTCATCCGCGGCGTGCTGTGCAACTGGATGGTCTCCACCGGCGTCATCGCGGCCATGATGAGCGACAGCCTGCCCGGCAAGGTGCTGGGCATGTGGCTGCCCATCATGGTGTTCTTCTACATGGGGTTCGAGCACTCGATCGTGAACATGTTCCTGTTCCCGTCGGGCCTGCTGCTGGGCGCCGAGTTCACCCTGTGGGACTACCTGCTGTGGAACGAGATCCCCACCGTCATCGGCAACCTGGTGGGCGGGCTGACATTCGTGGGCATCATGCTCTACGTGACGCACTACCGCACGGCGCCCAAGCGCGTGCCGGTGTACCGCCCCAACGGCAAGAGCTTCGCGGCCTCGCCCACCAAGGTGCCGGCGGAGCTTCTCGAACAGCGCTGACGCGGGGGATGCCGGGGTGCGGCGCCCCGGCATCCCCTGTCCTGCGGTCAGCGCCGGTCGGCGCCCTCGCCCGGGCGGGGACGCCGCAGCACCCGCCGCCACAGGTGCACGAGCATGACGACGAAGGTCAGCGTCCAGGCGGCGAAGGCGATCCAGCTTTCGACGTAGCCGATCGAGAAGACGATGGGCAGGCTGTCGACGGTGCCGAGGAACTGCGACCCGACCCCGTACATGCCCAGCGGGAAGATGATGCTCCACAGTGTCGCCTCGTAGCGCATCGGGTAGCGGTGCCGCACATGCCGCCAGTAGCCGGCGACGATCAGCGGCGGGATCAGCCACGTGCCGAACGCCCAGAAGAACACGGCCGCGCCGGCGATGAGGCCGCGGGTCGCGTCGACCATCGGCGCGTCGGCCATCTCGACGATGCGGGCGCCGGCGACGACCGTGATGGCCGTGGCGCCCATCGCGACCCAGTACGGCGGGGTCAGGTCGGCGGGGCGGAAGGGGTAGGCCAGCATGCGCACCCCGACGAAGACGCCGACGGCGCAGTAGAGGAACGTGCCGACCGACCACGAGAACACCGCCAGCAGCGCCATCGCGTTGCGCCCGGTCTCGAACTCGGTCTCGAGTGTCGCGGCCAGCACCGCGATCGACTGGCTGGCGACCGCCCAGATGAACCAGGTGCCGTTCGCGGTCTGCAGGGCCGTGCGCTTCGCCTGGCCCAGCACCGCCGTCCACGGCACCGTGTAGCCCAGCGCGATCCAGGCGACGGCGGCGACCAGCAGCAGCCACAGGGACACGTCGTGGTAGCCGGCCGCGCTCAGCCGGCTGCCGAGCACGCAGGTGGCCGCCACGAAGGTGAAGAACCCGAACGCGCGCGCCGGGTCGGCGAAGTCGGCGGCCATGGCATCCCGGTGCCGCACGATGCGCACGACGTTCAGCACGATCAGCAGCACGTACGCGACGGCGGCGATGACCAGCAGCAGCGTGGACACCGCCATCCACCCGTTGGTGCGCAGGCCGATCGAGACGATGCCGGTCGCCATCACCAGCGCGAAGTATCCGGGTGTCAGGCCGCGGACGGCCGCGTCGACGCGCGCGGCGAGCGTCGCACCGGGTTGTGTGTCCGTGGCCGCCGTCGCCATGCGATCACGATAGCGCCGCGGTGCCGCGCCGCCGGGGGTGCACGCCCATCCGGTAGGAATGGCGGGCGGTCAGCGGCTGCGCTGGCGGGCGGCCTCGTACAGGATGATCGACGTCGCGTTGGCGGCGTTCAGCGAGGAGGCATGCCCACCCATCGGGATGCGGGTGAGCACGTCGCAGGCCTCGCGCCATGCCGTCGACATGCCCGCGTGCTCGTTGCCGGTCACGATCAGGGTCGGTCGCGTGAAGTCCACGTCCCAGACGTCGACGGTGCCGGCCTCGTCGGTGCCCACGATCTGCAGGTCCAGGCCGGCGGCATCCCTCCACTCGAGGAGCGCCTGGGCGCTGGGCAGCCGCACCGTCGGCACCATGAGCGACGAGCCGGTCGACGCGCGCAGCGCCTTCGGGTCGTACGGGTCGGCGGCATGCCCGGTGACCAGCACGCCGTGGCCGCCGAGCGCGTCGACCGACCGCACGATCGAGCCGATGTTGCCGGGCGAACTCGGCCGGTCGAGGGTCACCAGCAGCGCGTCGCCGGGTGTCGGCAGTCGTGCCGGGTCGTCGGGCGGGATGGCGACTACCAGCAGCACCTCGGGGGCGTCCTCTTCCTTCTCGCCCAGCTCGCGCATGAGTTCCTCGGCCACGGTGAACTGTGCGGCGCCGGCGGCGGTCGCGGCCGCGATCGTCTCCGACGCCCAGCGCGAGAGCGCCGAGGACCGGGTGGCGAGCACCGCGCGCGCCTCAAGCGGTGACTGCAACGCGAGCGTGATGGGCCGCACACCCTGCACGAACATCTCGCCGGCGCGGTTGCGCTTGGTGCGGTTGGTCAGCAGCGTCTGCCAGTACTGGAACGTCGCGTTACGGGTCGACACGGCCTGAATGCGCTGCGCACGGCGATCGGATGCCATCGGCTGAGCCCCCGGTCCCTTCGATCTCGATCTGATCTGACGAGCGTACCTATGCTCCCGCCTGCCCGGTGTCCTCGCCCACGAGGGCGGCGTCGGCGCGGCCCGACGCAGATCAGACGCGGATCAGTACCAGCCGTGGGACTGCGAGTGGCTCCAGGCGCCGCAGGGGGTGCCGTAGCGGCCGTCGATGTACCCAAGGCCCCAGCGGATCTGCGTGGCGGGGTTGGTCTGCCAGTCAGACCCGGCGCTGGCCATCTTGCTGCCGGGCAGCGCCTGCGGGATGCCGAACGCACCGCTGGAGGCGTTGTAGGCCTGGTAGTTCCAGCCCGACTCGCGCGACCACAGCGCGTCGAGGCACTGGAACTGGTCGTCGCCCCAGCCGCGCTGGGCCAGCATGTCGCGGGCGATCGCCCGGGCATCGCCGCCCGAGTACTGCCGCGAGCCCGATGCGGGCGACGGGGCGGCCGCGGAGCGCTCGGTCGCGGCGGCGGCCTTCTCGGCGGCCTCGCGTTCGGCCTTCGCCTTGGCCTCGGCAGCCTTCCGGGCCGCCTCCTCGGCGGCCTTCTTCTCCTGGGCGTCGGTCAGCGCCTGCTGCAAGTCGTCGATGGCCCCGGTGACGCGGGTCGTCTCGGAGACGGTGTCGTCGGTCATGTGCGGGATGAACAGGTGGGACATCCGCTGGATCGTCCGCAGTTCGTCGGTGAGGGAGGCCAGTTCGTCGGTGTCGATGGCGATCTCGACGTCGCCGAGGTCGAGGTCGGCCTTGTCGGCTACGGCCTTCACCTCGGTCACGGTGCTCTTCGCCTCGGCGAGCGCGGCGGTCGCGGCCGCCAGGGCCTGCGCGCTCTCGCTGTCGGGCTGTGCGACCTCTTCCTCGCTCGCCGTGAAGGCGACGGTGGCCATCACAGGCGCAGTCGTGGTGGGTGCGGCGCCGCCGTCTGCCTGGGCGGGGGCCGATCCGGGGATGCCGGTGACGACGACGGTCGCGGCGAGTGCGAGGCCGGTCGCCCAGGTGAGGGGAGTGAGGGCGTGACGGCGGGAACGATTCGAATCTGAACGCATGAAAAAGGGGTCTTCCGGGTTGTCAGCACCGGGAGGATTCACCGGTGTGCGTCTCGGGCGGACACAAAGCAGCGAGTCTGCCACACCTGATCTGGACGTTCACCGGGCATTTCCTGGACGTGCTGCCAGGTGTGCCGCAGATTACCCCTCGATTCCGGACCAAGCAGTATCGACATCAGATGCATCACTTGCTTGCGATTGCATGGTTGATCTGGAGTTTCTCGGTCGCGGCAGGAGGCTCGGCGGGAGCTGGCCGCCGAGCCCAGGAGTGGATCACGGGCGGCGTGGCTGTCGCGTATGGTGCCGACAAGGGTGATTCGGCTACCAAGTCACCTTCTTGCCTGCTGGGGTGGTGCTTCACGAACGTGTCCAACAGCCTCTGCGGGTGAAGATCATGGAGAGTGGTTGCAACAATGATGCAACTGCTGCAACCATGGAGGGGTGCGTTCTGGTTCAGATGTTGATGGTCGCTCTTCGCTGCGGCTGACAGGAAATGTCGTCGCCCTCGATGAGGGGAAGTACGTCTTCGAGTCGATGCTGGATGGCTGGGCGAACCAGCAGACAAGTCGCGGTTTGCAGGCGACCACCATCGATTCGCGCCGGCGGTTCATCGAGGATTTCGCCGAGTTCTGCGCGGCGTACCCGTGGCAGTGGCAGCCGCGGGATCTCGAGGACTATTCAGTGCGCGTGCGACCCGGCAAGGGTCCCTTGAAGCGGTCAACGATTCGGGGGTATCAGACGAGGATCCGTCTGTTCTGCGACTTCCTCACTGACCCGCGGTACGGCTGGCAGGCGGAGTGTCTGGCTCGGTTCGGGGATGCGCCGCAGCAGATCTGCCATGACTGAAACACGATCTCGCACCTGCTCGACCATGAGGGGGATCCCGGGCGACGTGCCCTCACTTTCGATGAGCTGGAGCGGTTCTTCGATGCTGCGGATGCTCGGGTCGAGGCGATCGTACGTGCCAGGAGGAAGGGTGCGCTTGCTGCGCTCCGGAACGCGCAGATGTTCAAGACCATCTACGCCTTTGGGCTGCGGCGTTCCGAGTGCATTGGGCTCGACGTTGCCGATCTGCGGTCGAACCCGGTGGCCCCGGGGTTCGGGAGTTTCGGAGCGGTGTATGTCCGGCACGGGAAGGGCAGTCGGGGCACCGGTCCGAAGCGACGGACCGTGCTGACTCTGCCCGAGTTCGACTGGGTCGTTGACGGCCTCACCCATTGGGTGGACCAGGGCCGGCCGCGGGTGGTCGGTGATTGGGAGACGGACATCCTCTGGCCGACGGAGCGCAGGACCAGAATCGGTGGCCGCTACCTGAACGACCGTTTCGCCGAGCTGCGCGACGAAGCCGGACTTCCGGAAGAGCTGGTTCTGCACTCGCTGCGGCACACCTATGTGACGAACCTCATCGAGTGGGGCTACAGCGAGAAGTTCGTGCAGGATCAGGTGGGCCACACGTTCGCTTCGACGACGGCGAGTCGACGGCGATCTACACGTCTGTCGGGGACGACTATAAGAACCGGGTGCTCGCTGATGCGCTCAAGAGGAACACGGAGGACCGTGATGGAGACTGACTCGAAGGGGCCGATCGACTGGCACCTGCGTGCTCTGATGGCCGAGGCTGGGATGTTCCAGACCACGGAGCTGCTCGCGCCGCTGCGCGAGCAGGGCATCGTCTTGTCCCGCGAGCAGGTGTATCGACTGGTCACCAAAGCACCGGAGCGGTTGAACGTCGAAGTTCTTGCGGCGCTGTGCCGCATCTTCGGATGCCAGCCGAACGACCTCATCACTGTCGTGGCGCGACCGGCAGCGGCGAAGAAGACGGGCACTGGGCGGGGGCGTGACACGGCGATCGGGGACCTTCGTCCTGTGCGTGCGCGACTTCATCGTCCCGCCGATCCAGGCCGATGACGGCTACGCCGTCACAGACGTGTGACCGTTGCGGGCGTTCGAGCGCGGGCCGTTACTCGCTGCTCGGCGAGAAGATCTGCAACGTCTGCTACAGCGCGCTCCGCAGGAACCCGTCAGAGTGTCCGTTGTGCGGGAACATCCGAGTCCTCGCATTTCGCACCGATGAAGGCGTGATCACCTGTGCGATCTGCGCCGGACACCCGCCACGGTTCGCGTGCCGCACGTGCGGCAGTGAGGAGTTCCTGACCGGAACGCACTGCGGGCGATGCCGGCTGCAGGCACGACTGGACGAGCTCATCGGACCCAAGGGATCGGCTCCGATCGAGCTGACCAGGCTTCGCGTGTACCTTGCGAACGCGCCGATGGACCCGCGTTCGGTGGTGCGCTGGCTGCGGCGGCCGCACGTCACAGAGACCCTGCGCGGCATGGCCACGGGCGCGCTGCCCGTTGATCACTCGTCTCTTGATCAACTCCAGCAAAGGCCAGCAACGCGGTATTTCCGGCGTCTGCTCATCGAAGCCCAGGTGCTGCCGAACATCCACGTGCTGCAGCACGAGCTCACGCTGCACGTTGCCGCGGTGGCTGCGACTCTCGAGCGCCCGACCGGGAACAAGCTCCGCCGCTTCTACAGATGGGACGTGTTGCCCAAGCTTCACAGGCGCTATCGAGACCGCGATCGAGACCTGTCCAACGAGGCCTTCATCGGCCAGCGCGGGAAACTGGCCGCGGTCGTCCGGTTCCTGACCTGGATGGATGCTCGCGGGCTCGCCGTCAGTGACCTTGATCAACGCACGCTCGATCACTACATCGCCCGCGTCAAGACGCGAGAGCCCGTGGAGCACTTCGTGCGGTGGGCGACCAAGACGCGGCTGACGGGCGACCTCGCCACCAACGTCCGGGCTGCACGAAACACGATGTCGAACGTGACCGAGGAGGAGCTGTGGCGCGATATCGACCTTCTGCTCAACGGAGAAGATGTGGAACTGGAAGTGCGCGTGGCAGGGCTGTTCATGCTCCTCTATGCGCAGATCCTCGGACGCGCCGTCAGTATGACTCGCGACCGAGTAGACGCCACCGGGGCGCAGGTGACCGTGCGGTTCGGGGTCACGCCCGTCGTGCTCGATGACCGGGTCGGGGACATCGTCAGACGGCACCTCTCCGCCGCGCCGCGACGGGGATACGCCGCGGGGGAATCGAGCTGGCTGTTCGAGGGACTCTCGCCCGGCGCTCACATGACTGCGGCCTACATCAGGCTGCGCCTCACGGAACTCGGGATCCGTCCACGCGTGTCACGCGAGACCCGGATGAACCTGCTGAGCATGCGGATGCCCTCGGCCGTGGTTGCCGACGTCATCGGAATCGGCAACCACACGGCGGACCGGCGTAAGAGCAAAGCCGGCGGGATCTGGTCGAACTACCCAGCCGTGCGTCGATGACTACTAGTTCGCACTGCCCAGCGCGGCAGGTCGCAGCGCATCCGCGGCCGCCTCGAGCGCCCCGTCGTTGAGCGCGAAGTACGCCCACTTCCCGCGCTGTTCGCGGGTGACAAGCCCGGCGTCGGTGAGGAGCTTCATGTGGTGCGAGACCGTCCCCTGTGACAATCCGACCGGCTCGATGAGGTCGCAGATGCAGGCCTCGCCGCCTTCGGTGCCGGCGATAAGGGAGAGCAGCATCACGCGGGTCGGATCACCGATGGCCTTGAACACCCGAGCGGAACGCTCGGCCTCCTCGGGGGTGATCGATGCGGTGATGCGCGGCACGCAGCACGTGCTCTGCTCGATGGTCACGGGAAGGCTCATGCGGATAGTCTGACACGTATTGACAAACTTCGATAGGTAAGCGAGTGTTCTCGTATTGAAGTTTTTCGATCTGAGGAGATGTGATGTCTGAGCTTCCTGTCGTCGTCATCGGTGCCGGTCCGCAGGGCCTGGCTGCAGCCGCCCACCTGACCGAACGCGGCGTTGACGCCGTGGTCGTCGAGCGGGGCGGCTCGGCCGGTGCTGCCGTGTCCGAGTGGGGACACGTGCGACTGTTCTCCGGGTGGCCGGAGCTCACCGATGCCGCAGCGCGACGCCTTCTCGAGCCGACCGGCTGGACGGCGCCAGCAAGCGGCTACCCGACCGGGGCTGAGTGGGTCAGCGAGTACCTTTCCCCGCTCGCCGACGCTCTGGGCGACCGGGTGCTCTACGGCACGACCGTCACCGGTGTCGCTCGTCAGGGTCGAGATAAGGTCGTCGCGAGCGGCCGGAAGGCGCAGCCGTTCGTCGTGCACACGGTCGACCAGGACGGCCGTGATGGCCGCATCCTCGCCAGCTCTGTAATCGACGCGACCGGCACGTGGTCACTTCCGAACCCCGCGGGCGCTGACGGATACCCCGCGGTCGGCGAGACGGCTGCCTCGGAGCGCATCTCATACCGGATCCCAGACGACGTGTTCGAGCTGGCCGGCTCGCACGTGGTCGTCGTCGGCGCCGGCCACTCCGCGACGCACGCAGTGCTGCGCCTGAGTGAGTTGGCGCGTCGCGAGCCGGGCACCAAGGTGACCTGGCTGCTGCGCCGCGGGAGTGCAACGAACGTGTTCGGCGGCGGAACGGGAGATGAGCTGCCCGAGCGGGTCGCACTCGGCTCCCGCGCACGCAAGGTCATCGAAGCCGGCGTCGTCGAGGTCGTCACCGGGTTCCGCGTCGCGGAGTTCCAGCAGGACGGCGACACGCTCACGATCCTCGCCGAGAACGGCCAGGAGATCTCGGGTGTCACGCGTCTCGGGTGTCACGCGCGTCTTCGCCCTCACCGGGTTCCGCCCCGACACCAGCATCCTGCGGGAGGTGCGCATCGAGCTCGACGGATCGCTGGACGCCGTGGCCGGGATCGCCTCGGAGATCGACCCCAACATCCACTCCTGCGGCTCGGTGGGAGCGACCGGCGCACGCCAGCTCGCACAGCCGGAGAAGGACCTGTTCATCGTCGGTGCGAAGTCCTACGGCCGCGCCCCCACCTTCCTCGCGCTCACCGGCTACGAGCAGGTGCGCAGCGTCGCAGCCCACCTTGCCGGCGACCATGAGGCCGCGGACCGCAACGAGCTTGTCCTGCCCGACACCGGAGTGTGCGGCGGCGCCGGCGGCTTCGACGCCGAAGGCAGCAGCTGCTGCGCCACGCCGTCCGTGCTGCAGATCGGCTCGCGCCCCGTCACCGTCGGCTGACGGTCTCGGAAAGAGGGCGGCTTCCCGTGGGAGGCCGCCCTCTTCGCGTGTCCAGGTGAAGAGTCGGTGAACGACGCCAGCGCCGATTGCGCCTTGCATAGATTGATGTCAATATAGAAGCATGTCGATTCAAGAGGTTGAGCTGGTCATCGTCGGGTCCGGCCCTGCGGGGTTCACCGCTGCGATCTACGCGGCCCGTGCGAACCTGGCGCCCGTGGTGATCGCCGGCTCCGTGACGACCGGTGGCGCACTGATGACCACGACCGAGGTGGAGAACTTCCCCGGCTTCGTCGACCCGGTCAACGGCCCGGAACTGATGGAGTCGATGCGTCAGCAGGCCGAGCGCTTCGGTGCCCGCATCCTCCTCGATGACGCGATCCGCGTCGACCTCGAGGGACCGATCAAGGTCATCGAGACGGGTGCAGGGGAGGCCTTCCACGCCCGCGCGGTGATCCTCGCGATGGGGTCGGCGTACCGCAAGCTCGGCCTCGCGGACGAGGAGCGCCTCACGGGCCGCGGAGTGTCCTGGTGCGCCACCTGCGATGGGTTCTTCTTCCGCGAGCAGGAGATCCTCGTCGTCGGCGGAGGCGACTCCGCGATGGAGGAGGCCCTGTTCCTCACCCGCTTCGCCTCCAAGGTGACGATCGTGCACCGCCGCGACGAGTTCCGGGCATCGAAGATCATGGCGCAGCGCGTTCTCGACCACCCGAAGATCGAGGTCGCCTGGAACAGCGAAGTCGCACGCCTCAACGGCGCCGAGAAGCTCGAGTCCGTCACGCTTCGCGACACCGTCACCGGCGCCGAGCGCGACCTGCCCGCGACGGGGCTCTTCGTGGCCATCGGCCACGACCCCCGCTCCGAGCTCGTCACCGGAACGGTCGACACCGACGCCGCCGGCTTCGTACTCGTCGATCACCCCTCGACCCGCACGAACCTCTCCGGCGTCTTCGCCGCCGGCGACCTCGTCGACCACACCTACCGGCAGGCGATCACCGCCGCCGGCACAGGTTGCGCCGCAGCGCAGGACGCCCAGCACTTCCTCGCCGCCTTCGAGAACGCGACCGCGCCTCTGGACGCCCTGACCGAGACCGAGGAGGTCTTCGCATGAGCACGCTCGCCGCCGTCACCGACGCGACGTTCCAGGACGAGGTCCTCGGCTCCGACCTCCCCGTCGTGGTGGATATCTGGGCCACCTGGTGCGGGCCGTGCCGGCAGGTCGCCCCGCTGCTCGAGCAGCTCGCTGCCGAGTACGAGGGGCGCGTGAAGATCGTCAAGGTCGACGCCGACCAGAACCCCGAGACAGTGATCGCCGCCGGCGTCACCTCCATCCCCACTCTCGGCTTCTACCGCGACGGCACACGCACGGACATCCTCATCGGCGCGCACCCGAAGCCTGTCATCGCCGAGAAGATCGAAGGACTGCTCGCATGACCACCGCAACCACCACCCCTGCCCGGGCCGCAACCCGGCGGCTCTCCACACTGGACAGGTGGCTGCCGCTGTGGATCGGGCTCGCCATGGTCGCGGGTCTGCTTCTGGGGCGGTTCGTGCCGGCGCTGTCGGATCTGCTCGGCCGGATGGAGGTCGGCGGCATCTCGGTGCCGATCGGGCTCGGACTGCTGGTGATGATGTACCCGGTGCTGGCGAAGGTCCGCTACGACCGGATCGCCGCCGTCACGGGAGACAAGAAGCTCCTGATCTCCTCGCTGGTGCTGAACTGGCTGGTCGGCCCGGCCGTGATGTTCGCATTGGCCTGGATCTTCCTGCCCGACCTGCCCGAGTACCGCACCGGACTGATCATCGTCGGGCTCGCCCGCTGCATCGCGATGGTCGTGATCTGGAACGACCTCGCCTGCGGCGACCGTGAGGCGACCGCCGTACTGGTCGCGATCAACTCGGTGTTCCAGGTGGTCGCGTTCTCGCTGCTGGGCTGGTTCTACCTGACCGTGCTGCCCGGGTGGCTCGGGCTGGACACCCAGGGGCTGGAGATCTCGGTCTGGCAGATCGCGCTGAACGTGCTCGTCTTCCTCGGCGTGCCGCTGGTCGCCGGCTTCGCGTCCCGGTGGATCGGCGAGCGGCGCCGCGGCCGCGACTGGTACGAGGAGAAGTTCCTGCCCGTGATCGGACCGTGGGCGCTGTACGGGCTGCTGTTCACCATCGTGCTGCTGTTCGCTCTGCAAGGAAAGCAGGTGACGTCCCATCCCCTGGATGTCGCGCGCATCGCCATCCCGCTGCTGGCGTACTTCGCGATCATGTGGTTCACCGGCATCCTCACCGGCAAGGCACTCGGGCTGAACTATGCCCGCTCCACCTCGCTGGCCTTCACTGCAGCGGGCAACAACTTCGAACTCGCGATCGCCGTCGCCATCGGCACCTTCGGCGCCGCCTCCGGCCAGGCCCTCGCCGGCGTGGTCGGCCCGCTCATCGAAGTGCCCGTCCTGGTCGGGCTCGTCTACGTCTCACTCTGGGCGGCCCGAGCCTGGTTCCACACCGATCCGTACACCGGCGAAAGGATCACCTCATGAACCTCACCCTCACCGGCACGGCCGACGCCTGCAGCCCGGTCGCCACGCACGCCATCGGCCAGGAGGCCGCCGGCACGGTGGCCGCGACCCTGAAGGCACTCGCCGACCCGCTGCGACTGCGGATGCTCTCTGCGATCGCCTCGGACCCGCGCGGCGAGTCCTGCGTCTGCGACCTCGCCGAGCTCGCAGACGTGTCACAGCCGACCGTGTCGCACCACCTGAAGGTGCTCAAGGACGTCGACGTGCTCACCTCGGAACGCCGCGGGACATGGGTCTGGTATCGCATCAACCCGAGCCGCCGCAGCGCCGTCACCGCCCTGCTGGACTCCTTCGCCCCGGCGACCATGACGGCGCCCAGCGAGGACGGGAACAGCGAAGATCGCGACATCCGCCCAGACTTCGACATCCGGATCACCCACCTCGCCGACGAACTCGCCGCCGAGATCCCCGAGCTCGCCCCGGAGACTGTGCTGAGCATCGTGCGTGAGTCCTACACGTCGCTGGCCCGTACCGCGAAAGTCACCGGCGCGCTCGTCCCTCTCACCGAACGCTTCGCCAGGCAACGACTCGCAGACATCACCAGAGACCGCAACCACTCCGTCCCGCAAGTGCTCTTCGTCTGCGTCGCCAACGCCGGCCGCTCCCAGCTCGCCGCGGCCCTGGTCAACCAGATCGCCGGCGGCAAAGTCATCGCCCGCTCCGCCGGATCCAGCCCCGCCGAGATCATCCACCCCCACGTGCGCTCGATCCTCGCCGAGATCGAAGGCGATGCCGCGGCCGCGCGCTTCCCGAAGCCCCTCACCGATGACGCCGTCCGCGCCGCCGACGTCGTCATCACCATGGGCTGCGGCGACGTCTGCCCCATCATCCCCGGGGTTCGCTACGACGACTGGGCGGTCGGGGACCCCGCCCTCGCCTCGCGCGAAGGCGTCGAAGCCATCCGTGACGACATCGAAGGCCGCGTCCGTGCCCTCGTCAACGAACTCACCCACTGACCCATCCCTCACAGGAGCCACCATGATCGACACCACCGCACCCAAGCCCTCCGTCCTCTTCGTCTGCGTACACAACGCCGGCCGCTCGCAGATGGCCGCCGGATTCCTGCGCGACCGCGCAGGCGATCGCATCGAAGTGCGTTCCGCCGGGTCCATGCCAGCCGACCAGATCAACCCCGTCGCCGTCGAGGCCATGGGCGAGCTCGGGATCGACATCACCGCCGAGCAGCCCAAGGTCCTCACCACCGAAGCGGTGCAGGCCTCCGACGTCGTCATCACCATGGGCTGCGGCGATGCGTGCCCGTTCTTCCCCGGCAAGCGCTACGAGGACTGGAAGCTCGACGACCCGGCCGGGCAGGGCATCGACGCCGTCCGTCCGATCCGCGACGAGATCCGCACCCGCATCGAACAGTTGGTCAGCGAACTCGTCTGAGCGACTCCGATTGCCGTGCACTGTCCCCGGGACCTCGTCTCTCCGTCGACAGCCTCCTTGCCTCGTAAGTTCAGTAAGCACTGTATAATCAGTGCATGCTGACTATTGCTTCTCGCCTCGACGTCATGAACCGGCTCGGCCGGGCCATGGCGGACCCGACGCGTTCCCGGATCCTGATGACCTTGCTCGGCGGCCCGAGCTATCCGGCCGTGCTGTCGCGCGAGTTGGAGCTGACCCGCTCGAACGTCTCGAACCACCTGACCTGTCTGCGCGACTGCGGCATCGTGGTCGCCGAGCCTGAGGGGCGGCAGACGCGCTACGAGATCGCCGACCCGCACCTCGCGGCGGCGCTCACCGCACTGGTGGACGTGACGCTTGCTGTCGACGAGCACGCTCCCTGCGTGGACTCTTCGTGCACCGTGCCGGGCTGCTGCGGGACGGGAGCAGGCGAGTGAGCGCGGCGTGCGGCTGCGAGCACGACGAGCCCGAGACTGTCATAGGCGATGAAGCCGAGGAGGCGGAGCGCCCCTGGTGGCGGGACCGCGGGATCATGGTCCCGGTCTTCTCCGGCGTCGCCTTCCTCACCGGCCTGGCGCTGGAGTGGTCCGGGATGGAGATCCCGGCACTGGTGGCGTTCTGGATCGGTCTGCTGCTGGGCGCGTCGACGTTCACCCCGGGCGCGATCCGGAAGCTGTTCAAGGGCAAGCTCGGCATCGGCCTGCTGATGACCATCAGCGCCGTCGGCGCGGTGATCCTCGGCTACGTCGAGGAGGCCGCCGCCCTGGCGTTCCTGTACTCGATCGCCGAGGCGCTGGAGGACAAGGCGATGGACCGTGCTCGCGGCGGGCTCCGGGCGCTGCTCAAGCTCGTCCCGGAGACCGCGACCGTCCGCCGCGACGGCGTCTCGGTGGAGGTCGCCGCGAAGGACCTGGCTGTCGGTCAGTTGATGCTGGTGCGGCCGGGCGAGCGGATCGCGACCGACGGCGTCGTCCGCACGGGACGTTCCAGCCTGGATACGTCCGCGATCACGGGGGAGTCGATCCCGGTCGAGGTCGAGCCCGGCGATGCCGTGTCGGCGGGTGCGATCAACACCGCGGGGGCGCTGGAGGTCGAGACGACCGCGGCCGGCACGGACAACTCGCTGACCACGATCGTCGACCTGGTGGAGAAGGCGCAGGCGGAGAAGGGAGACCGCGCCCGTCTCGCCGACCGCATTGCCCGCCCGCTCGTGCCCGGCGTGCTGATCCTCGCCGCTCTCGTCGCGATCATCGGGTCGCTGCTCGGCGACCCGGAGCTGTGGATCACCCGCGCACTCGTCGTGCTGGTCGCGGCATCGCCCTGCGCGCTGGCGATCTCGGTCCCGCTGACCGTGGTGGCCGCCATCGGGTCGGCGAGCAAGTTCGGCGTGATCATCAAGTCCGGGGCCGTGTTCGAGCGGTTCGGCGTGATCCGCCACGTCGCGGTCGACAAGACCGGCACCCTGACCCGCAACGAGCCCGCCGTCACCGCGGTGCTCACCGCCGACGGCGTGACCGAGGCGCAGGCGCTGGCGTGGGCGGCGTCGTTGGAGCAGCACAGCACCCACCCCCTCGCGGCCGCGATCACCGCTGCAGCGCCTGAGGCCCCTGCAGCCGAGGGCGTGACCGAGCAGGCAGGTCACGGCATCGAAGGCGAGCTCGACGGCGCGCGGATCACGGTCGGCAGCCCGCGTTGGCTCGACGCCGGATTCCTCGGCGACCAGGTCGCGGGGCTGGAGGAGCAGGGCATGACGGTCGTGATCGTCCACCGCGACGGCGAGCCGGTCGCCGCGATCGGCGTCCGCGACGAGCTGCGCCCGGAGGTCCCCGAGGTCGTCCGTACCCTCGCCGCGCAGGGCATCGGGGTCACGATGCTCACCGGCGACAACGCTCGCACCGCCCGCGCCCTCGCCGCCCAAGCGGGGATCGAGGACGTCCGCGCCGAACTGCGCCCGGAGGACAAGGCCGCTGCGATCGCAGAGCTCGGTGCGAAGGGCTCGGTCGCGATGATCGGCGACGGCATCAACGACGCCCCCGCCCTGGCCGCTGCCGATATCGGCATCGCGATGGGCGCGACCGGCTCCGATGCCGCGATCGAGTCCGCCGACGTGGCCTTCACCGGCCACGACCTGCGGCTGCTGCCGCGCGCGTTCGACCACGCCCGCCGCGGACGGCACATCATCAACCAGAACATCATCCTGTCGCTGCTGATCATCAGCGCCCTGCTCCCGCTCGCCCTCTTCGGCGTCCTCGGCCTCGCCGCCGTGGTGCTCGTGCACGAGATCGCCGAGGTCGTCGTGATCCTCAACGGTCTGCGCGCCGCCCGGACCCGGAAGACCATCGCGTGACCGTGCAGGACGTCGCCGCGACAGTCGGCGAAGACCGTACGGGCCCACGGCCGCAGGCGAGGAGAGCCCTTGGCTTCACCTTGGTCGTGGCCGTGCTCGCTGTGGTGCTCGACCAGGCCTCGAAGGCCCTCGCCGTGGCACAGCTGGCCCCGGGGGAACGGATCCCGCTGGTCGGGGACCTGTTCGGCCTGTCCCTGGTCTACAACCCCGGAGCCGCGTTCTCGCTCGGCTCCGGGGCCACCTGGATCATCACCCTCATCGGCGTACTCGCCTCCGCCGCGGTGGTCATCTTCGCCATTCGGCTGCGCGGTGCCCGCTGGGGCCTCGCGCTGGGGCTGGTCCTCGGCGGCGCGGTCGGCAACCTCATCGACCGAATCATGAACCCGCCCGCGTTCGGCCGCGGCCACGTCACCGACTTCCTCGCCTACGGCGACCTCTTCGTCGGGAACGTCGCCGACGTCTTCGTCGTGATTGGGGTCGGACTCGTCTGCCTGAACCTCCTCCTGCCGAACGCTCGCACGATGACCAACAGCGAGAGAACGGAAAGCGCCTCGTGAAAGTGGAATTGCTGCACATCGTCGACTGCCCCAACACGGACATCGCCGAAGCCAACGCACGCGCGGCGCTCGACGCTCTCGGGCTCGGGGGCGTCGCCGTCGAGCTGGTGACGATCCACACCGAGGCCGAAGCGGCAAGCCTCGGGTTCGGAGGATCGCCCACGCTCCTGGCCGACGGCGTCGACCTATTCCCGACATCTCCTGTACAGGCACTTGCGTGCCGCGTCTACACAACGGAGAACGGGTTCGCTGGGGCACCAACCACGTCCCAGATCGAACGGGCGATCCGAGCATTGCCCGAGCAGGCGTAACCGGCGGACACGATCATCACCTGGTCAACATGGAGCCCACCAAGCCGTGGTGCGAATACTGCCTCCCGAAATACTGCTCTCCACCGACACACCTACGAGCACCATCGATACCGGCGCTGCGCGGCCCCCGATCGGCCCGCCGATCGCGCCGTCCCGCCCGGCGGGGGATAGCCTGGCCGTCATGGCGAAACCGCACTCCGGTGAGCCGGTTCCCGTGGCGGACGACGCCGTCGCACCGACGGTCACCCGCACGATCCCGATCACCCCCGCCGCCCGTTGGCGCGCGTTCTGGGTGTGCGTCTCGGTCGCGGCGGTGACGATCCTCGACCTCACGAAGGTCAACGTCGCCATCCCGGTCATCGGCGAGGTGATGGATGCCGGTTCCACCGAGCTGCAGCTGATCGTCTCCGGGTTCGTGCTCACGTTCGGGCTCGCCCTGGTGCCCATGGGTCGCCTCGGCGACCAGCGCTCCCGGCGCACCCTGTTCCTGGTGGGGCTCGTGCTGTACACGCTGACCAGCGCCATGTGCGCCCTCGCCCCCGACGCCACGATCCTGTTCATCGCCCGGCTCCTGCAGGGCGCGGCCGCCGGCATCCAGATGCCGCAGGTGCTGGGCCTGATCCAAGAGCTGTTCCACGGCAAGGAGCGCGGGCGGGCCTTCGGGCTGTTCGGCGCCACGATCGGCATCGCGACCGCGTTCGGCCCGACGCTGGGCGGCCTGCTCATCGCGCTGGGCGGTCCGTCGGACGGCTGGCGCCTCATCTTCTGGATGAACGTGCCGCTGTGCATCATCGCGATCGCCTGCGTCATCTGGCTGCTGCCCACCGTGCGGCACTCCTCACCGCACCCGGTCGCGCTCGACCCGGTCGGCCTCGTGCTGTTCGCGGCGACGGTCGTCTCACTTATGTGGCCGTTCCTGTTCACGACCGGCGCGCCCACCGACGACCCCGCCCGCTGGTGGCTGCTGGTCGCCTTCGCGCTGTTCGTCTCGGCGTTCATCGCATGGGAGCGGCACTATGCCGCACGCGGCAAGGCACCGCTCGTGTCGCTCGAGCTGTTCCGCATCACGTCGTTCCGCAACGGCACGCTGCTGCAGACCCTGTACTTCACCGCCACGCCGGGGATGTTCCTGGTCACGACGCTGTTCCTGCAGATCGGCCTGGGCCTGGAGCCGGTCTATGCCGGCATGGTCTCGATCGGGTTCGCGCTGGCGAGCGCCGTCACCTCGTGGATCGGCGGCAATCTCGTCGCCCGTCACGGCCGCACGGTCGTGGTGTGGGGCTTGGCGGGGGTGCTCGTGTCGGTGGGCGGACTCATGCTCGCGGCGATGTTCGCCGACCCGGCCGCCACGCCGTACATCATGGCGGCGGTGATGACCCTCGGCGGTGCCGGCGGCGGTTTCGTCATCGCCCCGAACCAGACGCTCACCCTCGCCGACATCGCCGTCAAGCAGGGCGGACTGGCCGGCTCGGTCGGCCAGCTCGGCCAGCGTATCGGCGCCGCGGTCGGAACCGCTGTGGCACTGTCGCTGTTCTACGCCACGATCTACCGGGAGTCGGGCACCCACGACGCCCTGGTCGTCTACCACGATGCGTACGCGTTCGGCATGCTGTCGGTGGCGATCTTCCTCGCCCTCGCGTTCATCGTCGCGATCGTCGACCTCTCGGCCCGCCGCCGCGTGATCGACTGACCGCGCCCGTCAGCGCAGCGTCATCGGCCCTTTCACGACGCGGCGCCGGTCGCGCACCCAGTGGTCGCCGGACGCCCGGTGCTCCGCGCGGGTGGCAAACCGGTAGCGATACGAGACCGCACGCACCCATCGTGGCGGCGCGCCGTCGAACGGGTCGTCGGCGAGCAGGCGCAGCGTCGCGGCATCCGCTTCGAGCAGGCGCACCAGGAGCACCGTGAACCAGTCGTCCAGCGAGCGCCCCAGCGGCAGGAACCACATCAGCCAGTCCAGTCGCAGGTGGTAGGGCGCGAACGGGCGCGGCACCCGCTTCACCGGCCCCGGCTTGCCCTTGAACGTGTACTCATGCCACACGCCGGCGTCGGGATCGGTGTCCCGCGTCCCCTCGACGACGATCTCGATGCGCTCGGTGGTCACCGTGCCGAAGGCGCCGTAGGCGTTGGCCAGCTGCCAGCGGTTGAAGCTCGCGTTCATCAGCTGGCGGCGGGCGAACAGGTTCCGCACCGCCGGCACGCTGATCACCACGTACCCGACGAACACGACCGAGGTCACCACGATCCAGTACCCGGGCAGGGATGCCGGGGTGCCGCCGGCCGGCACCGCGACCGCCGAGAACGCCAGCACGATGGTCGCCCAGTTCAGCCACGCGAAGTTTCCGGTGACCACGAGCCACAGCTGGGTGAGGATCACCACCCCGGCCGCCGCCGTGCCGACGATGAGCGGCCACGTTCCCGGCACCACCAGCGACAGCAGCGGCACGAACAGCAGCCACGGCACGAGCAGCTGTGCGACGTGATTGCCCACCACCTCGAGCCGATGGAACCAGGCCGGCAGCAGGTGGGCCTGGCGGCTGAACGGTCCCGGCATCGGCTGGGTCTCGTGGTGGTACATGAGCGCCGTCAAGTCGCGCCACTCGCGCCCGCCCCGGATCTTGATCATGCCCGCCCCGAACTCGAGCCGGAACACGAGCCACCACATCAGCACGATCACCATGGTCGGCGGTGGCTGCGAGTCCGACCCGAGGAACGCCGCGAGGAACCCGGCTTCCAGCAGCAGCATCTCCCACCCGAACCCGTAGAAGGTCTGCCCGATCGACGTGACGGACAGGTATCCGAGCCACAGCAGCAGGAAGGCGATCATCGGCACCCACGGCGGCCCGAGCTGGGGGATGCCGGCCACCAGCAGCGCCGCCACCGCCACACCGCCGGCGCACAGCCAGACCAGGCGCCGGTCGGTGTAGCCGACGTACCGGAAGATCGTCGGATGCAGCGGCCAGCTCGGTCGGGACTTCGCCCAGGTCAGCAGCGTGGATGCCGGCAGCAGGCCCCGCTCGCCCAGCAGCGGGCGGAACTGGTTCAGCGTCGAGACGAACGCGACCAGGAACAACGCCGCGATCCCGCGCTGCAGCACCTGCCGCGCGAACACGAAGTCGACCGCCGCGAAGCCGTCCATGGCGTCACCCTACGACCGGGCCCCGCCCTCGGAAAGCCCGGCCGACCCCGATCGCGGTGACAGGTCCGGGAGCTCGCGCACGCCGAACTCGTGCCGCAGGGCGCTGCGTGCTGCGTGCCAGCCGGCCAGGCCGTGCACGCCGGGCCCGGGGGAGGCCGACGCCGTGGCCAGGTACACCCCGGGGATCGGGGTGCGCCAGGGGTCGGCGGAGACGATCGGCCGACGCACGAGCTGCCGCAGTGTGGGGGCGCCGGCGGCGATGTCGCCGCCGATGTAGTTGGGATTGTGCAGCGCGACTTCGACCGCCGAGCGTGAGCTCACCGCGAGGATCGTGTCGCGGAATCCCGGCGCGAACCGCTCGATCTGGGCGATGACCGCCTCGGCGCGGTCGAACGGGCTGTCGGCCGGCACATGCGTGTAGGTCCACAGCGTGTGAGCGCCGGCGGGCGCGCGGGTCGGATCGAACAACGTGGGCTGCGATACCAGCACGTAGGCGGAGTCGGGGTGGTGGCCTTTCATCACGGCGTTCTCGGCGCGGGCCATCTCCGCACGGGTGCCGCCCAGGTGCACCGTGCCGGCGCGCCGCACCTCGCGGTGGGTCCACGGCACCGGCTCAGACAGCGCGAAGTCGACCTTGGCGACACCGCCGCCGTAGCGGAACCGCTCCAGGGCACGGCGGTAGCGCGCCGGCATCCGATCGCCGGCCAGCCGCACCAGTGCCCGGGGGGTGACATCCAGCAGCGCCACCCGGGCGTCGTCGAGCTCGGCGAGCGAGGTGACCTCGTGGCCGGTGACCAGCTCGCCGCCGTGGGCGTGCAGGTCGGCCACGAGCGCGTCGATGATCGCCTGGCTGCCGCCGACCGGCAGCGGCCAGCCCTCGGCGTGCGCGTAGGCGGCCAGGGCCAGGCCCGCCCCGGCCCCGGCGATCGACGGCTGCGCGAGGATCGAGTGCGAGGTCACGCCGGTCAGCAGTGCCGGCGCCGCGTCCTCGCGGAACCGGACGTTCCACAGCGGGCCGCCCTGCTCCAGCGCCCGCAGCCCGAACCGCAGTGCCGTGACCGGGTGGCGCGGCACCCGCAGCAGGGAGGAGCCCGTGAACTCGGCGACCTGGTCGGCGTGGGTCGCCAGCGGGCGCATCAGCCGCGCATACGCCCGCCCGTCCCGGCCGAGGGCGGCGGCGGTCGCGTCGAGGTCGCGGTAGGCGATGGCGGCCCGGCCGGCGTCGAGCGGCTGCGCGAACGAGACGGGCGGCGTGACGAACTCGACGCGTTCCCGCAGCCCGAACGCCGCGAAGAACGGCGAGGCGAACGCGAGTGGATGCACCGCCGAGCACACGTCGTGATGGAAGCCGGGCAGGGTCAGCTCGCGGGTCGCCGCCCCGCCCCCGGGGCGATCGTCGCGTTCATAGACGCGCACGGACAGTCCCGCGCGGGCGAGGGTCACCGCCGCGGCCAGGCCGTTGGGCCCGGCGCCGACGACGACGGCATCCACTGCTGCTGCGCCGGCGCTCATGGACTACCCCCGGTCGGCGGGAAGGTGGTCGAGGGGGGTGAACGGGGCGGTCAGGCTGGCGGTGTCGGTCTCGACGGTCTCGACGTCGCGCACGCCGGTGAGGCGCGCGACCGCGTCGTCGAACTGGCGGCGCAGCGCCGCGACCGCGCCGTCGGCGTCACCGGCGGCGAGAGCATCGAGCAGGAGGCGGAAGGTGGGCGACACCGTCGCGGGCACCGCGTAACCGTCGCTGGCGCTGAAGCTCGCGATACGGGTCTGGATGGCGAAGGTCGCCATGGCCTGTGACAGACGGCGGCTGCCGGCGGCGTCGACGAGGGCCTGGTGGAACGCGAGGTCGGCATCGCCGATCGCGCGGGCGTCGTCGCCTTCGCTCGCCTCCAGCAGCCGGGTCAACGCCTCCTCGAGCACCGGCAGGGCGGATGCCGGTGATCCGGCGGCCAGCACGCGCAGCGCCTCGCCCTCCACCGCGAGCCGTGCCAGATACAGGTCGGGGATGTCGTCGGCCGGGATCACGCTCACCCGCAGTCCGCGCCCGGGCAGCGCCGTGAGCAGGCCCTCCTGCACGAGCCGCTGCGTCGCCTCGCGCAGGGGCCCGCGGCTGACGCCGAGCTGCGCGGCGATGTCGACCTCACCCAGTTGGCTGCCCACCGCCAGTGCGCCCGAGAAGATCGCCGAGCGCAGCTCGATCGCGATGAGATCCACCGTCGACGGACGCGCGACCCGCAGTACGGAGGCGGGCAGTCCTGGGCGGGAGGGGGTGATCGACATGGGGCTCTTTCGGGTGGTGTTGGACTGATTCTCCCTCAAAATCGCGCACGGTCCGGTACGTGACCATCCGTGGCCGTCGGGGGTGTGTGCGGCAAGAGTAACAAGTCTGTATACATGTAAACAATCTGCACGTCTGATTGTACGCACGTCCGAAAATCGGCGTACAGTGATGCACGGCCCTTCACCCGAGCCGGGTCACCGGTGCCGTCTGGCGCCGATCCCCACCGACATCGAAAGAGGAACCACCATGAGCACCTCACGCATGATCCTGCGGCGCAGTGCCGCCGTCCTGGGAGCCGCCGCTCTGGCCGTGACCTTCGCCGCGTGCGCGGGCGACAACGGCAACGGCAACGGCAACGGCGACGACGCGGGCACCGCCCCCTCGGGCGACGCTTCGACCCTCGAGCGCCTGCAGGAAGAAGGATCGATCACCGTCGCCATCGCCGACGAGCGCCCCTACTCGTGGGTCGGTGACGACGGCGAGCCCACTGGCGCCACCATCGCCATGCACAAGGAGATCTTCGCGGGCATGGGCATCGACGAGGTCGACGTCGTCGAAGTCGACTGGAACTCGCTCATCCCGGGTCTGAAGGCCGGCCGCTACGACGCCGTGAGCGCGGGCATGTCGATCCTCCCCGAGCGCTGTGCCGAGGCCGCGTTCAGTGACCCCGAGATCATGTACACGACCGCGCTGATGGTGCCCGAGGGCAACCCCGACGGTCTCAGCGACCTCGACTCGGTCGTCGAGAACGGTGATGTCACCCTCGCCGTGCTCAAGGGCGGCATCGAGGCCGGTTACGCCGACAAGCTCGGCATCTCCAACACGGTCTCGGTCGACAACGCCCAGTCCGGCATGGACCTGGTCGCCAACGGCCGTGCCGACGCGTTCGCCATGACCGCCATCTCGCTGAACTGGATGGCCGACAACAACCCCGACGCGGGCGTGGAGACCACCGACGCGTTCGTGCAGGTCATCGACGGCGTCGAGCAGATCGGTGCCGGTTCGACCGTGTTCCGTCAGGGCGACACCGAGCTGCTCGAGGCGTACAACGAGCAGCTGGCCACCATCACCGATGACGTGGACGCCTACATGAGCCTGGTCGGCGAGTTCGGCTTCACCGAGGAGAACCTGCCCCCGGCCGACCTCACCACCGAGCAGCTGTGCTCGGGTGACCTGGGCTGATCACCCTCCTTCATGGACAATCTCGAAGCGCTGGGAGCGGCGCTGCCACTGATCTGGCAGGGACTGGGGATCACCCTCCTGCTGACGGTGTGTGGCGCCCTCCTGGCATTCGTCATCGCCGTCGTGCTCGGCCTCGGCGCCCGGGTCGACAACATCATCGTGCGCGGCGCCTCGCGCGTGGTGATCGAGTTCTTCCGCGGCACGTCGCTGGTCGTGCAGCTGTTCTTCCTGTTCTTCGTGATGCCGCAGCTCGGGGTGAACCTGCCCGCCGTCGCGTGCGGCATCATCGGGCTCGGCCTCAATTACGGCGCCTACGGGGCCGAGGTCGTGCGCGGGTCGATCAACTCGGTGCCCACCGGCCAGTGGGAGGCCACGACCGCGCTGAGCATGTCGCGGACCCAGCGCATGTGGCGCGTCATCTTCCCGCAGGCGTGGGCGCTGATGATCCCGTCGCTGAACAACCTGCTCATCCAGCTGCTGAAGGGCACCGCCATCGTCGGGTTCATCACGCTGTTCGACCTCACCGTCGCGCTCGACAAGCTGCGGATCGCCACCGACACGTTCTTCTACGGACTCATCGGACTGGTCATCTACTTCGTCATCGCGTACGTGTTCACCCTCGCGATGAACGCGCTCGAGGTGCACGCCAAGCACCGTCTGGGCCGCGGTGAGTCGCTGCGCGACGCGCTGCGGTTCCGCACCCCGGTCACCAAGGGGAGGACGGCCGCATGAGCGGGGGTCTGCAATGGGACTGGGCGACCGCGTGGGAATCGCTGCCGATGCTGCTCGAAGGGTTCGTCACCGTCACCCTCGTGGTGACGGCGGCCGGCAGCGCCATCGCCGCCGTGCTGGGCCTGCTCATCGCGATGGCACGCCGCATCTCGCCGCGGCCGGTCACGGCGGTGCTCACGTTCTTCGTGAACTTCATCCGCATGACGCCCCTGGTCGTGCAGCTGGTGTTCGCCTACTACTTCTTCCTCAGCATCGACCCGCTGACCATCGCCGTGTTCGTGTTCGGCATCCACTACGCCACCTACATGGCCGAGGTGTACCGGGCGGGCATCGAGTCGGTGCCGAAGGGGCAGTGGGAGGCCGCGACGGCGCTGAGCCTGTCGCGGGGACGCACCTGGGGCGCCGTGATCCTGCCGCAGGCGATCCGGGCCACCGTGCCGTCGCTGGGCAACTACGTCATCTCGATGCTCAAGGACACCCCGTTCGTGATCGCCATCACGCTGGCCGACATGGTCAGCAATGCCCTCGAGTTCGGCGGCAACCACTTCCGCTACCTCGAGGCCATCACCCTGGCCGGTGTCATCTTCCTGGTCACCAGCTATCCGGCATCCGTTCTCATCCGCAGATTGGAGAAGCGCCTTGAGTACGCCTCCTGACGCATCCACCCCCGCCATCCGCTTCGTCGACGTGCAGAAGCGCTTCGGCGACAACATCGTGCTCGACGACCTGAACTTCCAGGTCGCCAAGGGCGACCGCGTCACCCTCATCGGCCCCAGTGGGTCGGGCAAGACGACCATCCTGCGCCTGGTCATGACCCTCGAAGAGGCCGACGGCGGCTACATCTACATCGACGGCGAGCCGCTCACCCACGCCGAGCGCGGGGGCAAGCGGGTCGAACTGAAGGAGAAGCACCGCAACGAGGTGCGCAAGCGCATCGGTATGGTGTTCCAGCAGTTCAACCTGTTCCCGAACATGACCGTCATGGAGAACCTCATCGAGGCGCCCGTGCACGTGCTGCGCATGTCCAAGCGGGCGGCGACGGCCAAGGCACGTGAGCTGCTGGACAAGGTGGGCCTGGCCGACAAGGCCGACGCCCACCCCCTGCAACTGTCGGGCGGTCAGCAGCAGCGGGTCGCGATCGCCCGTGCGCTGGCGATGGATCCGGAGATCCTGCTGCTCGACGAGGTCACCAGTGCGCTGGACCCGGAGATCGTAGGCGAGGTGCTGGGCGTGCTGCGGGACGTGGCCGCCACGACCGACATCACGATGCTCATCGTCACGCACGAGATGCAGTTCGCGCGCGACGTCTCCAACCGGGTGCTCATGTTCGACAAGGGCAGCATCGTCGAAGAGGCCGACCCCGAGACGATGTTCACCAACCCCACCGAGCAGCGCACGCGCGACTTCCTCTCGGCGGTGCTCGCCGACTGAGTGCGGCGCCCGGGTGGGGTCAGACGCCGAGCAGGTAGACGAGCAGGTGGCTCGGCTCGTCGGCGAACACCTCGTGGCGCACGTTCGCGTCCATGTGGATCAGTCCGCCGGCGACGAGCGTGTGGGTGACCTCGCCCACGACCAGCCGCACGCGTCCGGCGGCCACCGAGATGATGATCGGCCGCGGCGCGGAGTGGTCGGTCATGACCGCATTCGCGTCGAGGGCGAGGTGACGGATGCGCACCCCCGCGCCGTCGAAAGTCTTGTGCGGCGTGATCCGTCCGGGCTCGATCGGGTTCTCCGCCAGTAGCTCGGCGGTGCCCGCGGCGATCAGGGTCGAGGTCTCAGCGGTGGGATCCGACATGCCTCGATGATGGCACGGGCGGTGCCGCTATTCCACCGGGTGCGTCACCGCAGCAGCGCCTGCAGCGCGCGGTAGGTCTCGGCCATGCCCTCGTTGGCGCGACGGGCGTCGGCGCTGGTGCCGGTGCGGGCGAGGTCGTCGAACACGCGCCGGTCGGCGTCGAGCCGGGCCTGCGCGTCGGTGCCGACGGTGCCGTGCCCGGGCACGACCCACGCCGCCCGGGCGGCGTAGGGCGCCAGCCGGTCGAGGGCGGCACGGTATGCCGGCACATCGTCGGGGGAGAACGGCAACGGCAGCTCGATGTCGCTGAGCATGTCGCCGGCGATCAGCACCCGCTGACGGGGCAGCCACAGCGCGGTGTGGCCGGGTGCGTGCCCGTCGTGCACGACCAGTTCGATTTCGAAACCGGGCGGTGTCGACGCGGTCGGCAGCGCGCCCGGCACCGCCGACACCTGCCCCATGAGCGCGACCAGCTCGGCCGGGAACTCCGCGCCGAGGGCGGCCGCGAGGGTCTCGCGCTCGGCGTGGGCCAGCCGCGCCGTCTCCGCCGACGCCCACCGCGGCGCCTCGCCGAACCCCGGATGCCACAGGAGGTGGTCGTGGTGCGCGTGCGTCGCGAACCCGCCGACGATGTCGAGACCCCGCAGCTGTGCGGCCAGCGCCGCCAGGTCATCCGGCATCCACCCCGGGTCGACCAGCAGCGCGCGGCCCTCGCCGACGAGGGTCGTCGAGGTGGTGTGCATGATGCGGCTCGTGCGCACATGCACGCCGGGCGCGATCTCCACCGGTGTCATGCGGCCGGAGGTTCGAGCCAGTGCTCGGGTGCGGGCACGTGCGCGGCCAGTTCGTCCCAGATCTCGTCGGGCAGGGGCGTGGACGCCGCGGCCAGGGCCTCGGCCAGCCGCGACGGCCGTCCCATCCCGACGACGGTCGTGGCCACGGCCGGGTCGCGCAGCGAGAACTGCAGCGCGACGGTGGCGATATCAGTGTCGTAGCGGTCACAGACGGCCACGATGGCGTCGACCGCGGCGAGGACCGCGGGGGAGGCGGGCGCGTAGGCGTAGCGCTGCACGGTCGGGTCGGCGAGGATGCCCGACCCGTAGACGGCGGCGTTGAGGACGGGGATGCCGAGGGTCTGCGCCTGCGTGATGAGCGGACCGGCGCTGCGGTCGACGAGCGTCCACCGGTTGTGCACGAGCACCGCATCGAACACGCCGAGGGCGAGGTAGCGCTGCATCTCGGGGATGGGCCCGCCGGCCAGTCCGATCGCGCCCACCTCGCCGCGCTCGCGCAGGTCGACGAGGGCCTCGACCGCGCCGCCGGGGGCCGTCATGTGCGCGAAGGGGAAGTTCTCGGGATCGTGCAAGTGCACCAGCGGCAGGGTGTCGAGGCCCAGGCGCTCCTTGCTCTCGCGCACGGACCGGCGCACGCGTTCGCCGGAATAGTCACGCCCGGCCGGATCGACCTTCGTGATCACGGTCATGCCGGCGGGCAGCCCGCCGGCCTGCGCGATCGCCGCGCCGATACGGCGTTCGCTCTCCCCACCCGAATAGCCGTTCGCCGTGTCGATCGTGCGCACCGGGCTGTCGAATGTGCGGTGCAGGAGGTCGAGGGCGTCGGCGGCCGGCACGTCCCGGCCGAACAGGTCCGGCATCGACCCCAGCGGGCCGCCGCCGAGGGTCAGGGCCGACACGGTGATTCCGGTCGCGCCGAGCGGGCGCAGCCAGTCGGGGTCTGTGGGGGAGGGCATGGTCCCAGCCTGTCAGACGGTGTGGGCTGTGTGCGCGGGCGCACGGCCGCGCGGGGTGGCAGCGCGGCGTCAGCGCGCGCGTACGGCGGCGACGGCGTCCCACAGTGCATCGGCCGCTTGGCGCTTGGTGCCGGCGGCGTCGGCGACCACGGCGCCGGTGTCGTCCAGGACGATCAGGCGGTTCTCGTCCGACTCGAACCCGGCATCCCACGCCACCCGGTTGACCGCCAGCAGGTCGACGCCCTTGCGCTCGCGCTTGCGGCGCCCGCGCTCCAGCAGCTCGGCATCGTCTGCGGCGGTCTCGGCGGCGAACCCGACGATCGTCTGTCCGGCGCGGCGCTGCGCGACGAGCCCCGCGAGGATGTCCGGGTTCTCGGTCAGCTCGAGCGTCGGTGTCCCGTCCTCCTTGCGCAGCTTGTCGTCGGCGACGGCGGCCACGCGGTAGTCGGCGACGGCCGCGACCATGACGATCACATCGGCGGCCGGGGATGCGGCATCCATCGCCGACGCAAGTTCGGCAGCGGTCGAGACGTGCGTGACCGTGATGTGTGGATGCCGCTGCGCCGCCGCCAGCACGCCGTCGTCGACGTGCGCGGCGACCAGTGTCACGCCGGCGCCGCGCTCGGCCGCGGCCAGGGCGACGGCCACGCCCTGGCGCCCGCTCGACCGGTTGCCGAGGAACCGGACGGGGTCGATGGGTTCGCGCGTGCCGCCGGTCGACACGGCGACGTGCAGCCCCGCGAGGTCGCGACCGGCAGGGGCGCCGCCGGGCACGACGGCGAGAGCCGCGGCGGCGAGCTCGTCGGGCTCGACCATGCGCCCGGGGCCGCTGTCACCGCCGGTGAGCGGTCCGTCGGCCGGCCCGACGACGTGCACGCCGCGGTTGCGCAGGGTCCGGATGTTGGCCTGGGTGGCGGCGTGCTCCCACATGGCGGTGTGCATCGCGGGGGCGACCACGACCGGCGCGGTCGTGGCCAGCAGGGTCACCCCGAGCAGGTTGTCGGCGATGCCGGCCGCCATCTTCGCGAGCGTGTTCGCGGTGGCCGGGGCCACGATGACCAGGTCGGCGCGGGTGCCGAGCGCGACATGGCGCACCTCGGCGACCTCGTCGTGCACGCTCGTCGTGACAGGATGTCTGCTGACCGCCTCCCACGTGGTCGTCCCCACGAAGCGCAGCGCGTCTTCGGTGGGAACAACATGCACCTCGTGGCCGTTGGTCACCAGTGCCCGCACGAGGTGGACCGTCTTGTAGGCGGCGATCCCGCCCGTGACCCCGACGACGACGAACATGGTCCGATCCTGCCACGGATGCCGGACAGGAAGGCCCGCCCCATGTGCACGGTGATCGTTCACGTCCCCGCCGCGCCCGGCGCTCCCACCCGTGTGCTGGCGGTGCGCGACGAGGATCCGACGCGGGCCTGGGATCGGCTCGGTCCGTGGTGGCCCGAGACCCACCCGGGCGTGCTGGGCGTGCGCGATGCGCGCGCGGGCGGCGCGTGGCTGGCCGCCGACCCGGCCGCAGGGCGCCTCGCGGTGATCCTCAACCGCGCCGACGTCATGCCCGACGACGGCACGCCGGTGCCCTCGCGCGGCCACCTCGTGCTCGATGCCGTGGCCGGTGTCGAGATCACCGATCCGCGCACGCACGGCTTCAACCTCGTCGAGGTCACGGCCGGCCGCACCCGGGTGACGATGTGGAACGGCGCCGAGCTGCGCGCGGTCGACCTGGCCCCCGGCATCCACATGATCGCCCATGACGACGTCGACGATCCGACCAGCCCCCGCATCATCGCGTGGCGCGACGCGTTCCCCGTACCGGCAGCCGACGACGAGCGGTGGTGGACGGCATGGATGGACGTGCTCGAGCGCACAGCCGCCGTCGGGCCGACCGACGACCGTGCGATCGTGCGCGACAACCGTGCGCACGGCTATCCGACGCTGTCGCTGCTGGTGTGTGCGGCGTCGGTGACGGATGCCGGCGTCGACGTCGTCTACGGCGAGTTCGACCAGCCGGGGCAGTGGAATCGTCCCGAACTGTCCTGAACCGGGCGTCGGTGGCCGCTGGTACCGTCGCACGCATGGCGACAGCGCAGCGGAGCACCGAGGGCCGGCCGATCTTCTTCGCCTCGGCGGCGGAGTTCCGGGCGTGGCTCGAAGAGAACCACGAGACGGCCACCGAACTGTGGATGGGGCTGTACCGGAAGGGTGACCCGCGCCAGGGCATCACGTGGGCCGAGGCCGTTCCCGTGGCGCTGTGCTTCGGCTGGATCGACTCGGTCAGCAAGCGCATCGACGAGAGCGCCCGCCGGCAGCGGTGGACGCCGCGCAAGCCCGGCTCGAACTGGAGCGCGGTCAACATCGCCCACATGGAACGCCTCATCGCCGAGGGCCTGGTGCACCCGGCGGGCCTGGCCGCCTACGAGCGCCGCGACCCGTCGCGGGTGTACTCCTACGAGCAGTCCGCGGAACTGACTGGCGAGCAGGCGGCCGCGATCGCCGCCGATCCCGCGGCGGCCGCGTTCTGGGACGCCGCGACGCCGTCGTACCGTCGTGTCGCCGCGCACTGGGTCGCCAGCGCGAAGCGCGAGCAGACGCGGGCCGACCGCCTCGCGACCCTCATCGCCGACAGCGCCGCCGGACGGCTCATCAAGATGCAGCGCTACGGCGCCGAGCCGGCCTGGCTGGCCCGCGCCGCCGCAGCGGCCGCCGCCGCCCGTTAACTGTCGCCCGCCCGCCGCACCTACCCCGCACGCCCCGCTACGCGCGGTGCGCCCGGTAGTAGTCCAGCAACGCGCGGGTCGAGGCGTCCTGGGCGGCCAAGGCCTCGGCATCCCCCTCGATCGCGGGCGCGATCTGCAGCGCGAGCTGCTTGCCCAGCTCCACGCCCCACTGGTCGAACGAGTTGATGCCCCAGATCACGCCCTGCGTGAAGGTGATGTGCTCGTACAGCGCGATCAACTGGCCCAGCACCGACGGCGTCAGCGCGGGCGCGAAGATCGACGTCGTCGGCCGGTTGCCGGCGAAGGTGCGCGCTGCGACGAGCGGCCCGGTCGTGCCCTCCGCCTCGACCTCGGCCGCCGTCTTGCCGAACGCCAGGGCCTTGGTCTGCGCCAGGAAGTTCGCCAGGAACAGTCCGTGCACGTCACGGCCGTCGTCGGTCAGCGGGTACGCCGGGTTCACGAACGCGATGAAGTCGGCGGGGATCAGGCGCGTGCCCTGGTGGATCAGCTGGTAGAACGCGTGCTGCCCGTTCGTGCCCGGCTCTCCCCAGAAGATCTCGCCGGTGTCGGAAGTGACCGGCGACCCGTCCCACCGCACCGACTTGCCGTTGGACTCCATGGTCAGCTGCTGCAGGTAGGCCGCGAACCGGGAGAGCTGCTGCGCGTACGGCAGCACGGCGTGCGACTGCGCGCCGAGGAAGTTCGTGTACCAGACGTTCAGCAGCCCCATCAGCACCGGCACGTTGCGATCGAGGGGGGTGGATGCCACGTGCTCGTCGACCGCGTGGAACCCGGCGAGCAGTTCCCGGAACACGTCGGGCCCGAGCTCGATCATCAGCGACAGCCCGATCGCCGAGTCGACCGAGTAGCGGCCGCCCACCCAGTCCCAGAACCCGAACGCGTTGGCGGTGTCGATGCCGAAGGCGGCGACCTTGTCGAGCGCGGTCGACACGGCCGCGAAGTGGTGGGCGACGGCATCCACCCGGGCCGCTTCCGTGTCGTCGATGGCGCCCGCGGCCGCCAGGCCCGCCCACAGCCAGTCGCGCGCGAGCCGCGCGTTGGTCAGGGTCTCGAGCGTGGTGAAGGTCTTCGACGCCACGATGAACAGCGTCGTCTCCGGATCGAGGTCCTTCGTCTTGTGGGCGAGATCGAACGGGTCGATGTTCGAGACGAACCGGGCTTCGATGCCCGCCGTCGCATACGGCTCGAGTGCGGCCGAGATCATGGCCGGCCCGAGGTCCGATCCGCCGATGCCGATGTTGACGACGTGGGTGACCTTCTTGCCGGTCACGCCCACCCAGTCACCCGACCGCACGCGCTGCGCGAAGACGGTCATCGCCCCGAGCACGCCTTGCACGTCGGCGTCGATGTCCTGCCCGTCGACGACGAGCGGCGGCTGCGCGCCGGCGGGGCGGCGCAGCGCCGTGTGCAGCACCGCGCGGTCCTCGGTGGTGTTGATGTGTGCGCCGGTCTGCATCGCGGCGAAGCGCTCGGCGACACCGGTCTGCTCGGCCAGCTGCACGAGCGAGGCGAGGATGCCGTCGTCGACGAGGTTCTTCGACAGATCGACGCGCAGGTCGGCGAGGTCGAAGGTGAGCCGTTCGACGCGGCCCGGGTCGTCGGCGAACCAGCCGCGCAGATCGGGGGTGAAGTCCTGTGCACGGGCGTCGAGTGCGGCCCAGGCGGACGTGGTGGTGGCGTCGATCGGAGTGGTCACGCCCACCAAACTACTCGCCCGCCGCCGGCTCAGTACCCGGCAGCCGTGGGACCGGGTGAGAGACGGCACGGGACGAGCGGATGCCGGGGCCGCCGGCGGTGCGCCGACGGCCCCGGCGTTGCTCAGCGCGCCGCGCGCAGGTGGATCGAGCCGGCCGACACGTCGGCGGTGATCGTGCTGCGGGCGCTGCTGGAGGTGTCGAGGTCGTGTGTCAGGTCGCCGGCCGACACGTCCTGCTGGAGGGCGTAGACCTGGTCGGGGACGGTCAGCGAGATGCGGCCCGCGCTCACGTCGAGGTCGAGTGACCGCAGCGCTCCGCGCAGCTCGCCGTCGATGTCGCCGGCGCTGACGTTCAGCCGCGCGGTGTCGACGTCGCCCAGGTCGAGGGTGGTCCGGCCGGCCGAGACATCGGCATCCACGCGCTGTGCGGAGCCGCTGATGTCCATCGACCCGGCGCCGAGGTCGAGCTCGAGCTCGCCGTAGGTGCCGTCGGCCGTGATGGAGCCGGCGCCGAGGTCGAACGAGGCGTCCAGCTCCTCGTCGGCGTACCGCTCGGGCAGAGTCAGCGTGACGCGCTCGTCGGAGCCCCACCATCCCCAGCCGCCCCACCAGGGTCGGTGCGACTGCACGCGCAGGGTGTCGCCGGTGCGCTCGACCCTCCATGCGGAGGCTCCGGTGCCGCCGGTGACCTCGAGGGTCGCCTCGTCGGAGTCGTCGTAGGCCAGTCGGAATCCGGCGGCGTCAACGTCGATGTCGAGTCCGGTGATGCCGGACGAGTCGGCGGTGAGGCTGTCGGTGTGCACGGCCGCCGCGCGGACGGTGGAGAACACCGCCGTCGTGATCGCGCCGAGCACCAGGACCGCGCCGAGGCAGATCGCGAGGATCGCGATCACGCGCGAGGTCGAGCGCGGCTGCGGGGCCTGCGGCGGCTGTGCGCCGGCGGGAGCGGGCGGGGGCGGGGGAGTGACGGTCGTGCTCATGAGAGTGCTCCGTTCTGCGGCTGGGTGCCGCCGTGTTCGAGGTGGACCAGCGCGGCCAGAACGCGCCGGTTGCCGTGCTCGTCCTGTTCGAGGTCGAGCTTCTGGAAGAGGGAGGTGATGTGCTTCTCGACGCTCGCCTCCGAGACGAACAGTGCCTGGGCGATCGCTTGGTTGCTCTTGCCTTCGGCGATCAGGGCGAGCACGGTGCGCTCGCGGTCGGTGAGCCGGGCCATACGCTCGTCGCGGGAGCGGCGCATCAGGAGCTGCGCGACCACTTCGGGGTCGAGCACGGTGGCTCCGGCGGCGATCCGCTCGATCGACTCGAGGAACTCGCGGACGTCGGCGACCCGGTCCTTGAGCAGGTAGCCGAGGGCGGCACCGTGCGAGGTGATGAGGTCGCTGGCGTAGCGCTCTTCGACGTACTGGCTGAGGACCAGCACCGGCAGAGCGGGGTTCTCGGACCGCAGCGCGAGCGCCGCCCGGATGCCCTCGTCGGTGAAGGTCGGCGGCAGCCGCACATCGAGGATGCACAGTTCGGGTGCGGTGGATGCCACGGTCTCGGCCAGGCTGCCTGCATCGGGCAGAGCGGCGACGACCTCGTGGCCGGCGTCCGCGAGCACGCGCACGAGGCCTTCGCGCAGCAGGGCGGAGTCTTCGCAGATCAGGATGCGCACGGGACGCTCACCTCCAGGGCGGTCGGGCCGCCGGTCGGGCTGTCGAGGCGGGCGGTGCCGCCGGCGGCGGTCACCCGGTTCACGATGCCGTCCAGGCCGCCGCCGGGCAGCACCCGGGCGCCGCCCATGCCGTTGTCCTCGACGCGGGCCCACAGGGTGCCGTCGTCTCGGCGTCGCACGACCACGCGCGCCTCCGAGCCGCGGGAGTGCTTGGCCGCGTTGGTCAGCGACTCGGCGATCGCGAAGTACACCGCCGCCTCGGCCGTCGGGCTGCAGCGGCCGTCGAGGCGGACGTCGAGCTGCACCGGGATGGGGGAGCGGGCGGCGAGGGCCGACAGTGCGGCATCCAGCCCCCGATCATCGAGCACCGAGGCGTGGATGCCGCGGGCGAGCTGGCGCAGTTCGGTGATGGCGGCCTTCGTCGAGGTGTGCGCCTCGTCGATGAGCTCCTTGGCGGCAGCCGGATCGGAGTCGATCTTCTGCTGCGCCAGCCCCAGGGTCATGCCGACCGAGACCAGCCGCGGCTGGACGCCGTCGTGCAGGTCGCGTTCGATGCGGGTGCGCTCGACCTCGCTGGCGCGGACGGCCCCCTCGCGCTGCATGCCGGCGGTGCGGGCCTGCTCGGCGAGGATCGCCTCCCGCGAGGGCACCAGGATGGCGCGGGTGAGCAAGGCATGCAGCGGCGCGATGCCGACGACGATCGCCGCCGACACGATGAGGCCGACGACCCCGACGACCAGGGCCCATTCGGTGGCGATGACGATGTCGGTGCCCGGGAAGAGGGTGGTGTCGGCACCGGACAGCGGCGCGAACAGCAGGCCGATGCTGCGCACGAACCCGGTGATCGAGGGGAGCACGATCAGGCCGAGCACGGTGGCGATCGCGGCGCTGGCGATGCCGCGCCACATCGGGCCGTCGGTGAACTGCTGCCACAGGGTGCGCAGCCAGCCGCCGAAGCCGGGTCGGCCGCTGCGGCGCGGGCGCAGCTGCGGCAGGCCGTAGGCGTACAGGCCGTCGACGCGTTCGTACTCGAGCCAGCCGGCCGCGTACAGCACGTAGACGAAGGCGATGAGGAACAGTGCGCCGATGCCCAGCACGAGCAGAAGACTGAGGCCCACGCTCAGCAGCACGGTGAGCAGCGTGAACACAGCGGTGCCGACGATGCCCATCGCGGCCAGCTGCGCGAGCGCCCCGAGATGGATCAGGATGCCGGTGCGTGGTCGCACGGGAGGGGGAGCTGTCGAAGTCATGACACCAACGTACGGCGGGGTGTGCGACGCCACACCAGAGTCATCCCGAGACCTGGATTCGGGTTATCCCGAAGCCCACGTGGCGCCGATCGCGTCATCTCCACGATCGGGTCGCCGCTGTCGGCGTAGCCTGGGGCCATGGTCACCATCCCCACCGTCACTCTCAACGACGGCGCCGACTTCGGCGTCCTCGGCCTGGGCACCTACAATCTCCGCGGCGACGAGGGCATCGACGCCATCGTCTCGGCCGTCGAGACCGGCTATCGGGTGCTCGACACCGCGGTGAACTATGAGAACGAGGCCGAAGTGGGCGAGGCGGTGCGGCGCACCGGCATCCGCGACGAGCTCATCGTCACGACGAAGGTGCCCGGCCGCGACCACGGCTTCGACGAGACCATCCGCAGCGCGCAGGGCTCGCTGCAGCGGCTGGGACTGGAGAAGATCGACCTGTACCTGATCCACTGGCCGAACCCCTCGGTCGACAAGTACGTCGAGACGTTCCGGGCCATGATCGCGCTGCGCGACGAGGGTCAGGTCGGCTCGGTCGGCGTCTCGAACTTCACCGAGCCGATGCTCACCCGTCTCATCGACGAGACGGGCGTGACGCCGGCGGTCAACCAGGTCGAGATGCACCCGTACTTCCCGCAGGCGGCGCTGCGCGCCTTCCACACCGCGCACGGCATCCGCACCGAGAGCTGGAGCCCGCTCGCCCGGCGCACCGAGCTGCTCAGCGAGAAGGTCGTCGCCGACATCGCCGCCGCGCACGGCGTCAGCCCCACCCAGGTGGTGCTGCGCTGGCACGTGCAGCTCGGTTCGACCCCGATCCCGAAGTCCGCGCACCCGCAGCGCCAGCGTGAGAACGCCGATGTGTTCGACTTCACCCTCACCGAGGACGAGATCGCCGCGCTCAGCGGCCTCGAACGCGGCCGGCTGTGGGGCGGAGATCCCGACACCCACGAGGAGATGTAGGCGCCGCAGGTAGCGTGGGGGCATGGTCACACCCTTCGATTCCCTCGACGACTACCTCTCCCTTCCGCGCATCGAAGGGCTGGCGCTCTCACCCGACGGGGACCGCGCCGTGCTGACGGTCGCGACGTTGAACAAGGACAAGACCGGGTACGACCGGTCGCTGTGGCAGGTGCCCGTCGAGGGCGAGGGGATGCCGGTGCGGCTCACCCGCTCGGCGAAGGGCGAATCGGGGGCGGCGTTCACCGCCGACGGTGACGTGCTGTTCGTCTCGGCGCGGCCCGACAGCGAGGCCGAGGGCGACGACGACCCGCAGGCGCAGCTCTGGCTGCTGCCGGCCGCCGGGGGTGAGGCCCGGCCCGTGACGCGGCTGGCCGCGGGCGTGTCCGATGTGGTCACCGCCGCGGCGTCGGACCGCATCGTCATCGGGTCGTCGCTGCTGCCGGCGTCGCAGTCGCTGGAGGACGACGCGAAGCGTCGTGCCGACCGCAAGAAGAAGAAGGTCGCGGCGATCCTGCACACCGCCTACCCGGTGCGGCACTGGGACCACGACCTGGGCCCCGCGACCCCGGCCTTCCACGCCCTCGACCTGGGCGGGCTCGCCGACACCATCGAGGTGCTGGCCACCGAGGCGGCCGACACCGGCGACGACGCCGACGAGATCGACACCACGCCGTACCCAGCATCGCTGCCGCGCCCGCGCACACTCATCCGCGGGCGTCAGGCGGATGCCGCCGGCTCCGCCCTCTCGCCCGACGGGCGCACCTTCGTCGTCTCGCTGCAGACCCCGCAGGGGCGTTCGTCCCGCTACCGCCTCGTGGCCGTCGACACCGAGACCGGCGAGCTGACCGAGCTGTTCGACGAGGGCGACACGTACTTCGAGTCACCGGTGATCAGTCACGACGGCCGCACGATCGCCTTCGTCAAGGCACCGCGGTCCACCCCGGCCGGTCCCGCCGACCAGGAGTTGTGGGTCTGCGGCATCGACGGCTCCGACCCGCGGCAGGTGGCGCAGGGCTGGGACCGCTGGCCCACCGGAATCCGCTTCGACCGCGACGACACGGCACTGGTCGTGACCGCCGACCAGGACGGCCGCGGCCCGATCTTCCGCGTACCGCTGGACGGCGGGGCCGTGCAGCAGGTGACCGACGACGACTTCACGTACACGCACGTCGACGTGCGGCCCTCCGGTGAGCTGGTCGCGCTGCGGTCGAACTGGATGACCCCGCCGCACGCCGTGCGCGTCGGCCGGGACGGTGCCGTCACCCCGCTGGTGTCCCCGGTCGCGCTGCCCGAGGTGCCCGCCACGATGACGGAGGTGGAGACGACGGCCGCCGACGGCGCGCGCGTGCGCGGCTGGCTGCTGCTGCCCCCGGGCGCGTCGGCGGAAGACCCGGCGCCGCTGCTGCTGTGGATCCACGGCGGCCCGCTGAACAGCTGGAACGCGTGGAGCTGGCGGTGGAACCCGCAGCTGGCTGTGGCGCGCGGGTACGCCGTGCTGCTACCCGACCCGGCGCTGTCGACCGGCTACGGCCTCGAGTTCATCGCTCGCGGCTGGAACGCGTGGGGCGCGGCGCCCTTCACCGATCTCATGTCGATCACCGACGCGGTGGTCGCCCGTGACGACATTGACGAGAGCCGCACCGCGGCGATGGGCGGCTCGTTCGGCGGCTACATGGCCAACTGGGTCGCCGGACACACCGACCGGTTCCGCGGCATCGTGACCCACGCGAGCCTGTGGGCGCTCGACCAGTTCAGCGGCACGACCGACCACGCCGACTACTGGAACGAGATCTTCACCCCGAAGGCGATGATCGCCAACTCGCCGCACCGGTTCGTGGCCGACATCGTCACGCCGATGCTCGTCATCCACGGCGACCGTGACTACCGGGTCCCGATCGGTGAGAGCCTGCGGCTGTGGGCCGAGCTCAACGAGCACTTCGCCGCCGATGACGGGTCGAGCCCGCACCGCTTCCTCTACTATCCCGACGAGAACCACTGGGTGCTCGCGCCGCAGCACGCGAAGGTCTGGTACCAGACGGTGTTCGCGTTCCTCGACGAGCAGGTGCACGGGCGGGAGTTCACCCGGCCCGAGCTGCTCGGCTGAGGCTCACTCCTCGGCGGGGATGGGCTCGGCCGGGAGCTTGCGCACGCGCGCCCGCCGACGTCGACGCTCGGGGATCATCGAGCGCATCTCGTCGAGCTTGCCGAAGCACAGCATGCGGTCGCCGGCTTCGAGCGTGACGCCCTTGCGCGGGTTGGGGATGACGCTCGTGCCGCGGTGCAGCGTGAGCACGGTGATGTCCCGCTCCCAAAGCCCGGCCTCGCCGAGTGTCTTGCCGACGAACTCGCCGTTGCCGTGCATGACGAGCTCGGCGACGCCGTAGCCGGTCGACACCGACAGGCGCTGCCGCACGTCGATCTCGGGGAAGGCGACCTGGGCGGCGATGTGGTCGATGATGGCGCCGGCCACGTCGAGCTGCGTCGCCGCCTCGATGCCCTGCAGTCCGGGGGAGGAGTTGACCTCCATCACGAGCGGCCCGTCGGCGCCCTCGAGCATGTCGACGCCCGCGACGCGCAGGCCCATGATCTGCGCCGAGCGGACCGCCGCCTGCTGGTACTCGGTCGACAGTTCGACCGGCTCGACCGAGCCGCCGCGGTGCACGTTCGAGCGGAACTCGTCACCGCGGGCGGTGCGCCGCATCGCGGCCACCACCCGGTCGCCCACGACCAGAGCCCGGATGTCACGCCCGCGGCTCTCGGCCACGAAACGCTGGATGAGCACGTTCTGGTTGGTGGAGTGCAGGGTCTCGATGATCGCCTCGGCGACCTTCACCTCGGGGGCGAGGATCACGCCGATGCCCTGCGTGCCCTCCAGCAGCTTGATGACCACCGGCGCGCCCCCGACCTGCTCGATCGCGGGTCGCACATCGGCGCGGTTGCGCACGAACGCCGTGGCCGGCATGCCGATGTTGTGCCGCGACAGGATCTGGTTCGCGCGCAGCTTGTCGCGGGCGTTCGAGATGCCGTTGGCGGTGTTGGGCGTGTACACGTCCATCTGCTCGAACTGGCGCACCACGGCGGTGCCGAAGTACGTGATCGACGCGCCGATGCGGGGCAGGATCGCGTCGTAGTCGCTCAGCTGCTTGCCGCGGTACTGCAGGTCGGGCAGCTCACCCGACAGGTCGATCGCGAAGCGCAGGGTGTTGAGCACCTTCACGTCGTGACCGCGTTGCAGTGCGGCGGCGCGCAGGCGCTGCGTCGAATATGCCCGTGGGGCGCGCGAGAGGATCGCGAGCTTCATGGAAAACCCCTGCCAAGATGGTGCGGTGAGCGAATCCACCCATTCAAACACCCTCGCGGGCTGGCGAGAGTGGGTTCAGCTGCCCGACGTCGGCGTGCCGTGGATCAAGGCGAAGCTCGACACCGGCGCCCAGACCTCCTCGCTGCACGCCTACGACGTCGAGGCATTCGACCGGGACGGCACCGCGTGGGTGCGGTTCGGCATCCGCCCCTGGCAGCGCTCGGACGCCGACGAGGTCGAAGTCGAATTGCCCGTGCTCGACGTGCGCCGGGTGCGCAGTTCGTCGGGCCATGTCGAGGAGCGCTTCGTGGTGCTCATGCGGCTCATCCTGCTGCGGCGCGAGGTCACCGCCGAGGTCACGCTGAGCAACCGTGACGCGATGGGCTTCCGGATGCTCATCGGCCGGGAGGCGCTCAGCCGCGGCTTCGTCGTCGACTCGGCGCGGTCGTTCCTCGGCGATCGCGCACCGCGGCCGATGCGCCGGCGCAACCGCGGGACGGCGTAGCGAATCGGGCCGGGGGTCGGGGGCGCCGCCGGGTTCAGGATGCCGCGTCGGCGGCGAGCCACTCGTCGAACGTCTGCGTGCCGATGACGGCGCCGGCACCGGGCAGGTTGAGTCCTGCGCGCATCCCCTTCATCTGCTTCGTCGGCAGCGACACCGACGGGATCCAGCCGCGCGCGCCGTGGGCCCGCGCGTAGCGGCGCACCATGTCGTCGAGCCGCTCCTCGCGCGGCCCGGCCAGCTCGACCATCGGCTGCGGGTCGCCGGCGGCGATGCGGGCGAGGTGGGTGCCGACCTCGGCGGCGGCGACCGGCTGCGTACGGGCGCGCGGCGCGAGCTGCAGCGGACCGAACTTCGCCCGTGCCGCGACCTGTCCTGCGAACTCGTGGAACTGCGTGGCCCGCACGATCGTCGACGGCACACCGCCGGCGGTCAGCGTGCGCTCCTGCGCGAGCTTGCCGGCGTAGTAGTCGTGCGGGTTGCGGTCCACGCCGACGATCGACAGCAGCACCACGTGCCGCACCCCCGCCGCGTAGGCCGCCGCGGCGAGGTTGCCGGTCGCGGTGGTGAAGAAGGTCGTGGCGGCATCGGCCGACAGGGTCGAGATGTTCACGGCGTCGATCACGGCATCCACCCCGGTGAGCGCCTCCGACAGGCCCGACCCGGTCACCAGATCCACCCCGGACCCGCGGGTGAGCGGCACGACCTCATCGCCGCGGGCGCGCACGGCCGCGGCGATGTGGGTTCCGACGGTGCCGGTGGCCCCGGCGACAGCGATTCTCATGTGTTCCTCCGTGGGGGCCGGCCGACGGGCGTGAGCGGGTCGGCCCGCGGCCACGCGCTCACGCCGTCGGCTCGGCGGTCAGGATGCCGGGCGCACCTCGCAGTCGCTGCCGGGAGACAGGATCGCCTCGTGCCCGTCGTCATAGCGGACGACGAGCAGCGGCGTGTCTTCGTGGCCTCGGATCTCGATCACTTCGCCGGTCCGTTCGGGCGTGCCGACCGTACGACCGTGGATGACGACGCGGTCACCGACACGGGCTCGCATATCGATCACCTCCTGCGGCCAGGATACGAAACGACCGCAGGGTCCGGTAGATGCCGTCAGAGCTGGGCGCCGTCGTCGAAGGGATCGTCGAGGCCGGGCGTCTTTCCGCGCCACGACTCGTAGGCGATGAGCCAGCCGACCGAGATGATGATCGCCAGCAGAAGTCCCAGCCACACGTTGTGGAGGATCAGCCCGGTCACCAGACCGAGGGCGAGCAGCACGACCGTGCCGCCGATCCACCCGATGCGGCCCTTGGGCCAGCCCGTCTTCGCCATGGCATCCACCCTACGCGGGGCCTCGCCCGCTGTGGAGGAGCCGGAGCGGGGCGGCCGTTCTCGGCCGGGACATCAGCGGTCGCGGTGGTCTTCGGGGTGCAGTCGCGGTCCACGCCGGGGCTCACGCGCGCCGCTCAGCCCGATGAGCCGGATCACCCGTTGCCGGTGGCCGCGCCACGGCTCGAGCAGTTCGAGCATGCCGTCGTCATCGGTGCGGTGACCGGTCAGGGCGAAGCCGACCTCGTGCGCGACGTGGTAGTCACCCACGCTCACGGCATCCGGGTCGCCGAACGCGCGGATGCGGGTCTCGGCGCTGGTCCACACGCCGACACCGGGCAAACTCGTGAAGATGCGGTCATGGTCGGCCCCGGGCGTGGTGGCCGCTCGCTCGATCGACCAGCGGCGCCGGGCGGCGGCGACGATCGTGCGGGACTGCGGCGGTTCGAGGCCGGCGCGGTGCCATGCCCAACTCGGGATCCGGTGCCAGTCCGCCGGCGGCGCGAACATCGGGCGGGGCGTCGGACCCGGGGCGCGCTCGCCGAACCAGGTCAGGATCATGCGCCACGCGCCGAACGCCTGCAGGCCGGTGACCTTCTGCTCGAAGATCGCGCCCGCAAGGGCGTCGAACACCAGGTCGGTGCGCCCCAGCCGCAGGTCGGGGTGCCGCCGGTGGACGGCGGCGATGAGGGGATGCCGGGACGCGTCGAACCCGGTCGGGTCGTCGTCGGCGCCGCACAGCCGCGGCAGCTGGTCGAGCGCCCAGTCGGCGCCCGGACCCCAGGCGGCTCCGCGCACGCGGTCGCGGGTCGGTCGGATCGCGAGGGTCGCGACGCCGGCCGGGGTGCGCATCGCCCGCCAGATCACGGATCCCGCGACGGCGTGCGCGGGATCGTGTGCGCCCTGCTGCTGGGCCATGACGGCGCGGCGCGCATCGATCGGGGTACCGGGGCGGTACTCGGTCTCTAGCGGCCGCCCGTCCGCGGGTCGCGGGTCGCGTGTCGGGGCTGCTGCCGGCGATGCGTCGCGTGTCGGACCGTGCGGCTGCGACCTCGCCGGGGCGCCGGTGCGCGGCATCCCCGTCTGCGTCGCCGATCCCATGCCGTCACCCTACGTGACGACCTCCGACATCCCTCGGTCCGCGCTCTGCCGTTCCGCTGACGCGAAGTGCGGGTGCGAGCGACGAGTACCCGCGATTCGCGTCAGGCGAGCGAACCCTGGCCGCGCTCCGCTGACGCGAAGTGCGAGTTCGAGCGAGGAGTACCCGCGATTCGCGTCAGGCGAGCACCCTGGCCTCGCTCCGCTGACGCGAAATGCGGGTTCGAGCGCCCAGTACCCGCGAATCGCGTCAGGCGAGTGGATGCCGGGGCGCCGACGTCAGAACCGGTCGGGCGAGGGGGTGCCGTGGCCGTAGCGGATCACGACGTCGGCGTGCCGGTCGAACCGGTAGCCGATGCCGCGCACGGTGCGCACGATGTCCTCGTAGCGGCCGAGCTTCGAACGCAGCCGGCGCACGTGCACGTCGATCGTGCGCTCGCCGGGCACTTCGTCGCCCTCTGCGTGGCTCCACAGCGACGACACCAGCTCGGTGCGCTCGATCGTGCGGCCCTCGCGCAGCACGAGGTACTGCAGCAGCTCGAACTCCTTGAAGGTCAGCGCGGCGGTCTCCCCGTCGATGTGCACACGGCGGCGCGAGATGTCGATCGTGACGCCGCCGGCGACGTGGTCGTCGACGGGCTCCTCGGGCTTGGTGCGGGCCACCGCGCTGGGCTCGTGCAGGGCGAGGCGCACCACGTCGACGTCACGGCCGCCGGCGCCGGCCGGAGCCAGCGCGACGGTGGCGTAGGTCTCGGCGCTGGGCGCGAGCTCGCTGAGCGTGCGGCGCAGCGCCGACACGATCGTCGACAGTGAGACGCCGTCGGCGGCGGCCTTGATCTCGTCGAGGCCGACGTACAGGGCGAAGCCGCGCGGCGCGGTGCCCACCGGGATCGTGCCGGCGGCGGGCGCGGCCGGGGCGATGTCCTCGACGGCGCGGAGGTGACGGGTGGTGGTCGGGCGGGTGAGAAGAGCGGTGTTCGACATGGAGATGTCCTTCGAGGAGGAACCCGGGCTCGAAGCCGGAAGCGGGTTCGGAGGTGTTGCGCGGCGGCCTTCGATCGGCCGATGTGCGAGGCAGGCGGGTTCCGCGGGGTGGGCGGACGACACCGCTGGCTCGGGGGTCGTGGGGTGCGGCATTCAGAAGCTGCGGGACGACCCGGCGGGGATCACCGTGTCAGCGACACATTCGGCAACACATGACAACACGCTGCGGCATAATCACGCCACAGGTTCCGTTCGCCTCCCGGGCGGACAGAGCGAAGGTGTTGTCAGTCATGGGGTCGATTATGACGAAGCGTGTCCGCACATGTCAAACTGCACGGATGCCGGCGTCACAACGTGACGAAAAATGACAGAGTGCACAGTGGCGCCCGCAGGGCGGGCCCGCCGGAGATAATCGACGGATGTCTCTCGATCCCGCGGCCGCCCGCCGCATCCGCATCGTCGGCACCTCCGGGTCGGGCAAGACGCATCTGGCCAGTCAGGCCGCCCGCACGCTCGGTGTCGCGCACCTCGAACTGGACAGTGTCTTCTGGGATGCCGGGTGGACGCGCCGCGACCCCGACCAGGCCCGTGAGATCGTGCGCCGCTTCGCCGCCGGAAACCCCGACGGCTGGGTCGCCGACGGCAACTGGACCAGCCTGCTGGCGGGCCTGCTCGACCCCGGCACGGCCGGCGGTGCGGACGCGATGGTGTGGATCGACCATCCCCGCCGCGTCGTGATGTGGCGCGTGATCACACGGACGCTGCGCCGTGGCATCCACCATGAGGAGCTGTGGCACGGCAACCGCGAGCGTCCCTCGTCGTGGCTGCGCTGGGACCCCGAGGAGAACATCGTCCGATGGGCGTGGACGTCCTACCCGCGGGTGCGCGAGCGCATGCTCGCCCGCATCGCGGCGGGCGAGAGGATCATCCGCCTGCGCGGGCAGCGCGAGGTCGACGCGTGGCTGGCCTCGCTGGCCGAAAACCGACGTAGCGTGGAGGGATGACCGACTTCATCTTCGCGAATCAGCCCGATGCCTCGCGATACACGCTGCACCGCGGCGACGACCTCGTCAGCGTGCTCGACTATCGCGACGACGGCCGCACGGTGGCGTTGACCCGTGCGTACACGGTGCCCACCTTCCGCGGCCACGGCTATGCCGGCGAGATCGTCGCGCGTGCCGTCGCCGACATCGCCGAGCGCGGCGACCGGGTCGTGAGCCCGGTGTGCTGGTACGTGGCCGACTGGTTCGCCGAGCACCCCGAATACGGCGACCTGCTGGCCCGTCGCGCCGGCTGACACCTGTCGCCCGGCGGCGCCGCGACGTACCGTGTGGGCATGTGCCGCAACATCCACACTCTCCACAACTTCGAACCGGCCGCGACCGACGACGAGGTCCACGCCGCCGCCCTGCAGTACGTGCGCAAGATCGCCGGGACCACCAAGCCGTCGAAGGCCAACCAGGCCGCCTTCGACCGCGCCGTCGCCGAGGTCGCGCACGTCACCCGGCACCTCCTCGACGACCTCGTCGCCGTCTCCCCGCCGAAGAACCGCGAGGAGGAAGCTGCCAAGGCCCGCGCCCGCGCCGAGAAGTCCGGCCGCTACGCCCCGCGCCTGGCATCCTGACGGCCGGCTGACCTCACTGTTGCGGCCGGCGCTCGGCCGCGAACGCGCGCAGCAGGCCGGCCGCGGGCCCGGCATCCCGGATCATCGTCTCGTGCCCGTGTCCGTCGATCTCGGCCAGATGTCCGTCGGCGACGGTGCGGGCGATCTGGTCGCACCACTCGCGCGGGGCGACGATGTCGTTCTCCCCGCGGACGACGAGGGTGGGCACGGTCACCCGGTCGAGGATCCGCTCGGGCCGGTGCACCAGCATGGCCCGCAGCTTCGCCCGCAGATGCGGACCGGCGCGCAGGTATTCGCGGCCCCCGCGCACGATCACCTTCGGGCTCTCCACCGCGATGTCTCGCAGCAGACGCCACAGCTGGGCCCGCGCGGAGCGCGCGGCCGGGTCGCCGGACGGCCCGAGCAGGGCGATCCGGGCGACGACGTCGGGATGCCGCACGGCGACCTCGAGCACGATCTGCGCGCCCATGGAGTGCCCCACCAGCACGACCGGACGAGTCGTGTGCGCGCGCAGGTAGGCGGCGACGAGGTCGGCGGTGCGCTCCATCGTCAGGACCCGTTCCGGTTCGGGCGCCGCGCCGTAGCCCGGCAGGTCGAACGTGACCACCTCGGCGGCGTCGTCGAGGTGGTCGATGAGGTCGCCGAACACGCCGCGGCCCATGCCGATGCCGTGGACCAGCACGAAGGTCGGGCTGCCGGTGCCGTGGCGCTCCGCCAGCAGCGTCGCACCCCCGAACGAGAAGGCCTGGATCGCAGTCACGCCTCCGAGCGTAGAGGGTGACGTCGGACCCGTCGGCTGTGGCGCGATGCGGGCCATCCCCGGTGGGCCTCACGGCGATGTCGGCGGCCGAACATACCGTGGAGACATGCGGATCCTGCACACCTCCGACTGGCACATCGGGCGCACCTTCCACGGGCACGCCACCCTCGATGCGCTGCGCGGCGTGCTCGACGCGCTCGTCACGCAGGTGCGCGACCGTGAGGTCGACGTCGTCATCGTGGCCGGTGACGTCTTCGACTCCGCCACCCCCGCCGCGGCCTGCTACACGCTGCTGACGGACACCCTCCGGGCCCTGGCCGACACCGGCGCGCAGGTCATCGTCACCAGCGGCAACCACGACTCCGCCGCCCGCCTCGGCTTCCAGGCCGGTCTGCTGCGCGAGGGCATCCACGTGCTCACCGACCCGCACGCGATCGGCCAGCCCATCACCGTCTCCGACGCGCACGGCCCGGTCCACTTCTACGGCATCCCGTACCTCGAACCGGCGCTGCTGCGTCACGTGTGGCCCGACGTGCGCACCCAGCACGCCGCGCTCACCCAGGCGATGGGTCTCGTGCGCGCCGATCTCGCCGCACGTGGAGGCCGCTCGGTCGCCATCGCGCACTGCTTCGCGGCGGGCGTCGAGCCCACGCCCCATCTCGAACGCGACATCCAGCAGGGTGGCCTCGACGTCGTGCCGCTGGCGGCGTTCGAGGGCGTCGACTACATGGCGCTGGGGCACATCCACGGGCGGCAGGAGCTCGCCCCGGCCATCCGCTACGCCGGGGCGCCGTTGCATTACACGTTCGGCGAGGGCGACAAGCCCCGCGGTGCGTGGCTGGTCGAGTTGGATGCCACGGGCTTCGCCACCGCCGACTGGGTCGAACTCCCCGTCCCGCGGCGCCTGGTCACTCTGCGCGGCCCGTTCGACGAACTGCTCACGGACGAGCGTCACACCGCGGCCGAGGACGCCTGGGTGAACGTCGAATACACCGATGCGCTGCCGCAGCGCGATGCCATGCGCCGCCTGCAGGAGCGCTTCGCGTATTGCGCGAAGGTGGCGCACACCCCGGCCGTCGCCCCCGCGCGCGACGACAGCACGTACGTCGCGCGCGTGCGCGCCGCGACCGACGACCGCGACCTGGTCGACACCTTCCTCCGCCACGTGCGGGAGGGCGAAGGTGCCGACGAGCGCGAAGCCGAGCTGATCGCCGAGGTGTTCGCCGAGCGCACCCGTGCGGAGGCGGCGGTATGAAGCTCCACCGCCTCGAACTCACCGGGTTCGGGCCGTTCCTCGACACCCAGGTGGTCGATTTCGACGCGTTCGACGCCGACGGGGTGTTCCTCATCTCCGGGCGCACCGGTGCGGGCAAGTCCAGCATCCTCGACGGGGTCAACTTCGCGCTCTACGGATCGGTGCCGCGCTACGACACGGGCGAGCGGCGTCTGCGCAGCGACCACTGCCACCCCGGCGACCCGACCGAGGTGCGGCTGGAGTTCACGACCGGTGACACCCGCTGGCGGGTCACCCGCGCGCCCGAGTACGAACGGCCGGCCAAACGCGGCGACAAGCTCACGACCGAGCCGCCGCGCGCCGTGCTCGAAGAATGGGTGGACGGCCAGTGGACCGGCCGGGCGGCGAAGCCGCGCGACGTGGGCGTCGAGCTCGACGCGATCCTGGGGCTGAACGCGCAGCAGTTCCAGCAGGTGATCCTGCTCGCACAGAACAAGTTCTCGCGCTTCCTGCTGGCGGCCAACGACGAACGTCAGGCGCTGCTGCGCACACTGTTCGGCACGCGCCGGTTCGAGCAGTACAAGGAGGAGCTCGAGCAGCGGCGCCGCGACGCGCAGAAGCAGCTCGACACCGCCGGGGAGCACGCCCGCACGCTGCTCGACATGGCCGAGAAGCTCGTCGATGCCCACGCGCTCGGCGGCGAGGAGGAGCCCCCGGCCGATCTGCCCGGCCGCCGCGAGGCGGCGGCGCGCGCCGCGCAGCGCGCCGACTACCGGGTCGAAGCACGCTCGGCGGAGCGTACGCAGGCCGACACCGCGGCCCAGGCCGCCGCCGCCGCACACCAGGCGCTCGTCGACCGTGCCCGCCGGGTCGCCGAACGCACCGCCGCACGGGAGCGTGTCGCCGAGCTCGAGGCCCAGGCTCCCGCACGCGAGACCGACCGGGTGCGGCTGACGCAGGCGGGCGCCGCAGAGGCGCTGCGCGCCCCCCTCGAGGCCGCCGCCCGCAGCGAAGCGGCCCTGGCCGACGCGGTGGCGGTACGGGCCGGTGCCGCGCAGGCGTGGCTCGACCAGGGCGGTGCCGCCGACGACGATCTGGAGCAGATCTTCGACGAGCTCACCGGCGACCTGGCGCGATGGCACGCCGCCGGCGAGCGGGAGAGCGAGCTCACCACCGTGCGGGCCGAGCTCGAGGAATGCCGCCGCCGCGAAGCCGAGGCGCGTGACACCGTGGCGGCGCTCGATGAGCAGCTGGCGCTCATCCCGGACGAACGCGCGCGCCGCGAGGCCGAGCGCGCGGCCGCAGCCGACACGGCCGCGCGGCACGACGCCGTGCGTCAGCAGTGCGATCTGCTCGCCGCCCGCCGCGACGCGGCCCGGGAGGTCGCCCGGCTCGGACCCGAGGTGGAGGCCGCCGAAGCCGCGTACCTCGCCGCGACCACCGCCGCCGCGGACGCGGCGGCCGCCGTGACCGGCCTGCTGCAGCGGCGGCTCGCCGGCTACGCGGGGGAGCTCGCGCAGCGCCTTGTCGAGGGGGAGCCGTGCGAGGTGTGCGGGTCGGTCGCCCACCCGCATCCGGCCGCCGCGGCCGACGATCCCGTCACCGACGACGACCTCGCCGCCGCCGAGCAGACACGCGACCGGGCCACGGCGGCCGAAGCCGACGCCGCCGAGACCGCCCGCACGCTCCGTGAGCGTCGGGCCGCGGCGCAGGCGCGGAGGGGTGACGTGCCGGACGCGGAGGACGGCGATGTCGAGGCGCACCTGGGGGCCCGGCTCGCCGAGGCCGAAGCGGACCTCGCGGCGGTGACCGCGGCCATCGCGACCGCCGAGCGTCTCGCCGCCGAGTTGCGCGAGCTCGATGCGCTGGCCGCCACCGCGCGCGCCGAGCGCGAACAGCAGGCGGAGAGACTGACCGGGCACACCCAGCGCCGCATCGCACTCGAAACCACGGAGCAGACCCTCGAGAACGAGGTCGCCGAGGCGCGCGGCGCACACGCGACGGTGGCCGACCGGGTGGCCGAGGCGACCCTGCGTCGCGACCGTGCGCGCAGCCTGCGTGAAGCCGAGCGCGCCGTGGCCGACCGTGAGCGTGCCCGCACCGAGGCCGTCGCCGACCGCGACGACCGCATCGCGGCCTCCCCGTTCGCCGGTGTCGCCGAGGTGCGCGCCGCACTGCTCGACGACACCGAACGGGCCGCGCTGCAGACCCGCGTCGACGAGCACGCCGCGGCCATGAGCGCCGCCCGCGCACGACTGCTCGAACTCGAACTCGACGCGGACGACGACGTCACCGCCGACGAACTGGCCGCCGCCGAGCAGGCCGCCGCCGACGCCGACCGGGCCCGCAGCGCGGCCATCGGTGCCCTGCGCGACGCGGAGAACGTCGCCGCACGGCTGCGCGAGCTGCTCATCCAGGTCGACGACGCCTACGCCGCCGTGGCCGCCCAGGCCGAGGAGACGGCCGCGGTCACCCGCCTTGCCGACACCGTCGCCGGTCGCGCCCCGAACACCAAGAAGATGGACCTCGAGACGTTCGTGCTGGCCGCCGAGCTCGAAGAGATCGTCGCCCAGGCCAACGTGCGGCTCAGCGAGATGTCGTCGGGGCGCTACACACTGCACCACTCCGACGCGCTCCAGGCACGTGGCCGTGCGTCCGGCCTGGGCATCGAGGTGCTCGATGCGCATACCGGCCGCCTGCGCTCGCCGCAGTCGCTGTCGGGCGGGGAGACCTTCCTGGCCTCGCTCGCGCTCGCGCTGGGCCTGGCCGAGGTCGTCACCGGCCGCGCCGGCGGTCTGCGGCTGGACACGCTGTTCATCGACGAGGGGTTCGGGTCACTCGACCCGGAGACCCTGGAACTGGCGATGCGCACCCTCGACGATCTGCGGGTGGGCGGGCGCACCGTCGGGGTCATCAGCCACGTGGAGGCGATGAAAGAGCAGCTCCCCGCACAGCTGGTGGTCTCCGCGACCCCCGAGGGTCCGAGCGTCATCGCGCAGGACCTCCCGGCGATGGTCGGCTGACGGCGACCGCCGGGGCCTCACACCATCTTGTAGCCGACGCCGCGCACCGTCTCGATCCGACCCGATCCCAGCTTGCCGCGCAGGTAGCCCACGTACACGTCGACGACGTTGGAGCCGGGATCGAAGTCGTACCCCCACACCCGGCTGAGCAGCTGCTCGCGGCTGAGCACCTGTCCGGCGTGGCGGATGAACTCCTCGGCCAGGGCGAACTCGCGGGCAGACAGCTCCACCGCCCGGTCGCTCACCCGGGCTTCGCGCGTGCGGATGTCGAGGGAGATGTCGCGGTGGCTGAGCGTCGCCAGCGCCCCGGTGTCGTCGTCCCGGCGCATCCGCACCCGGATACGTGCCAGCAGCTCGTCGAAGCGGAACGGCTTGCCGAGGTAATCGTCGGCACCGCCCTCGAGGCCGGCCACCGTGTCGTGCAGCTCGACGCGCGCGGTGAGCATGATCACCGGCATCCGCGAACCACTGCCGCGAAGCTGCTCGAGCACCTGGAAGCCGTCCATCCGCGGCATGTTGATGTCGAGCACGAGCAGGTCGAACTCACCCGACTGCGCCAGGGCGAGCGCCTCGACGCCGTCGGCGGCGACGCGGGTGGCGAACCCTGCGGCTCGCAGCCCCTTGTCGATGAAGCCGGAGATCCGCGCTTCGTCCTCGGCGATCAGAATGGATGCCACGGGGTCACTCCTTCGAGGCGTCTGCCGGCATGGGCAGCGGGGGACGGGGCGGGATGGCGATGTCGGACAGGCCGGTGGCCGTCGGCGCGTCGGTGACGGCGCCCGGCAGCGTGATCGTGAACACGGCACCACCGCCGACGGCGTCGTCGACGCGTACCGAGCCGCCGTGCGCGCGGGCGATGACCTGGACGATGTTCAGCCCCAGGCCGCTGCCGTGCCCGGACTGGTCGGCGCGGTAGAACCGCTCGAACACCGCCTGTTTGCGCTCGTCCGGCACGCCCGGGCCGTGGTCGCGCACCCAGATCTCCAGATCACGGCCGCTCACGCGGCTGCCGATCTCGATGTCGCCGCCGCCGTGGGTCACCGCGTTCTGCGCGAGCTGCAACACCGCCTGGGTCACCCGATCGCTGTCGATGTCGGCGACGACGTCGGCGATCGCGCCGGCGGTGACCGCAGCGCCGGCGATCGCCCGCGCCTTGCGGATCACCTGGCGCAGCGTGTCACCGGCATCCACCGGTCGCGGGGTGATCGGAGACGGGCCGTGCAGTTTCGCGGCGTGGCCGAGGTCCTGGACGAGGTTGCCCATGCGGTCGAGCTCGTCGACCACGAGGTCGCGGGTCTCGGTGACATCACCGGGACTGGCGGGGTCCATCACCTCGAGATGGCCGCGGACGATGGTGATCGGCGTCTTGAGCTCGTGCCCGACGTCGCTGAGCAGCTGGCGCTGGGAGTCCAGCGCGGCGTCGAGCCGGTCGAGCATGTCGTTCATCGTCGCCGCCAGATCAGAGACATCGTCGTGCCCGTGGATGGGCAGGCGCTCCGACAGCGACTGCGCGGAGACGCGCTCGGCGGTCTGTCGCATCTGGCGCAGCGGGCGCAGCAGCCGGGTCGAGACGATGAGCGCGACCAGGGCGATGATCGCCAGCGCGATGGCGCCCGCGATCACATACGCCCGTGCGGGCGCGTTGATCTCGGCGAGCTCGGCGTTGATGTCGTAGACCATGGCGAACACGACGTGCTCGGCCTCGTCCCCGCCGGCCACCGCGATCGGGGCGGCGAGATACCGCCAGGCCGCATCGCCCTCGACGAACGTGCCGATGACGGGATCGCCGCCGGCGGACTGTTCCGCCACGTACCCGGCGAACGACGGCACCGACTGCAGATCGACGTCCAGGGGCACCCCCGGCACCAGGACCGCGCGCCCGTCGATGATGCCCAGCGCCCCGGTGTTGTCATCGGGGCTCATCCGCTGCACGACCGCTTTGAGCGCCTCGTCGGCGCCGGTCCACGTGCCCTCGCCGTCGGTGCCCTGCTGGACGAGGAACCGGCCCGACTCGAGGTTGTCCCGGAGCCGCTCGTCGATGCTCTCGAGGATGTTCGCGCGCTCGACGAAATACACCGAGGCGCCGACGATGATCAGGCCCAGCGCGGCGACGAGGGTGATCACCGCGACGATCCGCGTGCGCACCGAGATCGCCCAGCGGCGGCGGGTGCGCGAGGCGTCCATGGCCACAAGTATGGTCAACCGGAGGGGCGCGCGGAGGCCCGTGTAAGAGATGTCTCATCGTCGCGCCTGCCCGAACCCGGCCGGTTCGTGGTGGGATCGGACACGTGGACACCCCTTCTGCTCTGCCCGCCGACACCGAGGCACGCCTCATCGCCGACGCCCTCGACGTGCCACTGGAGGCGGTCACCCTGTTCTCGCGCGAGCCGCTCGGACCGGGCAGCGTCAGCGGATTCACGATCGCCGGCGACCCGCCCGTGCTCGCCTACGTCGACACGTCGCTGCACCGCGTGCCGCAGGAGACCGGAATGGTGCTCGGCGGCGAGGCGCGCGTGTGGATCCATCCCGCCGATCCGCACCTGCCGGCCCTGGCGCCGGCCGCGTTCGGGCACGCCGCCGAGGTGCTCCTGGGACGCGTGGGCATCACGGCGACCGGCGCACCCGAGATGGTCGGCTACCGGCCGGGTCGGCGCGCCGTACTGAAGGTGCCGACGGCGGAGGGCACCACCTGGGTCAAGGTCGTCCGGCCCCGGCGCATCGAGCGGGTCGTTCACGCGCACACCGCCCTGCGCGACCGGGGGCTGCCGGTGCCCGCCGTGCGCGGCTGGTCGCCTGAGGGCCTGCTCATCCTCGATCACGCCCCCGGCGTCGCCGCCACCGACGGAGGCTGGGTGCCGGAGGCCCTCATCGACGAAGTCGATCGGCTGCGTGCGCAGATCGCGTCGACCCGCATCGACGGCACCGCCCGCACGTCGCTCGCGACCCGGCTGCCCTGGTATGTCGACCGGCTGCGCGCCGCACGTCCCGACCGGGCCGACCTCATCGACCGGATCGCACAGCGCGCCGATGCCGAGATGACCCCGAGTGCGGCCGCGACCCAGACGATCCACGGCGACCTGCACCTCGGGCAGCTGTTCCTCGACGCCGACACCGGCGTCGTCACCGGACTGATCGACGTCGACACGGCCGGTACCGGCGACTCCGCCGACGACGCCGCGGCTTTCATCGGCCACGCGATCGCCAGTGCCGTGCTCACCGACGAGGGCGGGGATGCGGGAGCCGTGTGGGCGCTGGCAGATCAGGCGACCGCGCGATGGGCCGGCGAGCCCCGCACTCGCGCGCTGACCGCCGTGCATGTGCTCGGCCATGTGGTCGCCGCCGCCGAATCGGACGCGCAGGCCCGCGCCGACCGGCTGCTCGAGCGCGCGCGGGACCTCGTCGGAATCTAAGAGATCTCTCATCGGCGCCTTCATCGGCGCTTACCGCCCCTGATAAGAATGGATGCCAGACGACGAGACCCCCAGGACCGGAAGGAGCCGTGATGAACGCCAAGTGGATCACGTATTCGGTCTCGGGCGTCGTCGGCCTCGGGCTCCTGGCCGGAGGCGCCACCGCGGCGGCCGCGTCGATGGAACTGCGTACGACGGCGGGTGATGTGCTGCCGGGCGGCATCATCACCGGCAAGGACGGCGCCCTGCTCGATCGTCCGACCCTCCAGCTGAGGGTGACCGACACCTCGGTCACCGTCGTGTCGGCGCCTACCCCGGTGGCGCTGACCAGCGTGGCGTCGGCTGTCACCGCGGCGTCGGTTCCCGCTCCGGTGTCGGCGCCCAGTCCGGTGTCGGCGCCCAGTCCGGTGTCGGCCCCCGCCCCGGCGTCGGCTCCGAGCCCGGCATCCGCCCCCACCCCGGCCTCGGCTCCCAGCCCGGTGTCGGCCCCCACTCCGGTGTCGGCGCCCACCCCGGTGTCGCCCCCGACACCGGCATCACCGGCGACGCCCCCCAGCGCCGCATCCGCCGCCAGCTCCGGATCGGTCGTGTCGGCGAGCTCCTCCTGACCCCCCCCGCAGCGACGGGGCTCCTCCTGGGGAGCCCTGTCGCTGTGTGTCAGCGCGGCCGCCGAGGGTAAGAGATCACTCACGAACGTCTTCGAGGGGCCTTACCCCGGTTGATCAGACTGGAAACAGTAAGCCCCCCGGACGCCCGGACGAAAGGAATCAGAGATGAAGAAGAAGTGGATCGCTTACGGTGTCACCAGCCTCGTCGGGATCGGCGTGATCGCCGGCGGCGCGACCGCGGTCGCCCAGAGCATGGACCTGCGCACGACCGGCGGCGACGTCGTCCCCGGCAGCACCGTCACCGGCAAGCAGAGCACGCTTCTCGATGACTCCGCCGTCAAGCTGCGGGTCAGCGACACCTCGGTGTCGGTGGTCTCGGCGAACAGCCCCGCCGCACAGGTGAGCACGGTCTCGGCCGTTTCGACCCAGACCGCGGTGTCGGCTCCCAGCCCCGTCTCCGCCCCGAGCCCGGTGTCGGCGCCCAGCCCGGTGTCGGCTCCGAGCCCCGTTTCCGCCCCGAGCCCGGTCTCCGCGCCCAGCCCGGTGTCGGCCCCGAGCCCGGCATCGGCCCCCAGCCCGGCCAGCCCGGCGTCGCCGAACAGCCCCGCGTCGGCGAACTCGCCCGGTTCGGTCAACTCCGCGAACTCGAACTGACCGGATCGCGTGGAAGGGCCCCCGAAAGGGGGCCCTTTCGTGTGTGCCCCGGCGTCGGCGCCACACCGTAGGCTGGCGGAGTGAGCAAGAACACCCTCTGGACCATCCTTGCCGTCGTCGCTGCCATCGTGATCGCCTGGATCCTCGTCGACGTCGTGTTCAAGCTCGTCTGGTTCCTGGCCAAGATCCTGGTCGTGGCGGTGGTGGCCCTCGTCGTCTACGGCATCATCCGCCTAGTCATGCGCTCGTCCGATTGACACGGTCGGCGCTCTCCCGGCTCGGGGAGATCTGGGCCAGGATGGAGTCACGGACAAGGGAGCGTGACATGAGCCTGCAGAGCGTAGTCCTCGACACACCCGACGGAATCTCGGCACGACTGGGATGGGACCCCGCCACGACGGTGCATGATCGCCGTCGGATCCTCGCGAAGGAGCTGATCGCCGAACGGCTGGGCTGCGACGTGAAGGACATCTCCGTCGTCCGTGAGGAGCCCCGCGGGTTCGGTTATCACACGCAGCTCATCGCCTCGCGCGACGGCGTCGAGCTGCCGATCGCGATCAAGACCGCGAGCTACCGCGCTGCCACGATCGTCGCGATCTGCGATCCGGGCCTCCCGCTGGGCATCGACATCCGCGACCTGCACCCCGACGCGGACGAACTGCGCCGCATGCGCAAGCACTCGCATCTGCTCGACGAATCCAACGTGCCCGTGCTCGTGAAGCACTGGACGAACGCGCAGGCCGTCCTCGAGGCCGACGGGCGCAACAACCGTGTCGCCCCCGACCATGTGCGTCTGAACTCGACCCACACCAAGGGATGGATCCCCGACCGCTCCATGCAGTACGCGCTCGTCGACGCCTCGCGCGACGCGTGGGTCATCACCCTCGCCTACGGCCTCCTGCCCAAGGAGTAGCCGCGCCGCGCCACGCGCGGCGCGGTCACTCGGCGTACTCGGGCAGCGCGGCGTCGAGCTCGGCCAGCCACGCCCGCGCGTTGCCGTCGGACGGAGCGCGCCAGTCGCCGCGCGGGGACAGCGACCCCGCCGGCAGCACCTTGGGGCCGTTGGGGATGGCCGAGCGCTTGAACTGCGCGAAGCCGAAGTAGCGTTTCAGGAACACCCGCAGCCACCGCACGATCTCGGCGCGGTCGTAGCCGTACCGGTCGGCGTCGGGGAACCCGGGCGGCCAGGCACCGGCCTGCGGGTCGGCCCAGGCGTGCTCGGCGAGGAAGGCGATCTTCGACGGTCGCAGCCCGTAGCGCAGCACGTGGAACAGGGTGAAGTCGTGCAGCGCGTAGGGGCCGATGGTCTCCTCGGTCGACTGCACCTTGCCGTCCTGGCCCGCGGGCACCAGCTCAGGGCTGATCTCGGTGTCGAGCACCGACTGCAGCACCGCCTTCGCCTCGTCGCTGAGCGACGTGCCCGATTCGTCGGAGGCGCTGTGTGCGATGACCCACCGGATGAGGTGCTGGATCAGCGTCTTGGGCACGCCCGCGTTGACGGCGTAGTGGCTCATGTGGTCGCCGACGCCGTACGTCGCCCACCCCAGTGCGAGCTCGGACAGGTCGCTGGTGCCCACCACGAACCCGCCGTTCTGGTTGGCGAGGCGGAACAGGAAGTCGGTGCGGGCGCCGGCCTGCACGTTCTCGAACGTGACGTCGTACACCGGCTCGCCGTCCGCGAACGGGTGGCCGATGCCGGTGAGCAGCTCGGTCGCCATCGGCCGGATGTCGATCGTCGAGATCGTCGCTCCGATCGCCTCGGCCAGTCGGACCGCGTTCGACTTGGTGTGGTCGCTCGTGGCGAAGCCGGGCATCGTGTAGGCCAGGATGTCGCTGCGCGGCCGGCCCATGCGGTCCATCGCCCGCGCGACCACCAGCAGCGCATGGGTCGAGTCGAGGCCGCCGGAGACACCGATCACGGGCTTGGGCGCCCCGATCGCGCGCATGCGCTGCTCGAGCCCCGACACTTGGATGTTGAACGCCTCGTAGCAGTCCAGGTCGAGGCGTGCCAGGTCGTCGGGGACGAACGGGAACCGGTCGAGCGGGCGGCGCAGGCCGATGTCGGACGTCGGCGGTGTGAGAACGAACCCGACCGTGCGGAACTCGGCATCCACCGACTCGACGCGCACGTCGCGGGCGCGGCGGTTGTCGTCGAAGGTGCCCTGGCGCAGGCGGTCCTGCCGCAGCCGGTCCAGATCGACGTCGGCGGTCGACCGGCGCGGCCCCTCCGGGAAGCGCTCGGTCTCGGCCAGCAGGTTGCCGGTCTCGTAGATCATGGTCTGGCCGTCCCACGACACGTCGTTGGTGGACTCGCCCTGCCCTGCGGCGGCGTACACGTACGCGGCCAGACACCGCAGCGACTGCGACCGGCAGAGGTCCTTGCGGTCCTCGGCGCGGGCGACCGTGATGGGGCTGCCGGACAGGTTCACAAGCACGGTGGCACCGGCCAGCGCCGCGCGCGACGACGGCGGGATCGGCACCCACACGTCTTCGCACACCTCGGCGTGCACGGTCAGGCCCGGCACGTCGACGGCGTCGAACAGCAGGTCGGGGCCGAACGGGGCTGACAGCTCGCCGCGGTCGAACCACTGCCCGTGCGTGTCGTCGCCCGGGGCGTACCAGCGGCGCTCGTAGAACTCGCGGTAGGTGGGCACGTAGGACTTCGGCACGATGCCCAGCACCTCGCCGCGGTGGATCGCGACGGCGCAGTTGTAGAGCCGGGAGCCGTGACGCAGCGGCGCGCCCACGAACATCAGCGGCATCAGATCGGCCGTCTCCCGCGCGATCTGCAGCACCGCCTGTTCGACGGCGTCGAGCACCACGTCCTGCATGACGAGGTCCTCGATCGCATACCCGGTCAGGCACAGCTCGGGGAACACCGCCACCGCCACGGCATCGTCGTGGCACTCCCGGGCCGCCGTGACGACCGCCTGGGCGTTGGTCGTCGGGTCGGCGATCGCCACCGGGATCGTGCACGCCGCGACCCGCGCGAAACCGTGACGGTAGGCGCTGCCGAACTCGAAGGTGTCGCTCATCCCCTCAGTCTGTCAGGTGACCGACGCCGGCGATATCGGTGTCGTAGGTCGCGGCTAGGGTCGATGCCGAGAGGGGACAATGCGATACATCCACGATGAGGGCCGGATCGTCTGGAGCGCGAGCGATCTGAAAGCCGCCGCCGAATGCGAGTTCGCGTGGCTGCGGGCGATCGACGCGAAACTGGGGCGGGTGCCCGCGGTCGAAGACCCCGAAGACCTCACCCTGCAGCGCGCGGGGCGCCTGGGCACCGAGCACGAGCGGCGGGTGCTCGACGACTACCGCCGGCGGTTCCCGGGCCGGGTCGTCGAGATCGCCGAGACCCGATCGTCGGATGCCGCGGGCCTGGCGCGCGCGGTCGGCGAGACCACCGAGGCCTTGGCCTCCGACGCCGCCGTCATCTACCAGGCCGCGTTCGCGACCGAGGACTTCGTCGGCTTCGCCGACTTCCTGGTCCGCGACGACGCCGGCCGGTGGCTCGTCCAGGACACCAAGCTCGCCCGGCACGCCCGGGTGACAGCGCTCATGCAGCTGGCGGCATATGCGGATCAGCTCGACCGGCTCGGCGTCGCCGTCGCACCCGACGTCGAGCTGCTTCTGGGCGACGGCACCACCTCCACGCACGCGCTGCGGGACATCGCGCCGGTCTTCTCACTGCGCCGCGCCCGGCTGCGCGCACTGATCGCCGACCGCGACCTGTCCGCCGGCGCGGCCGGGGCGCCCATCGCCTGGGGCGACGAACGCGGCGCGCTGCGTATCGTGGCCTGCGGGCGCTGCCCCACCTGCGACCTCGAGGCGATCGCGCATCGCGACCTGCTGCTGGTCGCGGGCATGCGGCCGGTGCAGCGCGAACGGCTGCGCGCCGCCGGCATCCACACCATCGACGCGCTCGCCGAGGCGAGGGAGGCGCCCGACCGCATGTCGTGGGACACCTTCTCGAGCCTGCGCACCCAGGCCCGGCTGCAACTGGCCAGTCCCGCCGGCGGCCTCGCGCCGATCACCGCGGTGCCCACGGAGGTCGCGGCGGCGACAGCCACGGTCCCCGCGGGCGCGGTGGCGGCCGCATCGGCGACCGCCGTGGCCGTGGCCGATACGGAGACGGTGGCCGACCCGGCCGATGCCGTGGCGCCGCTGCCGCCGGTACCGACGTACGAGGTGGTCTTCGCCAAAGCGCTGGGGGCACTGCCCCGCCCGGATGCGGGCGACCTGTTCTTCGACTTCGAGGGCGATCCGCTGTTCACCGAAGGCGAGGGCCACCAGTGGGGCATCGACTACCTGTTCGGCTGGACCGACGTCCACGACCGGTACAGCGTGCTGTGGGCGCACACGTTCGCGGAGGAGAGGCAGGCGTTCGAGCGGTTCCTCGACATGGTGCAGGCGCAGCGCCAGGCGCACCCGGGCATGCACATCTACCACTACGCGCCCTACGAGCCGACCCACCTGCTGGCCATGGCGGCGAAGTACGGCGTGCGTGAGAGCGAGGTCGACCGGCTGCTGGCCGACGGCGTGTTCGTCGACCTGTACCCGATCGTGCGCCGTGCGCTGCGGGTCGGATCGCGGTCCTATTCGATCAAGAAGCTCGAACCCCTCTACATGGGCGCCGACGTGCGCACCAGCGACGTGCAGCGCGGCGACGACTCGATCGTGCAGTACGTCCAGGCCCGTGCGCTCACGGATGCCGGGGAGACCGAGGCCGCCCAGCGCATCCTCGACGACCTCGCCGATTACAACCGCTACGACTGCGTGTCGACCCGGCGGCTGCGCAACTGGCTCATCGACCGCGCCCGCGAAGCGAACCTGCAGCCCTCGCCCGACCTCGAAGCCGTCGAGAGCGCCTACGAGCCGTCCCCGCGCGCCGAAGCGCTGGCCCGACTGGCGGCCACCGCCCCCGATGAGGCGGCCGCCGAAGCGCTGCGGCTGGGCGCCGCCGCCATCGACTACTACCCGCGCGAGGCGAAGACCTTCTGGGCGACGCACTTCCTGCGACTGCGCGAACCGGTGTCGGTGTGGGAGGACACCCGCGACGTCGTGGTCATCGACCGCGACCGCTGCCGCGTGCTCACCGACTGGCAGCTGGCCGAGGGCGCTCGGGTCACCAAGCGGGTGGTCGAACTGCGCGGTGAGCTCGCCCCCGGCACGCGGCTGAGCGTCGGGGGTGGTCCCGGCGCCGTCTACGAGCTGCCCGCGCCGTTCCCCGTCGAGGCGCATCCCCGGTGGATCCACGTCTCCCGCACCGTCAAGATCGTCGACGTGCTCGACGACGGGGTCGTGGTGGAAGAGAGCGCGGTCCAGGGCTTCACCTGGGACCAGTGGCCGGTCGCGCTGGTCCCCGAGGCGCCGCCGCGGGCCGGCAGCCAGCAGGCGGCGATCGACGAGTGGGCCGACACGGTCATCGCCGCCGCGCCCGCGCTGCCCGCCGACCCGGCCACCGACCTGCTGCTGCGCCGCCGGCCGCGCACCCGCAGCGGCGCGCTCACCCGGTCCGGCGACGACGTGGCCGACATCACCGCTTCGCTGCTCGACCTCGACCGCAGCTACCTCGCCGTGCAGGGCCCGCCCGGCACCGGCAAGACGTACGTCGGCTCGCACGTGGTCGCCCGCCTCGTGCGCGATCACGACTTCAAGATCGGCGTCGTCGCGCAGTCGCACGCGGTCGTCGAGCACATGCTCGAGCGGATCGTGGATGCCGGCGTCCCCGCCGCCCAGGTTGCGAAGGCCCTGAAGAGCGGCACCGCCGCCGGCGGTCAGTCGTTCACCGTCATCCCGAAGAACGGCATGGCCGCGTTCATCGGCGAGCAGCAGGGCGGGTTCGTCGTGGGCGGCACCGCGTGGGACCTGAGCCATCCCGCGCGCATCGGCCGGGGGAGTCTCGACCTGCTCGTCATCGACGAGGCAGGCCAGTTCTCCCTCGCATCGACGATCGCGGTGTCGGTCGCCGCGCAGCGGCTGCTGCTGCTGGGCGACCCGCAGCAGCTGCCGCAGGTCAGCCAGGGCACGCACCCCGAGCCGGTCGACACCTCCGCGCTGGGCTGGGTCATGGGCGGGCTCTCGGTCATCGCCGAAGACCGCGGCTACTTCCTCGCGCAGACCCGCCGCATGCGCCCCGAGGTCGCCGAACCGGTGTCGCACCTGTCCTACGAAGGCCGGCTCGCCGCGCACCCTTGCACGGCCGAGCGCACGCTCGAGCACGTCCCGCCGGGGGTGGTGCCGGTGCCGCTGACGCATTCCGGCAACGCGACCCAGTCGCCCGAGGAGGCCGCCGTCGTCGTGGAGCTGGTGCGCGATCTGCTCGGCCGCTCCTGGCACACGCCCGAGCTGGACCGGCCCCTCACCGCTGCCGACCTCATCGTCGTCACGCCGTACAACGCGCAGCAGGTCATGGTCGAAGAAGCGCTGCAGGCCGCCGGGTTCGGTGAGGTGCCGGTGGGCACCGTCGACCGGTTCCAGGGTCAGGAGGCCGTCGTGGCCATCGTGTCGCTGGCCGCGTCGTCCGGGCGGGAAGCTCCCCGGGGTCTGGAGTTCCTGCTGCTGCAGAACCGGCTCAACGTGGCTATCTCCCGGGCGATGCACACCGCCTACCTCGTGTATTCGACCGGGCTGCTCGATGACGTGCCGCGCACCCCGGACGGTGTTGCGCGACTGAGTGCCTTCGTGCGTCTCGTGGGCGCCGACGCCGACCTGCGTAGACTCGGCGACGACGAGAGGGGTGCGGTGTGACCGACGAGCAGCCGCGGCAGTTCGAGATCGACCTCCCGCCGGAACGGATCGCCGGCAGCTACGCCGACTTCGCGAACGTCTGGCACACCCCCGACGTGTTCGTGCTCGACTTCCTGTCGCTGGCCCAGCCGCCCCACGACGGGGTCGACGAGAACGGCGCACCGGTCACGGTCGTGCCCGCCCGGGTGGTGCAGCGCGTCCGGATCCCCCCGCAGCAGGTGTTCGAGCTCGCCAAGGCGCTCACCCAGCAGCTGGAGTTCTGGGAGCAGGAGACGGGCCGGCGTCCCGAGCACCCGCTGAACCCCGACGCACTCTGACGCCCGCGCGGTGCGACGGGCCGACCACGCCGGAGGGCCGGTCAGACGGTGCCGTAGAGCCGGTCGCCGGCGTCGCCCAGGCCCGGCACGATGTAGGCCTTGTCGTTGAGACCTTCGTCGAGCGCTCCGAGCACGAGCGTCACGTCACGGTCGCCGGAGCGGCTCTTGATCGCCTCGACGCCCTCCGGGGTGCCCAGCAGGCAGATCGCGGTGACATCCTGCGCGCCGCGCGCGAACAGGAACTCGATGGCCGCCCCGAGCGACCCGCCGGTGGCGAGCATCGGGTCCAGCACGAAGCACTGACGGTCGCTGAGGTCGTCCGGCAGACGCTCGGCGTAGGTCATCGGCTCGAGGGTCTCCTCGTTGCGCGCCATGCCCAGGAACCCGACTTCGGCGGTCGGCAGCAGCGTCACCATCCCCTCCAGCATCCCGAGGCCGGCCCGCAGGATCGGCACCACGAGCGGCCGCGGCTCGTCGATCTTCACGCCCGTCGTCGCGGTCACCGGGGTCTCGATCTCGATGGACGCCACCCGCACGTTGCGGGTCGCCTCGTACGCGAGCAGCGTGACGAGCTCCTCGGTCAGCTGGCGGAAGACCGGCGACGGGGTGCGCTTGTCGCGCAGAACCGTGAGCTTGTGGGTGATGAGCGGGTGGTCGGCGACGTGCAAGCGCATGGGAAAAGGGTACCCGGGCATAGTCTGATCCCGTGACTCTGCCCGCACCCGCCGCCGACCTGGCGTCGATGGACCGTGCGCTCGAACTGGCCGCGCACGCCGCCGCCGCCGGCGACATCCCCGTCGGCGCGGTCGTGGTGGATGCCGGCGGGGTGATCATCGCCGAGGGCGCAAACCTGCGGGAGCAGAGCGCCGATCCGCTCGCGCACGCGGAGATCGTGGCGCTGCGGGCGGCCGCCGCGGCCGCCGGGTCGTGGCACCTCGACGACTGCACGCTCGTGGTCACCCTCGAGCCGTGCCTCATGTGCGCCGGCGCGATCCTGCAGGCGCACGTCGGACGTGTCGTGTTCGGCGCGTGGGACGTCAAGGCCGGCGCCGCAGGGTCGAAGTACGACGTGCTGCGTGATCGGCGCCTGCCGCACCGCGCCGAGGTCGTCGGCGGGGTGCGCGAAGCGGAGGCCTCCGCCCTGCTGCGCGCGTTCTTCGAGGCACGGCGCTGAGGACCGGTCGGCCGGCTCAGCGGGGGAGGAGCGGCAGCACCTCGGTGCCGAGGAACGCGACGTGGTCGACGTCGCGCAGATCCATCAGCTGGAAGTGCACCCGGTCGACGCCCAGCGCGCGCAGCCGCTCGACCTTCTCGGCGATGTCTTCGGGCCGCCCGACGATGTCGTGACCGGCTCGGGCCTGCGCGAGCGTGCGACCGACCGCCTCCGCGCGCCGGGACAGCTCGGCGTCGTCGGCGCCGGCCAGTGTGGGCAGCGCCACCGACAGCTTCAGCGTCGCCGGATCGCGGTCGATGCGCTCGCACGCCGCCCGCACCCGGTCGAACGCGGCGGCGATGCGGTCCTCGGGCTGGAACCCGAGATTGAACTCGGTCGCGTAGCGGGCGGCGAGCCGCGGAGTGCGGTGCCGTCCGCCGCCGCCGACGATCACCGGCATCCGCTCCTGCACCGGCTTGGGCAGCGCCGGCGACTCCACCAGCGTGTAGTGCGCACCCGCGAACGAGAAGGTCTCACCGACCGGCGTCGCCCACAGCCCGGTGATGATCGCGAGCTGCTCCTCGAACGGCCCGAACCGCTGGGCGGGGAACGGGATTCCGAGCGCACGGTGCTCCTGCTCGAACCAGCCGGTGCCCAGACCGAACTCGACCCGACCGTGCGACATCGCGTCGACCTGCGCGACCTGGATCGCCAGGACGGCGGGATGCCGGTGCGTGGCGGAGGACACGAGGGTGCCGAGCCGGAGGCGCGAGGTCTCCCGCGCCAGCCCGGCCAGCGTCGTCCAGGCGTCGGTGGGACCGGGCAGCGGGTCGCCGGCGCCCATGCGCATGTAGTGGTCCGAACGGAAGAACGCGTCGAAGCCGGTGCGCTCGGCGGTCTGCGCGAACGCCAGCTGGTCGTCGTACGAGAACCCCTGCTGGGGCTCGGTGAAGATCGTGTACTCCATGGGTCCCAGTGTGACAGTCGGGCCGGCTCGGCCCGGCGTGCGGACGTCAGTCCGACGAGCTCAGGATGATCGTCTCGGTGGGCGGTGCGGGCGAGGCCGGGTGCCCGATATAGCCGATGGTCTCCAGCAGGGCGCGGCGGAAGACCCCCGGCTGCTCGAGGTGCGGCGAGTGGCCGACGCCCTCCAGTTCGAGCTCGGTCACCTCGCCGCCGGCGGCGCGATAGGCGTCGAGCACGTCACGGGTCTGCGACACCATCTGCTGCGGCGGGGCGATCTCGTCACCGGGCCAGTCGGGGATCACGCCCAGCTTGCCGAGCTGGTTCAGATCGAACGACGACGCGTCCGAGACGATGGCATCCAGCGTGCCGTGCACCCACAGCACCGGCGGCTTGACCGGCAGGTCGACGATGCCCGATGTGTCGAAGTACTTCGGCGCCATCGTGTTGAGCACGCCGATGGTGCCGGCGGCGAAGCCGGGCCAGTTCTCGCTCGAGACGCTGTCACCGGGATAGTTGCCCTCGGCGGTCGAGGTGGACAGCATCGACTCGACCCAGATGTCCTCGACGGTGGTGACGTAGCCGGGCGCGACGTAGGTCGCACGGAAGACGCTGCGCGGCGAGGTGGGCTCATCGTCGGTCGTGTCGCCGTCGTTGAGCCGACGGACGAAGTCCGGGTTGGCGCCGCCGCCACCCACGCCCGCGTCGTCGTCGGTCAGTCGCGTGCCGTCGCGGCGGGTGCCGCCGAACCCATAAGGGGAGACGGGTGCCTGCAGGGTCATCGACAGCACCGGGTGCTCGAGCGCGTACTGCATCACGACACCGCCGCCCATCGACCAGCCCACCAGGTGCGCGGTCTGGATGTCGAGGGCGCGCAGGGTGGCGTGCACGTCGTCGCTGTAGTCACGCACGCCCCGCGTGGCGTCGACGGGCAGGTTCTCGGAGTCGCCGAACCCGCGCAGGTCGATCGCGATGACCCGCAGATCGCTGGGCAGGTCCTGCATCAGCTCCTGCCAGAACAGGCTCGACGACACGTTCCCGTGGATGAGGATCACCGTCCTCTCGGCGGGCGTGCGCGGGTCGTCGCCGTCGCGCTCGAGAATGCCCACCGTCAATCGATCCGTGTCGACGAGGCGGCGGGTGATGCCGTCGAGAAGGGTCATTTGCGCTGTCCTCCCGGGTGCCGCGGAGACCTCGACGCCTCCGCTGTCTCGACTATAACGCGGGCGTCCGGACGCTCACCGGGTGCCCGCGGCGGCCGCCCGTAGGATGGCGGCATGAGCGCCTCACTGCCCTCCCTCGCGATCCTCGGTGCCGGCTCGATGGGCGGGGCGGTGCTGCAGGGCGTCGTCGCCTCCGGGCGCGGGGGGCCGGTCACCGCGACCAACCGCACCGCCGCGAAGGCGCGGACGCTCGATGGATTCGCAGGGGTCACGAGCATCGCGCTCGAAGAGCACCCCGACGGCAATCGCGCGGCGGTGGCCGAGGCGGAGGTCGTGCTCGTGGGGGTCAAGCCCGCGATGGTGCCCGATCTGCTGCGCGAGATCGCGCCGGCGCTGCGTCCGGGTGCGATCGTGGTGAGCCTGGCGGCCGGGGTCACCCTCGCGACGTTCGAGCAGATCCTCGGGGCCGACGTCGCGGTGCTGCGGTCGATGCCGAACACGCCGGCGGTCGTGGGCAAGGCCGTCACCGGCCTGGCATCCGGAACCGCGGTCACCGCCGAGGACCGTGCCCGCGTGCGCTCGGTGTTCGAGACCTGCGGCGCCGTCATCGAGGTCCCCGAGGCGCAGATCGATGCGCTGTCGACGATCTCCGGGTCGGGACCGGCCTACGTCTTCCTGCTGATCGAGGCGCTGACCGAAGCCGCGCGCGACAAGGGCTTCTCCGACGCCGACGCGCGCCTCATGGCCGAGCAGACCTTCATCGGCGCGGCGGCGCTGCTGGATGCCACGGGCGACGACCCGGCCGAGCTGCGACGCCGCGTCACCAGCCCCAAGGGCACGACCGAACGCGCGATCGCGGTGCTGGACGACGCGGGCCTGCCCGCGCTGTTCGCCCGCGCGACCGACGCCGCCCTCGCCCGCGCGCGCGAACTGGCCGCCGGGGCCTGACCGGCCGCCTCAGCGGTCGAGCGCGGCGAACCGTTCGATGTCGGAGTTGGTGCCCGACACGATGATGAGGTCGTGGTTGGTCACGACGGTGTCGGCCTCGGCGTAGCGGAACGGCTTGCCGGGGCTCTTCACGCCGACGACCGTGACGTGGTACTTGGTGCGCACGCCGGACTGGTTCAGCCCCACGCCGCGGATGAACTTCGGCGGGTACATCTTGGCCAGCACGAAATCGTCGTCGAAGCGGATGAAGTCGAGCATGCGGCCGCTGACCAGGTGCGCGACGCGCTCGCCGGCCTCGCGCTCGGGGTAGATCACGTGGTTCGCGCCGACGCGGGCCAGGATCTTGCCGTGCGACTGGGAGACCGCCTTCGCCCAGATCTGCGGCACCTTCAAGTCGACGAGGTTGGCCGTGATGAGCACGGATGCCTCGATGAGCGAGCCGACCGCGACGACGGCGACCTGGAAGTCCTGCGCGCCGATCTGCCGCAGCGCGTCGATGTTGCGGGCGTCGGCCTGCACCGTGTGGGTGACCCGGTCCGACCACTTCTGCACGAGTTCGAGGTTCTCGTCGATCGCGAGCACCTCGCGGTCGAGTCGGTCCAGTTCCCCGGCGCAGGCCGCGCCGAACCGTCCGAGGCCGATGACGAGGACGGGGGCGTCGCTGCGCAGCTGCTCAACCAACGATGGGCCTTTCCACGGGCAGCGAGTAGTGCTGCGAACGGGATGTCGCGGCCACGGCCGCGGCGAGTGTCACTGTACCAACGCGCCCCATGAACATCGTCAGCGCCATGACGAGCGACGCCGAGTCGGGCAGGGTGGCGGTCAGCCCCGTGGACAGACCGACCGTGCCGAAGGCGGAGATGACGTCGAACAGCACGTCGGCGATGGGCGCCTGGGTGATCTGCGCGATGGTGATCGTGGCGATCGCGATGATGGTCGCGCCCCAGGCGACGACCGACAGCGCCACCCGCTGCACGTCGCTGGGGATGCGGCGGCCGAACGCCTCGACGCTCTGCCGGCCGCGGGCCTCCGACCAGACGGCCAGCGCCATCACGGCGAGGGTGGTGACCTTGATGCCGCCGGCCGTGGACGCCGAGCCGCCGCCGACGAACATGAGCATCGAGCCGACCACGAGCGACGAGCCGTGCAGGTCGCCGATCTCGACGACGGAGAATCCGCCCGATCGGGTCATCGCCGACAGGAAGAACGCCTGGAAGGTGGTGTCCCACGCGTCCATCGACCCGAACGTGGCGGGGTTGTCGAACTCGAGCAGGAGGAACACGCCCGCCCCGCCGAAGAACAGGGCCATCGTCGTGATGAGGGTGAGCTTGGCGTGCAGCGACCAGCGGTGCACGTGCCAGTGGTGGCGCCACAGGGTGAAGATGACCGGGAATCCGATCGACCCCAGGAACACCCCGGCCATGAGCACGGTCATCAGGAAGTAGTTGTCGGCGAACGGCTCGAGGCCACCGGCGTTCGGGGTGAAGCCGGTGTTCGTGAAGGACATGGCCGCGTAGTAGGGCGCCTCCCACAGCGCCGTGACCGGGTCGACGTCCGACAGCAGCAGTGCGGGGTACAGCAGGAGCGCCAGGGCGGCCTCGATCACGAGGGTGGACAGGGCCACCGTCGACAGCAACTGACCCACTTCGCCCAGGCGCACGGTCTGGCCCTCGTTGACGGGGCCGCCGCGCGCCCGCAACGGGTTGGAGTCGCCGGCGGCCAGCAGCTTCGCGCGCAGGCCGAGCTTCTTCGAGATGACCAGACCCAGGATCGAGGCCAGCGTCAGCACGCCGAGCGCTCCGACGTTGACCCCCAGGTACACCAGCACGTGGCCGAACGGCGACCAGTGGGTGCCCATGTCGACCGTGGACAGGCCCGTGACGCAGATGGTCGACACGGCCGTGAACAGCGCGTCGGGCAGGGGCGTCGGCGTGCCGTCGGCGGAGGCGGCGGGCAGCGAGAACAGCGCCGTGAACACCAGGATCAGTGTGGTGAAGATCAGCACGGCGAACCGCGACGGCGACGCCGTGATGGGTCGGCGCAGACCGTGCCACACCGTGCGCGCCGCAGCGGTCATCGAGCGCGGCGGGCGCCCACCGACGGTCGGACCCGCCATGTCGCCGCCCCCTTTCGCCGCAGAACCGTTGTCATGGTACTCCGGCATCCCGGCGGGCTAACCTATCGTCATGGCGGACATCTTCGACGTGATCGCCGACGGTACCCGTCGGGACATCCTGCAGCTCCTGCTCGACCGCTCCGCCGATGGTCATGACGGCACCAGCGTCTCGCAGATCGTCGCGGAACTCGGGGTCAGCCAGCCGACCGTGTCGAAGCACCTCAAGGTGCTGCGGGAGGCGGCGCTCGTCTCGGTCCGCGAAGAAGGCCAGCACCGCTTCTACAGCCTTTCGCCGGAGCCCCTCGAGACCGTCGAGGACTGGCTCGTGCCGTTCCTCGACGACGGGGCCGTGGATGCCGCCGTCTCGGTCGCGCTGTCGGAGTCGGCCGCGCAGGCCGCCGACCGCCTGGGCCGGGTCGCGGCCTCGGCCAAGCACGCCTTCGAGAGCGCGTTCAAGAAGCTTCCCGGTCGCTGACTCAGCCGCCCGCACGCAGGCGCGCATCGCCGCACGCGCCGCCCGCGAACGGCTGCGCTGACCCGCGCGTGCACCGATCACAGCAGTCACGCAGGTTTACACGTGTCGCGCTGACCCCATAGGATTCTCAGAACAAGAAACGGAAGCCTGGGGGGACACGATGTCGGAGCTGCCTGACGTGCGCTTTCTGACGGTTGCCGAAGTGGCCGAGCTCATGCGCGTGTCCAAGATGACCGTGTACCGGCTGGTGCACGCCGGCGAACTGCCCGCCGTGCGGTTCGGTCGCAGCTACCGCGTGCCCGAGACGGCCGTCACCGACGCCCTGCGTCGGCCGATCGCGGATGTCGGCTAGAATAGCCCGAGGCATTTTTTCGGTTTGCCCGTTCCCGGGCGCGTCCACCACGCGTCCAGACCCCAGACGATGTGAGGTTATCCGTGGGTTCTGTCATCAAGAAGCGCCGTAAGCGCATGGCGAAGAAGAAGCACCGCAAGCTGCTTCGCAAGACTCGCCACCAGCGCCGCAACAAGAAGTAAGCGGCACATGCACTGAGCGCCTGTCCCCGGACGGGCGCTTCGTGTCTGCGCCCCCGCAATGCGCGAAGATGGACCCGTGACCACCCTCACCCTCATCTCCAAGCCCGACTGCCACCTGTGCGACGTCGCACGCGAGATCGTGGAGACGGTCGTGGCCGACCTTCCCGAGGGGACCGTCGAGATCGAGGAGCGGTCCATCCTCGAGGATGCCGCGCTCTACGACGCGTGGTGGGAGAAGATCCCGGTCGTGCTCATCGACGACCGCCTGCACGCGCACTGGCGGCTCTCGGCCGACCGGCTGCGCGCCGCCCTGACCCAGGAGCCACACCGATGATCCGTCATATCGTGACCTTCCGCCTCTCGGCCGCCGACGCCGAGACCCGCGCCGCGCAGGCCACCGAGGCCGCCCGGCGCCTGAACGCCCTGCACGGGGTCGTCCCGACCCTGCGCGCGATGCAGGCCGGCGCGAACGTGCTGTATCCCGACGCCAACTGGGACCTCGTGCTCATCGCCGACTTCGACGACGAGGCGGGGCTGGACGCTTACCAGGTGCACCCCGCCCACGAGGAGGTCGCCGCGTACATCGGCACCATCCGCGCCGACCGGGTCGCGGTCGACCTGGAGATCTGAGCCGCTAGACCCAGGAGCGGCGCACCGCCTCGGCGCCCGCCGCCGGTGTCACGTTCACACAGCAGACCGAACGCGCGGAACGAGAGCAGCTGAGGCCCGGACGATCTCGTCCGGGCCTCAGCCATGCACTCACGGGGCCAGGCGCGTCGGCCCGCGGAACAGGTAGGTGACCTCGCGGATCGAGTCCTGCCCGAGCAGCAGCATCATCACGCGGGCCAGACCCATGCCGAACCCGCCGTGCGGCGGGGCGCCGTAGCGGAAGAAGTCGAAGTAGAAGTCGAGGTGCTCGGGCTCGAGCCCCTTCTCCTTGGCCTGCTCGACGAGCACGTCGACGCGGTGCTCGCGCTGGGCGCCGGTGGTGATCTCGACGCCCTTGTAGAGCAGGTCGTACGACTTGGTCAGCCCGGTCTCGGGATCGCGCATGTGGTAGAACGCGCGGATCTCGGGGTGGTAGTCGGTGATGAACACGAACTCGTGGCCGTAGGTCTCGAGCACGTGGGCGGCGATCTGACGCTCGCCCTCCGGGTCGAGGTCGCCGTCGGCGCGGGGGATCTCGTACCCGCGCGCCTTCACGATCTCCCGGGCCTCGGCCAGCGGGATGCGCGGGAACGGCACCGTCGGCACGACGATGTCGAGGTCGAACAGCTCCTTGATCTCGGCGCCGTGCTTGTCGGCGACGGCCTGGATCGCCGTGGCCAGCAGCTCTTCCTGCATGCGGGCGACGTCCTCGTGCGAGTCGATCCAGCTGATCTCGGCGTCGATCGAGGTGAACTCGGTCGCGTGCCGGCTGGTGAACGAGGGGTCGGCGCGGAACGCCGGCGCGATCTCGAAGATCTTGCCGAAGCCGGCGACCTGGGCCATCTGCTTGAAGAACTGCGGCGACTGCGCCAGGTAGGCGGTCTGGTCGTCGAAGTAGTCGAGCGAGAACAGCTCGGCGTTCGACTCCGAGGCGCTGGCCATCAGCTTGGGGGAGTGCACCTCGATGTAGTCGCGCTCGATCCAGTAGGTGCGCATCGCGTGCTCGAGCGTGGTCTGCACGCGGAAGATCAGGTTGTTGCGGCGCTGACGCAGGTCGAGGAACCGCCAGTCCATGCGCTTGTCGAGGCCCGAGTCGGCGGCGATCGGCGTCTCCGGCAGGGCCGCGGCCGCGACATCGAGGGCGCCGATCTTGATCTCGACGCCGCCGAGCTTGACGCGCTCGTCGTGCTTGAGCTCACCGGTGACGGTGAGGAAGGTGCCGTGGGTCAGCTCGGAGATCAGCGCCGTGAGGGCCAGGGCCGCGGCATCCTGCTCGGAGCCGTCCTCGGCGGGACGTGTCGCCGGGTTGACCAGCTGCACCGAGCCGGTCTCGTCCCGCAGGATGACGAACTGCACCTTCTTCTGATCACGGACGGTCTCGACCCATCCCGATACCGAGACGGGGCCGTCTTCCCGTGCATGCAGCTGCTGGACCAATACGCGTTCGCTCACGAGCAGACAGTCTACGTGGGGCGCCCGCGCGGACCGGGCGCCGGCGCGGAGGCGGAAGCGCCGTTCGCGCAAGGGGGCTGACAACACGCGCCGGTGTGCGCAGGCTCGGGACGCACACCCGCTCTCAGAAAGGTGCGAACCATGTCCCTGGTCATCGAACACGAACCCCCGTACCGGGTGGGCTACTTCGTGGGCAGTCTCGCGAAGGCCTCCATCAACCGGACGCTGTCGAAGGCCCTGATCCGGCTCGCGCCGGACGACCTCGAGTTCACCGAGATCCCCATCGGCGACCTGCCGCTGTACAGCTACGACTATGACGACGACTATCCGCCGGTGGCCCGCGAGCTCAAGCAGGCCATCGAAGCGTCCGACGCGATCCTGTTCGTCACCCCCGAGTACAACCGGTCGATCCCGGGCGGGCTGAAGAACGCGATCGACTGGGCGAGCCGGCCGTGGGGCGAGAACTCCCTCGCCCGCAAGCCGTCCGCGGTCATCGGTGCCTCGCCCGGCGCGATCGGCACCGCCGTGGCCCAGTAGAGCCTGCGCAGCGTGCTGTCGTTCTGCAACTCGCCGCAGATGAACGCCCCCGAGGCCTACATCTCGATGACCCCCGGCCTCATCACCGACGACGGCGAGGTGACCGACGAGGGCACCGCCGAGTTCCTGCGCACCTTCATGACGGAGTTCGACACCTTCATCCGGCGGGTGCTCACGGTCGTGCCCCGCGACTGACGCGATCGAGGCGCCGGACGTCGCCGTCGCGTTCGGGATACCCCGCGTCCGGACCGGGGGACACCTCCCATGAACCGTTCACCCATGTCCTCTACCGTGGACGGGTGACTTCATCTGCAACCGACGGCTCCTGGCTGAGCACTCTGGTCGACGGGATCGTCTCACTGATGGAGGTCATCGGACCGGTGGGGGCGGGCATCGCGATCGCGCTCGAGAACCTCTTCCCGCCGCTCCCCAGCGAAGTGATCCTGCCGATGGCGGGCCTCGCGGCCGGCCAGGGGTCGTTCTCGCTGCTCGAAGCACTGCTGTGGACCACGGCCGGCTCGGTCGTGGGCGCCCTCGTCCTGTACGGGCTGGGCGCCTGGCTGGGCCTGCGCCGGGTGCGCGCCATCGCCGACCGGATGCCGCTGATCAAGGTGCAGGACGTCGACCGCACCGTCGAATGGTTCGGCAAGCACGGCGGCAAGGCCGTGTTCTTCGGGCGGATGATCCCGATTTTCCGCAGCCTCATCTCCATCCCCGCCGGCGTCGTGCGCATGCCGCTGTGGCGGTTCACCCTGCTGACCCTGGCCGGCTCGGCCATCTGGAACTCGGTCTTCGTGCTGGCCGGCTACATCCTGGGCGACCAGTGGCACATCGTCGAGACCTACGCCGACGTGCTGCAGTACGTCGTGATCGCCGTCGCGGTCATCGCCGTGGTCGTGTTCCTCACCGTGCGGGTGCGGCAGCTGCGCGCCGGCCGCGGTGCCCCAGACGCCGACGCCGCCTGACCGCCCGCCACCGGCATCCACCCAGCCTGCACTCAGGCCGCCCATAGCGACCGCCCACGTAGACTGGTGCGGTGCCCGCCGCCCGCCTTCATCTCGTGCGCCACGGAGAGGTCCACAACCCTCGACGTGTGCTCTACGGACGGCTCCCCGAGTTCCGGCTGAGCGCCGCCGGTCGCCAGATGGCGCGCGCCGCCGCCGAGCACATCCATGCGATGGAACGCCCGGTCGGCGCGCTGGTCTGCTCGCCGCTGGAGCGCACGCGCGAGTCGGCGGTGCCGTTCACCGAGCTGTTCGGCGCGGAGCCGGTCATCGACGCCCGCGTGATCGAGCCGACGAACGTGTTCGAGGGCAAGCGCATGAAGCGCGCCCTCATGAATCCGCTCAACTGGCGGCACCTGCGCGCCCCCGAGCTGCCCAGCTGGGGCGAGCCGTACGCACAGGTCGTGGCCCGCATGGATGCCGCGATGCGCGACGCCTGGCACCGCACGGCCACCGGCGACGTCGTCATCGTGTCGCACCAGCTGCCCATCTGGATCACCCACCTGGCGATCGCGGGCAAGCCGCTGCGGCACGATCCGCGCCGGCGACGCTGCGCCCTGTCGAGCGTGACGAGCTTCGAGCTCGCCGACGACGTGTGGCGCGAGCTGGACTACGCCGAACCCGCGCAGACGGCCTCCGCCGTGGATGTGGGGGCGGTATGACTGTTCTGCGCCGAATCGCGGCGGCCGTGGCCGCGGCCGCGCTCGCCGTGTCGCTCGCCGCCTGTACGAGCGAGAACGACGACCTGGCCTCGCAGTACAAGCAGGGCAGCAACAAGGGCTTCATCTCCAGCGACGGACGGCTCGAGGAGATCCCGGCGTCCGAGCGCGGCGAGCCGGTCGAGTTCACCGCCACCGCCGTGGACGGCTCCACGATCACGAGCGCCGACTACGCCGACCAGGTGCTCGTCCTCAACTTCTGGTATGCGCAGTGCGGGCCGTGCCGCGCCGAAGCCCCGTTCCTCGAAGAGGCGTATGAGGCCACCGCGCCCGAGGCGGCGTTCCTCGGCGTGAACATCTACGACGGCCCCGAGCAGGCGCGCGCGTTCGAGGAGACCTACGGCATCAGCTACCCGTCGGTGCTCGCGCGCGGCGACACCGACCTGAAGCTCTCGTTCGTCGCGTGGACCTCGCTGCAGGCGGCCCCGACGACCCTCGTGCTCGACAGTCAGGGCCGGGTGGCCGCGCGGTTCTTCGGGCAGCTCGACAGCGGCTACGCCCTGCGCGAGATCGTCGAAGACGTGATCGCGGAGGCGTCGTGAACCCCGGCGACGTCGTCTTCGACGGTGCGCTGTGGATCGCGATCCCGATCGCGATGCTCGCCGGCCTGGTCTCGTTCCTCTCGCCCTGCGTGCTGCCGCTCGTGCCCGGCTATCTCGGGTTCCTCGGCGGCGCGGCCGCCGGCCGCGGCACCCGGGATGCCGAGGGTGCGAACGACGCCGAAGTTCGGACAATCGCGTCATCTTCGGACCGATCCGCCGATCCGGTCCGAACTTCGCGCGAGTCTCCGAACCTCGTGGCCTCCGCGCGGGGGCAGAGGCCGGATGCCGCCGGTCGCGGCCGCCTGCTGCTGGGCGTGGCGCTGTTCATCGCCGGCTTCACCATGGTGTTCGTCGCCATGGGCGTGTTCGCCGGCACGGTCGGCCGCGTCTTCCTGGAGTACCAGGACCCGATCACCCGCGTGCTGGGGGTCGTGGTCATCGCGATGGGCCTCGTGTTCATCGGCGTCTTCGGGTTCGCGCAGCGCACCTTCCGGCCGCACATGCGCGAGAACCTGGGCCTGGTCGGCGCGCCGCTTCTGGGCCTGGCGATGGGGCTCGGCTGGGCGCCGTGCATCGGCCCCACCCTGGCCGCGATCCTCACGATGGGCTACAGCCAGGCCGACCCTGCCCGTGCCGGGGTCCTCGCCGTCGCCTACTCGCTCGGCCTCGGCCTGCCGTTCCTGCTCCTGGCCGTCGGCTTCGGCTGGGCGACGCGGTCGGTGGCCTTCTTCCGGCGGCACATCCGCACGATCAACATCGTCGGCGGCATCCTGCTCATCCTCCTCGGCATCCTGATGGTGACCGGGGTGTGGACGGCGGTCATGTCCGAGCTGATGGGGGTGATGAGCAGTGTCGAACTCCCGATCTGACGTCGCGGATCCGCTGCGTCCGACCGACCACGCCGACGCTCCGGCATCCAGCCCCCAGATCACCCAGCCGCAGCTCGGGCTCGTCGGGTGGCTGCGCTGGGGCTGGCGGCAGCTGACCAGCATGCGCACGGCCCTCGTGCTCCTGCTGCTGCTCGCCATCGCCGCCGTGCCGGGGTCGCTCGTGCCGCAGCGCAGCGCCGACCCCAACGGGGTCACCCAGTACCGCGCGGACAACCCCGACCTGTTCCCGGTCCTCGACGCGCTGCAGCTGTTCGACGTCTACACCTCGGTGTGGTTCTCGGCGATCTACATCCTGCTGTTCATCTCACTGATCGGCTGTGTGCTGCCGCGCACCAAGCACCACTTCAAGGCGCTGCGCTCCCGCCCGCCGCGCACGCCCGCGCGGCTGTCGCGCCTCGACGACCATGCCGAGGCCACGGCGCGCCCGGCGCAGGGGGTGGATGCCGGGGCGGCGGCCGCCGCGGCTGTCGACCTGGCCGAGGGGCAGCTCAAGAAGGCCGGATACCGCGTCGAACGCTACGACGCCCGCGGCACGGCGTCGGTGTCGGCCGAGCGCGGCTACCTGCGGGAGACCGGCAACCTCGTCTTCCACGGCGCGCTGGTCGGCGTGCTGGTGGCGGTCGGCATCGGCGGCGGGTTCACCTACACCGGGCAGACCGTGATCACCGAGGGGGAGGGGTTCGTGAACTCCCTGGGCCTCGGGTACTCGTCGTTCAACCCGGGCCGCTTCGTCGACACCGAGAACCTCGCCCCCTACTCGATCACCCTGGACCGGTTCGACGTGTCGTACGTCGAGGTAGGCCAGGCCGGTCAGGGGCAGGCCGGCGACTTCGCCGCGCACGTCACCGTGCGCGAGCCCGGCGGCGAACCGGTCGACGAGGTGGTGCGGGTCAACCACCCGATCACGATGCTCGGCGACCGCATCTACCTCATGGGCAACGGCTACGCCCCGACGATCACCGTGCGCGACGCCGAGGGCGAGGTCGTCTTCCGCGAGTCGGTGCCGTTCCTGCCGCAGGACGGCAATATGACCTCGCAGGGCGTCGTCAAGGTCGCCGACGGGCTGGCCGAGCAGGTGGGGCTGGTCGGGTTCTTCTACCCGACGGCGGTCAACGCCCACGGCGGCGCCATCGCGTCGGGATACGGGGATCTGCTCGCCCCACTGATGACCTTCTGGGTGTACGAGGGCGACCTCGGCATCGATGACGGCACCGCACGGTCGGTGTACACGCTCGACCCGACCGGCATGACCCAGACCGCGGGCGGCGACAGCGAGAACCCGGCGCTCGAGCTCGCACCGGGCGACACCGTCGACCTGCCGAACGGGCTCGGCACCCTCACCTTCGAGGACGCGACCGCCGACGGCGCCGATGAGGTGGTCAAGCGCTACGTGTCGCTGTCGATCCACCGCGACGTGAGCGCGCCGTGGGTGCTCGCCTTCGCGATCCTGGCCGTGGCCGGACTGCTCGTGGCGCTGTTCGTGCCGCGCCGCCGCCTGTGGGTCAAGGCCACCCCTGACGGGGATGCCGTGCGCCTCGAGTACGCGGGCCTCGCCCGCGGTGAGGACCCCGCGATCGCGATCGCCGTCGCCGACCTCGCGCGCGACCACGCGGCGGCGCTGGAGCGTGCCGGGATGCCGGTGGACGCACCCGCCGACCCCACCCTTGAGACCGCTGACGACCGAAAGTAGGATGTGGCCATGCCTGAAACGGGAATGACGCTCGAGGAGATCTCGGTGCTGCTGGTGTGGACCTCGCTGGCGATCTACACGCTCGCGTTCCTGGCCTACGCCATCGACCTCGCCCGCCGCTCGGACCAGGCGATCAAGCAGAAGGATGCGGCTCAGGCGAAGGTCCTGGTCTCCGCGGGCGGTTCGGCGATCGACGACATCCGTGCCGAAGAGGCCGCCGCCCTGGCCGCCCTCGAGGCCGCGCCGGCGCAGCGGGTGCGCTACCTGTGGGCGCGGCTGGGCACTTCGCTGACCGTGCTGGGGTTCCTCTTCCACGTCGGCGCCGACGTCACGCGCGGTGTGGCCGCGGGCCGGGTGCCGTGGTCGAACAACTACGAGTTCGCGCTCACCGGGACGATGCTGATCGTCGCCGTCTACCTCGTCGTGCTGTTCCGCTACGACCTGCGGTTCCTCGGGGCGTTCATCACCGGGATGACGGTGGTGCTGTTGGGCGGCGCGGCGATGGCGTACTACGTCGAGGTGACCCCGCTGGCCGACCCGCTCAAGAGCGTGTGGCTGGTGATCCACGTGTTCGTCGCGTCGCTGGCCAGTGCCTTCCTCGCGCTGGCGTTCGCGCTGTCGGTGCTGCAGCTCCTGCAGGCGCGACGCGAACGGCTCGCGATCGCCGCGGCATCCGCGCGTGACGCCGGCGCCGAGCCCGTGAAGACCGGGCTGCGCTTCCTGCGCACGCTGCCGTCGGCCGACGCGCTCGAGTCGCTCGCGTACCGGTTCGCGATCATCGGGTTCGCGTTCTGGACGTTCACGCTCATCGCCGGTGCCATCTGGGCCAACGATGCGTGGGGCCGCTACTGGGGCTTCGACACCAAGGAAGTGTGGACCTTCGTGATCTGGGTCCTCTATGCCGGCTACATCCACGCCCGCGCGACGCGCGGCTGGCGCGGTACGCGGTCGGCCTGGCTGTCGATCATCGGCTTCGCGGCCGTGATCTTCAACTTCACGATCGTGAACCAGTTCTTCAAGGGCCTCCACGCCTACAGCGGCTTGAGCTGACCCGCGCGGCGCAGGGCGTTCCGGCGCGTCCGCGCCACGCACCGTGCCGGCGCGTCCGCGCCACACACCGACGCTGTGCGCCCGACGGGTCAGGCGGGGGAGGCCAGGAGCACGGCGCGCGCGGTCGTCGAACGGCGGCGGGCGACGGCGAAGATCGTGGCGATGAAGGCCAGGGCGGTCCACCCCAGCATCCCGACCACCGCGGCCCCCACGCCCCCGGCCTCGGTGAGCACGCCCAGCAGCGCCGTGTACACGGGCGTCGTCGGCATGAGCGTCGCGATCGAGGTCAGCACCCCCGGCACGGTCGACACGATGCCCGTGGCCACCGCCAACACGCCGACCAGCGCCGCGATCCAGCGCCCGGCCCCGCCGAACACGGCCACCAGCGCCTGGTTCACCGCGGCGAACGCGATCCCGGCGACGACCGCCAGGCCCGTGAACGCGAGCCAGGCCCCGGTGTCGTAGGCGGCGGCGAGCTGGATGACGCCGGCGACCAGCAGCCCCTGCGCGGCGCCGATCGCGGCGGCGGGGGCGAGGCTGCGCGCGGCCAGCAGAGCCGACGGGCGCCGCGAGCTGAGGGCGTGCCGTGGCACGGCCTGCAGGGCGACGAACGAGGCGAGCCCGCCGAACCACAGCGCGAGCATCGCCAGCAGCGGGATCGCCGACGCGCCGAACAGGTCGGTGCCCACTCCGCCGGCTGACACCGGTTCGGCGACGACGGATGCCAGGTCGGTGGCCTCCTCGTCGGTGTAGGACGGCAGTTCCTCGACCGCGGTGCCCAGGCCGTCGGCCAGGGTGTCGACGCCGTCGCCGAGCTGTCCCACACCGTCCGACAGGTCGCGCGCGCCGTCGGCCAGCTGCCCGATCCCGTCGGCGAACTCACCCGCGCCGTCGGCGGCGGTGCCGGCGCCGGCGGCGAACGACCCCGCGCCGTCGGCGAACTCGGTGGCGCCGTCGGCCAGCTGCCGGGCGCCGCCGGCCAGGTCGGACATGCCGCCTGCCAGCTGCCCGGCACCGGCGGCCGTGGCGGTGGCACCGTCGGCCAGCTCGGTCATGCCCCCGGCCAGCGCGGCGGCGCCGTCGGCCGCATCCTGCAGTCCGGCGGTGAGCGCCGGCCCGAACTGGGCGAGCTGCTCGACCTGGGTGGCGAGCTCGCCGGACTGGTCGATGACGCCGGTGATCGTCGACAGCGATTCGTTCGCGCGCGCCGAGATCGCCGCCAGCGCCTCACACAGTTCGGCGGAGCCGCCCTCGACCGCACACGCGTCCGCGGCCTCCTCGAGCCGGGCGGCGGCGTCGGCGACGGCCGTGTTGATCTCACCGCTGTTGTCGGCGATGCCGTTGACACCGTCGATGATCTCCTGCGGCACCGTCGGCAGCTGCCCGACCTGGTCGGCCATCGTCTGCAGCCCCTGGGCGAGGTCGGTCGTGCCCGCGGAGATGTCGCGCGCGCCCGCCGCCCACGTGTCGAGCCCGTCGGCGGTGGCCCGGGTGCCGGCCGCCAGCTGCGCAGACCCGTCGGCCAGGCCCGCGGCCCCGTCCGCGATACCCGCGGCCCCGTCGGCCAGACCGCCCGCACCGCCGGCCAGCGCACGGATGCCGTCGGCCAGGGAGAGCGCGCCGCCGGCGGCCTCGTCGGCGCCGTCCGCCCACGCGTCGGCCCCGTCGGCCGCCTCACCGGCGCCGTCGGCGATCTGCCGGGCGCCGTCCGCCGCATCGCCCAGCTGGTCGCCCAGCGTCGTGAAGCCCAGGAACACGTTCTCGAGGTACACCGACGACAGCTCGCGGCCCATCAGCGCCGCGGCCGCCTGTGCCACCTGCGCGGTGATGGCGTCGTCGACGATCAGGCTGTCGGGTGCCGTGGTGACCTCGATGGTGGCGCGTTCGGGCGTGCCGCCGGGCGCGGTCGAGGTGGCGGCCGCCGAGAAGTTCGAGGGGATCGTGACAACGGCGTTGTAGGTGCCGTCGGCCAGACCGGCCGCGGCGTCGTCGTCGTTGGAAATCGTCCACGTGAGGTTGGAGTCGAGCTCGTCCGATCCCTCGACCAGGCCCGCGGTCAGCTGGCGGCCCAGCGGCACCATCTGCCCGTCGACGGTGACCGGCTCGTCGTTGTTCACGACGGCGGTGTTCATGGCATCCAGCCGCTCGACGGGGTTGTACAGCGCGGCCACGAGGACGCCGCCGATGAGCACGGGCAGCAGCAGCACGCCGATGACCGTGAGCCAGGTGACAGGCTTGCGCGAGCGTGCGCGTTCGATGGGGAGAGTCATGCGGAGATCACCTGCGAATCGGTGGTGGGGGTGGATGCCGCGTGCGCGGCCAGTGCGAGAGTCGACACGCTCGGACGGTGCGCGTCGGCGAACAGTTCGAGGGCGCCGCCATCGCGCCGCGCGGTGGCGACGATCGTGAGCGGCGTCGGTGCAGGGCTGAGCCGGTCGGCGGCGTCGCGCAGCAGCGCGGCGGCCTGGTCGCGGTCGGCACCGCTGAGCGCGTCGACGCCGTCGACGACCACGAGCCGGGTGTCCCCGGCGAGCGCGCGGCGGAGTTCGGCGACCGGATCGGCGGCATCGTCGAGCAGCGCGAGCCCGACGTGGGCGCGCACCCAGGCGGCACGGCCCGGCAGCAGATGCCCGGCCACCCGCAGGCGGCCCTCGTCGGTGGCCAGGCGCCCGGCGACGGCGAGCGCGAAGGCGCGGGTCGCGCGCGGGTCGGGGCTGGTCGCCACGAGCGTCTCGCCGTGGCGCACCCGGAAGGACGCGCCCTCGAACAGCGTGATCTCGCCGACGCCGCGTCCCCCGTCGACCCGCACCGCGAGGTCGTCCCCGGCCAGCGGTTCGATGTAGCCCGGCTCGGGCCAGTCGGCCAGCTGCAATTCGCGCTCGACGGCCTCGCCCTCGATGTCGAAGTGGGGGAGGATCCGGTCGAGCCAGCGCGGCATCCACCACGCCTTCTCGCCCAGCAGCGCCATGACGGCCGGCACGAGCGTCATGCGCACGATGAACGCGTCGACGGCGATGCCGACGGCGAGGCCCAGGGCGATCGGTTTGATCGACGAGTCGCCTTCGGGCACGAACGCGGCGAAGACGGCGAACATGATCACGGCGGCCGCGGTCACCACGCGGGCCGAGGCGGTGAACCCGCTGCGGACGGCCGCGACGGCGGTGTGCCGGTCGGCGCGGCCGCGCCGGGCGCGCCGCGAGTGGACGTAGTCCTCGCGCATGCGCGAGACCAGGAACACCTCGTAGTCCATCGCGAGACCGAACAGCACGCCCATGAGGATGATCGGCATGAAGCTGATCACCGGTCCGGTGCGGGTCACGTGCAGCAGGTCGGCCATCCAGCCCCACTCGAACACGGCGGCCACGACGCCGAACGACGCGAGGATCGACAGCAGATAGCCCGCGGTGGCCTTCAGCGGCACCCAGATCGAGCGGAACACGATCATCAGCAGGATGAACGAGAGTCCGACCACGAAGACACCGAACGGCAGCAGCGCGGCGCCCAGCCGGTCGGAGATGTCGATGCCGACGGCGGTGAATCCGGTGACCTTGAGGTCGACGCCGTACTCCTCGAGCCACTCGTCGTGGTGCGACCGCAGCTCGCGGACGAGGTCGGCCGTGGCCGGGTCGTCGGGGGCGGTGGTGGGCACGATCTGGATGAGCCCGGTGTCGGCCGTCTCGTTCGGGGTCGACATCGCGACTTCCTTGACGCCGGGGATCTTCTCGACTTCGGCCTGCAGGTCGGCCATCAGGCCCAGCGGGTCGGTCGAGGTCACGATGGTGCCGGTCATGACCAGTGGCCCGTTGAAGCCCGGGCCGAAGTGCTCGGCGGTCAGGTCGTACGCCTGCCGCGCTTCGCTCTGCACCGGCTGCACGCCGGCGTTCGGGAGGGCCAGGGTCAGGCTTGCGGCAGGCACCGCCATCACGCCCAGGCCCACGACGACCGCGACCGTGGTGAGCACCGGATGCCGGGTCACGCCCGTCACCCAGCGCTCCGCGAATCCGCGCTTGGTCCGGGCGGGCCGCTTCGTCGCCGCCGCGGTGCGCGCCGGCTCAGCGGTGCGGTCACCGGCATCCGCCCGCGGCGCGCGGCGCCCCACCCGGATGCCGGCGCCCAGCACCTTGCGCGGCCACCCGGCGACGCGGGGTCCGGCGAAGCCGAGCAGGGCGGGGGTGAGGGTCACGGCCACCAGCACCGCGATGGCGACGGCGACGGCCGCGGCGACGCCCATGGTCGTGAGGAAGGGGATGCCGGCGAAGCCCAGGCCGATGAGGGCGATGAGCACGGTGACGCCGGCGAACACGACGGCCGAACCCGCGGTGCCGGTTGCGCGCGATGCGGACTCCTCCGGGTCCATGCCGATGCGCACCTGGTCCTGATGGCGCGCGACGATGAACAGGGCGTAGTCGATGCCGACCGCCAGGCCCAGCATCACCGCCAGCATGGGGGTGACCGAGGAGATGTCGGCGAACGCGGTCGACAGGTAGATCAGGGCGACCGCGAGTCCCACGCCGATCAGGGCGCTGACCAGCGGGAACCAGGCGACGGCGAACGACCGGAACGTGATGACGAGGACGAACAGGGCGATGAGGACGCCGACCGCCTCGATGATCGACAGCGCCGGCACCGACATCGAGAACAGGTCGCCGCCCATGACCGCCCGCGCGTCGGCGGGCAGCGCGTCACGGGCCTCGTCGGCGATGCCGGTGAGCTCGTCCTTGGTCGCGTCGCTGACGTCGGTGGCCTGCCCGTCGAACTGCAGCTGGATGATGGCGGCGGCGCCGTCTTCGGAGACGAGGCCGTCGACCAGCTCGCTGAAGGGACTGGTGACGGCGGTCACCCCGTCGACCGCTTCGAGGTCGGCCACGGTGTCGTCGATGACGCCGGCCACCGGGTCGTCATCGACGCGCTGGCCGTCGGGAGCCACGACGATCAGCTGCGCACTGGTGCCGCTGGCCTGCGGGAACGTGCGCTCGAGCAGCTCGATGCCCTCCTGGGCCTCGGTGCCCGGGATCGTGAAGGTGTTGCTCGTGCCCTGCATGAACGTGAGCGCGCCGCCACCGGCCAGGCCCAGCAGCACGAGCCACGCGACCAGAACGCGCCAGGGGTGGCGGAAGGACCAGCGGCCGAGCGAAGACAGGATGGTGGACACAGTGACTCCGTACGGTGATCAGGACGATTCGATACAGCGCTGTATCCAATACATTGTTGTATCGTAACGGCGTATCGACCGCCAATTCTGGAGAGTCGGTGTGAATATCTGATGAGCGGATGGCATCATCCGTGACCGGCGACGGAAGGGAGGCGCGCAGCATGAGCGAGACGGCGGCGCGGCCGATGAGTCGTCGGCGCGAGCAGACCCGCACCCGGCTGCTCGACGCCGCCCATGAGATCTTCGGCGAGGTCGGCATGGACGGCGCCTCGGTCGAGGTGATCTGCGAACGCGCGGGGTTCACCCGCGGCGCGTTCTACTCCAACTTCGAGTCGAAGGAAGAGCTGTTCCTCGCCCTCGTCTCCCGCATGGCCGAGGCGAAGATGGACGAGGTCGCGGGGCGCGTGCGCGGACTCAGCCCCGACGCCGGCCTGGCCCCGGCCGCCCTCGTGCGTCAGGTGATCGGCGTCTCGCTGGGCGAGCACCTGGAACCGCAGCTGGTCAGTGAGATCCGCACCCAGGCGCTGCGCGACCCGCGCATGGCGGCCGCCTACCTGGCCTGGCAGGAGCGCATGAGGCGGCGCGTCGAGGTGATCATCGCGACGGTCGTCGAGTCGCACGGCATGCGGCTGCGGCTGAGCGTGGCCGAGGCGGCGCAACTGCTCCTGGTCACCTCGATCGAGGCGTCGATGGCCGCGGCGATCGAGGGGCGCAACCGGCGCGAGAGCGGCGAGCTGCTGGCCGAACGGCTCGAGAAATTCGTGACCCTGCTGGTCGACGTCAGCTGACTCTCGACGTCAGCTGACGCCCGCGAGCACGCCGTGGCAGCGCGTGGCCCGGTCGAGCCACCACTGCCGCCGGTCGGGGGAGGCCGCGTGCGCCTGTAGCAGTGCGGGATCGGCCTCGACGCGCCCCACGGGGAGGACGCCGCCGCGGGCGCGCAGCGGGTCCGGTGTGACGTCGGCGGTGAACAGCGATGCGGTGCCCAGGCCGCAGTCGTAGTCGAGTTCGGGCAGGGATGCCGCCAGAGCGACCCCCATGGCCAGGCCCACGCTCGTGTCGAGCGCACTCGAGACGACCGCGGGCAGGCCCGCCTCAGCGACGATCTCGAGGGCGCAGCGCACGCCGCCCAGCGGCTGGGCCTTGACCACGAGCAGATCCGCGGCCCCGGCGCGGGCGACGGCGAGCGGGTCGGCCGCCTTCCGCACGCTCTCGTCGGCGGCGATCGGGATCCCCATGTACTTCACGCGGCGGCGCAGCTCGGCGAGCTCGTCGACGGTTGCGCACGGCTGCTCGGCGTACTCCAGGTCGAACTCGGCCAGGCGGTGCAGGGCCCGCTCGGCCTCGTCGAGGTTCCAGCCGCCGTTCGCGTCCACCCGGATGCGGCCCTCCGGTCCCATCTGCTCGCGCACGGCGCGCACCCGCGCGACGTCGTCGTCGAGAACCTGACCGCGTTCGGCCACCTTCACCTTGGCCGTGCGGCATCCGTCGAACCGCGCGAGCACCTCGCCGACGCGGGCCGCGGGCACCGCCGGCACCGTCGCGTTGACCGGCACCGTCTCCCGCACCGGCGCGGGCTGAGGCGCCCACCCGTAGTCGATCGCCGCGGCCAGCCAGGCGGCGGCCTCGGCGTCGTCGTACTCGGCGAACGGCGAGAACTCGGTCCAGCCCTCCGGGCCGCGCAGCAGCAGCGCCTCGCGGACCTCGACGCCGCGGAATCGGGTGGCCATCGGCAGGGCCACGACGTGCGCGTCGGCAAGCAGATCGGTCAGGGGCGGGAGCGCGCTCATGTCCTCATCCTCTCGCGTTCGTCCCGGCGGGACCTCCTTGATAATGTGCCTCTTGTCATAGTGTGTGAGACACAGTACAGTGTGAGTCATGACCGGTACCGAAGCGCTCGAGACGCACCTGCAAGAGCTGCGCCGCGGCACCGTGGTGCTGGCCTGCCTGCGACTGCTCGAGGATGCCGGGTACGGCTACGCGCTGCTCGAGGAGCTCACCGCCCGCGGGTTCGACACCGACGCCAACACGCTGTACCCGCTGCTGCGCCGTCTGGAGAAGCAGGGCCACCTCACCAGCGAGTGGAACACCGACGAGGCCCGGCCCCGCAAGTTCTACCGCACCAGCGACGCGGGCCGGCGCCTGGCCGCGGCGCTGTCCACCGACTTCACCGCGATCGCGGCGGCGATCGCCGCACTGCCCGGGGAGGGCTGACATGACCATGAGCCTCACCGACCGCTACATCGACGCGGTCACCCGCTCGCTGCCCGAAGCGCAGCGCGCCGACGTCGCCGCCGAACTGCGCGCGTCGGTCGCCGACCAGATCGACGACCGCACGGCATCCGGCGCCGACCCCGACGCGGCCGAACGCGAGGTGCTCACCGGCCTCGGCGACCCCGACGCGCTCGCCGCCGGCTACGCCGACCGGCCGCTGCAGCTGATCGGCCCGCGCTACTACCTCGACTGGCTGCGCCTGGTGAAGCTGCTGCTGTGGATCGTGCCGGCGTGCGCGGCCTTCGGCGTCGCCCTCGGCCAGGTGCTCAGCGGCGCCGCCCCCGGCACCGTGATCGGCACGACGATCGCCGTCACCCTCAGCGTGATCGTGCACGTCGTGTTCTGGACCACCCTCGTCTTCGCGATCGTCGAGCGGCATGCGGGCGGCGCCGCACAGCCGTTGACCACCTGGACGCTCGACCGTCTGCCCGAACCGCGCGCCGGGGGCACCACGTTCGCCGACATGGTCGTGGTCATCCTCATGCTGCTGGTCGGGGCCGGCGCGGTGCTGTGGGACCACTCCTTCGGTTTCGTGCCCGGGATGCGGCTGTCGGTCCTCGCCGAGGGGCTGTGGCCGTGGTGGATCACCGGCCTGTTCGTCGCCATGGCGCTGGAGGCCGTGCTCACCGTCGTCGACTTCGTGAGGGGTCGCTGGACGGTGTCGCTCGCGGTCGCGAACGCCGTGCTCACCCTGGCCGTCGCCGTGCCCGCGCTCTGGCTGCTGATGACCGGTCAGCTGCTGAACCCGGAGTTCTTCCCGACGCTGATCACCGACGGCGAAGGCCCGAAGGTGCAGCAGATCTTCGAGGTCATCACCGGCTTCGTCATCGCCGGCATCGCGGTGTGGGACATCATCGACGGGTTCCGCAAGGTCCGCCGCTGACGGGTGCGCTCAGGCGATCTTCTGTCCGCACATGCCGCATACGCCGGACGGCGGCACCTCGATGAAGCAGTCCGGGCACAGCACAGCCGGCCGCTCGGGAACACTAGGGGCGGCCGGCTTGCGCGGTGCCGCGGTGCGCGGGCGCCGGGCCCGGGGCTCGGTGGTGGCCGAGGAGGGCTTGGGCAGCGGCCGGTGGGCGCCGCAGTAGAGGCGCACGAAGCCGGCGGGGTTGTTCGGGTGCCGCAGCTTCACCGCCCACAGCTCGGACCGGTCGTGCACCGGAGCCTCGACGGGACAGCCTCCGCACCGCGCCGGCTCGCCGGGCACCGCCTCGGCCGCCGGGACCGGGGTGTCGAAGGGGAGGGCGTCGCGCCAATCGGAGGAAGTTCGGATCTGCACGGCACGGCCCCTCTCCGGCATCCACTCGGAAAGGACGCCGTCCCTTCCAGGATCGCACGGCCGGCTGGGTGCGGCCTGCCCGCGGCGTAGGCTGGACCGGTGACCGTTTCCGAGCTGTTCGACCCCGCCGAATGGATGCCGGCGCCCGGCGCCGAGCACTACACCGACATCACGGCGCACACCTCGATCGACGGGCGCATCGCCCGCATCGCGTTCGATCGCCCCGAGGTGCGCAACGCCTTCCGGCCGCACACCGTCGACGAGCTCCACCGGGCCCTCGACCTCGCGCGGCAGGACCCGAAGATCGGCGTGGTGCTGCTGACCGGCAACGGCCCGAGCCCGAAGGACGGCGGCTGGGCGTTCTGCTCGGGCGGCGACCAGCGCATCCGCGGCCGCGACGGCTACAAGTACTCCGACGACGAGGCCTCGGTCGCCGACCCGGCCCGGGCCGGGCGACTGCACATCCTCGAGGTGCAGCGGCTGATCCGCTTCATGCCGAAGGTCGTCATCGCCGTGATCCCCGGGTGGGCGGCCGGCGGCGGGCACTCGCTGCACATCGTGTGCGACCTCTCGATCGCCGGCGACCGTGCGCAGTTCAAGCAGACCGACGCCGACGTCGGGTCGTTCGACGCCGGCTACGGATCGGCGTACATGGCCCGCCAGGTGGGGCAGAAGGTCGCGCGCGAGGTGTTCTTCCTCGCCGAGGAGTACTCGGCGCAGCGCGCCTACGAGATCGGCGCGGTCAACCGCGTCGTGCCGCACGCCGAGCTCGAGCGCGAGGCGCTGGCGATGGCGCGCACGATCCTCGGCAAGTCGCCCACGGCGATCCGGATGCTGAAGTTCGCGTTCAACGCGATCGACGACGGCATGGTCGGCCAGCAGGTGTTCGCCGGCGAGGCCACGCGTCTGGCCTACGGCACCGATGAGGCCGTCGAGGGCCGGGATGCGTTCCTCGAGAAGCGCGCCCCCGACTGGTCGTCCTACCCCTACCACTTCTGACCATGGGCGGCACGCGGTCTCTGGGCGCGCCCGGTGCGCGGAGTCCGCTCATGCCACCGGACATGTACCGTTCGCAGGACTTTTTGGCGCGGGCGGCGTGTCGCGGGGCTCGACACGCCGTGCGGACGAAAATCCCCTGCGAACCGAACGGGGCCGCGGCGTGAAGCTCGAGGTCGCCGCCTCGGCGGATCCACGCGATGTGCTGCGGGCGCTGCGCCAGGCCGTGCTCGGCGCCGGGCCCGCCGTCGCTCTCGGTGCGTCGCCTGGCCCGCCCGGCGCGGCCCCCGACCCGCCCGGTGCCGCCCTCACCTCCCAGGACACCACCTCCGGCGCGCACGGGGCCGCTGTTGCCGAACCGGGCCATGCCCCGGCGCGCCTGCCCGCCGAAGTGCCCGCCGGCACGGCCGTCGTCCTGACCACCTCCGGCTCGTCCGGCTACCCCAAACGGGTCGTGCTCAGCCGCGCCGCCCTCACCTCCAGTGCCCTCGCCACGGCCGACCGCATCGGCACCGGCGCCTGGCTGCTCGCCCTCCCGGCCACCTACGTGGCCGGCGTGCAGGTGCTCGTGCGCGCACTCGTGGCCGGGCGTGAGCCGAGCATCCTCTCGGGGTCCTTCAGTGCCCAAGCCTTCGCCGCGGCCGCCGCCGGCATGGCCTCGAGCCGGGGCGGGCACCGCATCCCCAGCTACACCTCCCTGGTCCCCGCGCAGCTGCAGACGCTGCTGGAGGCGGAGGACGCCGGCCTCCACACCGGGCTCGACGCGTTCGAGGCCATCCTCGTCGGCGGGCAGTCGCTCCCGCCGGTGCTCGCGGAGCGGGCGGCCGCGGCCGGGGCCCGGATCGTCCGCACCTACGGGTCCACCGAGACCAGCGGCGGGTGCGTCTACGGCGGTCGTCCGCTGAACGGAGTCGGCCTGCGGGTCGAGGACGGGGAAGTGCAGGTGTCGGGGCCGACGCTCGCGGACGGTTATCTGGGCGACCCGCAGCGCACCGCCGACACCTTCGTGCACGGGGCGGACGGCACCCGCTGGTATCGCACGGGTGACACCGGTGAGATCGCGGACGGCGTGCTGCGCGTGACAGGGCGCCGCGACAACGTCATCATCTCCGGGGGCGTCAACGTGTCCCTCGACCGGGTCGAGCACGTGGTGCGCGGGCTTCCCGGCCTGGCCGGCGCCGTCGTCGTCCCGGTCGCCGACGCCCGGTGGGGGCAGGCGTCGGTCGTCGTGGTCCCAGGCGGTTCCGCGCCGGGGGATGAGCGCGACCCTTCGGGCGTCGCAGGGCTGGCCGAGGTGCGTGCCGCGGTCGAAGCCCGTCTGGGCGCCCCCGCGCGTCCGCGCGACCTCGTGCACATCGACCGGCTGCCCCTGCTGACCAGCGGCAAGCCCGACCGCGTCGCGCTGCGCCGCCTCCTGGACGGCTGAGCACTCCTTCTTGCGCGGATGTTGACGGCTTGACTACGGGCGCGGCGCGGGATGTTGGCGTGTATGTGGGGTATCCGGCATCCATTCCCCCTGTTTGCGCCAACTTGAGGGCGCGCCCCGCCCCGCTACCCCTCCGCGTAGGGGCCGGTCTGCACCACGCAGAACCGGTTGCCCTCGGTGTCCTCGAGCACCACCCAGTCCGCGCCCTCGGGGTACTTATGCCAGTCCACCTCGCGCGCGCCGAGCGCGAGCAGACGCGCGACCTCGGCGGCCTGGTCCTCCGCGTACAGGTCGAGATGGATGCGGGGCGGGTAATGCTGCGGGTAACCGGTGACCGACAGGGCGATACTGGCTTCGCGTCCGCTCCAGTGCGTCTTCTCGGGCGGATCCAGAACCGTCCAGTCGTCTGACGGCGTGCCGCGGTGCCGATAGCCCAGGGCGCCGATCCAGAACGCGCTCGCGCGCTCGATGTCTTCGACGCTCAGGACGACGGTGCCGATGCGCAGCATGCTGCCAGTGTGCACCCGTCACCGACGCCGCGCCACGGGTGCCGCCCGCTGCGGGCCTAAGATGACTGGTCGTGGCACGTCATACCCGAAAGCGCGCGCACAGCGCCCCGAAGCACAAGCCCCGCGGCAACCCGCAGAAGCCGCAGGTCTCGCGGGATCCGCGGACGATCGAACCGGCGACGCTGCGCGACTGGATCGGCGCCGCGCGCCTGCGCACCCTGCCGCTCGCGGTGACCCCCGTGCTCATCGGCACCGGCGCGGCGCTGATCATCGACAACCGCTTCCACTGGGTCATCGCCCTGTGCTGCCTGGCCGTGGCCGTCGCCCTGCAGATCGGCGTGAACTACGCCAACGACTACAGCGACGGCATCCGTGGCACCGACGCCCACCGCGTGGGACCTGCCCGCCTCACCGCCTCGCGCAAGGTGCGCCCCCGCACTGTGCTGATCGTCGCCTTCGTCTTCTTCGCCCTCGCCGCGGTGGCCGGCGTGGCCCTGGTCGTCCGCACCCAGCATTGGTGGATGCTGGCGGTCGGCGCCGCGTGCATCGCCGCCGCCTGGTTCTACACCGGGGGCAAGCGCCCGTACGGCTACGCCGGGCTGGGCGAGGTGTTCGTGTTCGTGTTCTTCGGTCTCGTCGCCACGGCCGGCACCACGTTCGTGCAGGTGTCGGCGGTGCCCCAGGAGGCGTGGTTCGGCGCGGTGGCGGCCGGCGCCCTGGCCTGCGCGGTGCTGCTGGCCAACAACCTGCGCGATATCGACCAGGACCGCGTGGCCGGCAAGAAGACCCTGACCGTGTTCATCGGTCGCCGCTGGACGCAGGTGCTCTACACCCTGCTCATGGTCGTGCCGTTCGTCATCGCCGGCGTGCTCGCGCTGTTCTACCCGATCGCATGGCTGGCGCTGCTGGCGCTGATCCCCGCCGCGGCCGCGATCCTCATCGTGTGGACCTACCGCCAGCCGCGCGAGCTCGTCGTCGCGCTGGGCGTGACGTCCTTGACGTCGGTGCTGTACGGCGCGTTCCTGTTCTGGGCGTTCGCCGGCTGACCTGTCCTCAGCCCGCCTGACCTGGCCTCAGCCCGCGGGGTCGCCCTCACACCGAGTGTCGCGCGGGCCGCCTTCAGCCCGCGAGCGCCGGTCTCACTCCGGACGGGTAGGAGCGTCCCCGGTGTCACCGACCGCGGCATCCTCGACGTCCTCATCGGTCGCCTGGGCGCGCGTTGACTGGGCACGCGTGCGCCGCGCGGCCAGCCCGGTGGTGACCTCGTCGAGGGGACGGCGCAGCAGCAGCACCGACAGGCTCAGCCCGATCAGCGCCGCGAAGATGGCCGCCAGCCAGTAGTGCTCGCGCAGGATGGGGAACAGCATCATGATCCCGAACGGCACGAGGAAGCACAGCAGTCGCAGCACCGTGTAGACGAGAACGGAACGGGCGCGCATGCTCCCAGTCTATGCGCGGGTTCGGCGGGGCCCGGCCCCGGTCGCGGCGACTTAGGATGGATGAATGGCGCGGGTCTTGATTCCACTGGCTCTGCTGCTGATCGCGTTCTGGGTCTTCAGCATCGTCGACTGCGCTCTGCAGCCGCCCACGCGGCACCGCGGGGTCAGCAAGCCGGCGTGGATCCTCATCGTCGTCCTGCTGCCGGTCGTCGGCGGTGCGCTGTGGTTCGTCATCGGACGCAGCCGCCCGGTCACTGTGAACGGTCACCGCGCTCCCGACGACGACCCGGAGTTCCTGGGCCGGTTGGGTTGGTTCAGCGACCAGGACGAGCGCATCCGCCGGCTCGAGGCGGAACTGGCCGCTCTCGACGCCGAAGCCGACGACCCGCCGCAGCCGGATCCGCAGGACCCGCCCGTGCCCCGGCCACGCGACCGCTCGGCCGACGGCGACACCGACGACCGCAGCTGAGATGACCGACACTGCAGACCGGCCGCGGCCCGTCGCCGAGGTCGACAGTGCCCGTGCACCGGCGATGGATGCCGCGGCGGCCCTGCTCGCGCAGTTGACCGGCCTGGGGGTCGAACACGTCGTCGTGAGCCCCGGCTCGCGGTCGCAGGCGCCGGCCCTGGTCGCCGCCGAACTCGAACGCCGCGGCCGCATCCGCGTGCACGTGCGCATCGACGAGCGCGTGGCGGGTTTCACCGCCCTGGGCATCGCGCGTGAGACCGGCATCCCTGCCGCCGTGATCTGCACCTCGGGCACCGCCGTCGCCAACCTCCTGCCTGCCGTGCTCGAAGCGCATCACGCCGGCATCCCACTGCTGCTGCTGACCGCCGACCGCCCGCCCGAACTGCGCGGCGTCGGAGCCAACCAGGCCACACGGCAGCCCGGCTTGTTCTCGTCGTTCGTGCGGTTCGAAGCCGATCTCGCCGTCCCGGACCGCGACGGCACCGGCACCGACGAGGCGCGGCAGGCCGCACGGGACGCGTTCGCCGCCAGCCTCGGCACCGCCGGGGCGCCGGCCGGTCCCGTGCACCTGAATCTGCCCTACCGGGAACCACTCGCCGGTGCGCTGCCGCCCTGGCTCGACGACGCGGCAACACCGGCATCCCTTCCGCCGACGCCGGGGCCGACGGTCACCGAACTGCCGCGCGGGCCGCGCACGATCGTGGTGGCCGGCGCCGACGCGGGCGGCGCCGCCGAAGAGCTCGCCCATGCCGGCGGCTGGCCCCTGGTGGCCGAGATCGTCAGCGGCGCGCGCTTCGGTCGTCATCTCGTGCACGGCTACCGCACCCTGCTGCGCGACGCCGACCTCGGCGGCCGCGTCGAGCGCGCCGTCGTGTTCGGCCACCCCACGCTCAGTCGGGAGATCGTCGCGCTGCTGTCGCGGCCGGACGTCGAGATCATCGCCGTGCGCGGACCCGGAGAGACTCTGAACCTCAACGGTGCGACCCGTCCGGTGGATGCCGCGACGCCCGGCCCGGGGGAGACCGACCGGGAGTGGCTCGGCGCCTGGATGCGCGCGTCGCGCGCCGCCGCGGTCGACTTGAGTCCGGCTGCCCCCGACGCGGACGGTCTGAGCTCCGCCGAACCCGGGCGCCGCCTGCCGGCGATCGCCGCCGAGCTGCAGGTGCTGCGCGCCCCCATCGACCGGGAGACGCTCGTCGACGCCGTGTGGCGGGCGACCTGGCCGCACGACCGGCTCATGTTCGCGTCCTCGCGGCTGGTGCGGGTGGCCGATGCGGTGCTCGGCGGCAAACGCGTCCCCGTCCACGCCAATCGCGGGCTCGCCGGTATCGACGGCACCATCGCCACGGCCACCGGCATCGCGGTGGCCAGTCAGGCCGCTGGTGCGGCGGGCGTGACCCGGCTGCTCACCGGCGACCTGGCGTTCCTGCACGACGTCGGCGCCCTGTTGCTGCCGCCCGGGGAGGACGAGCCGCGCCTGCAGGTGATCGTCGGCAACGACGGCGGCGGCACGATCTTCGACGGGCTGGAAGTGGCCGCCGTGGCCCCGGCCGACGCGATGACGCGCGTGCTCTACACGCCGCAGACGGCCCGGCTCGAACAGCTCGCGCTCGCCTACGGCTGGGAGTACCAGCGCGTGACCACGCGCTCGGCGCTCGACCAGGCGCTCACCGCCCCGGCGGGCGGTCGCCAGATCATCGAAGTGCCGCTGGACAGGTGATCGCGCGCGGCGTTTCGGCCATGATGTGTGCATGGGCACCGAGAGCGCGCGCACGACCACGTCCGACGACGAGCTGACCGGAGCGCTGCTGCGGGTCGGCGACGGGTTCCGGCTGAGCGATGTGGATCCGGGCTCGACCCCCGGGTTCGACGGCGACAAGAAGGACGGGCAGAAGCGTCTCGCCGACGACGAGCCCGTGCTCGACGAGCTTCAGGAGCGCCTGTACGCGGCCAGCCGCGACGACGATGACGCCCCCGCCGTGCTGCTGGTGGTGCAGGCGATGGACACCGCCGGCAAGGGCGGGATCATGCGCCATGTCATCGGCGCCGTCGACCCGCAGGGGGTGCGGCTGAAGGCGTTCAAGGCCCCGACCGAGGAGGAGCTCGCCCACGACTTCCTGTGGCGCATCGAGAAGGAGGTGCCGCCGGCCGGGTTCATCGGGGTGTTCGACCGTTCGCACTACGAGGACGTGCTGATCGGCAAGGTGCGGCAGCTCGCGCCGCCGGAGGAGATCGAACGGCGGTACGACGCGATCAACGACTTCGAGCAGCGGCTCGTCGACCGCGGCATCCACCTCGTGAAGGTGATGCTGCACATCTCGGCCGAGGAGCAGAAGGAACGCCTCATGGAGCGGCTCGACCGCCCCGACAAGCACTGGAAGTACAACCCCGGCGACGTCGACGAGCGGCTGCTGTGGCCGCAGTACATGGACGCGTACCAGACGGTGTTCGAGCGCACCTCGACCGCGCACGCGCCCTGGCATGTCGTGCCGGCCGACGCCAAGTGGTACGCGCGGATCGCGGTGCAGACACTGCTCATCGAAGAGCTCCAGCGCATCGATCCGCAGTGGCCGGCCGCTGATTTCGACGTCGAGGCCGAGAAGAAGCGCCTCGCCGCGAGCTGACGCGCCGGTCAGGCCAGGGCGTCGACGATCGGGCGGAACTTGACGCGGGTCTCGAGCATCTCGGCCTCGGGGTCGCTGCCGGCGACGATGCCGGCCCCGGCATGGGCCGTGAACGGGATGCCGTCGGTGCCGCCGGCCGGAACGGCGCCCAGATCGAACTGGGCGCAGCGCAGCGCGATCGCCCACTCGCCGTCGCCGTGCGCATCGATCCAGCCCACCGGCCCTGCGTAGCGGCCTCGGTCGAACGGCTCGAGCCGGCGGATGAGATCGAGCGCCGCGTCGGTGGGGGTTCCGGCGACAGCGGCCGTGGGATGCAGCACCTGCACGAGGTCGAGGGCCGAGGCGCCGTTCTCGAGCGTGCCCTCCACATCGGTGGCCAGATGCCAGACGTTGGGCAGCTTGAGCATGAACGGCTGCTCCTCGGACACCAGGGCGCTGGTGTGCGGGCGGAGCGCGGCGAGCACGCTCTGCACGGCGTACTGATGCTCGTCGAGGTCTTTGGCGCTGGTGGCCAGTGCCACCGATGCCGCGGTGTCGGCGGCCGCGTCGATGCCGCGGGCGATCGTTCCGGCCAGCACCCGCGCGGTGACGGTGCCGCCCGAGACCGTCACCAGGGTCTCGGGGCTCGCGCCGATCAGACCGGCGACGGAGAACACCCACGTGTCGGGGTAGGAGGCGGCCAGCGCCCGCACGAGCCGCCGCAGATCGGCGCCCGGCGGCACCGAGCCGACCAGATCGCGGGCCAGCACCACCTTGCTCACCTCACCGGCGGCGATCGCGGCCAAGCCGGCCCGGACGACCTCCTGGTACCCCTCGGGGGTGAGGGCGCCGGGGCCTACGGTCGGCGACCAGTGCGGACCGTACGGGGTCGGTTCGGCGGCGACCTCGAGCCCGGCCCGGTCGACGGCGGTGATGCGGGTGAGCCACGTGCGGTCGCCGCGGCGGCCGACGACCACCGCGGGCACGATCAGCCGCGCGGTCGCGGCCGAGGCGGTGTCGAACGGCAGGGCGCCAAACGCGATCAGGCCGGTGCCCGGCAGCCCCACGGCGTCGTCGATCTCGGTGGCCTCGGCGACCCGGCGCCACCACTGCGCGGTCTCGTCGGCGGGACCCTCGTACTCGACGGCCGCGTCGATGCCGACCAGGGTGTCCCCGCGGCGGGTCCACACCAGTGGGTCGCCGGCCGACGCGTACTCGAGCAGCTCGTCGACGCCGTCGATGTCGCGCGTGACGACGCGCAGGCGCGGGGCGGGAAGCGGTTCGGTCGTCACCCTCCCAGCCTAAGCCGCCCGGCCCTGCGCGCTCGCCGAGCCCGGCGCTCTACACTCACGTAGGTGACCCCCGCGCCCGGCACCCGGCTGACCTTCCGCTGGCGGAAGTGGGACGGCTCGCCGCACTGGGTGCACGAATGCGTGTACCTCGGCCGCGACGGCTGGGGCGAGTGGGTCGGCCAATGGCGGGGGGCGCGCAGCGTGCGCCCCGGACGCGAGGTCGTCGCCGCCGGGCCCAACGTCACCCTCCTGTCCCCGGACGGCCGGTGGGCGGCGACGTTCAACGCCGACCATCCGCGCATGTGGATCTACATCGACGTGGCCTGGGACGTGCGGTGGGACGGCGACGAGCCGACCGCCATCGACATGGACCTCGATGTGGTCGCCGCCACCGACGGCCGGGGCGTGTTCATCGACGACGAGGACGAGTGGGCCGAGCACGCACAGCGGTTCGGGTACCCGGCCGACGTCATGGCCCAGCTCGAGCAGGTGGCGCTCGACCTGCAGCGCCGGGTCTCGGCATCCACCCCGCCCTTCGACCCCGCGACCTCCGCCGGCTGGCTCGACGTGCTCCGGCAGGTCGGGCCCGGGCCCGACGCCTAGACTCGAACGGTGACTGAGCACGCGCACCGCGCCGACCTGGGCAAGGACCCCGACCGCGTCAGCGGCATGTTCGACGAGGTCGCCCCCGGCTACGACCGCACCAACACGGTGCTGAGCCTGGGCAACGACAAGCTGTGGCGTGTGGCGACCACCCGGGCGATCGCCCCGCGGCCCGGTCAGCGCATCCTCGACCTGGCCGCCGGCACCGGCGCGAGCTCCGTCGCCCTGGCCCGCAGCGGCGCCGACGTGGTGGCCGCGGACTTCTCACCGGGCATGATCGCCGAGGGCCGCCGCCGCCACGGCGACATCGCCAACCTCGACTTCGTCGAAGCGGATGCCATGGCCCTGCCGTTCGGCGACGACGAGTTCGACACCGTGACCATCTCGTTCGGCCTGCGCAACGTCAAAGAGCCGCGGGTCGCGCTGGGGGAGATGCTGCGGGTGACCGCGCCGGGCGGCAAGCTCGTCATCTGCGAGTTCTCGCAGCCGCCGTCGCCGGTGTTCGGCGCGCTGTACCGCTTCTACAACGACCGGGTGCTGCCGCTGGTGGCCGGGGTCGTCAGTTCGAACGCCGACGCCTACGACTACCTCAACGAGTCGATCCGGGACTGGCCCGATCAGACCACTCTCGCCGCGTGGATCCGCGACGCCGGATGGACGGGGGTCGCCCACCGCAACCTGAGCGGCGGCATCGTCGCGCTGCACCGGGCGACCAAGCCGCACGCCGCGGCCTGAACACCCGGGCCGGCCGCGCCGGGCGCGCACCGGGCGGCCCGCCGCCCGCATCGCCCGACGGTAGGCTGTCAGGGTGACTGCGCGCCCCCACTCGTCTGCCTCGCAGCTGGCGAGCCATCTCGGCCCGACCGAGCGCATCTTCGCCGGTCCCCGCATGCGCGCGCTGGCCGCGATCGTCGACGACGGCCTCGCACAGGTCGAGGCCAAGCTCGCCGAGGAGCTGCGCGCCGCCGACCCCCTGGCTGACGCCGCCGGCCGCTACCTGTTCGAAGCGGGTGGCAAGCGCATGCGTCCCATGCTGACGCTGCTGGCCGCCCAGCTGGGTGACGGCACCGGCGCCGACGTGATCGCCGGGGCGGCGGCACTCGAGCTGACCCATCTCGGGTCGCTGTACCACGACGACGTCATGGACGGTGCTGACACCCGGCGCGGCGTCCCCAGCGCGCAGTCGGTGTGGGGCAACAACGTCGCCATCCTCACCGGCGACCTGCTGTTCTCGCGCGCGAGTCAGCTCATGGCCGGGCTCGGCGAGCGGGCGATCCGCATGCAGGCCGACACCTTCGAGCGGCTCGTGCTCGGCCAGATGCACGAGACCGTGGGGGCGCAGGAGGGGGATGACCCCGTCGAGTTCTACCTGCAGGTGCTGGCCGACAAGACCGGGTCGCTCATCGCGGCGTCGGCGCAGGCGGGCGTGCTGTTCTCGAACGCCCCGGCGGTCTATGAGAAGCCGTTGCGGGAGTTCGGCGAGAAGGTCGGCATCGCCTTCCAGCTGCTCGACGACGTGATCGACCTGTCGGCGGACGCCGCCGAGACCGGCAAGGTGCCCGGCACCGATCTCCGCGCCGGTGTCCCCACCATGCCGTACCTGCTGCTGGGGCGCGCCGGCGACGCGGCCTCACAGGACCTCAAGACCACGATCGACGACGGGGTCGCCCGCATCGCCGACGGCGCCGCCCCCGGCATCCTCGATGCCGCCCTCGCGCGCCTGCGCGACCACGACGCCACCGAGCAGACCCGGCGGCTGGCCGCCAGCTGGTCGGAGGACGCGGTCGTCGCGCTCGAACCGCTGCCGTCGGGCCCCGTGCGCGAAGCGCTCACGCGGTTCGCGCGCTTCGTCGTCGACCGTTCCCGCTGAATCTGTCGGGCCGCGTGCCCACGCCCCATCTCGGAAGGATCCTATGACCAAGCTCAGGCTGGCCATCGTCGGCGCCGGACCCGCCGGCATCTACGCTGCCGACATCCTCCTCAAGGCCGAGCGCAAGTTCGAGGTCGCGATCGACCTGTTCGATCAGCTGCCCGCACCGTACGGACTCGTCCGCTACGGGGTGGCGCCCGACCACCCGCGCATCAAGGGCATCATCACGGCCCTGCGCGACGTGCTCGACCGCGGGGACATCCGCATCTTCGGCAACGTGCGCTTCGGCACCGACCTGAGCCTGGACGACCTGAAGCGGCACTACCACGCGGTGATCTTCGCCACCGGCGCGATCCGTGACGCGGAGCTCGACATCCCAGGCATCGACGCCGAGGGCTCGTACGGCGCAGCGGACTTCGTCAGCTGGTACGACGGGCACCCCGACTTCCCCCGCGAATGGCCGCTCGAGGCCGAGTCGGTCGGCGTCATCGGCAACGGCAACGTGGCCCTCGACGTCGCGCGACTGCTGGCCAAGCACGCCGAAGACCTGCTGCCCACCGAGATCCCGGCCAACGTGCAGGCCGGTCTGGAGGCCTCGAAGGTCACCGACGTGCACGTGTTCGGTCGTCGCGGCCCCGCCCAGGTGAAGTTCACGCCGCTCGAGCTGCGCGAGCTCGGGGAGCTGCGCGACGTCGACATGGTCGTCTACGACGAGGACTTCGACTACGACGACGCGTCGAAGGCGGCCATCGCCTCGAACAAGCAGGTCATGGTCATCGACCGGGTGCTGCAGTCGTGGCGTCAGCGTCCGTCGGTCAACAACGCCGGCGGCGAGGCGAGCCGGCGGCTGCACCTCCACTTCTACGCCAAGCCCGTCGAGGTGAAGAAGGACGCCGAGGGGCGGGTCTCCGCCCTCGTCTACGAGCGGACGCGCCCCGACGGTGAGGGCGGCGTGGTCGGCACCGGCGAACTGCGCGAGGTGCCCCTGCAGGGCCTGTACCGTGCGGTCGGCTACTTCGGATCGCCGCTGCCCGGTGTGCCGTTCGACAAGCGGCACGGCGTGATCCCCAACCGCGAGGGTCAGGTGCTCGAGAACGGGTCGAACCAGCGCGTGCCCGGCGTCTACGCGACCGGATGGATCAAGCGCGGACCGGTGGGTCTGATCGGCCACACCAAGTCGGACGCGATGGAGACGATCAGCCACCTCATCAACGACCAGGGCTCGTGGTGGGACCCGGCCGATCCGTCCCCCGAGGCGATCCCGGCGCTGCTGGCCGAGCGCGGGGTGCGGTGGACCGACCTCGACGGCTGGCACCGTCTCGACGAGCACGAGATCGCCCTGGGCGCCCCGCAGGAGCGGGCCCGCATCAAGGTCGTCGACCGCGACGAGATGGTCCGGGTCTCACGCGGCGAGTAGGCCACCACGTCGGTGACCCGTCGGCCGGCTCGATACGCTGGCGGCATGGTCGACGCATGGGTTCCGGATGTGCTCGGTGCGCCGTTCGAACAGCTCACCCTCACCCTGGAGCCGGATGCGGAAGGCGAAGTCGTCGCCACACTTGTGCGGCGGCTGCCGTCACTTCTCGCGCGCCTGACCGGACCGCTGCGGGACGTCGACGTGCTCTACGTGCACGGCTGGTCGGATTACTTCTTCCAGACCGCGCTCGCCCAGTTCTGGAATGATCTGGGCGCACGGTTCTACGCGCTCGACCTGCGCAAGTACGGCCGCAGCCTGCGCGAGGGGCAGACACCGGGCTACGTGGCGTCGCTCGACGAGTACGACGCCGACATCGACGCCGCGCTGGCCGCGATGCCGGGACGTGCCGACCGGCGGCTCGTGCTGATGGCGCACTCCACAGGTGGGCTGACTCTCACCCTGTGGGCGGCCCGGCATCCCGGAGTCGCGGCCGGGCTCGTGCTCAACAGTCCGTGGCTCGAGCTGCAGACCGGAGCCCTTGCGCGTCAGGCGCTGACCCCGCTGGTCAACGCCCGCGCCCGCCTCGACCCGCTCGGCGCGCAGCCCGCCGTCGATCTGGGGTTCTACACGCGGGCGCAGCGTGAGCTGGGGACGCTCCCGGCCGGCCCCGAGCAGTGGCGGCCCGAGCGCGGATTCCGCACCCACCCCGGCTGGCTGGCGGCGGTGCTGGCCGGACACGCCCGCATCGCGGCGGGAATCGATGTCGGGTGCCCGGCCCAGGTGCTGCTGTCCACGGCATCCGCGTACCCGTTCGCCTGGTCGGACGAGATGACCTCGGCCGACGCGGTGCTCACGGTCGACGACATCGCCCGCGCCACCACCCGCATCGGCGGCGACGTGACCCTCACCCGCATCGAAGGCGCGATCCACGACGTGTTCCTGTCCCGCCGCGACGCCCGCGACGCCGCCTTCACGGCGCTGCGCCGCTGGGCGCTGCACGGAGCGCTGCGGAGCTGACCTCGGGTTACCGGTAGTTGACGAACTGCAGGTCGACATCGAGGTCGGCGGCCTTGAGCAGGCGCTGCACCTCCTGCAGGTCGTCGCGGCTCTTGGACTGCACGCGCAGCTCGTCGCCCTGGATCTGCGACTTCACCGACTTCGGGCCCTCGTCGCGGATGAGCTTGCCGATCTTCTTCGCGTTCTCCTGCGAGATGCCCTCCTTCAGCGAGGAGACGATGCGCACCTCCTTGCCGCTGGCCACGGGGTCGCCGCTCTCGAGGCTCTTCAGCGAGATGCCGCGCTTGATGAGCTTGGACTGGAACACGTCCAGCACCGCCTTCGCGCGCTCTTCCGTGTTCGCCTTGATGAGGATCTGCTCACCGCTCCACGCGATCGACGCGTCGGTGCCGCGGAAGTCGTAACGCTGCTCGACCTCCTTGCGGGCCTGGTTGAGCGCGTTGTCGGCCTCTTGCCGGTCGATCTTCGAGACGATGTCAAACGAGGAGTCAGCCATGCCGTGAGTCTATCCAGGCCGCGACATCACCCCCACCCCGCGTCGGTCTTCGTAGACTGGCCGGATGCAGGCGCTGACCGAAGACCTCGTGCGCGCGGCACTGATCAACGCGTCACCCGACGAACGCGAGCGGCTGGCCGTGCCGCCCGACTTCCGCTTCCTCGACTGGGACCACGTCGACTTCTACGCCTGGCGCGACCCGCACCTGCGCGGGCGCGGATACATCGTGGCGCAGCTGCCCGACGGGCCGACGGGTGTCGTGCTCCGGGCGACGGATGCCGGTGGCGCCGGCCGTCCGGCCCTGTGCAACCTGTGCCACACGATGCAGCCGGGCGACCAGGTCGCGCTCTTCACGGCACGCAAGGCGGGGGATGCCGGTGCGCGCGGCGACAGCGTCGGCACCTACATCTGCGCCGACCTCTCGTGCCATGAGAACGTGCGCATCGCCGCGCCGCTCGCGCCCAACGAGATCCGCGCCAGCGTGGACCGTCGTATCGACGGCACGCGCGACCGCATCGAATCGTTCGTGGAGCGTGTCGCCGTGGCATCCTGACCGAGTGGTTCTCGACACCCTCCCGGTGCAGGTAATATAGGTGATCGCGCCTCCGGTCGACTGTACAAGCCGGGCGGGTGCGCCTGGCGAGTTACCCAAGCGGCCAAAGGGATCTGACTGTAAATCAGCCGGCATAGCCTTCGGGGGTTCGAATCCCTCACTCGCCACCCTTGTCCTGAGTCGCGACATCGTTTACGAACGAGTCGCGGCTCAGGACTTTTTCGTGGGTTCGGGGTCTTGACGTTGACGTGGGTCTGGTGAGTCGCGTCATCGTTGACGGTGGGTTTCAGCGCTTTTTGGGTTGGTAGTCGCGGGCCGGGTCGATGGTGTGTTCGGCGATGATCTCGCCGGTGTTCGCGTCGCTGGTGGTGACGTCGCGGTCGTGGATGAGTAGGAGCACGGGGGTGAATCGCCCCGGGTCTCGTGGAGGGTCTGATTCCCCGAGAGGATGATGACTATGCCAGCACCGAGGAAGTATCCGCCGGAGCTTCGTGAGCGTGCGATGCGGCTTGTTGCAGAGGCCAGGAAAGAGGATCCGGAGCTGTCCGTGAACGCGGCAGTGGTCCGGATCGGGCAGCGTGTCGGGGTGAACGCCGACACGCTGCGTGGCTGGTGCAAGCAGGCCGCGATCGACGCGGGCGAACGCCCTGGGACGACCACGAGCGACGCGAAACGGATCAAGGATCTTGAGGCCGAGGTTCGCGAGCTGAAGCGCGCGAACGAGATTCTGTTGGCGGCCTCCTCGTTCTTCGCGCGGGAGCTCGACCCGCGACTGCCGTGGTAGTTCAGTTCATCGACGATCATCGTGACCGGTTCGGGGTCGAGCCGATCTGCCGGGTGCTCACCGCGCATGCCGTGCCGATCGCTCCGTCCGGTTACTACGCGTTCAAGAAGCGGCCGGCGTCAGCGCGGGCGGTCTCGGACGCGGAGTTGATCGTGCAGATCGAGCGGGTGTTCTGGGACCGCAACCTCGGGCGCGGGATCAGCGGCGCCCGGAAGATCTGGAGGTTGCTGCAACGTGAGGGCATCGCCGTCGCCCGCTGCACGGTCGAACGTCTCATGCGGCAGCAGGGGCTGCGCGGGATCCGCCGCGGGAAGCAGTTCGTCACCACGAGAGCGGACGGTGCAGCGTTCCGGCCACCGGATCACGTGCAGCGCTGCTTCCGCGCGGACCGGCCCAACGAGCTGTGGGTTGTCGACTTCACGTATGTGCCCACGTGGTCGGGGATGGCGTTCACCGCGTTCGTCACCGACGTGTACTCCCGCCGGATCGTGGGCTGGCGGACCATGGACCGGATGCCCACCGACCTGCCCTTGGACGCGCTGGAGATGGCTCTGTGGATCCGGGACCGCGCGGGCGAGGACGTCACTGGCGTCATCCAACATTCCGATGCCGGGTCTCAATACACCGCGATTCGCTACGCCGAGCGACTCGCGGACGTCGGCGCGATCGCCTCCATCGGAACGGTCGGGGATTCGTATGACAACGCCCTCGCGGAGACGGTCGTGGGCCTCTACAAGACGGAGTGCGTGAAGATCGACGGCCCGTTCCGCACCGCCGACGAGCTCGAACTCGCCACGCTCTCCTGGGTGCACTGGTTCAACGAGAACCGGCTGCACTCATCGATCGGATACCTCACCCCGATCGAGAAGGAGAACGAGTACTACCGTCAGAACAACCCCCAGAGCCAGTCGGCACTGGGAGAACTCGCCCTCCACTAAACCCGGGGCGATTCAGAGTGATATCGGAACTAGCTGGTTCGTGATATCGGATCTAGCGGGCACTGATGACAATTTCCCCGGTAATCCGGGGGTTTCGTGCTGCTGGTTGGCGCGCGCACTCCACCCGGGGGCGCGCACAATCGTGCGCAATCTTGCTCAAGTGCTCCCGAGAGAGCTGGCGGTTGCCCTCCCGGTGTATCGGAGTACGGGCTCCTGGTCCCAGCGGATTCACTGAACCTCAAAGGTCTGGGTTAGTCCCACTCAACTCTTCTGACTCGGCGATGTCGTCATTTCGACCCTCGTCCGCTAGTTCACGGCATCCGAGTCGGGCGGTGCGAAGAAACCGTGTTGCTTTGCGTTCCACCGGTAACCGACCGCGTCCATTACTCGCTTCGCGTCGGCCGGTCCAAGATCGAAGAATGTCTTGAGATGAACAATCCACCACCAGTCGCTTTTCTGGATCTGCCTTCTCAATACTGCCGGGACTTCGCCGCCTTCGATCAGCCATGACCTCGCGGCAAGCCTCGCCTCACGGTATCTCCGACGCCTGGTGGCGCTCCCGATTCGGCGAGCAATCTCGGCGTAGCCGTAGAGCTCGACGAGCTCGGCGCCGATCGGGGCGAGGTCCTCCACGAACCATGTGACGAACTCCTCAACGCCGTCGCCTCCGAACCCGGTCTCAAAGACCGTAACGCTGAACGGTCGCGGGCCTACCATTCGCCGCAATTCTGAGAATGTCGTGCTCGGAGGGACCGCGATGTACTCGACGGGGATACCGCCAGACGGGTCGTCGGGGGACTCTCCGCACAGCACTAACCCGTACTCATCGCTGTCTTCGCCATCGTTGTCCGCCGCGCCCTCTCGGGGTTTGATCGGCGCCCGCCCAAGTTCGAGGCGGATGGCGTTGACGAGAGCGCTGGCTGCGTTCGCCGCTGGCTGGCCTGTAACAGTCAGCTCGCGGCGCCGGTTGTCGTGCCCGAGGAGAACCCGGATCGTGATCTGGTCGGTGTCCAACATGCCGACAGGGTATCCACTTCGTCGAGTCCACTCGTGAGCCGGACGCTGCGCGCTCGTCGGGATTCAGCAGGCCACCCGGCGTCGGCGGGTATCCACCACCGCGACGTCGGTGCCGAAGTGACCGCGAGCTCATGAGATTGGTAAGCGGTCCGGCCGAGGGCGCGTACGAGTTTCGGCTCTTCCGCTAGTGCGCGACTCATCACCCGAGTAGGGCGTTGCAAGAAAATGGGTGGTGCCCGCCGCGAAGCACGGGGCTCGACGGTCCGGACTACCGTGAAGTGTGCCCAAACTTATCGACCATGGCGAACGGCGTGCGCAGATCGTTCATGCCGCGTGGGCGGTGGCCGCAAGCAATGGCGTAGGTGCTGTGACACTCCGGCAGGTAGCGGACGACGCGGGCATCGTGGTCGGCTCCCTCCGCCATATCTTCTCCTCACGCGACGACTGCGTCTTTTTGTTAGCCGCCACGTGCTATCACCGCGCGCTGCGTCGGACGCTACTCGTCGGAATCGGTCTCGACAAGTCCCCTCGCGCAGGGGGTGGTGGACCCGGATGACGCGAGTTGATGTGTGCACCGCGCATAGTCCGATACATGGACGTTTACATTGCCCCAAACCCTCGTAGTGCCGGCGAGTGGGTGCTCGACGACTTCTTCCACTTCTTGGGCGGGTCCGACGACGATCACCGCGCGCTTGAGGCGGCGATCGAGAGAAGGCGCGCCGCGGGGTGAGCCTGGTCCGTTCTGAACGTGACGTGCTGTGCAGTCCGATGAGCAGAGCCGCTCGGCGTTGAAGCCGCAGTCAGCCGGACGCGGAGAACAACTGCGCGCCAGAGCCACTCATCCGTACTGAGCCGGTCGAGTGCGGCGCTCGTTGGGTCGCCCCCACCGCAACGAGCGGTCGACGTCGGATCTTGCCCGACCTACAAAGAGGCAATGAGGTTCGAGCAGGCTTGCTCGCAGCGGCGGCATGCCTCGGCACACACTCGGCAATGTTCGTGCATCTCGGCGTGCTGCTCGCACTCGGAGGCGCACGACGCGCAGGCCGCGCGGCATGCCTCGACGAGCGCCCGGAGAACGTCCGAGTTCTCGCCGGTCTGCCGCGTGAGCACCGCAGCCGTGGCAGCGCACACATCCGCGCAGTCCAGGTTCTTCCGGATGCACGCCGTGAGCTCCGCGACCATGCCCTCGGACAGGCACGCGTCCGCGCACGCGGTACACGCTTGCGCGCATTCAACGCACGCTTCGAGGCATTCGAGTAATGCCCTGTTCGGGTCGCCCGTGGTGGCGGGGTGGGTCTGCAGCATTCTCTCCATGACGGTCATCGCCGTCTCCTTCCGATGAGCGGGGGCTGATGGGGGCACCGTACGCGGGAGGCTGCACACTCAACAGGGGGCTTGCATATCCTTCCGGGGTAGAGTACTCGCGCCGACAGTTCTGTCGCGGACCCACTTGCTTGTAATACCCCTGGGGGGTATGCTCGGGGCCATGAACGGATACGTAGCTAACAAGGATGACCTGCTCAAGCGGCTGCGGCGCGCGGAAGGGCAGGTGCGCGGGATCGCCCGGATGGTCGAGGAAGACCAGTACTGCATCGACATCCTGACGCAGGTATCGGCGGCGACGAAGGCACTCGAGACGGTGGCTCTGTCCCTGCTGGGAGATCACCTCAGCCACTGCGTCGCCGAAGCGAGCGCCGAAGGTGGCGCGGTCGCGGCCGAGAAGATCCGTGAAGCCAACGAGGCCATCGCCCGCCTCGTCCGCTCCTGACCAACCCCTCACCCACCCTCTGAAGGAGATCATCATGACCATCGACGACCGCACCGATCTGGGCCTGAAGGACACCGGCGCGAGCTGCGCCTGCTGCGCCACCTCGGAAGCCGCTTCCACGCCGACCGCCGCAACCGAGGCCGCGGTGACGTCGGAAGTGCTGGTGTCGGGGATGACCTGCTCCCACTGTGTGAAGAGCGTCACGGAGGAGTTGTCCGCCATCGACGGCGTGGACGACGTGTCGGTCGATCTCAACGCCGGCGGGACGTCGCGAGTGACCATCCGAAGCTCGTCGCCCGTCGCGGACTCCGCCGTGCAGGCGGCCGTCGAGGAGGCCGGCTACAGCCTGGCCAGCAGTCCCTCATGAGCACGGTCGACGTCGAACTCGACATCACCGGAATGACGTGCGCGTCGTGCGCGACGCGTATCGAACGGAAGCTCAACAAGCTGCCCGGCGTCGAGGCAACCGTGAACTACGCCACCGAGAAGGCACGCGTACGCGGCGAGGGCGTGGATCCGGCGGTGCTGATAGCGGCGGTCGAGTCCGCGGGATACCAGGCGGCCGTTCCGGCGCCCCCGGTCACCGGCCCTGAAGACACCGAACGCGCATCGGGAGCAGACCCGGAGCTGCTGTCGCTGCGGCGACGGCTGCTGATCAGCACCGCACTGGCCGTGCCCGTCGCCGTGCTGTCGATGGTGCCGGCGTGGCAGTTCACCTACTGGCAGTGGCTTGCGCTCACGCTGACCGCACCCATCGCGGTGTGGGGCGCCTGGCCGTTCCACCGCGCCGCGGCGGTCAACGCGCGGCACGGGGCCGCGACGATGGACACCCTCATCAGCATCGGCGTGCTCGCGGCGTTCGGCTGGTCGCTGTACGCCCTGTTCTTCGGCGGTGCCGGGATGACCGGCATGACGATGACATTCACGCTCGTCGGCACCCCGCAGGCCGGCGGCCACGAGATCTACCTGGAAGTGGCGGCGCTGGTCACCGTCTTCATCCTGGCCGGGCGGTACGCCGAAGCACGCGCCCGCAGGTCATCCTCCGAAGCGCTGCGGGCCCTGCTGGAGCTCGGCGCGAAAGACGCCGTGAAGCTCGTGAACGGGATCGAAACGCCGGTCCCGGTCTCACAGTTGACGGTGGGCGACACCGTGCTGGTGCGCCCAGGGGAGAAGGTCCCCTCGGACGGTCTCGTGCTCGACGGCGCCTCCGCGATCGACGCCAGCATGCTCACCGGCGAGGCCGTCCCGGTCGAAGTCGAACCCGGCTCCCGGGTAGTCGGCGCGACCGTGAACGTCGGAGGTCGCCTGATCGTGGAGATCACCCGGGTCGGCGCCGACACGGAGCTGTCCCGGATGCGCCGGCTCATGGAGGAAGCGCAGACGGGAAAGGCACAGGTGCAGCGGCTGGCCGACCGCGTCTCCGCGGTGTTCGTTCCCACCGTGATACTGCTGTCGGTCGCCGCCTTCGCCGGCTGGCTGATCTTCGCAGGCTCGGTGGAGCTGGCGTTCACCGCGGCGGTCGCCACGCTGATCATCGCCTGCCCGTGCGCGCTGGGCCTCGCCACCCCCACGGCCCTGCTGGTCGGCACCGGACGAGGGTCGCAACTGGGCATCCTGATCCGCGGCCCCCAGGTACTCGAGCAGACGCGCAAGGTCGATACCATCGTGCTCGACAAGACCGGCACGGTCACCTCCGGCGTCATGAGCGTCACCGGCACCTACCCGTCGCCCGGCATCACGGAGCAGGATCTCCTGCGTGCGGCAGCCGCGGTCGAGTCCGGCTCTGAGCACCCCGTCGCCCGCGCCATCACGGCCCGCGCGGACACCGTGACGATGGCCGAAACGTTCACCTCCCACGCCGGCTTCGGCGTGCAGGGCATCGTGGCGGGATCCATGGTGCTCGCCGGGCGACCGGCCTGGGTGCAGGAACAGTGGAGCGTCGCCCTCGACCGCGACGTGCACCGCCAGGCCGAGCAATCGGCGGACGCCGGTGCCACGGTGGTCGCGGTCGCCCGCGACGGCGCCCTGCTGGGCCTCATCACGGTCGCCGACACCGTCAAACCCACCAGCACGGAAGCCATCCGCAGGTTCCGCGACCTGAATCTGGCGCCGGTGTTGCTCACCGGCGACAACCACGGAGCTGCTGAGCACGTCGCCGCAACGGTCGGCATCGAGCAGGTCTTCGCCGAGGTCACCCCGGCCGGCAAGCTCGAGGTGGTCCGCCGGCTCCAGTCCGAGGGACGAGTGGTCGCGATGGTCGGCGACGGGGTCAACGACGCTGCGGCCCTGGCCGCCGCCGACCTCGGCCTCGCCATGGGCGGCGGGACAGATGCCGCCATCGCCGCCAGCGACATCACCGTCGTCTCCGGCGACCTGCTGGTCGTCGCCGACGCGATCCGGCTCGCCCGCCGAACACTGGGAACGATCAAGGGCAACCTGTTCTGGGCGTTCGCGTACAACGTGGCCGCCATCCCCGTGGCGATGGCCGGGCTCCTCAACCCGCTGGTCGCCGCGGCGGCGATGGCACTGTCTTCGGTGTTCGTCGTGACCAACAGTCTTCGACTGCGCAGCTTCCGCCCCGTCCCCTCACGCACCGCGGCCGCCGCCGAGGCGACCCGGGCGGTCCACCAAACGGTTTGACACACCTCGAGCACCCGGCCTTCGGGTGCGAGCAGGAAGGAGGCTCGACATGAGCCAGCACGACCACCACGACCACGCCATCCCCACCCCGGTCGACGACGAACCCGCCGCCCGCGACCTGCGGGAACAGGCGGCGGCAGCCGGCGTCCGTAACCACACCCACCACCACCACGGGGATGCCGCCGACACGCTCGGGGACCACCAGCACACCTCCGGCCACAACGCGCCACCCACTCCCGCGCCGCGCGACCCGCACGCAGCCCACGACAGCGCCGGCGGCGACGGCGGACATGCCGGGCACACCGGTCATGCCGGACACAGCGGCACCAAGGACCACGCCCAGCACGCCGGTCACGCCGGTCACGGGGGCCACGCCGGTCACGCTGACCATGTGGGACGGTTCCGCCGGCTGTTCTGGATCATGCTCGTCCTCGCCGTTCCGGTGGTCGGGTTCTCGACGATGTTCGCCATGCTCATCGGCTACCCTCTGCCCGACGCCAGCTGGGTGACGTGGATCTCTCCGGTTCTCGGCACGGTGATGTTCGTGTGGGGTGGCGCCCCGTTCCTCACCGGCGCCGTCAGTGAACTCCGGAGCCGGAAGCCGGGGATGATGCTTCTGATCGCGCTGGCGATCAGCGTTGCGTTCATCGCCTCGTGGGGTGCGAGCTTGGGACTGCTGCATCACCAACTCGACTTCTGGTGGGAGCTGGCGCTGCTGATCGTCATCATGCTGCTCGGCCACTGGATCGAGATGCGCTCCCTCGCGCAGACCACCTCCGCCCTCGACTCACTGGCCGCGCTGCTGCCCGACGAGGCGGAGAAGGTCGACGGTGACACCACCGTCACCGTCGCCCCCGCTGACCTGCAGATCGGTGATGTCGTGGTCGTGCGCCCGGGCGGCCGCGTCCCCGCGGACGGCCGCATCGTTCAGGGGTCCGCGAGCATGGACGAGTCGATGATCACCGGCGAATCCCGCCCTGTACGTCGTAGCGACGGCGAGCAGGTCATCGCCGGGACGGTGGCCACCGACAGCGGTGTCCGCGTGCAGATCACCGCAGTCGGCGAAGACACCGCCCTCGCGGGGATCCAACGGCTGGTCGCAGAGGCGCAGAACTCGTCCTCCCACGCTCAGCGTCTCGCGGACCGCGCAGCCGGTTGGCTGTTCTGGTTCGCGCTGATCGCGGGCGCGATCACCGCGGTCGTCTGGTCGCTGGTGGGGCTTCCCGACGAAGCGGTCGTCCGCACCATCACGGTCCTGGTGATCGCGTGCCCTCACGCTCTGGGCCTTGCCATCCCGCTCGTGGTCTCCATCGCCACCGAGCGCGCCGCCCGAGGCGGCGTCCTGGTGAAGGATCGACTGGCGCTCGAAAGCATGCGGACAGTCGACACGGTCCTGTTCGACAAGACCGGCACGCTCACCAAGGGCGCCCCCGCCGTGACGGGCATCGAACCCGTCGCCGGCATCGACGCGGACGAGCTGCTCACCCTCGCCGCCGCTGCGGAGGCCGACTCCGAACACCCGCTGGCACGCGCCATCGTCAACGCGGCGAAGGAGAAGACGCTTCGCGTACCAGCCTCGTCCGAGTTCGAGTCCTCGCCCGCTGTCGGGGTGCGGGCGCGCGTCAACGACCGCGTCGTGCAGGTGGGAGGGCCGTACCTTCTCGAACAGGAGCAGGCGACGGAGCTCCCCGTCGCGGACCAGTGGCGCGAGGAGGGAGCGATCATCCTCCACGTCCTCATCGATGGCGCGGTCGCCGGCGCGCTGCGGCTCGCTGATGAGATCCGCCCCGAATCCCGTGACGCGATCGGCGCGCTCCATCGCCGTAACGTCCAGGTCGTCATGATCACCGGTGACGCCGAAGCGGTCGCCGCCGCGGTGGCGGCCGACTTGGGCATCGACCGGTACTTCGCGGGGGTCCGCCCCGAGGACAAGGCGTCCAAGGTGAAGCAGCTCCAGACGGAGGGGCGCAAGGTCGCCATGGTGGGCGACGGTGTCAACGACGCTCCCGCCCTCGCCCAAGCGGACGTCGGCATCGCCATCGGCGCCGGCACGGACGTCGCCATCGCGTCCGCCGGGGTCATCCTCGCCAGCGACGACCCCCGGTCGGTGCTGTCGGTGATGGAGTTGTCGAGCGCAAGCTACCGGAAGATGAAGCAGAACCTGTGGTGGGCGGCCGGGTACAACCTGATCTCCGTTCCCCTGGCAGCCGGCGTGCTCGCACCGGTCGGTTTCGTCCTGCCGATGTCGGTCGGGGCCGTGCTCATGTCGCTGTCCACCATCGTCGTCGCGCTCAACGCGCAATTGCTGCGACGCCTTGACCTGGACCCGCGCAACGTGTCTCGCGGCGCGTAGGGGCTCAGGAAAGAGACGTACCCTGGAAGGGAGGAGGGTCAGGATGTCGCTGGTACGGATAGCACAGCACGTGCACGGCCCTCGCACGCTGGGGCGCACCGTCCTTGTGGTGCTCGCTGTCAGCATCGCCGTGATCATCGGGCTCCTGGCGATGCACTCCCTCAACACGCACGCGGTCGGCGGTGGAGCGACGGCGGAGAGTGTCGCTCAAGCACCCACCGAGATGACTGTCCATCACGGTCCGGCTGCCCCTGCGGAGCCGGGGGCGGGGTGCGCGTCCTGCGGGCAGGGCGAGCACACCACCGCCTGGATGGCGTGCGTGATCGGGCTTCTGCTCACCCTTCTGCTGCTGGCGCCGCGCGCGGGCGTCCGAAACGCCGTCCGTGCCGTATGGGGTGAGCGTGTATCGCGTCTGCTGTGGCCGGTACGGTCTCTGGCCGCGCCGCCCGGCCCGTCTTTGAAGGTTCTCTGCATCACTCGAACGTGATCCGAGCGGTGCCGCAGCCAGGCTGCCGCCGACCACCGATCACCCGGGCCACGCGCCCACACCATCGACTCTTGGAGAACCCTCATGAAGATCCGCACTTTGGCGATCCCCGCGATCGCCCTCACCGCCGTTCTCGCCCTCGCCGGCTGCTCGGACACCGGCGCCACAGGCAACGGCATGCCCGGCATGGACCACGGCAACGGCAGCAGTTCCGCCCCTGCCGCGAACGCGAACGAAGCCGACATCATGTTCGCGACGATGATGATCGAACATCACCGACAGGCGATCGAGATGTCCGACGCTGTGCTCACCAAAGAGGACGTCGACCCTCGAGTGACCACCCTGGCAGAGGACATCAAAGCCGCGCAGCAACCCGAAATCGACCAACTGGAGCGATGGCTGGAGGAGTGGGGCGCCAGCGACTCTGGGATGGGCATGGATGACATGGGCCACGGCGACGGCATGATGACAGAGGACGACATGCAGGCCCTGGAGGCCGCGACCGGTCCCGAGGCGTCGCGCCTGTTCTTGGAGCAGATGATCGAGCACCACAACGGTGCGATCACGATGGCGCAGGAACAGGTGGACAACGGCCAGAACCCGGACGCTGTCGCCCTCGCCCAGAAGATCGTCGACGACCAGACGGCTGAGATCGCGACCATGGAGGACATCCTCGCCAGCCTCTGACCGGAGCGAGTGGGGCGGGCGACCGCCTCACTCCCCGGTTGGCGCTTGCAGGTCCACGACCATGAAGCACAGCTACGTCAACACACCGTTCCTTTCCACCTTCCGCTCTCGGGCGACTCGACCGTCGCGCCGGTCGTTCCTCGGGGTTGCGCTCGGCGCCACGGCCGCACTGGTGCTCGCCGGGTGCGTCGCAACCGCACCGGCACCCACCCCGCAGGCGACCAATTCGTCATCAATCGGTCACGTCCACGGCATCGTCCCGGACCCCGCAGGGGACGGCTTCCTCATCGGCACCCATGACGGCATCTACACCGTCAACGCGGACGGGGAACTCGGGGCACCCGTCGACGGGCCCGGCTTCGATGCCATGGGGCTGACAGTGGTCGACGACGTCCTTCTGGCGTCCGGTCACCCCGGACCCGACACCCCACCCGACCTGGGCGCACCCCACCTCGGCATCATCCGCAGCACCGATGGTGCGCGGACGTGGACGCCGATGGCGTTCACCGGGTCGAAGGACTTCCACGTGCTCACCGCCGCACCCGACGGCACCGTGTTCGGACTGTCAACTGACAGCGCCGAACTGTTGCACAGTCCCGATGCGGGCGCATCCTGGGTTCCCACCGGCGCGTCCGTCGAAGCGTTCAACCTCACCGTTGACTCGGAGAACCGCCTCATCGCCTCCACCACCGACGGGCTGCTGACCAGCGCCGACGCGGGGGCGACTTTCGGTGCATGGCCGGGGACGCCGCCATTGATTGCATTGCTGAACTCCTCTCCCGACCGGGAGCGGATAGTCGGCGTGGCGACCGATCTCACCGTGTGGGTGACCGCCGCCGGTTCTGATGAGTGGACGCAAGTGGGTGCGGCGGGAGACGGACCGGAAGCGATCGCCATCACCAACGATGGGGACATCCTCATCGTCGATGCGAGCGGGATCGTCACGTTGCCCCGGGACGCCCAGTCGGCACCACCCGAATAATGACCCGTCGCGTTGAGAAGGCGAATGTCCCCGTGCCGATCCGCACCCCCTTCACCGACCTGACCTGAGGCTCATGCCTCTTGGAGCTTGCAATGGAAACCATCATCTCGGCGCGCCGGCGGGTGCGACCGCGTCCCAACGAGCGCGCCGCCGCCCGCCCCACGAGCGGAAGCCCGTCATCATGAAGCGCCTCCAGGACGCCCCCACCCTGCGGCGGTACAGGATGGCAGGGTTCATCGCCGGGCTGATCGGCCTCGCCGTCGTGGTCGCCGGCTGCGCGCCCGACTCCTCGCTCGTGGATCAGTACCGTGCGGGCGACAACAAGGGGTACATCGCGGGTGACTTCCGCGTCGTGGAGATTCCCCCAGCCGACAGGACAGCGCCGGTCGAATTCGCGGGGACATTGGACTCGGGCAAGAAGACCACCAGCGACGACTACCGCGGTCGAGTGCTCGTTGTGAACTTCTGGTACGCGGCCTGCGCACCGTGTCGAGTGGAGGCCCCCGAGCTTGAGGCGACCTATCAGGCGTTCGCGGACGACGACGTCTCTTTCCTAGGCGTGAACCTGTACGACGGGGCGGCGGCGTCAATCGCGTTCGCCGAGACATACGGCGTCTCCTACCCCAGCGTGCTGACTGTGGTCGATGGCTCGATCAAGCTCGCGTTCGCGGAACAGACCCCTCTCAACGCGGTTCCAGTGACGCTGGTCCTGGACCGGGACGGGCGGGTCGCTTCGCGGATCATCGGGCAGCTTCCGGACTCGTCCGTCCTCAACTCTCTGGTCCGTGACGTGCTGGAGGAGAAATGAACATCGCGACGATCGTCGGAGACGGCTCGCTCTGGCTGGCGAGCCTGATCGCTGTGGCGGCGGGGCTCATCTCCTTCCTGTCTCCCTGCGTTCTGCCGTTGGTGCCCGGCTACCTCGGCTTCATCGGCGGCGCTGTCGCCCGCCCCGCCGTCCCGGCAGCCCACGCCCATGCCGTCGGTGGCGGCCGCTCGGCGGGAAGCGACGCCGCCCCAGCCAAAGGGCCGGGTGCTCCCGTGGCACCTAGCCGTGCACGGCTGCTCGGCGGAGTGCTCTTGTTCATCGCGGGGTTCACGCTGGTGTTCATGAGCGTGGCCGTACTAGGCGGCGCGGCGGGCCGGTTCCTCGTCCAATACGGGGACCTCATCACCCGCATCCTCGGCGTCGTGATCATCACGCTCGGGCTGGTGTTCCTGGGTGTGCTGTCCTTCGCACAGCGCACCACACGTCCACGGGTGCGCAGCAACATCGGCCTGGCCGGCGCCCCGCTCCTTGGCGTCGCGCTGGGCATCGGGTGGACACCGTGCATCGGCCCGACGCTTGCCGTCATCCTGGGGATGTCGTTCGACTCCGCCTCCGCAGGACGCGGCGCCGTGCTGGGCCTGGCCTACTCCCTGGGGCTGGGCATCCCGTTCATCCTCCTGTCCCTCGGATTCGGGTGGGCCACCCGCTCCGTCGCGTTGCTGCGCCGCCACATCCGCACCGTCAACGTGGTCGGTGGCGCGATGCTGATCATCCTCGGCATCCTGATGGTCAGCGGCGCCTGGACAGCTCTCATGTCGCAACTGCAGGGGGTGTTCCAAAGTGTCCCGCTCCCCATCTAACGCTCCCGTGTCGGCTGAGAGCGGCGACCCGCTGCGACCATCCGACTACGCGGACAGCCCTCGTACGCGCGACCTCCCGCCGGCCCCCGGACCCGACGGCGATATTGCTGTCGGTCTCGGCGTCAGCGGATGGGTGCGCTGGGGGTGGCGTCAACTGACGTCGATGCGCACCGCCCTGGTGCTGCTGCTCCTGCTGGCCGTCGCAGCCATCCCGGGGTCCCTTGTTCCCCAACGCAGCGCCGACCCCAACGGCGTCACCCAGTACTACGACGACAACCCGGAACTGGCCGGCACCCTGGACAGCTTCGGCATGTTCGACGTGTACACCTCCCCGTGGTTCTCCGCGATCTACCTGCTGCTGTTCATCTCACTGATCGGGTGCGTGCTTCCTCGCACAAAACACCATTACAAGGCGCTGCGAGCCCGCCCGCCACGCACACCCATGCGACTGCAGCGGTTGGGCGCGTACCACCGCGAGGAAATCCCCGCACCCGCGGGCACGGACGAGCCTGAGGCCGCCGAATCCGTGATCCAGGTCGCACACGACCAGCTACGAAAAGGCGGCTACCGTGTTGAGCGCTACGACACAGGCACGACAGTGTCCGTGTCAGCTGAACGCGGCTACCTGCGCGAATCCGGCAACCTCGTCTTCCACGTATCGCTGCTGGGCGTCCTCCTGGCGGTCGGCATCGGTGGCGGATTCACCTACACCGGTCAGGCCGTCATCATCGAGGGGCGGACCTTCACGAACACCCTCCTGGACCACACCTCGTTCAACCCGGGACGGTTCGTTGACACGGAGGCGCTCGTCCCCTACTCGCTCGACCTCGAAAGGTTCACAGTCTCGTACGTCCCGCCCGGGCAGGCCGGTGCCGGACAGGCCGGTGACTTCGTGGCGCACCTCACCACCCGCTTCCCGGGCGAGGACCCGGCCCCCTCCGAGGTGCGCGTGAACCATCCCATCGAGATGGGCGGGGACCGGATCTACCTCATGGGCAACGGCTACGCTCCCACCCTCACCATCAAGGACGAGGACGGCGAAATCGTGTACTCCGAGCCGGTCCCGTTTCTCCCACAAGACAGCTTCATGACATCGCTGGGTGTGGTGAAGATCCCCGACGGCATGCCCCAACAGCTGGGGCTGGTGGGATTCTTCTACCCGACCGGTCAGGCCCTGCCGAGCGGCGCGATGACGTCCGTCTACGGCGACTTGGAGTACCCCGTCCTCACACTTGACGTGTACACCGGTGACCTGGGAATCAACGATGGCACCCCACGCTCGGTCTACGCGCTGGACACATCCGGGATGACGAAGCTGACCGGTCGGGACACGGAGGTGCCGTCCATCGAACTGATGCCGGGACAGTCAGCGGAGCTCCCGGACGGGTTAGGCACCATCACCTTCGAGAACGAGGCCCCCGCGGGCGCGGCCGACTACGACGGGTCCGTCAAGAGGTTCGTCTCCCTGTCCATCCATCGTGACGCCGGGACGACCTGGGTCCTCATATTCAGCATCACCGCCATGCTCGGGCTGATGGCCGCACTGTTCGTACCGCGACGGCGGATCTGGGTCAGAGCGGTACCCGGCGACGCGACCGTGAGCATCGAATATGCGGGGCTTGCGCGGGGCGAAGACCCTGGACTCGCGCAGGCTGTGACCGCTTTCGCAGCGCGGCACACCGCGGCACTCGGTCAAGGTCCGCGCTAGCTCCATACGGCGCGTACCGAGGCCGACGTGTGGGTGCTCCCTCGGGCGGCGGCTCGAGTCGGCGTTGAGTGCCGGTGGGCGACGGCGGAGACACCCGCCGGCTCGCGACTCCTCGAGCCGCGAATCCTCGCGTCGCGATCGCGCAACTATCGCTCGATCGCGGCGTCGATGGCGTCGGTCAGATCTGACAGCTGCGTGAGCTCCAACCTCTCTCCGTCCAGGAAGAAGGTGGGCGTGCCAGTGACATTCATTACGCGGCCGTCGTTGAAATCCTCCTCCACGCGCGCCTGCGTTGCGGGGTCAGCGATTGCGGCGTCGTACTGCGCCATGTCGAGGCCGAGCTCCACGGCGAAGTCCCGGAATAGTGCTGCGAGGGATACCTGCTGTTCGCCCCACTGTGATTGAGTCTCGAACAGGCGGTGGTACATGGCCTCCAGCTGGCCCTGCTGCGCGGCGGCTTCGGCTGCGAGAGCGGCGTTCATGGAGTTGTGGTGGCCGGGCAGAGGGAAGTGCCGGAGGACGTAGTTGATTTCGCCGTCGTAGTCCTTCCGGACCTGCTCGATCACGGGGTAGAACGCCCCGCAGACCTCGCATTCGAAGTCAAGGAACTCCACCAGCGTGGGGGCCTCGGGGCCCGCGTTATCGATCACGTGTGAGTTCGCGCGGGTACCTGGCAGCGCCCCTTCGGTTTCTGCAGGCGAGGGAGCTTCGGGGTTGTTCATCCTCGCAAGGATCAGCACCACGACAAGCAAGACGACGACGAGTCCGCCGGCAATGATGGTCGCTTTGACGGGGGTCTTCATGGAGATCTCCGGTTCGGGGGACGGGGGAGGATTTCGGGGCCAGCAGCTGACGAGTTCAGATGCGCAGCGTCTCCGACTGTGTCGGTGCGGTGTGTGCCAGCTGCTTCAGTAGGAGCGGTCGCCGTGCTGCGCGGATGCCGTTGAGGATCACGACCACTTCGGCGACCTCGTGCACGAGGACCACGCCTGCCAGGCCCAGGACGCCGAACAGGGCAAGCGGGAACAGTGCGACGATGATGGCCAGGGCAAGCGCGATGTTGACGGTCATGATGCGGCGGCCGTGGCGGGCGTGCGCGAGAGCCCCGGCGAGCAGGCGCAGATCGTGTCCGGTGAATGCGACGCTGGCGGATTCGACTGCGGCGGCCGAGCCTTTCACCCCCATGGCGATGCCGACGGTCGCTGTTGCGAGGGCGGGCGCATCGTTGATGCCGTCACCGACCATCGCGGTCGGGTTGCGGGCGGCCAGCGCGTCGATCTCGGCGGCCTTGTCGCCAGGCAGCTGCTGCGCGCGGACCTCGGTGATGCCAGCCTCACGAGCGATGGCGTGCGCGGTGCGTTCGTTGTCACCGGTGAGCATAACGACGTCGATGCCCTGCGCGGTGAGCATCCTGACGGTCTCGGCCGCCTCGGGGCGAAGCTCGTCGCGGACGCCGATAATACCCGCCACACGTCCGTCAGCTTCGACGATGACGACCGTCATCCCGGCTGCGGCCAGCTCCTCTGCGTCGCCGCGAAGCTCGCCCGCGTCCAGCCAGCGGTCGCTGCCGACCTTGATGGCGCGCCCTTCGACCGTGCCTTCGATTCCGGATCCCGCAATTTCTGACACGTCGGCCGCCGGCGTGTTCTTCGGCGCGGACGCGGCGATGGCAGCCGCGAGCGGGTGCGTGCTGGTCGCCTCCAGGGCAGCCGCCCACGTCAGGACCTGCTCCGAGGTCACACCGGCGACGGTCCGGGTGTCGACGACGGCGGGTTCATTGCGTGTCAGCGTGCCAGTCTTGTCGAGTGCCACGGTGCGAATCGTGCCGAGTTGTTCGAACGCTTCGCCCGACTTGATGACCACACCGAACTTCGATGCTGATCCGATCGCGCTGATGACGGTCACCGGGACTGCGATCGCCAGCGCGCAGGGCGAGGCGGCGACGAGCACGACGAGGGCTCGCTCGATCCACGTCGACGGGTCTCCGACCACGAAGCCGAACAGTGCGACAAGGGCTGCGGCGACGAGGACTGCCGGCACCAGGGGCTTCGCGATGCGATCGGCCAGGCGCGCCCGCTCACCCTTTCGCGAGTGGGCCTGTTCGACGAGCGACACGATCTGCGTCAGAGAGTTGTCGGTCCCGGCAGCGGTCGCCTCGATACGCAGCGTCGCGGAGCCGTTGATCGATCCGGCGGCGACAGGGTCCCCAGGGCCGACTTCGACCGGTATGGATTCTCCCGTGATCGCGGACGTGTCCACACTCGAGCGCCCTTCGACGACGATGCCGTCGGTGGCCACACGCTCGCCTGCCCCGACGACGAGGATGTCGAGTTGCTGTACATCGGCAGCCGGGACTGTGACGTCGCCAGCGAGTCGGGAGACGCGGACGGTGTCGGGGATCAGCGACAGGAGCGCACGCAGGCCTTCTCTTGCCCGGTCCATGGCGCGGTCTTCCAGCGCTTCTGCCAGTGAGAACAGGAACGCGAGAGTCGCCGCCTCACCGACGTGTCCGAGCAACACTGCTCCGATGGCAGCGATTGTCATCAGCAGCCCCACGCCCAGCCGGCCGCGCAGCAGCCGGCGGACCGCCCCGGGGGCGAACGTGTACGCACCGGCAAGGAGCGAAACCCACTGGAAGACCAGCGCAGGGACCCCGGCACCGATCCACTCGAATCCGAACCCGATCAGCAGGAACACCCCGGACAGCGCGGCAGGAAGCAACGCCACGTCACGCCACCACGGCGGGCGCACGTCGTTGTCCTCGTGGTCCTCGCCGTGCTCGGCCGTGCTAACGGCAGGACCGCAGCACGCGTCGCCCTCAACAGGGGCGTGCGGCGACTCGACCCGCCGGGGCGGGGTTGTCTTGCGCGGCTCGTCTGTTCCGCAGCACTCTTCGCTCATCAGTCTTTCCTTCGGATTGTGCAGTCACCGGTTCACGCGCGATTGCCGCGCGACGAAGTCCAGCGTTGTTGGCTGGCGTTCAGTGCGCGGGAGGCAGTGGCTCTTACGCGCAGCAGGTGCAGCCGTCGTCCACGCAGGGCGCACCCTCGTCGACCGCGACCACCGACTCCAGCAGCTGCGCCAACCCACGAGCCAGGTGCGGGTCGGCAATCTCGTACCGGGTACGGCGGCCTTCGGGGGTGGCGACAACTAACCCGCACCCGCGCAGACACGAGAGGTGGTTGGAGACGTTCGTGCGAGTGAGCTGTAGATCGCGCGAAAGCTCTGCGGGGTAGCCCGGGCCGTCGAGCAGGCTCAGCAGGATGCGCGACCGCGTGGGATCGGCCATCGCACGGCCAAGACGGTTCATCACGTCCAGACGTGAAGCAATAGTCAGCATATAGTGACTATACAGTGATAGCTGACGATTCATTTAGTTGGGCCCAGCGTGATCGTCATGCGGGTCGGAGCGGAGTGAGCCCGGCCCCCGGGGTTGGGAACCCGAAGAGGTCCCCCCGGTGATCATTCTCCGGACATGACCCAGCGTGATTGCGCCTCCGACACCGAGGAGCGCGATTACCCAGGAGAGGGGCGTTGCCCACGCCATGGCCGGGGTGATCGTCGAACTCAGGGGCACCTCAGCGATCATGGCGCCGGGAGCGAACGGAGTGAGCTGGTTGATCACAGCGCCGTCGGGGCCGATCATCGCAGAAACCCCCACCGTGGACGCATTCACCACGCTGCGGCCGCTCTCGATCGCTCGCATCCGGGCGATCGCAAGCTGCTGAGCGCTCTGGTCGGTCCGACCGAAGTCGGCATTGTTCGTCGGCGCGAGAATCAGTTGGGCGCCACCATCGACCATCTCCCGGATCAACGCATCGTCGACGATGTCGAAACAGATCGCGACTCCCGCGGGAACATCGCCGATGTCCAGGACATTCGAACGAGCGCCGATGGAAAGGTCGCGAGGGACCAGCGAGAACAAGTCCGGGGCCAGCGGATACCAGAAGTCCCGGTCCGGAAGGTACTCCGCGAACGGCACCGGGTGCTTCTTGTCGTACTGGGCGGTTGCACCCTCACCTTGCTCCCAGAGCAGCGCGCTGTTGAACGTCCGATCACCGTCGGCGGTGATCGTGCCGACGAGGACCGGCGCATCCACCTGCGCCGCGAGCTGGTCGAGAATATTCGCGACGTCCCGGTTCCGCAGCGGATCGATGTCCGCCGCGTTCTCTGGCCACACCAGAAGGTCCAGGTCCTGCCCCCGTAGCGGGGTGGTCGCAGCAAGGTGATCCTGGAGGATCCTGCCCGGCTGGTTCCGGGCGAGCAACCCGGCTTCCGAATTCCCTTGCGCCGCTCCGATGCGCATCGTCCCGATGACCTCGATGGGAAACGCAGGCACGGCGACGAGTGCTGCCAGCACCGCGGCGGGGAGAGCAAGGAGGCTGCGTGGAAGGTGCCGCCGGTCGCGGATGGCCTGGACGGTGAGGGCGCTGATCCCTGCCAGGAGGAACGTCAGCCCGTCCAACCCGGTCCACGCGGCGAGCTCTCCCAGCGGGCTGTCGGCCTGCGAGTAGGCGAGGTCTCCCCATGCGAACCCGCCGTATGGCCAGGCCCCGGTGACCATCTCGCGGACCGTCCAGAGAGCGCCGATGGTGATAGGGATCACGGCCAACCGTGCCACTGCGCCCGGTATCGTCTGCTCCGCCGACCGCCACGTGAACGCCATCATGACCCCGGCTGTTGCCATGAACACGGTTTGCAGCCCTGCAAGCCCCAACCACGGCGCCGCGCCGAGGTACACCGTCAGCCAGTACGTGTGGGTTCCCCAGAAAGCGGCCGCTCCGACCACCGCGGAGAGCACCGCGATCCGAAACCGCGCGGCGATGAGGGGAGCGAGAAGGAGTGGAGTGCCAATGAGGATCAGTGGCCACCAGCCCAGTCCGGGAAAGGCTGCGGCGTTGAGGACACCACCAGACACCGCGACCGGTATCGCCCACCATTCGCGTGCGCGCCGGCGAGCACCTGGGAAGCGTGTGTCCGTTTGAAGATGTGGGGGTCGACGATCGGCCCGCCCGTTGCGCACCCATCTGGGCGATGGTCTCGCCTGCGGCGGATCGGCGGCGAACCGGTCACGCCGGTCGAGTCGCTCACGCAGCGTCAGTGGTGACATCAGAGAAGTGCTCCCAGCAGGAGGTAGCTTCCGATGGCGAGAAGGATGGCGGTCACAGTCCCGATGGCGACGAAGAAGGTGAAGTTCTTGAGAAGGCCTTTTCGGTCATTCATACGAGTCGGTTCGTCCTTTGGAATTCTGAGTGGTTGAGTGCGGGGTGCGTGCGCACAACAGCGGTGGTGCCGGGGCGCGTGAGGGCGACGCGGACTCGCTCATCGATCACGTTCACGGAGTGATCGCGGGCACCTCGGAGGCAAGCCCGGGTGCGAGTGCTGTCGTGTCGCCTCGCTTGCTAGGCGCCCGAGATGGGCTTGGGAATGTGTCAGCGCCGGGATAGGGGACGCCAGTTACCGCTCGTCCGAACCGTTGAGGGGTACGAGTCGGCAGACTGTTCGTTGCGCGCGGGGTTCAGGTGCGGCTGATCGAAAGCACGACGAGCGACGGGGCTTCTGGCATATGTGGAGTGCCGAAGTCCCTGGACCGCGGGTGGAGATCGTGAACGACCGGGATGCGGCGAAGTACCGGCCTGGGAAGCGCGAGCAGGAGGAATCCGGCGAGCACGGCCAGGACGCACGCCATCAGCAGGTCATCGTGAGCTGGCCACTTCGCAGCACTGGACTCGCACGGCGCATCGCATGCGATCTGAGCTTCGTCGGACCCAGTGGTGACCACGATGGGATTGGTGTCAGGTACAGGGCTTGTAGCACCGACAACTGTGTGCGTTGCAGACTCCGCGGTGAACGTATGCAGTGCGAGCAAGCCGACGATGATCAGGGTCACCGTGGCGCCGAACAGTACCAGCGCGCGCAGCGAAAGCCGCGTGCGAACGTTGTGAAGTGCGACGTGCATGCCCGGTCCTCCCGCTCGCGGCAACGTTAACACCGGATGCTATGTACTTACTCAATCGCCCCGCGGCTAGGGCATGTCTGACAATTGCCGGGTCCAGGCGATGACGGCGTTGAGGATGACAGCGGCCCGGTAGGTGATCGCGAGTTTGTCGTAGCGGGTGGCGAGTCCTCGCCATTGCTTGATGTGGCAGTAGCGGCGCTCGATGACGTTGCGGCCCTTGTAGTCGGCGGCGTCGAGGCAGACGGGGCGTCCGCCGCGTGAGCCGCGGCGCTTGCGGTGGCCTTGCTGGTCGGACGGCTCGGGGATCACGGCCTTGATCCCGCGGGCGCGTAGATGCCCGCGGATCGCGCGGGATGAGTACGCCTTGTCACCCCGGACCGCGTCCGGACGAGTGCGGGGCCGGCCGACGGGACGGGCGACACGCAGGTGTCCCATCAGCGGCAGGAACATCGGCGAGTCCCCGGCCTGGCCTGCTGTCAGCAGCGCGACCAGCGGGAGCCCGTTGCCGTCGACGAGCTGGTGGATCTTCGTCGACAGGCCGCCTCGGGAGCGGCCGACCGCGTGATCAGGCGGCTCGCGCGTCGTTCCATCCGACTTGCCGGGATGCATCGGCGATCGGCAGGTCGGTTTCCTCGATCAGTCGCGTGAACTCCGTCAGGCGGGTCTCGATGAGGAACCGCATGGGGGGGCGACACCGACCTGCTGGGTGAAAGCGCGTGTGAGATGGGCGCGGGAGACGGCCACCTCCGCGGCGAGCCTGCCGACCGTCCACGGCTCGGTCATGCGCGAGCGCAGCAGGACGACCGAGCGGCGCACGGGGCGAGCGATTGGCGGCTGCGCGAGCCGGCCGCGCACCGGGAGGACGAACCTCTCGGGCACGGCGCCGTCGTCGGCGAGCAGCGTCGGTAGGGCAATCTCGACGGCGCGGGAGAACAGAGAGATCAGTCGGGTGGTCGCGACCTCCGGTGGCGCGGTCTCGTTCACGAGGCTGATCTGGCGCCACAGCGGTTCGATGCGGTGCAGGATGTCCACGCCAGGCTGCAGCACGAGTGCCGAGCCGTCCCAGGCGTCAGGATGCACGCCCGGACGGACGCGCGTGGTGTCGGCGAGCACCCATCGCATGTGGGAGCGGAGGAAGGACTCGTCGAAGTAGAGCGTCCATAGCCGCACAGTCGGGTCTGGGCGCACTGAGCACCACATGCCGGCCCCGAGAGCCATCGCGTAGCCCGGTGTCAACTCGTGGATGCCTGTGGCTGTCTCAATGCGTGCGGCGCCCTCGAGGACGTGGACGATCTTGGCGTGCCCAAACACGGCGCGGTGGATGCGTTCGGCGCGCACGCTTTCCACCGCCGACAACGGCGGACCGGCCGGCCGGCCAATAACGTAGCCGCGGCTGGTATCGTCACGATCCCGCAGGGGTGGGACCGCATCCCGTCCGATCAATGGCGCCGTCACGCGTTCATCGACACGACCAGTTCCGTGGCCTCCGGAAGGTTGCGCCGTGGTCACGCCCGATAGCCGATGACAGTGGTCATGCCGGTTTCGGCGTGGTAGATGTTGTGGCAGTGGGCGACCCAGAGACCTGGGTTGTCAGCGTCGAAGTCGACGGTGAGGGTCTGCTTGGGCAGGATGATCGACGTGTCTTTCCGCGGGCCGCCACCTTCATGCTGGTAGGTGTGGCCGTGTAGATGGAATGGGTGCCACATCTCGGTGTCATTAGTGATCGTGAACCGGACGCGTTCGCCTTCGCGGATCTCGTGCGCGCCGTCGAGGGGCTGATTCATATCGAACCGTCGCCCGTCGATGCCCCAGTCGTATTCGGCCATACCTCCGGTGAGAGTGATCGCCACGGTCCGATCAGGCTGCCGTGAGGACAGCGCAACGCTGCTATCTGACGTCAGCAGCTGTGCGGTCCCGATCCGGCTGCTAGTGAGCTCCGGGATGCTCACATCGGCCGTCGGTGCTGCCGCGGCGCTGCCGGTGCGGATGACGGCGAAACCGCGATCGCGTTTGCCCTCGGCCTGAGCGATGAGGGGGAACGCGCCGTCATCCAGGGTAATGATCGCGTCGTAGCGTTCGCCCATACCGATGAGGATGCTGTCGACTTCGACCGGTTCCACGGGGAATCCGTCGGTATGGGTGATGGTGAGCGGGTGACCGCCGATGGCGAGGCGGAACGCGGTGTCGCTGCCGGCGTTGATGATCCGCAGCCGCACCTTCTCGCCGGCCCGCCCGGTGAACTGGGTCGGGTCGGCGGGGGGCTTCCCGTTGACGAGGTAGAGGGGATAGTAGACGTCGCCGGCGTCGCCGCCGAGCAGGTCGGAGGTGGCGCCCATGAGGGTGTTGCCCATCCGCATGAACATGTCGCCCATCCCGCCCATGTCGCCCATCCCGGCGGACAGCTCGTCAAGGACGTCGTCGGGGGTGGCGGTGACGCCGTCGAGCCAGTCGTCGAGGATGATGACCCACTCGTCCTCGTACCCGCCGGGCTCGGCGGGGTCCTCGACGATCAGCGCCCCGTACAGGCCACGGTCCAGCTGCACCCCGACGTGGGGGTGGAACCAGTAGGTGCCGGGATCGGGCGCGATGAACTCGTAGTCGAAACTGGCCCCGGCCTTGATGGGCTGCTGGGTGACCGGCGGGACGCCGTCCATGTCGTTGCGCAGCGCGAGCCCGTGCCAGTGCACGGAGGTGTCCGCCTCGAGCTGGTTCCGGACGGTGGCCTTCAGAGTGTCTCCGGCGCCGAGACGGATCACGGGCGCCGGAACAGACCCGAACGCCCAGGTCGGCGCGGTCGCCCCGGCTAGGTCCAGCACGGTCGGGGCGGCGGTGAGGGTCGCGGTGGTGACCTTCCCGGTGCCGCCGCGGCGCCGCTCGGCGCCTTGGACCTGGGCGCCGTCGGGCTGCACCCAGTTCGCCGCCGGCGCGCAGGATGCCAGCGCGACCGTCGCGACGGCGCCAATGCTGACGCCGAGGAACCCTCGCCGAGTTAGGAGGAAGCGGGGGCGTGGGGCGGGCGACGGGTTCATCGTTGTTTCCTTTCCGGCCGGGAGCGCGGGCCGTGGTTTTCGTCAGGGAGGCCGTCCGGGTCGGACGTCGCATGATCGGCGGAGGCTCGTGGGGCACGATTGCCGGTTGCCGTGACGGCCGAGGGCTCTGAGCGCCTGGATCCGATGGCGAGCAACGCCATTGCGATCAGCACGATCACGGTCCCGATCCAGCCCCACAGGCCCGGGTCCTCGCGCAGGATCAGCAGCGACAGCAGGATCCCGAAGACCGGCACGAGCAGCGTCCACGCGGCGAGGAGGTCGAGCCGGGCACGTCCGATCTCGGTGAACCAGGCGACCGTGGTGGCGGCGGTGCCGACCAGTGATAGGAACAGCAGGGTGAGGATGAACCGGATGTTCCAGTCGATCGTGGGCGGCCCTTCTGTGACGGCTGCGGTGCCGGCGAGGATCGCACCTCCGATGAGCAGCTGAGCTGCCGCCACGATTCGGACGTCTGCGTGCACGATCCGGCCGATGAGGGTGCCGGCGGTGATCGCGGCGGCGGAAGTCAGTGAGAGCCACGCTCCGGTGCCGAGCCCGGAGGGAAGGACGATGATGAGTAGGCCGGTGAAGCCCAGGCCGATCGCGGCGATCGCGGCGGGGGTGGGACGCTCGCGGTAGAGCCACCACGCGGGCAGCAGGATCAGGATCGGCTGCGCGTTGGCCAGCACCGAGGCGATCCCGGTCGACAGTCCGGTCGCGGCGACGAACATCGTCGCGAATGCCAGGGCGATGTTCACCAGTCCGAGGCAGCCGATCAGTGCCCATGTCTTCGGGTCGCGGGGAAGAGGTGCCCGCTGGATGCCCGCGACGGTTGCGAGCGCGACCCCGGCGATGAGGGCTCTCAGTGCCGCGAGCCACAGCGGCGGGGCGTCTTGCAGGCCGACGGTGATAGCGACGAAGCACGACCCCCACGCGAGCGTGACCCACAGCATCCGCAGCGGTCGGGGGTGCCCGTGCCGGCTGGCGTCCGCGAGGGGGCGGACGACGGTGTTCACGACGACTCTCGCGTGTCGGTCCCGCTGTCGCCCCCGTGGCGTCGATGATTCGAGTCGTGGGCGCCGGTGTGGTGGCGGTGGCCGAACAGGTGCATGGCGGCAATGCCGATGATCGCGACGTAGGGCAGCACTGCGACGACGTGGGGAAGGTGGTCGATGAACAGGTAGATCGCGATCCCGAGCACGGAGATCCCGATGATCAGCCACGCCGTCACAGGCATCCGTCGCCGCGGGTCGCCTTCGCCGGGATGGTCGGCGGGCGGTTGGTGGTCACCGGTCATGGTCGGGCTCCTCCGCCGGTGTGAGGAAGTCCTGGCGCATGCCGAGGCTCTCGTCGGTGAGGCGGATCGAGGTCGCGGCGTCGGGGACGGTGCCCGTCAGCGCGCGGATCGCGTCGATCGTCTCGGGCACGACGATGGCCTCGTTGTAGACCTGGTAGGCGAGGTAGGCCTCGCTGCCGTTCACTGTGACCAGGTCCTCCCACACGGCGACCTCCCACATGTCTCCCCGGGGGCGGCCGAGATCGCGCATCAGCTCGACGGTGGAGTTGAGGGCGACCAGGCCATCGGACATCCGGATGAACGCGATGCGGGGCGCGGCGCGCAGGGCGTCCAGCACCTCGTCGCGGGTCGCCTCCCGGGTCAGTTGTAGCGTCCAGTAGTGGCTGTGGGTCTGCGTGTGGGCGCCTTTGGCGGCGATGGTGACGACATCGAGTCCGGGGAGCACCGTCTGTGCGTCGGGGCCCTGATGAGAGGGGATGGTCGGTTCTGGGACCATCGTGTTCATGATCCCGCCGAGGTGCGATTCCCACGGGTCGGTGGCGCGGCGGATGAGCACCCCACGGGCGCGCAGCAGGAGTCCGGCCGCATCCAGCGCGCCGAGGATTCGCACGATGCTGGTGGTGTTGCAGGAGACCACCCGGGTGCTGTCCCTGCCGATGGCGCTGGCGTAGTTGGCTTGGGCGACGAAGGAGTGGCCGGTGGTGGAGTGGGACTCGCCGCCTTGGAGCACTGCCTTGACGCTGAGGGCGCGGTAGCGCTCCAGGTTTCCCGCTGCCACATGCTTGGGGGTGGTGTCGACGACGACGTCGCACTGCGCGATAAGGTCGTCGAGCACTCCCTGTGCGGGCACGTCGGCGGCCCGCATGGCCTGCTGCGCCTCGATGGTGGAGGCGAACACGGGCAGGCGGTTCGCTGCGGACTTGATCCGCCAGTCGGTGGCGATGTCCGCGACGCCGACCAGGTCCATGTCCGACTGCAGCCGGACCGCGTCGGCGACGCGCTTGCCGATGACGCCGTAGCCGTTGACGCCGACTCGAATGGTGTTCATGTGCGTGCCTTTCTGATGAGGGATGGGAGCCGCGGCGGTCATCGCCGTCGCCGCGTGGTCCAGAGCAGGTAGCCGCCGAGTGCGGTGACCACGCTCGCGCCGGCGCCGATCATGACGCCTTCCCGCGAGCGCCATCTCGTGTTCCCGCTGACGAGTTCGCCGATGCCGTTGATCAGGGCGGCGGTGATCATGCCGGCGATCAGGCGATTGCCGATCCGTTCAGCCCGTCCCACGAGCGGTTCCAGTTCGGCCGCGCGCATGTGCACCTCGAGGCCGCCGTTCTCCAGCACCCGCCGGAGCTGCTTGAGTGTTCCGGGCAGCTCGAGCAGCAGTGCTCCGGCATCCGCGGATGCCTGTGCCCAGCGTTTCGCCAGGGCGGGGAGGGAGAACTGTCGCTGCACGATCCGCTCCGAGAAGGGGGTGAGCGCCTGCAGCATCTCGAACTCGGGGTCGAGCCGTGCCGCCAGTGCCTCGCCCATCATCAGGACCTTGAACAGCAGAGCGATCTGCTGCGGCAGCTGGAGGTGGTGGTGTCGCAGCAGGGCGAGCAGCTCTCCGAGCAGGTGGCTGAGGTTAATGTCGGACAGGGGGCGTCCGAGATACCGCGACACGAAGACGTCCAGGGAGCGGCCTAGCTCGCCGCGGTCGGAGGTGTTCTTGGTGATCGAGAGCGCGAGCAGGGCGGTGGCGAGCGCGTTGGAGTCTCCGCGGGTGAAGGCGAGCAGCACGTCGGAGAGCTGTTCGGTGACCTCTTCGTCGAGTTGGCCGACCATGCCGAAGTCGATGAGAGCGATGGATCCGTCGGCGTGGATGAACAGGTTGCCTGGGTGCGGGTCGGCGTGGAAGAAGCGGTTCTCGAACACCATGGTGAGGATGAGGTCTGCGCCTCGCCTGGCCAGCTGGTTCCGGTCGATGCCGGCCGCGTCCAGGGCGGGCAGGTCGTCGACTCGGATGCCGTGCATCCGTTCCAGGGTCAGCACACGTGACGTGGTCGTCTCCCAGAACACCTGGGGGACGGCGACGTCGGGTGAGTCGGCGAAGTCGGCGGCGAACCGCTCCGCGTTCCGGCCCTCCTGCAGATAGTCGAGCTCGGCGCGCAGCGTGCGGGAGAACTCCTCGATGATGCCCGGCAGGTTGTATTGGCGGGCGGCATCCCACCGCTTGTCGGCGCGCTCGGCGAGGTTCTGCAGGATCTCCAGGTCTTCGTGGATCTGGGCCACCGCGCCTGGTCGGCGGACCTTCACGACGACCTCGGTGCCGTCGTGAAGGGTCGCGGCGTACGCCTGCCCGATCGACGCGGCGGCCAGCGGTTGCGGGTCGAACTGTGCGAAGAGCTGTTCGGGGTCCGCGCCGAGCTCCTCGCGGATCACCGCCTTCATCGGCTCCCAGGCCTCGGGCGGCGCGGCGTCCTGAAGCTTGACCAACTCGGCGAGGTAAGCGGCGGGCAGCAGGTCGTTGCGGGTGGACAGCAGCTGGCCGAGTTTGATGAAGGTCGGTCCGAGCTCCTCGAGGGCGAGTCGGAGGTGTTCCGGACTGGTGTAGGGCTCGTCCCGGCGCGCATGCCCGAGAACGCCTTTGTTGAAGGGAATCCACTTCTCCAGCCCGAGCAGCCCGAGGCCGAGCCCGAGTCCGTGATGCTCGAGGATGGTGGCGATGCGCCGATACCGGCTCCGATGCGTGCTCATCAGTCGAGGCCTCCTTCGCGGTTGGTCGCGTCGCGGGCCGAGGTGCCCGGGCCGATCGCGAACGTCTTGGTCTGTCCGGCCGAGAGCGGCACGGCGACCGCGCCGACGCGCACGTGGATCGCGGGTGCTGAGCCGGCGTGCACGCGAAGCTCCAGGCTGCGGTCACGGAGCATCACGTCGACGAGGTGGCCGCGGTATCGGATCTGGAACCCGACCCGGGTGAGGTTCGGCGGCAGTCGGGGGGCGAAGACGAGCTCGTCGTCACCGAGGGCCATGCCGGCGAAGGAGCGGACGGGCAGGTCGATGGTGCCGGCCATCGCGCCGAGGTGGATCCCTTCGCGGGTGGTGCCGCCCTGGGAGTCGTCGAGATCGGCGATCAGCGCCTCGCGGAACGCGATCCAGGAGCGGGACGGGTCGATGCCGGCCAGGACGGAGGCGTTCACGACTCGGCTGAGCGTCGACCCGTTGGCGGTGCGCGCGAGGTAGTACTCGACCGTGCGGGTCAGGTCCTGCTCGGAGAACGGGTAGCCGAGCGTGGCGAGTTGCGCCCGGAGCCCGTCGTGACCGAGCAGGTAGACCAGCATGACGACGTCGGGCTGCTTAGCGAGCTTGTACCGGTTGGTGCTGTCGTTCTCGGACTCGAGGATGAGATCGAGCCGGCCGATGTTCCCGTACTCTTCGCGGTAGTGGTCCCAGTCCAGCTCCTGCAGGCTCTCGTAGCCGTCGAACTGGGTGAGGATGCCGTCGCGGTGGAACCCCACCGCCAGTCGTGTGCTGAGCCGGGCCCATCCCGCGATCTCCTCGTCGGTGACGCGGAGCCGGTCGCGGAGGCCCTCGCCGCGGTGCCCGTGGAGCAGGGCGAGTGTCCGGGCCGCTCGCGTGGCGACCCACGAGGCGAGGACGTTGGTGTACGTGTTGTCGCGCAGGCCGCTGCCGGGAGCGTCCGGGGCGCCGTCGTGGAACTCGTCGGGTCCCATCACCCCGGCGATGTGGAAGCGGTCGGTGGCAGTGTCGTGCTCGGCGAGCGAGGCGAACAGGCGGGCGACCTCGATGATGAGCTCGCCGCCGCGTTCGGCGAGCCACTCGAGGTCGCCGGTGGCCTGGTAGTGCTGCCAGGCGTTGTAGGCGATGGCGAGGCCGACGTGGCGTTGACGGTGGGAGTTGTCCGGCATCCACCGACCGGAGCGCGGGTTGTAGAGCGCCTCGGGCGTCTCCTCGCGACCGTCGCTGCCGCTCTGCCAGGGGAAGAGGGCTCCGCGGAGTCCGGCGGCGGTCGCCGCGGCGCGGGCGGCGTCCAGTCGCCGCCAGCGGTAGTCGATCAGCGCCCGGCTGATCTCGGGCGTGCGCAGAGCGATCACGGGCAGGACGAACACCTCGTCCCAGAAGACGTGCCCCCGATACCCCTCGCCGTGCAGGCCGCGGGCGGGCACCCCGGCGTCGAGCTCGACGGTGTGCGGCGAGAGGGTCTGGAGCAGGTGGAAGACGTGCAGGTTCAGGATGAGTCGGCTGTGCGTGTCGGCGTCCAGGGTGACCGCGAAGCGTTCCCAGAGTCGCCGCCACGCCGCCGCGTGACGTTCCCGCAGCGCCTCGACGTCGCCACCGCGTTCGGTGAGCAGGGCCAGGGCGGCACCACCCGGCTCGCTGATGGCCCGATCGTGGGAGGTGTAGATCGCGGCCGTCTTGGTGAGGGTGACCGGTCGACCCTGCTCCAGAGGGATGCGCAGCTCCCGGGCGTGCTGCGATGGCGTGTCGATGCGGTGATCGGTCGCGCTGTCGGTTCCGGTGAGGGTCGAGCGGACGGCGGTGGCGATGTGGACCCGGCTCTGCCGGGTCCACACCTCGCAGAGGGTGGTGTCGCCGACCTGGCGGAACGTCGGCTGCGTGAGGTGGGTGGCGTCCGATCCGAGATACGCGGCCACGTTGCTGTTGCGCACCCCGGCGTCGATCCCGGCGCGGAGGGTGACCGTGCCGCTCCAGTCGGGGGCGGTGAGCGTGGTTTCCAGCACGGCCAGGTGAGGCTCGTCCAGGGAGGTGAACGTCGTCTGCACGAAGTCGAGTCGATCCCCGTTCGGACCGGTGAGGACCGCGCGGCGGACGACCATGCCGCGGCGCAGGTCGAGCTCGCGTCGTTCGCTGTGCGTCACGACCTGGCCGGTGGACAGCCACGGCCCGTCTCCGAGGCGGAGGTCCACCGGAAGCCAGTTGGGAGTGTTGACGAGATGCTCCTCCTCGAGCTCGCGCCCGTGGATGGTGCTCGCCAGCCGGTTGTACACGCCGGCGAGGTAGGTGCCGGGATAGTGGATGCCGTCGTCGTGGTGCTCGGGCCGGGCGCCCCGGGTGGCCAGGTAGCCGTTGCCCAGCGCGGTGAGCGCCTCCCGGTGCCCTTCGTGCGCGGGGTCGAAGCCGTCGTAGACCAGCTGCCACGGATCCGTGGTGGAGACGCCCAGGTCGAGCTCGGCGACATCGGCCAGGACGAGGTCGGCGCCCGCGGCCTCGAGCTGCTCCCGCGCTCCGGCGCGGTCGATGCCGACGACGAAGCCGAAGCCTCCGCGCCTCCCGGCCGCCACGCCGGCGACCGAGTCCTCGACGACCGCGGTGCGGGCCGCAGCGACACCCAGTCGCCGGGCTGCCTCGACGAACATGGCGGGATCCGGCTTGCCTTTCAGGTGATGCGAGAGCGCGATCCGGCCGTCCACCACGGTGTCGAAGCAGCCGGCCAGTCCTGCGGCGGCGAGCATCTGGTGCGCGTTCCGGCTCGCGGTGACCAGCCCGACCGGAACGGCCGCGCCCCGCAGGCGATGCAGCAGCGCCACGGTGCCCGGATAGACGCGCAGCCCGCGGGTGCCCAGCTCCGCCAGGAACAGCTCGTTCTTGCGCGCCGCGAGCCCCGAGATCGTCCACGCCGTTGGTGGGTCGTCGGGATCTCCGGCGTCCAGGGCGATCCCACGGGCCGTCAGGTACGCCGATACCCCGTCCTCGCGGGTTCGCCCATCCACATAGCGGCGGTAGTCGGCGACCGGGTCGAAGGTCGTCTCGGGGTCGTCCACCTGCACACGCGGGTCTCGCAGCACCTCGTCGAACAGCTGCTTCCACGCGGCGGCATGGATCGCGGCGGTGTTCGTGACCACGCCGTCCATGTCGAACAGCACCGCGTCGTACACGGCATCGAGGTGGTGAGTCCCGCGCTCTGCCGACCGCGGAGTCATCGCGGCGCCTCGCGTCCGGTCATGAGGCGCCGCCGGGCGTCGACGCCGGGGCGAGGCTGCTCGCCTCTGCCGGGGCCGCGGGGGCCTGCTGGGCGGGCAGCCGGAGCCGCTTGAGCAGGAGCGCGTTGACGGCGACGATCACGCTGGAGCCGGACATGCTGATGGCGGCGATCTCGGGGGTGAGCATGATCCCGAACGCGGGGTAGAACACGCCGGCGGCGATGGGCAGCGCGATGGCGTTGTAGCCGATGGCCCAGCCGAGGTTCTGCCGCATCTTCCGCAGCGTGCCCTTCCCGATCTTCAGCGCGATCGCCACGTCCAGCGGGTCGGAGCGCATCAGGACGACGTCTGCGGTCTCGATGGCAACGTCGGTGCCGGCGCCGATCGCGATGCCGAGGTCCGCCTGGGCGAGGGCGGGGGCGTCGTTGACGCCGTCGCCGACCATCGCGACCTTCTTGCCGGATGCCTGGAGCTCGGCGATCTTGGCGGACTTGTCCTCGGGGAGCACGTCGGCGATCACGGTGTCGATGCCCAGCAGCGAGGCGATGCGCTCGGCGGTGGGCTTGTTGTCGCCCGTGAGCATCGCCACCTCGATGCCCTGCTCGTGGAGGGCGTCGATCGCGGTCTTCGCGGTGTCGCGGGCTGCGTCGGCTAGGGCGATGATCCCGGCGACGTTCCCGTCGACGGCGAACAGGATCGCGGTCCGCCCGGATCCTGCCAGCTCCTGCTGCGAAGCATGCACGGCGGTGATGTCGACGCCCTCTGCGGTCAGCAGTCGCGGGTTGCCCAGGACGACTTGGTGTCCGTCGACGGTGGCGATCGCGCCCTGCCCGGTGACGTTGCGGAACGCGGTCGCGGTGCGGCGGGGGATGTCGCGGGCGTCGGCGTAGTTCACGATCGCTTTGGCCAGCGGATGCTCCGACTCCCGCTCCAGGGCCACGGCGAGGGCGAGCATCTCGAGGTCGTCCCCTCCGACCGGGATGTAGTCGGTGACCTCGGGCTCGCCCTTGGTGAGCGTACCGGTCTTGTCGAACACGACGGTGTCGATGCGGGCTGCGGTCTCGATCCCGGATGCGTTCTTGAACAGCACCCCGCGCTTGGCGCCCAGGCCTGTGCCGACCATGATCGCGGTCGGGGTGGCGAGCCCCAGCGCGTCGGGGCAGGTGATGACGACGACGGTGATCGCGAACAGGATCGCCATCGGCACCGCCGCCCCGGCGAGCAACCACACCACGAACGTGAGGGTGCCGCCGATGAGGGCGACCAGGACGAGCCAGAACGCGGCTCGGTCGGCGAGGCGCTGCCCGGGGGCCTTGGAGTTCTGCGCCTCCTGCACGAGCTTCACGATCTGCGCCAGCGCGGTGTCGGCGCCGACCTTCGTGGCCCGCACCCGGAGCGCGCCGACGGTGTTCACGGTCGCGCCGATCACCTCCGAGCCGGGCGCCTTCTCCACCGGCATGGACTCGCCGGTGACCATGGACTCGTCGATTTCGGACTCGCCGGACTCCACCACGCCGTCGGTGGGGATCTTCGCCCCGGGGCGAACCAGCATCAGATCTCCGGGCACCACGTCGGAGGTTGGGATCTCGACCTCCTCGCCGCCGCGGATGACGACCGCGCGGGACGGGGCGAGTTCCAGCAGCGTGCGGATGGCGTCGTTCGCGCCGCCGCGGGCGCGCATCTCCACCCAATGGCCGAGGAGCACGAACGTGGCCAGCACGGTCGCGGCCTCGTAGAACACTTCCCCGCCGCCGGTGAGGGTGACCGCAAGGCTGTAGATCCAGCCGGCGCCGACACCGACCGCGACCAGCACCATCATGTCCAGGGTCCGGGCGCGCAGAGCACGGTAGGCGCCGTCGAAGAAGATCCAGGCCGAGTAGAAGATCACCGGCAGCGACAGGATCAGCATGAACACGTCGTCGCGCAGCCCAAACGGGGCCGGCACCTCGAAGCCGATCACCTCCCGGCCGATCGGGGACCACAGGGTGATCGGGATCGACAGGATCAACGCGACCAGGAACCGGTTGCGCATGTCCCGGATCATGGCATCCATCGACATGCCGCCGTGATGCCCGCCGTGACCCATCACCTCCTGCGCGCTGCGGCCGGCCGGCTGACCCCCGTGATCGTGCCCGCCCTCGGTAGCCGGAGCGTGACCGGCATGCTCACCGGCCTCCACTACGGAGTCGTCAGCGTGGTCCGCTGCCGGGTGCGGATGCTCGTGCCGCGCCGCACTGTCATGACCGGCGGACACCGCGCGTCCCTCGTGCCCGTCGTGCACGTCATGCCCGGCGTGTCCTGCGTGCACGTCCTGCCCGGAGTGCTCCTGGTGGTCGGCGTGCCCATTGTGGAGCTCGTGGGCAGGGTCGCAGATGTGATCCGGGACGGATTGCCCGGCGCAGTGGTAGCCGCATTCGATCACCCACTTCTGCAGGTGCGCGACCGAGGTGGTCTGCGGGTCGTAGGTGACGGTCGCGGTCTGGGAGACCGGGTTCGCGTCGACGGCGAGCACGCCGGGCTGGCGGGCGAGGTGGGCTTCGGTGACGTTCTTGGAGGTCGCGCGGATCATGCCGCTGACCTGCAGGGTCACGGTCTTGGTGTCGGTCATCACAGTTCCTTCGCGGTGGAGGGGCGGTTCGGGTCGGTGTCGGGGTGGGGCCAGCGCCAGTCGGCGACGGCAGGGATGTCGGTGCCGTGCTCGCGGGTGTGGGCGCGAGCACGCAGGCGGGCGTCGACGAGTTCCTGCCGCAGCTGCGCGTGCGTCGCGGCCAGGCCGGGAATGTGGTCGAGGACGTCGATCGCGAGCCGGTAGCGGTCGAGGTCGTTGAGCATGACCATGTCGAACGGGGTCGTGGTGGTGCCCTTCTCCACGAAGCCGTGCACGTGCAGGTTCTGGTGCCCGGTGCGCTTGTAGGTGAGCCGGTGGATCAGCCACGGGTAGCCGTGGTACGCGAAGATCACCGGCTTGTCGGGAGTGAAGATCGCGTCGAACTCCCGGTCCGGCAGGCCGTGCGGGTGCTGGTCCTCGGATTGCAGACGGGTCAGGTCGACCACATTCACGACCCGCACAGACAGGTCAGGGATGTGCTCGCGCAGCAACGCGGCCGCGGCAAGCACCTCGAGCGTGCGCACGTCGCCCGCGGCGGCAAGCACCACGTCCGGCTCGGTTCCCTCGGTCTCGGTGCCCGCCCACGGCAGGATGCCCAGGCCCCGGGTGCAGTGCGCGATCGCCTCGTCCATCGTGAGCCACTGCGGGGCGGGCTGCTTCCCTGCGACGACGACGTTGATGTAGCCGGTGGAGCGCAGGCAGTGGTCGTAGGTGGACAGCAGCGTGTTCGCGTCGAACGGGAGGTAGACCCGGACGATGTCGGGGCTCTTGTTCAGAGCGAGGTCGAGGAACCCGGGATCCTGGTGGCTGAACCCGTTGTGGTCCTGCCGCCAGACGTGGCTGGAGAGCAGGTAGTTGAAGCTCGGCACCGGTTCCCGCCAGGGCACCTCGCGGGCGGCCTCGAGCCATTTGGCGTGCTGGTTGAACATCGAGTCGACGATGTGCGTGAACGCCTCGTAGCAGTTGAACAGGCCGTGCCGGCCGGTCAGAACGTACCCTTCGAGCCAGCCCTGGCACTGGTGCTCGCTGAGTACCTCCATCACCCGCCCGGTCGGCGCCAGATGCTCGTCCACCGGCAGCACGGTCGCGTTCCATTGCTTGCCGGTGGCCTCAAACACGGGCGGGGCGAGCCGGTTGGAGGCGGTCTCGTCGGGGCCGAAGATGCGGAAGTTGTCCGGGTTGTGCCGGATCACGTCGGCGAGCCACTGGCCGAGCATCCGGGTCGCCTCCGCCGTTCCCGTGCCTCGCGCCTCGGGGTCGACCGGGTGGGCGTGGTCGCGGAAGTCGCCCAAGCGCAGCGGGACGGTCAGCTGTCCGCCGTTCGCGACCGGGTTAGCGCTCATCCGCCGCGCTCCCGCCGGCGCGGCGGCGACCGTGGCGGGGAACGGGGTGCCGTCGGCGTCGAAGAGCTCGTCGGGCCGGTAGGAGGCCAGCCAGTCCTGGAGGATCTGCAGGTGCTCGGGGGTGTCGCGGACCTCGGCGAGCGGCACCTGGTGGGACCGCCAGGTGCCCTCCACGGGGAGCCCGTCGATCACGGACGGGCACGTCCAGCCTTTCGGGCTGCGCAGCACGATTGCTGGCCACGCAGGCCGGCCCTCCAGGGTGCCCGCCGCCGCGGCGGCCTTGATGTCCGCGATCCGGTCCAGCACCTCGTCCAGCACGTCGGCGAACCGGGCGTGGGACTCCCGCGGGTCCTCGCCGTCGAAGCCGACGGTGACAACAAACGGCTCGTGGCCGTAGCCGCGCAACAGTGCGACCAGCTCGTCCTCGGGGATGCGCGACAGCACCGTCGGGTTGGCGATCTTGTACCCGTTCAGGTGCAGGATCGGCAGAACCACCCCGTCCGCGACGGGGTTGAGGAACTTGTTACCGTGCCACGCGGTCGCCAGCGGCCCAGTCTCGGCCTCCCCGTCGCCGATCACGCAGGCGACCAGCAGGTCCGGATTGTCGAACGCGGCGCCATAGGCGTGAACGAGGGAGTAGCCGAGCTCGCCGCCCTCGTTGATCGACCCGGGTGTGTCCGGGGAGGCGTGCGAGGGGATGCCGCCAGGGAAGGAGAACTGACGGAACAGCGCCTTGAGTCCCTCCTCGGTGCGGTCGATCCGCGGGTACAGCTCCGTGTAGGTGCCGTCCAGGTAGGCGTTGGCGACCATGCCCGGCCCGCCGTGCCCCGGCCCGGTCACGTACAGCGTGTTCAGGTCCCGGTCGGTGATCGCCCGGTTGAGGTGGGCGTACAGGAAGTTCAGGCCCGGGGTGGTGCCCCAGTGCCCCAGCAGCCGGGGCTTGATGTGCTCCGCGGTGAGCGGGTCGCGCAGCAGCGGGTTGTCGAGCAGGTAGATCTGCCCGATGCTCAGGTAGTTCGCCGCTCGCCACCACGCATCCACCTGCTCCAGTCGTTCCGGGGTGACGGCGGCGGTGCGGTATGCCCAGCGGGCCGGTGCGGTGCTCATGGTTGGTCTCCTCGCGGTTCGCGGCCGAGGCCGCCGAATGTGGTCATGGTGATGGTGGTCATTGTGCGGTCCCTGTCGGGAGGACGACGGCGGTCTCGGTGCCGTGGATCCAGACGATGCTGCGGTCGTCGACTGCTGGGGCGGCGGTCGGCGCGGAGGTGCAGCCGGCCAGTAGCGGGCCCCCGGGCAGCGGCGACGGCAGCGGCCGTGATCATGGTGGCGTTGCTGCTCATGCGATCGCCTGGATGAAGAGAATGGTCGCCGCGGACAGGATGATCAGGGCGAGGATGATGCCCACGGAGCCGGCGGGCAGAGTCCGGGAAGTCATGATGGGCCTTTCGACGGACCGGCGCTGTCGGTGAGGACGGATGCCCCGGCGCCGGGCCTAGGGCGGGGCCAGGTCAGCGGTGGTCGGCCCCGCCCGAGGCGTCCGGGTCAGAGGGTGGCGAGGATGTCCTGCATAGTGGTGATCTCGGCGGTCTGCCCGTCGATGATCTGCTGGGCGAGCGCGGACACGTCCGGGTTCTCTCCGTTGTTCAGTACCATCTGGGCCATGGTGACGGCGCCCTGGTGGTGGCCGATCATGCCCTCGAGGAAAAGCCGGGTCGCCTCGACCCCGGTGGCGGCGTCGAGGGCAGCCATGTCGTCGTCGGACATCATCCCGTCGCCGTGGTCCATGCCGTCCATCCCGCCCATGTCGGACATGGAGTCGTCGTAGGGGATTCTCCAGTCCTCGAGCCAACCCTTCATGGTCTGGATCTCGGGGCCTTGGGCGGCTTTGATCTGCTCGGCGAGGGTCACGACCCGCTCGTCGATGCCGTCCTTGGCCAGGATCTGGTCGGCCATCTCGATGGCCTGTTCGTGGTGCGGGATCATCATCGTGACGAACATCTCGTCAGCGGAGTTGAACGATGCCTGCCCGGAGGGGGCGGGGGTGCTGCTGGTCATGCCGCCGGTGCCGTGGTCCATGCCGGGCATGGATCCGTCGGTAGGGGCGCAGCCGGCGAGCACGAGCGCAGCGGCGAGCGCGCCGGTGCTCAGCGCGAGAATGCGGAAACGCATGGGTGGGTGTCCTTGTCTAGTCGGTCGAATGGTGTGTTGATTCCTGTGCCGTGTGCGGGCACGGCGCAACATCTCCCGGCACAGTGGTGACGGGAGGGCGGGGAATCAGGTTCGACTGATCGACAGGACGATGAGGGAAGGTGGTCGGGGGTGTGGTAACGCGGTGAGCACATCCCGCCCGTGCGGGCGCAGCAGGGCGAGCGCGGTGCCCAGGCGGGCAAGCAGCGCCGGAGCGAGCAGCACGATCACGGCGACCAGCAGCGCCAGGACGCACGCCATCGTCAGCATCGACTGATCCGGCATTCCGGCGGCGCCGCCGCAGTCGCCCTCGCAGTGCCCGCCCGAAGCATCGGGGCCTGTCCCGATGGTGTTCTCGAGCATGCTGCCGGTCGCGACGGTGCCGTCCAGGTCAGAGGCAGGCGCGGCATGGGCGGCTTCGGATGCCGCTGCGAGGGTTTCGGCGTGCCCGCTGGTGAGGGTGTGCATGGCCAGCAGGCCGGCGATCAGCAGGAGCGCGGTGGCGAAGGTCAGCAGCAGGCGGTGCAGCGCGGATGGGGAGTGCACCAGGGTTCGGATGTGGTTCACCGCTGACCTCCTTCCCGCGTCCAGCGTACTCCGGGGTGCCTGGATGCCCACTGGCACCGATGTGGCGCACGATGGTCCTGCTCATCTTGGTCGCCCGACCGGTGCCTGGCCAATGGCGATGGTCCCGGATGCGGACCGGTGCGCGGCAGCCGGCTCATCGGCGGCCCGTTCCGGCGCGGTGGGCCTTCTCCATCAGGGCTAGCAGCCCGAGGGTGTCGTCCTTGATCTGGGTGCGACCGACAACGGCCCAGTTGCGGGCGAGGTGATCGCGGAGATAGTCGAGGATGTGCTCGAGGGGGACGGTGTGCCAGGAGCCGGACCGGTTCGGCCGGGCGGTGTTGCCGAACGCGACCGTGCGGATCAGGTGGCCCTCCGGGGCGAGGACCTGCCCGGTCGTCAGCAACTCCTGGACGAGCGCGGGCGCGTCGGCGGGGGTGCAGCAGCCGAACCGGGCGAACGCGGCCTCCAGCACCGCGGGGTCGCGCATCGCGGGGTTCAGCTTCGGGGCGCCCTCCTTGACCTCGCCGACGATCATGTCCGGCGCCCCGGGGCGGGCGCCGAGGGCCGGGTCGGGGTCGTCGCCGGGGATGTGGTGCAGCCGGATCGCGAGGATGTCCAGGTCGGTGACGGTGCGCGGCCCGTCCGGACCGGTCGCGTCCAGCACCGGGTACTCGGCGACGGTGAAGTACCCGTTCACTCGCAGGTAGGCCTGCACCAGCCCGACCGCTGTATCCATCCCGCGCCCCCCTTTTCCTGCCGTCGCGGGTTAGGCGGCGTTGGCGTAGCGAGCGGGGTCGGCGTCGAACAGCGGCCCACACTCGGGGCAGCAGAACCAGTACCGCGCGCCCTCGTAGTCGCGGAACAGGCCGCGCTTCTCGGCCCATGCCGGGTCGACCTGATTGCCGGGCATGACCGGGCAGGTGACGAGGTTGGTCGCCCCGGCCGGGGGCTCATGGTGATGGTGCTCGTGGGATCCGTGATCGTGCGCGGCGTGCTCGTGGCCGGTGTGGTGGTCGTGGTCGTGCGTCATGGCGGTCTCCTTGCGGGGGTGTCAGGCGTGGACGGGGGTGGTGTCGCGGCTGGACGTCGGGACGGTGGTCGTCGGGGCGGGCAGGGGGCGGAAGCGGCGCAGTCGGAGGCTGTTGGTGACCACGAAGACGCTGCTGAACGCCATCGCGGCGGCGGCGAGGATGGGGTTGAGCAGGGCGAGCATCGCGACCGGGATCGCGGCGACGTTGTAGGCGAACGCCCAGAACAGGTTGCCCTTGATGGTGCCCAGGGTGCGGCGGGCGAGCCGGATCGCGTCCGGGACCAGCAGCAGGTCGCCGGAGACGATGGTCAGGTCCGCGGCGGTGATGGCCGCGTCGGAGCCGGTTCCCATCGCGATGCCGAGGTCCGCCTGTGCGAGGGCGGCGGCGTCGTTCACGCCGTCGCCGACCATCGCGACCACCCGACCTGCGGCCTGCAGCTCCCGGATGGTGTCGAGCTTGCCCTGCGGGGTGACTCCAGCGCGGACGTCCTCGATGCCGGCGTCGTCGGCGATGGTGCGGGCGGCGCCGGGGTTGTCGCCGGTGAGCAGGATCGGGGTCAGCCCGAGCCCGCGCAGTCGGGCGATGGCCTCACGGCTGGTGGGCTTGATGGTGTCGGCGACGCTGATCGCGCCGCGCGCCTGCCCGTCCCAGGCCACGACGGTCACGGTGGCGCCCGCGGCCTCGTCGGCCGTGATCGTCGCGGCGAGCTCGTCGGGGAGCGTGATCGCCCATTGCCCGGTGATCCAGGTGGCGCGGCCGGCGGCGACCATGCGGCCGTCGACGATGCCCTGCACGCCTTGACCGGCCTCGGCGGCGAATGACTCCACGGCATCCACCGGGCCGTCGGCTGCGGCGGTGATGGCGCGGCCGATGGGGTGCTCGGAGCCGTGCTCGAGCGCCGCGGCGAACCGGATCAGCTCCGCCTCATCGGTGCCGGGAGCGGGGTGGATGCCGGTGACGGTCATGGTGCCGGCGGTGATGGTGCCGGTCTTGTCGAGCACGACGGTGTCGATGCGGCGGGTCTGCTCGAGCACCTGGGGTCCGCGGATGAGGATGCCCAGCTGGGCGCCGCGGCCGGTGCCGACCAGCAGAGCGGTCGGCGTCGCCAGCCCCAGCGCGCACGGGCAGGCGATGATCAGGGTGGTCACCGCGGCGGTGAAGGCGACCTCCAAGGGCGCCTCCGCGATCAGCCACCCGGCGAACGCCGCCAGGGCCAGGACGATGACGATGGGGACGAAGACGGCGGAGACCCGGTCGGCGAGGCGCTGCACCTGGGCCTTGCCGGTCTGCGCCTCCTCGACCAGCCGCGCCATCCGGGCCAGTTCCGTGTCGGCGCCGACGCGGGTGATCTGCACGAGCAGGCGCCCGCCGGTGTTCACGGTCGCGCCGACCACGCGGGAGCCGGGGGCGACCTCGACCGGCACGGACTCGCCGGTCAGCATCGACTCGTCCACCGCGGACATTCCCTCGGTGACGAGGCCGTCGGCGGGGATCTTCTCACCCGGCCGCACCACCACGACATCACCCGGCACGAGCTGTGCGACGGGGATGCGCTGCTCAGTGCCTTCGCGGAGGACCACGGCGTCCTTCGCGCCGAGCTCCAGCAGCGCGCGCAGGGCCTCACCGGACTGCCGCTTCGCGCGGACCTCGAGGTAGCGGCCGAGGAGGATGAACACCGTCACCAGTGCGGCGACCTCCAGGTACACCTCGTGGCCACCGGACTGCGGGGTGCCGACGAAGGTGACGCTCATCCGCATCCCCGGCATCCCCGCGCCGCCGAAGAACAGCGCGTACAACGACCAGCCGAACGCGGCCAGCACGCCCACGCTGATCAAGGTGTCCATCGTCGCCGCCCCGTGCCGGGCATTGATCGCCGCGGCCCGGTGGAACGGCCACGCCCCCCACACCACCACAGGCGCAGCCAGGGTGAGCGTGAGCCACTGCCAGTACGTGAACTGCAGAGCGGGGATCATCGACAGCACCGCCACCGGCACCGCCAGCACCGCCGAGACGATCAGCCGCTGCCGCAGCGACGCCAGCTCCTCGTCCCGCGGGATGGTCTGCTCAGCCGTGTCGGGGGCGGGCGGGGCGGGGACGCTCGCCCCGTACCCCGCCTGCTCGACCGCCGCGATCAGTTCCTCCACCGGCACCGGGGTCTCCGAGTGCACGCGGGCCTTCTCGGTGGCGAAGTTGACCGTCGCCGCCACGCCGGGCAGTTTGTTCAACTTCCGCTCGACCCGCGTCGCGCACGACGCGCAGGTCATCCCGGAGATGTCGAGATCGACGTCCACCGTGCTCATGATGCTGCGGCGAGGCTGTACCCAGCCTCCTCGACCGCCTCCCGCACCCGCTCCGCGTCCACCGGGGCGGTGCTGGACACGGTCACCGTGGACACGCCGCCCGCGTGCAGGTCGACCTCGACGCCGGAGACCCCGTCGATCGCGAAGACCTCCTCGGTGACGCTGCGCACGCAGTGCGAGCACGTCATGCCCTCCACCAGGAACTGCGCCGACAGATCACCCGACGCTGGTTGCGCCGTCGCCGGAGCGGTGGTGCTCGCCGTGGTCGCGTGCGAGGCGGGGCCGCAACAGGCGCATCCACCGCCGTTCGTCGCCTGCAGGCCGAGGTCCTGGAATCCCTGTCCGGTCATGTTGTGCTCCTTTCGCGAGCGTGTCGATGCGTGTGGTGTGAACGTTCTAGGAGCGGACCAGCCGCGCGATCGCGGCGTTCGCCTCGCGGAGCTTCTCCTCCGCCACCGGGCCGCCCTGCGCGGTCGCCTGCGCGACGCAATGCCCGAGATGGTCCTCCAGCAGCGTCAGCGCGACCGACTCCAGCGCCTTCGTCGCCGCCGAGGCTTGGGTCAGGATGTCGATGCAGTACACGTCCTCGTCGACCATCCTCGCGATCCCGCGCACCTGCCCCTCCGCCCGATGCAACCGCGCCAGCAGCGCCTGCTTGTCATCCACGTATCCGTGTGCCATCTCAGCCACCTCCAACGACAATCCTATACCCTCTAGGGGTATAAGGTACTTCATGAAGAGGATATTCCCGGAGCGGGCAGAGCGAAAGGGCGAACGTGACCAACTGGTACGTCATCACCGGCGGGCCCAGCTCGGGCAAGACCACCACCGTGAACCTGCTGCGGGACCGCGGCTACACCACCACCATCGAGCATGCCCGGCACTATCTCGACCTGCAGCGCATCGCCGGCCGCACGGTCGAGGACGTCCGGGCGAAGCAGCGGCAGTTCCAGCGCGGCGTCCTGGACACGCAGCTCGCGGAGGAAGCTGCCCTCGACCCGGACGCCACCGTGTTCCTGGACCGGGCTATCCCCGACTCCCTCGCCTACTACCGTTTCCTCGACCTCGAGCCCGACCCCGCCCTGCTCACCGCGCTCGAGCACGTCGACTACCGCAAGACGTTCATCCTCGACCTGCTGCCCCTGGCTCCTGACTATGCCCGCACCGAGGACACCGCCGCGCAGCAGCGCATCCACGAACTGCTGACCCAGGTGTACAAAGCGCTGCCCTTCCCGGTCGTGCGGGTTCCGGTCCTCAGCGCCGAGGAGCGGGTGCAGTTCATCCTGGACCGGCTCTGACCGCTCTCGCCCGATCGGGATGTCCTGCGTATGCGCGGAACGACCGGTATGCGACATCCGCGCGATGGCTGTGGTGTGGAATGAGGAAAGCGCGGCACGGTTGGGCGGGACGCTCCGCCAGCTGAGGAACGCTCGCGGCCTCTCCCAGGAGTCGCTGGCCTACCAGGCGGGGATCACCAAGAACCAGCTGCAGCTCATCGAGTCCGGTCGCGGCTCGGGCGCCAGAGACAAACTAGGCCCGTCCAATCCTCGGATGGCGACTCTGGCTGGCCTCGCCTCCGTGCTGGGTGTGTCGATCGCAGAGGTTCTTGCTGAGGCGGAGTTGTAGGCGACCCCGCCTGTTTCGCGCTGGTCCCGGGGTGTCAACGCTCGACCGCGTAGCCGACATCGATGAGTGGGCGTCTTGTCGCGCGGCTCGCGTGGTGATGGCCCGTGACCCATGTTTCGATGACGACCGCGCATGGGGTGGGTGAGGCCCGCGCCCGCGGGCGGAGACGGAACGACACCATGATCACCAGCCCCTACATCCGCGCTGACGGGACCGTCACGGCGGTGCCGCGCAGCATCCACCACGCCGGGACCGGTGTGGAAGAGTACGGCAGCGCTGGCGGCGACAGTGATCGGCAGCTTCAGCCTCCACGCAGAAGACGACTCACGGCACGCAGTCCGCATCCGGCGCGAGTAGGTGCGAGAGAACAACGCCCTAGCAATGCTGGTACGTGCAACCCGATGTTGGAGTGGCCTGCAGAGGATTAGTGCGTCCCCGCCACAGGTTTCGACCCGCATGGAGGTAACCGTGACGACCGGAAACTCAAGGCAAAACCAAGCACGGATATCGTTCCGGCGGGGGCCAATCTGGTGTCATCTGGACGACGGAAGGCAGCCCTCCTACCGGGCGCTAAGGCCCCGAAGCCTGGCCATCTTCGACCTGTTAGCCCGAGCGCCCAAAATCCGAGGTCACAGGGAAGTTCGCCCTAGCGGGCGAGGAACGCCCGTGCCAGTATGATCGAAAGTCGGCTCGGTGCCGGACTCCCGAGAAGGGAAGCCAGATGCGCAAGCTTGTGTTTGTTGCAACCGGCGCCGTGCTCGTGGGTTTCGCAGTCGGCGCTCTCGCTGTCAACGCGATCAGCCCGCCCCCCGATGCGGACGCGCGGAGCGGCAGCACGGAAATTCACGTTGCCCAGGCCAGCTCGCCTCGTGCGTACGACACACCCACGCCCGCAACGGGTGTGAAGCCGGGTAGCGACGGGATCAACGAAGCGGGCGTCACATACGGGTATGACGCCGGCCCTACCCAGCCTCACCCGGACCTGGTCGAAGCGATAGCGACGAATGGTCTCATCGGCTACTACTACGCTGCGGACCTCGAAAAGGCACTTGGGGCCTCGGCGGAGCTCTCCCCTGGTCAAGCGGCTAGTCAGTGGCTTTGTCAAGCTGATTTGGGACCGTTGTGACGGTTTGATTCGGGACCACCGTGCGTTGCGTCGTTGAGAGAAGGGCGAGGCTCCGGGACTTAGAGGTACTGGCAGACGCTGTCGGGGTCGCAGTTCTCGGTGGGGGTGTCGGCGTGGTGGCGAAGCTCGAGGAGCGCGGCGTGGAGGGCGGTGAGGTTGCGGATCTGCTGCTCGACGTCCATGAGTCGTTGGTCGAGTAGGCCACGGACGTGGATGCAGGGGGCGTGACCGGTATCGCGGATGTCGAGGACTTGCTTGATCTGGGCCAGGGTAAGGCCGGCGGCCTGCCCGCGGTGGATGAAGTCGAGCCTTGGGAGCATCCCGGGGTCGTAGTCGCGGTACCCGGCCGGGCTCCTGTTCGCTTCGGGTAGCAGGCCTTGTTCTTCGTAGAACCGCAACGTCTTGGCGGTGGTGCCGGCCGTTGCGGCGAGCTCGCCGATCCTCATGACAATCTCTCTCCTTCCCGGGTGCCTTAGCGGACGCTTGACCTTCCCCCGTACTGGAAGGTTCATCGTAGTCCTATCGGCCGTTTTTGGTGAAGGAGAGGTGCCGGATGGGTGTGCAGGTGGATCTTGTGGTGATCGGATCGGGTGGTGCGGCGTTCTCGGCCGCGATCCGTGCCCGGAACTTGGGGAAATCGGTGGTGATGATCGAGCGGGGCACGGTCGGAGGCACGTGTGTGAACACCGGGTGCGTGCCGTCGAAGGCGTTGATCGCCGCGGCCGAGGCCCGGCACGTCGCCGCCGACGCCGCGGCCCGGTTCCCTGGCATCACCGCGGACGCGGGCCCGGTGGACATGCGCGCCCTGGTGGAGGGGAAGCAGGCACTGGTGGACGGGCTGCGGTCGGCGAAGTACGTCGACATCGCCGAAGCGTACGACTGGCCGATCCGTCACGGGGAAGCAGCCTTCGCCGGTACCCGGGACGCGCCGGTGGTGCAGATCACCGACGTCGACGGTGACCCCGAAGAGCTCGAAGCGCAGCAATACCTGGTCGCGACGGGTGCAGCCCCGTGGATCCCCGACATCCCGGGGCTGGACCGAGTGGAGTATCTGACGTCGACGACGGCAATGGAGCTGACTTCGGTGCCGGACTCGCTGCTGGTCCTCGGTGGCGGGTATGTCGCGTTGGAGCAGGCGCAGTTGTTCGCCCGGCTCGGGTCGAAAGTCACCATGCTGGTCCGATCCCGTCTCGCCTCCAGGGAGGAGCCCGAGGTCAGCCGTGCCCTGGAGACGGTTTTCGCGGACGAGGGCATCCGCGTCGTGCGCCGGGCGCAGGTCACCGCAATCAGCACCGACGACACGACTGGCGAGGTCGTGGCCACCACGACCGTGTCGGGCGGGACGAGCGAGTATCGCGCCCAGCGTGTGCTGGTCGCGCTCGGCCGCCGCCCGGTCACCGACACGTTGAACCTGGACGCCGTCGGGGTGGAGACCGGTGAGCGTGGCGAGATTGTGGTCAACGACACGTTGGCGACCGCGAACCCGCGGATCTGGGCGGCCGGGGATATCACCGGACACAGCGAGTTCGTCTACGTTGCCGCGAACCACGGTGCGATCGCCGTGGACAACGCGTTCACCGGAGCAGCCCGAACCGTGGACTACACCCACCTGCCCCGGGTGACGTTCACCAGTCCCGCGATCGGTGCGGTCGGAATGACGGAGAAGGAAGTCCTCGCTGCCGGGTATCGCTGCAACTGCCGGGTGCTGCCCCTGGAGTATGTGCCGCGGGCGATCGTGAACCGGGACACAAGAGGGTTCATCAAAGTCGTCGTCGATGACGATACCGGTCGGATCCTCGGCCTCACCGCCGTCGCGAAAGACGCCGGTGAGCTCGCCGCGGCCGGCGTGTTCCTCCTGGAAGGACAGAAGACCTACGCCGACGTTGCCGGCATGTGGGCCCCGTACCTGACCATGGCCGAGGGCATCAAACTCGCCTGCCAAGCCTTCACCACCGACCCGTCCCTACTGTCCTGCTGCGCCTGACCAAGGGGCGAGACGATGACGAACCCTTCGAAACCATCCCAACCGCGAAGCCGGCCTGGCTGGCTCGTGCTGCTCGGCGTCGGCATCGTGGCGGTGCTGTGCTGCGCCGGCCCGGGCTTGCTCACCAGCGGTCTCGCAGTCGGCGCGCTGGCAGCCATCGGCGTCTGGGCCTCCAACCCGTGGGTGTTCACCGCTGCGATCGCACTTACTTTCGTCACAGCGGGTGTACTCCTACGACGGCGTCTCACCAACAGGCCAGGTCCCGACGAGCACAACTGCTCTCCGCCGGATAAGGACGCCCGAGGGCCAGACGACACGGACCGTTGCTGAACAGCTCCCAGCTACCCGGCTCGGGTCGAGGCATCCTCCGGGCCGATGATCTCGGCTGGGATCCGTGCACGATCCGTCTCGTCAAGCACGGGGCAGTTGGCCGGTGTGGGCAAGGCGGTAGGAGTCAGTGCCGGTCTCGATGATCGTGCCATGGAAGGTGAGCCGGTCGACGATCGCGGCGCAGAGGCGGGGATCCGTGAAGGTGCGGGTCCATTCGCTGAAGGGCTGGTTCGTCGCGATCGCGACGGACGCTTTCTCTTCCCTCTCGGTGAGGACCTGGAAGAGGAGTTCGGCGCCGCGCTTGTCGAGTTCCATGTAGCCGAGCTCGTCGATGATGAGGAGATCGACTCTCCCGTAGCGGGCGATCGTGCGGGCGAGTTGCATCTCGTCGGCGGCCTCGACGAGCTCGTTCACGAGCCTCGTCGCGAGCGTGTATTTCACCCGGAACCCTTTCTCCGCCGCGGCGGTGCCGAGCCCGATGAGGAGGTGGCTTTTGCCGGTGCCGGAGTCCCCGATGAGGCAGAGCGGGTCGCCGCGACGGACCCAATCTCCCTGAGCGAGCGTGTTGATCGTGGCGGCGTTGAGGTGCGGGTTGGCGTCGTAGTCGATGTCGTCGAGAAACTTCGGCCTCGGGAACCCTGCCGTGGCGACGCGGCGGATCGTGGAGCGGCGGTCCCGGTCATCGACTTCGGCGAGGAGCAGCTCGGCAAGGAACCCGATGTACGACAACTGGCCTTTCTCCGCGGCCGTGACCGCATCGGCAAGGACCGCGCGCATCGTCGGCAGCCGCAACCGGCGCAACGCGCTGTCCGTCGCCGCAGCCGCGGCCTCGTCCGTCATCGGCCGGCGCCGGCGCAGCAGCGAGGTCACGGAGGTCGTCGTGCTCATGCGGGGTGTGCTCCTTCGTTCGAGTCCCGAGCCACGTCCTTCGCGACCCGGCGTTTCAGCAGTTCGTCGTAAGCGGCAACCGACGGGGTGGGGCGCCGGTCCGGTGGAAGGCCCGCGATCACCACGAGCGGGTCCATCAGGCGGCGCTGCGTGAGCGAGACCACGTTCGCCGCCGCGACCGCTGCAGGAGCGGGAACAGCCGCGGTCGCGGTGGAGGGATCTGCGGCTGCGGCGCGACGTGCTTCGACCGCGACGACCTCCGCGAGCACGGACCCGACGCTGAGCGCGGCGCGGATCCCCGCGATCACCACGGCAGCGGGCAAGTGCCGGTGCAAGAGCAGAACGTCGAGGAGCTCGCGGGTGCCAGCAGCATCGCCGTTGACCCGCCGGGATGCATCCCAGAAGGCCTCGTGCTCTGGTGTGAACGCGCCCGTCGCCCGCGCGTGGGAGAGGACCGTGGAACCGGACAAGGCGCCGGGTTTGATGCGGAGAACCTCGAGGTAATGATCCAGGAGCACGGCCTGCCCGTTGCGGACAGCGACGCGCTCGTGCCGCGCGACCAAGCGCCGGCCGTCGAAGATCAACACCTCCGACGCGCGCAACAACGCCCTCACCCGCCGTCCGATCAGCGACGCGGGGACGGAGTACTTCGCCTGCCGGATCGTGACCAAAGCGGAGTGATCAACCATCGGTGACAACGGCTGGCCCGGCTCGAACCTGTCTGCCGGCAGAGGGCCCAGAGCACCCCGTTCACGCTCCCAGTCCTGCCCGACCGTGGTCAGCCGGCCAGTGATACGACGGCCATCGTCACGGGCCTCGCAACGCTCGATGTAGTCGTTGAGCTCCGCCAGCGTGTCGACGTGCGGGACCGGGGTGAGCCAGGTGCGACGGAACCGGCCGACCTCCCCCTCGACGCCGCCCTTCTCATGCGCACCCCGCTCACCCGGTTCGCAGTAGAACGCGTCGAACCCGTAATGCGAGCGGAACAACGCCCACCGGTCATTTTCCTCCCGCCGGCGCCCGACGCTGAGGACCTTCTTCACCGCCTGCCCGAGATTGTCGTACTTGATCTGCAACGTTGGTACCCCGCCCAGCGTCTCGAACGCGGTGACATGCCCCTCCAGGAACGCCTCCTGCGACAACGTCGGATAGACCCGATGGATCGCTTTCCCAGAGTGGGACATCCGGAACACGAACATGAAGACCTTCGTGCGCGTCCCGGCGAGATCGATCCAGAACTCCCCGAAATCAACCTCCGCCTCCGCGCCCGGCAAGTGCTCCTGCGGCACGATCGCCACCGCCGCCAGGCCTCCCGCCTCGACGGCGATCTGCGAGCGACGGGCCCGGACGTAATCCCGCACGGACGGATAGCCGACCTCTGCAGCGTGCTCGTCGACGAGCCAGTTCCAGATCCGCGTCGCGGTGTGTCGCTGCTTGCGTGGAGCGGTCAGATCCTCCCGCAGCATCGCGTCGATGGCGTCTTTGAATGGCCCCAGTTTCGGCGCTATGCGATCCGGGACCTTCCGCGTCGGCGGTTCCGCGCTCTGCAACGCCATGCGCACCGTATTCCGGCCGACCCCGAACCGGGCGGCCAGCTTCCGCGTGCCCAACCCCTCGATCCGCGCGTCTCGTCTGATCCTCGCGAACAGATCCATCCGACTCTCCACCCACCACCTCGATCCCGTGCCCCCGATGAGCACGAGACCAGCGATACAGGTGGTCCCGAATCAGACCGACACGCCCCGCCGAAAACACCGGGGGTGGTCCCGAATCAGAATGACAAACCGGTCTCAGATCAAACTGACACAGTCAAGTCAGAGCCAAAGTCTCATCACCATCCCGGTGTACTTGACGGATGGCATCACAGAGATCGGCCGATATCCAATTCTCCCCGCAGTCGCGGAGGAACTCGATGGATGATCACAGTGCTGCACGAACGTCTCGCTCCTTCCGCGCCCGACTCCTGATCGCGGGCTGCTTGCTTGGTGGGCTCCTCGTGGGGATTCCCGTCGGTGCGGCGGTCGCGACGACGTATTCCATCTGGGTGAGTTTCGGTAATGGCCATCAGGTTCGCGCATACACAGTTGACTCCAGCGGCACGCCCATCGGCGGCGCTCAGGTCGAGAAGGCCAACGGCAGCACGTCTCCGACGGGCTACTTGGGTGGTGCGGTGACGATGCAACGCGGCACCGCATCCTGCGCGTCCGCGGGAACCAGCTACAACACGAAGTCGCTGGTGACGTTGATCGTCAAGGTTCAGTACGACTGCGGCGCGGGCAATTACCGGACAGCTGCGGCTGGCCGAGCATACAACCCAAACTCTGGCGACTATTGGTCTGCCCCCACACCCACAACGCCTTACCAATACGTTCCCTGAGCTCTTAGGCCGTGGCACGAACGCGATACTCGAGGTTCCGCTGACGTCGAATCGGGATTGAAGCGACGCAACGACCATGGCGTGCGCCGCCACCAGCCGCACTCCTTCGGCCCAATCGAGCCGATTCTGTCCAGCTCGTAGGACGACGCGCTTGGCTAGCGACGACCGTGGAGAACTCCTCACCGAAAGGGGCTGCGGTCCGCGTAGCAATGGCGGGGCGCCGCCTGTTGTCGACTGGAATGCGTCGCGCGGGCAATTATCCGGTTTTCGACGTTTGCATCTTTCGTATGTTGTGGATGCCCGGTTGAGTCGTGGTAGCGGGACGAGAGATTAGTCGGTCAGCGCACGTTTCCGGTCGGCTACCGCGGCGCGCAGAGGATTAGCGTGGTCGCGCCAGAGGATTCGACCGCGCATGCAGATACTCGTGACCCCCGGAAACTCAAGGCAATACCAAGAAGCGATATCACCCCACCCTCGGAACGGCCCCGCTTCGGCGGGGCCGTTCGGGTTCCCGGCTGTGAATGATCCCGGCACCCGTCTCGGGCACGTGTCAGGATGGGATGCGGCGGATTGGCCGCCCCGGCGGAAGGACAGCGATGAGTGAACCGATCACCTCACCGAGTTCGAACAAGATCCTGCGCTCCGCGATCTGGGTCGCGATCGGCGCGCTGATCGCCGCGGCGATCGTGTGCGTCATCTGGGTGCTCATCGGTGATGCGAACGGCATGGTCGGCAAGGCGTTCATGACGATCCTGCTGCTGGCCGGCTTCGCGGGCATCTCGATCCTCGAGGCCAACCTCGCGCCGCGCCGCCCGGCCTGGTTCGCGCTGGCGAGCATGGTCAGCTGGGTGCTCGTGCTGCTGCTGGGCGCCTTCCTGATCTGGATGCCGGAGAGCGTGAGCTATTTCGATTCCGGTGCCGAGCGGTTCTTCAAGTTCCTGCTGATCACCCTCATCCTGCAGGCGACACTGCTGCACGTGCGCCTGTTCACCAAGGCCCACCAGCGCTACGAGACCACGTTCACCTCGATCGTCACCTATGTCACGATCGCGCTCGTGGTGATCCTGGCGATCATGCTCATCGTGCCGATCATGGTCGAGGAGTACATCGACTTCCGGCCCATCTACTGGCGCGTGGTCGTCGCCCTGGCGATCCTCGCCGCGGTGGGCACCGCGCTCGTCCCGCTCGTGAACGCTCTGTTCGCCCCGAAGAAGCCGCGCCCGGCCGTGGCCTCGTACGGTCAGCACTACACGCAGCCGGTCGCCCCGGCCCCGTGGCCCACCTACGTCGACGGTGTCACGCCGCTGCCGGTGCTGCCTGACGGTTCGCCCGACTGGAACGCGTACTACAGCGGCCAGCCCACCTACCCGCAGGCGCCCGCCGCCGGTGTCGGCCACGATGCGCCGCACACGCCACCGGCGCCCGAGGGTGCCCCCGGACCGGCCCCTGCGCCGCCCGCATCCGCGCAGCCCGCGGCCCCCGCGCCGCCGGCGCCTGAGCAGCCTGCCGCGCCCGAGCAGCCCGCCGCGCCGGCGTCACCGGCACCCGAGCAGCCCGCCACACCGACCGGACAGCCCGCCCCGCCGCAGCCGCCGGCCCAGCCCGGGTACCAGGGCTACCCGCCGCCGCCCGCACCGCCCCAGTAGGCCGCGACCGTCAGCCGGTCAGGATCTCGCGGGCGGCCATCGCGGCATTGTGCCCGCCGATGCCGCTGACGGCGCCACCCCGCTGAGCGCCCGACCCGCACAACAGCACGCCCGCATGCTCCGTGGCCACCCCCCACCGCTGGGCGGGGGTGGCCAGTTCGGCGTCGTCGTCGGCCCACGGCCAGTCCAGCGCGCCGTGGAAGATGTCGCCGCCGGTCATGCCCAGCGACCGCTCGAGATCGCCTGTCGTACGCGCTTCGATGCACGGCGACCCATCCGGCGCCTCGTACAGGCAGTCCGCGAGCGGCTCGGCCAGCACGGCATCGAGCGACCGGGTCGCCGCCGCCAGCAGGTCGGCGCGCAGCGTGTCGGGGTCGGCGCCGCGCGTCAGCCGGTGCGGCACCTGCAGCCCGAACAGCGTGAGGGTGTGCGCCCCCGACGCCCGCAACTCGGGGCCGAGGATCGACGGGTCGGTCAGCGAATGGCAGTAGATCTCCGCGGGCAGCGGGTCGGGGATGCGGCCGTCGCCGGCGGCGGTGTGCGCCGCGTCGAGCTGCGTCAGCGTCTCGTTCACGTGGAAAGTGCCGGCAAAGGCGGCCTCGGGGCGGACCGTCTCGTCGCGCAGCCGCGGCAGCCGGCGCAGCAGCATGTTGATCTTCACCTGGGCGCCCTCGGGCGGCGTGACGGCGGCGGCATCGGCCCCGCCGGCGCGCAGCAGCTCGGCCAGCACGGCCGGGCCGACGCCCGCGAGCACGACCCGTCCGTGCACCCGGCCGCCGTCCGCGAGCGTCACCTCGCCGTCCGGATGGATCGCCGACACCGCCGCGCCGGTGCGCAGCTCGGCGCCGGCGTCGCGTGCCGCCCGCTCGAGCGCCGCCGATACCGTTCCCATGCCGCCGACCGGCACATCCCAGTCCCCGGTGCCGCCGCCGATCACGTGGTACGCGAAGCACCGGTTCTGCCGCAGCGACGGGTCGTCGGCGGCGGCGAACGTGCCGATCAGCCCGTCGGTGAGGGCGATGCCCCGGACGAGATCGGATGCCAGCGACGCGCGGATCAGCTCGCCCAGCGGCCGCGCGGTCAGCCCGTCCCACAGGGCGTCGTCGCCGAGCCGTTCGCGCACGATCGCCGCGCGTGGCAGCGGGTCGGTCATCGTGGGGAACACCGCCTCGGCGAACGGACGCAGCCGAGCGCCGAACCGCGCGTAGCGCCCGGTCTCGGCGGCGTCGCCGGTGGTGCGGGCGAACCCGGCGGCGGTGGCCGCGGCATCCATCGTGTCGACGAGAATGCCCCGCGACGGGTCGGCGGGGTCGGCGGTGTACGACGCGTAGCGGCGTCGGCGCAGCGTCAGATCGAGCCCGAGGTCGTCGATGATGCGCCGCGGCAGCAGGCTGACCAGGTACGAGTAGCGCGAGAGGCGGGCGTCGACGCCGGGCCAGGGCCGTTCGGACACGGCCGCGCCGCCGAGACGATCGAGTTGCTCCAGCACGATCACGCGGAACCCGGAACGGGCGAGGTAGGCCGCACTCACGAGGGCGTTGTGGCCCCCGCCGACGATGACGGCGTCGTATCGGTCGCTCATGGCTTCACGCTATTGCGTAGCGTGGGGGACATGGTGAATCCGCACGAGCTTCTCGCCCTCGCCGTCGACATCGCCCGGGAAGCCGGTGACCTCGCACGCGCCCGCCGCGGCGAGGGCGTCGCGATCGCCGCCACGAAATCCGCGATCGCCGACATCGTCACCGACGCCGACCGCGAGGTCGAAGCGCTCATCCGGGCCCGGCTGACCGCCGCGCGCCCCGACGACGGGTTCTGGGGTGAGGAGACCGGCGCCGAGCGCGGCACGAGCGAGGTCACCTGGGTGGTCGACCCGATCGACGGCACGGTCAATTACGCGTACGGCATCGCCCACTACGCCGTGAGCATCGCCGCCGTCACCGGTGAACCCACGCCCGCCGAATGGATGCCGGTGGCCGCGGCCGTGTACGACCCCAGCCTGCAGGAGATGTTCACCGCGACCCGCGGCGGGGGCGCGTGGCTGGGGGAGGTCCGCTTGACGGTGGGGGAGCCGTCGCCGGCGGGTGCCCTGCTGGCCACCGGGTTCGGATACGACCCCGCGACGCACGAGGGCGATCTCGCACGGGTGCGGCGGGTCATGCCGCTGGCGCGCGACCTGCGCCGGGCCGGCGCCGCCTCGCTCGATCTGGCCTACGTCGCGGCCGGACGCCTCGACGGCTACTTCGAACGCGGCCTGCAGCCGTGGGACCACGCCGCCGGCGGACTGCTGGTCACCGAGGCGGGGGGACGTCTCGGCGGGCAGCCGGACGGCGTGCCCGGACGGGACATGACCATCGCGGCCGGCGCTCAGCTTTACGATCAGATTTCGAAAGCCGTATATCGGGACGAATAGATGGCATTCTCAGGCTCCCGGGAGTAGTGTTTACCCGATCGTTACTTTTGCACCCGATGCAGAAGTGGCGCGAGCCCCCCGAAGTGACCGTCGTTTACCCGAGCGACCGACCCCGAGAGCCTGCACTTTGACCCTCGAGACCTCCACGGCTGACGCCGCGCCCACGCGCCGCTCACGCCGTCGACCCGTCACGTCGGTCACGGCCGACCAGGGTCGGATCTCGAGTGACGTCGCAGAACTTTCTGCACCCACCCCGTCGGTCGCCGAGGCCGTCGTCGCGGCCGGCGCGACCGTGTGGGCACAGGCGACGACCACCGCAGCCGTCGACGGCACGACCGTGGCGGCGCAGCCGACCACAGTCGCCACCGCCGATGTGCCGTTGACGCGCGCCGAACTGCGCCGGCGCCGTGCGGCCGCACTCGCCTCCGCCACGGACGTCGAGACCGTCGCGGCCACGCCCACCGGCACGACGCGGCACCCCGCCGTCTCCGGCACGTTCGCCGGTACGCCCGCACAGCCGGGGCCCGAGCCGTGTGCCGTCGAGGACTTCGACTTCTCGGCCCAGCTGTTCTCCTTCACCGGCGAGACCCCGGTGCAGGTGGCGGCGGCCGCCCTGGCCGATGAAGCCGAAGCCGAAGCCGCAGCGTCCGACGTGGCCCCGCGACGCCGTCGCCTGAGCGGCAAAGCCGCATTCCGGCGCATCGCGGGCGTCTCGTTCTCGGTGTCGGTGATGGGCGCGGTGGGCCTGCTGGCCATCGGCGTCACCACCCCGGCATCCGTCGTCGCCGCCATGGCCGACACCTCCGCCGACATCGCCGTCGTCGCGCCCTCGTCGACGACGTCGATCACGGCCGACGAGATCCAGGCCTACGTAGCCGCATCTGACGTGACCGCCGGCTCGCTGGAGCGCACCGAGACCTACGACATCGCCTCGATGGCCGATATCGCCGCGGACTCCGGTGTCACGCAGTTCGCGGGCACGTGGGTCAACGACCCCGCCGCCGACATCCAGTGGCCGTTCCCCGTCGGTGTGCCCGTCTCGGCGGCCTTCGGGTCGGCCAGTTACCTCGCCCAGTTCTCCTCACCGCACCGCGGCGTCGACCTCGCCCCGGGCACCGGTGCCGAAGTGCACGTGATCGCCGACGGCACCGTGCGGCTGGCGACCGAGGGTGGGGGAGACTACGGCGTGAACGTCGTGGTCGACCACGTGATCGACGGTCAGCTCGTGTCGACCCGCTACGCGCACATGCAGTACGGCTCGTTGCGGGTCTCGGCCGGCGACACCGTCAGCGTCGGCGACGTGCTCGGAACCGTGGGCAGCACCGGCAAGGCGACCGGTCCGCACCTGCACTTCGAGGTGCTGCTGGGCGGCACGGCACGCGTGGATCCCTATACGTGGATGCAGCAGCACACGACAAGTTGACATCGATTCTGCAGGATGCCGGAGCGATGGTATTCTGTTCTGGTTGCCCGGAAGCGGGCAGCACGCCCCGATAGCTCAGTGGCAGAGCACTTCCATGGTAAGGAAGGGGTCGTCAGTTCAATCCTGACTCGGGGCTCGTAGCATCCGCTCGCGGATGTCGCGTGGCGGAGTAGCTCAGTTGGTGAGAGCGCACGACTCATAATCGTGAGGTCGCGGGTTCGAGTCCCGCCTCCGCTACAGATAGAAGCCCTCGGTCCTCCGGGGGTTTTGTCGTTTCCGGCCGGTCACATCCACCGTCACGACGCTCCGGCTGACCCGGCCGGCCCGCTGATCGTCGGGATGGGGAGCGCCTTCGTGCGCCGGTCGATCTCAGCGCATGCCGCGTCGGCGTCGGCCAGCGACGGAGCCAGCACCATGTCGGCGTCGACCACGGCGAGCGAGCCGGTGCCCAGAAGCAACGTGCAGCGTCCGGCCTCACCGTTGTAGAGGGTCGGGAACTCGACGAGGTCGGTGGCGCCGTTGGACACGAGCGCCCGCGCATAGCCGATCACCGCATCGGCGACGTCGTCCGTGGTCAGAATGCGGTGTCCGGCGATCAAGATGTCTTTCATGCCTCGGCGCTCTCGTCGGTGTCGGGGTCGGTGTCTGCGTGTGCTCCCTGGGTGATGACGGTCAGTCAATCCGGACCCGTCCGCGGCGGCGAGGGGGTTGACAGGCCCCGGGACCGCGGATAGGTGGTTGCACCGACCGCGCACCACCTGCTACATGTGGAACGACGAGATCTGGGGTCTCGGTCAGCGGCGAGCGTGGGGCTCGACCGCGCAATGGACGCTTGGGGGGTCCGATGTCTGAGTTGACGCTCGTTCCGGCTGTGTACCGCTGCCCGGACCACGACAACCACGAAACCGTCACGGCACGCGTGCGCGAGCGGGTCGAGTGGGAAGTGCGCTGCCTGGGTGATCATGCCCGACCGTCGTTCCGGGTGGCGGTGATGTGCCCGGGCGGCGGACCCGGTGCCGAGCACCGCCGGCTGTACGACGGGCGATGGCAGCGCAGCTGACCCGGCTGTCCCGGCCACCGTCGCGATAGGCTCGTCCGGGCGCCCGTGCGGGCGCATCCACCGGGAGGCCCCTGATGACGGACGTCGCACCGCGCGCTGCGCGCACCCCGCGATTCGTCCTCACCTGCATCGGCATCGGGCTCGCGGCCGGACTCATGTCGGGACTGTTCGGGGTCGGCGGCGGCACGGTCATCGTCCCGCTGCTGGTGATGATCCTGCACTTCGACCAGCGCCTGGCCGCCGGCACGTCGCTGGCGGCGATCGTCCCCACCGCCACCGTCGGCGTCGTCTCCTACGCCGTCTCGGGCTCGGTCGCCTGGATCCCGGCCCTCATCCTCGCTGCCGGCGCCGTCGTCGGCGCACAGGTCGGCACCTGGCTGCTCGCCCGCCTGCCGCAGAATGTGCTGCGGTGGGGGTTCGTCGGCTTCCTCCTGGTCGTGATCGTCATGCTGTTCATCGTCGTCCCGTCGCGGGACGCGGACCTGCCGCTGACGTGGCTCAGCGTCGGCGGACTGGTCCTCCTCGGCATCATCACCGGCATCCTCGCGGGGCTGCTCGGGGTCGGCGGCGGCGTCATCGTCGTGCCGGCGCTCATGCTGCTGTTCGGCACCAGCGACCTGGTCGCCAAGGGGACGTCGCTGCTCATGATGATCCCGACCGCGATCTCGGGCACGGTGGGCAACCTGCGCCGGCGCAACGTCGACCTGTTGGCCGCGGGGCTCGTCGGCGGCGCCGCCTGCCTCACGACCGCGCTGGGCGCCTTCGTCGCCACGCACATCGACCCGTTCGTCGGCAACGTGCTGTTCGCGCTGTTCCTGACCTACGTCACGGTGCAGATGGTTCTGCGCGCACTCAAGGCGCGGCGCGCGCGCTGACACCGATCGGTAGGATCGAGGGGTGTCTGTGAACCCTGACCTGGTGGGCCGCGAGTTCCCGCCGACGCCCGCATACCTGGTGGGGCGCGAGAAGGTGCGCGAGTTCGCCCGCGCCGTGTTCGCCACCGACCCGCAGCACTTCGACCCGGCCGCCGCACGCGCCCTCGGCCACCCCGACGTCGTGGCGCCGCCGACCTTCGCGATGGTCGTGCAGGATCTGACCCTGCAGCAGCTGCTCGCCGAGCCGGACTCCGGCATCGCGCTGGAACGCACCGTCCACGCCGAGCAGCGCTTCCGCTACAGCCGGCCCATCGTCGCCGGCGACGAACTGACCGCGCAGCTGCGCATCACCGGCATCCGCCCATTCGGAAAGGGTGCGATGGTCACCAGTGAGGCTGAGATGGTGGATGCCGGTGGCGCCCACGTCGTGACCGCGACCTCGGTGCTGCTGATCGGCGGGGAGGACGCATGACCGCCCTGGAAATCGGCGCGGTCGTCGCCGAGCGTGCCGTGCACCTGGACCGTGAGGCGCTCGTGCGCTACGCGGGGGCGTCGGGCGACTTCAACCCCATCCACTACCGCGACGACGTGGCCGCCCGCGTGGGCCTGCCCGGCGTGCTCGCCCACGGCATGCTCACCATGGGCCTGGCCGTCGAGACCATCGTCGGCTGGCTGGGCGACGCCGGACGCGTCGTCGAATACGGCGTGCGCTTCACCCGACCGGTCGTCGTGGACGCCGCCACCGGCGCCGACCTCACCGTCGTCGCGAAGGTCGGCGCCGTCGACGACGAGACCGCTCGCATCGACCTCACCGTCACCTGCGCGGATGTGACCGTGCTCGGCAAGGCGCAGGTGCGCGTCCGCCTCGACGCCTGACATGCCCGAGATCACCCCCCGCCCGCTCGCCGAGCTCACCACGCTGCGCACCGGCGCCGCGCCGAGGCGCATGATCGAGGCGCACACCACCGAAGAGCTCGTCGCGGCGCTGCGCGATGTCTGGGCGGCACACGAGCCGTGGCTCGTCGTGGGCGGCGGCTCGAACCTGCTCGTCGGCGATGAACCGTTCGACGGTACGGTGATCCTCGTGCGCACGAGCGGCATCGAGGAGCTTCCCGCACCGCGCGAGGGCTACGTCCGGCTGCGTGTGCAGGCCGGTCACGAATGGGACGACCTGGTCGCCTACTCGGTGGCCGCCGGCCTCGGCGGCATCTCGGCGATGTCCGGCATCCCCGGTACGGTCGGGGCCGCCCCGGTGCAGAACGTGGGCGCCTACGGGCAGGAGATCGTGCAGACCCTCGTCGAGGTCGACCTGATCGACGAGGCCACCGGCGACGTGACCACCGTCCCCGCCGCCGACCTCGAGCTGGGCTTCCGCACCTCGGTGCTCAAGCACCACTACGGGTCGGTCCCGATCCGGTCGGCGGTGATCCTCTCGGCCACCTTCGACCTGCGTGTCGTCGGGCACGGGCCGACCCCGGTGCCCAGCGCCCAGCTGCGCGCCGCGCTGGGTCTGGCCCCCGACGACGAGGTCACCCTGGCCTGGGTGCGGGAGACGGTTCGGGCGACCCGCGCCCGCAAGGGCATGGTCCTCGACCCGGACGACCCCGACACCTACAGCGCCGGGTCGTTCTTCCAGAACGCGATCGTGTCGGCACCGTTCGCCCGGTCGCTGCCGGCGGAGTGCCCGCGCTGGCCGGTCACGCCCGACCTCGATCCGGTCGTGGTGATCCCGCTCGAGGAGTACACCGGCGTCGTCGCCCCGCCCAGCACGATCGAACCCGACGTGAAGGTCAGCGCGGCGTGGCTCATCGAGCACGCCGGGCTGCGCAAGGGTTTCAAACTGCCGCGGTCACGGGCGGGCCTGTCGACCAAGCACGCCCTCGCGCTCACCAACCGTGGCGGCGCCTCGGCGGCCGAGCTCGCGCAGCTGGCACGCTTCATCCAGCAGCGGGTGCAGGCCGAGTTCGGCCTCATCCTGCAGCCCGAACCGGTGCTCGTCGGCGTCGAGCTCTGACGCCGGCACGCACCACGGGGTGCGTGCCGGCAGCGCGTCACGCGAACAGGCGCTGCAGGCGCTGGACGCCCTCGAGCAGGGCGTCGTCGCCCAGAGCGTACGACAGGCGCAGGTAGCCGGACGGACCGAACGCCTCGCCGGGCACCACGGCCACCTCCGCCTCTTCGAGGATCAGGTCGGCCAGCTCGAGCGACGTCGTCGGGGTCTTCCCCGCCCACCCGCGCCCGAGCAGCCCCGTCACGTCCGGGTACACGTAGAACGCGCCCAGCGGGTTGGGGACGGTGACCCCGTCGATCTTGGCCAGTTCGGTGACGATGAGGCGGCGCCGCCGGTCGAACGCGGCGCGCATCTTCTCGGCTTCGGTCTGCGGACCGGTGAGCGCGGCCAGGGCTGCGCGCTGCGCGATGTTGTTCACGTTCGAGCTCAGGTGCGACTGCAGGTTGCCGGCGACCTTGATCGCGTCGGCGGGACCGATCATCCAACCCACGCGCCAGCCGGTCATCGCGTACGTCTTCGCGACGCCGTTGACCAGGATCGTCTGCTCGGCCAGCTCCGGCACAGCCTCGACGATCGACACGGCGCGCGCGCCCTCGTAGACGAGGTTCTGATAGATCTCATCGGTGATCACCCAGATGCCGTGCGCCAGCGCCCACTGCCCGATCGCCTTGGTCTCCTCGGGCGAGTACACCGCGCCGGTCGGGTTGGACGGCGACACGAACACCAGCACGGTCGTCTTCTCGGTGCGGGCCGCTTCGAGCTGGTCGACGGTGACCTTGTAGTCCTGCTCGGCGCCGGCGAACACCTCGACGGGGGTGCCGTCGGCCAGCGCGATCGCCTCCGGGTAGGTGGTCCAGTACGGTGCCGGCAGCAGCACCTCGTCGCCCGGGTTCACAACCGCCTGGAACGCCTGGTAGACGGCCTGCTTGCCGCCGTTGGTGACGATGATCTGCGACGGCTCGACCTCGAGCCCCGAGTCGCGCAGGGTCTTCGCGGCGATCGCCTCACGCAGCACCGGCAGGCCCGCGGCGGGCGTGTACCGGAAGTTCGCGGGGTTCTGCAGCGCCTCGGCCGCGGCATCCACCACTGCTTGCGGCGTCGCGAAGTCCGGCTCGCCGGCGGCATAGGAGATCACGGGGCGCCCGGCGGCCTGCAGGGCTTTGGCCTTGGCATCCACTTTCAGGGTCGCCGATTCGGCGATGGCGGACAGCTTGCGGGACAGGGGAGCGCGTTCGGTCACGCTTCGAGCGTAGTCGGCACGCGCTCCCCGCGCGCGTCACAGATCCAGCGGACGGAGAGGCTCACATTTCGACGGGAAACGGGAATCCGCCGCGACCCCGAGGGGCCGCGGCGGATTCCGATCGCGCCGGTTCAGGTGAACTGGTTCATGGTGTTGTCCTTGCCGCCGGCCTTGAGGGCCGCGTCGCCGGCGAAGTACTCCTTGTGGTTGTCGCCGATGTCGCTGCCGGCCATGTTCTGGTGCTTGACGGTCGCGATGCCCTCGCGGATCTCGCGGCGCTGCACACCCTGAACGTAGGCGAGCATGCCCTCGTCGCCGAAGTAGCCCTTGGCCAGGTCGTCGGTCGACAGGGCGGCCGTGTGGTAGGTCGGCAGAGTGATCAGGTGGTGGAAGATGCCGGCCCGGGCCGAGGCGTCCTTCTGGAACGAGCGGATCTTCTCGTCGGCCAGACGCGCGAGCTCGGTGTCGTCGTAGTCGACGTTCATGAGATCGGCGCGGTCGTAGGCCGACACGTCGGCGCCCTGCTCCACGAGCGCGTCGTAGGCCTGCTGGCGGAAGTTGAGCGTCCAGTTGAACGACGGGCTGTTGTTGTAGACCAGCTTCGCGTTCGGGATCACCTTGCGGATCTCATCGACCATGCCGGCGATCTGTGCGACATGCGGCTTCTCGGTCTCGATCCACAGGAGGTCGGCACCGGCCTGCAGCGCCGTGATGCAGTCCAGGACGCACCGCTGCTCACCGGTGCCGGGGCGGAACTGGTACAGGTTGCTGGCCAGGCGCTTCGGGCGCAGCAGCTTGCCCTCGCGGCGGATGACCACGTCGCCGTCGCTCAGCTCGTCGGGCGAGATCTCGTCGACGTCGAGGAACGCGTTGTACTGGTCGCCCAGGTCGCCGGGGGTGTGCGAAACGGCGATCTTCTGCGTGAGCCCGGCCCCGAGCGAGTCGGTGCGCGCCACGATGACCCCGTTGTCGATGCCGAGTTCCAGGAAGGCGTAGCGCACGGCGTTGATCTTCGCGAGGAAGTCCGCGTGCGGCACGGTGACCTTGCCGTCCTGGTGGCCGCACTGCTTCTCGTCGGAGACCTGGTTCTCGATCTGGATCGCGCAGGCACCCGCCTCGATCATCTTCTTGGCGAGCAGGTAGGTCGCCTCGGGGTTGCCGAAGCCGGCGTCGATGTCGGCGATGATCGGCACGACGTGCGTCTCGTAGGTGTCGATCTGCGACTGGATGAACTCGACCGCGGTCTCGTCGCCGGCGGCGCGGGCGTCGTCGAGCTGGGTGAACAGCAGGTCGAGCTCGCGGGCGTCGGCCTGGCGGAGGAACGTGTACAGCTCCTCGATGAGCGCCGGCACTGCCGTCTTCTCGTGCATCGACTGGTCGGGGAGGGGGCCGAACTCGCTGCGGAGCGCGGCGACCATCCACCCGGAGAGGTACAGGTACCGCTTGTTCGTCGACTTCAGGTGCTTCTTGATCGAGATGAGCTTCTGCTGCCCGATGAACCCGTGCCACACGCCGAGCGACTGCGTGTACACCGACGAGTCGGCGTCGTACTCGGCCATGTCGCGGCGCATGATGTCGGCGGTGTACTGCGCGATCTCCAGACCGGTGCGGAACCGGTTCTGCGCGCGCATGCGGGCGACCGACTCCGGGTTGATGGCTTCCCAGCTCGCGCCCTGTTGCTGCACGAGTGCCTCCACCGCGCGGATGTCTTCTGTGTAGGTGGTCATGTCACGTCCTCTTTCAAATGGTTCGCGTTCGGCCGGTCAGTCGGTCTCGACCAGGAAGCGGGCGTATGCGGGCAGGGTCAGGAAGGTCGGGAAGTCCGCACCCAGCGCGACGTCGCGGAACACCTCGGCGGCGTCGTCGAACCGGTCGCCCTCGCGACGCTCGACCTCGGCGAGCACCTCGGTGATCAGCCCCTCGACGTAGTCGCGGGTGATGGCGGTGCCGTCGTCGGTGTGGCGGTCCTGGTGGATCCACTGCCACACCTGCGAGCGGCTGATCTCGGCGGTGGCGGCGTCCTCCATGAGGTTGTCGATCGCGACGGCGCCGAGGCCCCGCAGCCACGCCTCGATGTACTGGATGGCCACCGACACGTTGCCGCGCACGCCCGCCGCGGTGATCGGACGGCCGATGTGCACGTCGATCAGGTCCTCGGCGCGCACCGACACCTCAGGGCGCTGGCGGTCGAGCTGGTTGGGCCGGTCGCCCAGCACGGCGTCGAACTCTGCACGCGCGATCGGGATCAGGTCCGGGTGGGCCACCCACGTGCCGTCGAACCCGTCGCCGGCCTCGCGCTTCTTGTCGGCGGCGACCTTCTCGAACGCCTGCGCGGTCACCTCGGGGTCACGGCGGTTCGGGATGAACGCACTCATGCCGCCGATCGCGAACGCCCCGCGGCGGTGGCACGTCTGCACGAGCAGTTCGGTGTAGGCACGCATGAACGGGACGGTCATGGTGACCTCGCTGCGGTCGGGCAGCACGAACCGGGCGCCGCGGCCGCGGTAGTTCTTGATGATCGAGAAGATGTAGTCCCAGCGGCCCGCGTTCAGGCCCGCGCAGTGGTCGCGCAGCTCGAACAGGATCTCCTCCATCTCGAACGCCGCCGGCAGCGTCTCGATGAGCACCGTGGCGCGGATCGTGCCGTGCGGGATGCCGAGGTGGTCCTCGCTGAAGGTGAAGACGTCGTCCCAGAGCTTGGCCTCTTCGGACGACTCCAGCTTGGGCAGGTAGAAGTACGGGCCGCGGCCGGCGTCGATCAGCGCCTGCGCGTTGTGGAAGAAGTAGAGCCCGAAGTCGACGAGCGAACCGGATGCCGCCAGGGCGCGTCCGGCGCGGTCGGTGAACCGGATGTGGTTCTCGGTCAGGTGCCAGCCGCGCGGACGCATGACGATGGTCGGCGTCTGCTCGGCGGTGACCTCGTAGGTCTTGCCCTCGGGGCTCGTGTAGCGCAGCTCGCCGCGGATGGCGTCGCGCAGCGACAGCTGCCCCTCGATCACGTTGCGCCACGTGGGGCTGGTCGCGTCCTCCTGGTCGGCCAGCCACACCTTGGCGCCCGAGTTGAGCGCGTTGATGGTCATCTTGGGGTCGGTGGGTCCGGTGATCTCGACGCGGCGGTCCTCCAGGCCGGGGCCGGCGCCGGCGACCTGCCAGCTGTCGTCTTCGCGGATGTGGCGGGTGTCGGCGCGGAAGGCCGGGTCGTGGCCGTTGCCGATCTCGAAGCGGCGGCGCAGCCGGTCGGACAGCCGGTCGTGGCGGCGGCCCGAGAAGCGCTGGTGGAGCTCGGCGAGGAACGCGATGGCGTCGGGGGTGAGGATCTCGTCGTAGCGGTCACGGATCGGGCCGAGGACCTCGATGCCTCCGGATCCGGTGGTGATCGGTCCCGTCGTGGGACGGATCGGGTCGATCTCGATGTCACTGGTGGTGGGCGCGATGCCCGTGGCGGTGGGAGTCATTGCCCTGTCTTTCTGCGAGGTGGATGCCGGGGTCCGGCGGGTCGTGACTCCACTCTGTGTGAAGTTCCACCTCACTGTTGACCAAGTGCGGTGTGAAGTTTGCTGGATCTTCACGTTCTGTGACACACTCGCGGACATGACGATCATCGATGTTTCGCCCCCGGACACCGCGGACGAGGCCGACGCGCTCACGATCGGCCGTCGTATCCGGCAGTTGCGCACCGCGCGCGGCATGACCCTGGACGAGCTGGCCGCGGCCGTCGAACGCGCCCCCAGCCAGCTGTCGATGATCGAGACCGGCAAGCGCGAGCCCAAGCTCACCCTGCTGCGGGCGATCGCCAAGGCGCTGGGGGTGACCGTAGACGCGCTGCTCGAAGCGGAGACCCTCGACGAGCGCGCCACGCTCGAGATCGCGCTCGAGCGCGCGATGAAGGGGCAGACCTTCCAGTCGCTGGGCATCGCCCCGTTCCGCATCGGGCGTGCCGTCCCCGACGAGGTGCTGCGGGCCCTGCTGGCCTTACAGGGGGAGATCGAGCGCCTCGGTGACGAGCGTTCGGCCACACCCGAGGAGGCGCGGCGCGCCAACGTCGAACTGCGCCACCTCATGCGGCGGCAGGACAACTACTTCGCCGAGCTCGAAGACCGGGCGCGCGCGGTGCTCGCCGCCGTCGACCACCCGGGCGGTCCGCTCACTCAGCGCACGGCCAGCGATATCGCCGCCCACCTGGGGTTCTCCCTGCACTACGTGCCCGACCTGCCGGCATCCACCCGCAGCGTCGCCGACCTGCGCCACGGCCGGCTCTACCTGTCGAGCCGGGTGCCCGCCAAGGGCGACTCGCGCACGCCCGTGCTGCAGGCGCTGGCCAGCCGCATCCTGGGGCACGCCGAGCCGCGGTCGTATGCCGAGTTCCTGCGCCAGCGGGTGGAGACCAACTACCTGACCGGCGCGATGCTGATCCCCGAAGACCATGCGGTGCCGTTCCTGCAGGATGCCAAGAACCGGCGCGCGATCTCGATCGAAGACCTGCGCGACGCGTACTCGGTCTCGTACGAGACCGCCGCGCACCGGTTCACGAACCTCGCCACCCGGCACCTCGACATCCCGGTGCACTTCCTGAAGGTGCACGAGTCGGGCACCATCACCAAGGTCTACGAGAACGACGACGTGAACTTCCCCGCCGACCGGCTCGGCTCGATCGAAGGCCAGCTGTGCTGCCGCAAGTGGACGAGCCGGGTCGTGTTCGACGTGCCCGACAAGTTCAACCCGTACTACCAGTACACCGACACGGGCAACGGCACCTACTGGTGCACCGCGCGCGTGGAGACCTCGAGCGAAGGCGCGCACTCGGTCAGTGTGGGCGTGCGCTTCGACGACACGAAGTGGTTCATCGGCCGTGAGACCACCAACCGCGGCGTGTCGCGGCACGCGGTCGAGGTGTGCTGCCGCCGCGCACCGGCCGAACTCGAGGGGCACTGGCGCGACCAGGCGTGGCCGAACGTGCGCACCCCGCGGACATTGCTGGCGACGCTGCCGACCGGCTCGTTCCCCGGAGTCGACACCACCGACCTGTACGAGTTCCTCGAGAGCCACGCGCCCCAGGACTGACCCACCCGCGGCCGTCGCCGCCGGGATACGCTCGGAGCATGAGCGTCAATGTCGACGACGTCGTCCCGGTGGGCGGGCCCGACCTGCCCCAGCAACGGCGCCTGGTCACCCCGCTGCCCGGTCCCCGTTCGCAGCAGATCCTCGCGCGGAAGGCCGATGCGGTGGCGGCCGGTGTGGCGCACACCGTGCCGATCGCGGCGGTCGCCGCCGGGGGAGGGGTCGTGGTCGACGCCGACGGCAACTCGCTCATCGACCTCGGCTCGGGCATCGCAGTGACCACCGTCGGCAACGCGCACCCGAAGGTCGTGGCCGCGGTGCAGGAGCAGATCGCGCGCTTCGCCCACACGTGCTTCATGATCTCGCCGTACGAGGGCTACATCGCCGTCGCCGAGGCTCTCGGCCGGCTCACCCCGGGCGACCACGCCAAGAAGTCCGCGCTGTTCAACTCCGGCGCCGAAGCCGTCGAGAACGCCGTCAAGATCGCCCGCACGGCCACCGGACGCCAGGCGGTCGTCGCGTTCGACCACGCCTACCACGGCCGCACCAACCTGACCATGGCACTGACCGCGAAGGCCATGCCTTACAAGCGCGGTTTCGGGCCGTTCGCCGGCGAGGTGTACCGCGTGCCCGGCTCGTATCCGTTCCGCGACGGGCTGAGCGGGGTGGATGCCGCGGCACGCGCGATCGCGCTGATCGAAGCGCAGGTGGGTGCCGATCAGGTCGCAGCGGTGGTCCTCGAGCCGATCCAGGGCGAAGGCGGCTTCATCGTCCCCGCGGACGGGTTCCTGCCGGCGGTCGCCGAGTGGTGCCGCGCCCACGGGGTCGTGTTCATCGCCGATGAGGTGCAGACCGGGTTCGCCCGCACCGGCACGATGTTCGCCTGCGAGCAGTTCGGCGTCGTACCCGACCTGGTCGCCACGGCCAAAGGCATCGCCGCGGGGATGCCGCTGTCGGCGGTGACCGGCCGCGCCGAGCTCATGGACACCGTGCACCCCGGCGGCCTCGGCGGCACCTACGGCGGAAACCCCGTCGCGTGCGCCGCGGCGCTCGCCGCCCTCGAGGTGTACGAGACCGAAGGACTCCCCGCCCGAGCCGCAGCGATCGGGCACATCCTGACCGGCCGGCTCACCGGCATCCGCTCGACCGACGCGCGCCTCGGAGACGTGCGCGGTCGCGGCGCGATGGTCGCCGCGGAGTTCGTCGACCCGGCCACCGGGGCTCCCGACGCCGCCCTCGCCGCGGCCGTCGCCCGCGCCTGCATCGCCGACGGCGTCATCGTGCTCACGTGCGGCACGTTCGGGAACGTGCTGCGCTTCCTGCCGCCGCTGTCGATCGGCGACCCCCTGCTCGAAGAAGGACTCGACGTCGTCGCGGCATCCCTCGCGGCGGCGTGACACCGGCGCCCATCCGCGCCCCGATCGGAGGACACATGACCGGCTACACCGTCACCAACCCCGCCACCGGCGAGCAGCTCGCCACCTATCCGCCCGCCACCGACGCCGACGTCGCCCAGGGCATCGCCGACGCCCACGCGGCAGCCGAAGGGTGGGGGCGCACCTCGACGCCGGCCGAGCGCGCCGAGCTGCTGCGCCGGGCCGCACAGCTGCACCGCGAGCGCCGCGACGAGCTGGCCGAGGCGATCGTGAACGAGATGGGGAAGCCGATCGAAGCCGCCCGCGGCGAGGTGGACTTCGCCGCCGATATCACCGAGTACTACGCCGACCACATCGACGAGATCACCGCCGACGTGCCGGTGCCCATCGAAGGGGCCGGCAGCGCCGTGATCCGGCGCGCCCCGCTCGGTGTGCTGCTGGGCGTGATGCCGTGGAACTTCCCGTACTACCAGGTCGCCCGCTTCGCCGCGCCCAACCTCGCGCTGGGCAACACCATCATCCTCAAGCACGCCGAGAAGTGCCCGGCCTCGGCGGCCGCGATCGCGCGCATCTACGACGATGCCGGCTTCCCGCGCGGTGCCTACGTCAACCTCTACCTCTCGCACGAGCAGGCCGCCGACGTGATCGCCGACCCGCGGGTGCGTGGCGTGTCGGTGACCGGCTCCGAACGTGCCGGCGCGGCCGTGGCGGAGGTCGCCGGGCGTCATCTGAAGAAGGTCGCGCTCGAGCTGGGCGGCTCCGACCCGTTCCTCCTGCTCAGCACCTCCGACCTGGACGCGGTCGTCGCGCAGGCGGTCGACGCCCGGCTGGACAACACCGGCCAGTCGTGCAACGCCGCCAAGCGCTTCATCGTGGTATCCGACCTGTACGACGTGTTCGTCGAGAAGTTCGCCGCGGCCATGGCGGCGGCGACCGTCGGCGACCCGTTCGACGATGTCGTGCTGGGCCCGCTGTCGTCACTGGCGGCCGCCGAGCGCCTGGAGCAGCAGGTGGCCGACGCCGTGGCCGACGGCGCCCAGGTCGTCACCGGCGGCACGCGCGACGGCGCCTTCTTCACCCCGACGGTGCTGACCGGGGTCACCGCCGCGATGCGGGCCTATCGCGAAGAGCTGTTCGGTCCGGTGGCCGTGGTCTATCGCGCCGAGGACGAGGACGACGCGGTGCGCATCGCCAACGACACGCCCTTCGGGCTCGGATCGTATGTGTTCACCACCGATGCGGCACAGGCCCAGCGCGTGGCCGACCGCCTGGAGGCGGGCATGGTGTTCGTCAATCTGGTGCTCGCCGACGAGGCCGGGCTGCCCTTCGGTGGTGTCAAGCGCAGCGGCACCGGACGCGAACTGGGCCTGCTCGGCGCCGACGAGTTCGTGAACAAGAAACTCATTCGCATCGCCTGAGACTGCGATGGCGCCGCGGCGCGATCGGCGAGAGGATGGAAGCATGGAAGAGAACCCGGAAGTGGTCGCGCGGCTCAGCGACCAGGAGTGCTGGGAGCGCCTCGCCGGACAGGCGCTGGGGAGGCTCGTGACGCATGTCGGGGACGTGCTGGACATCTTCCCCGTCAACTACGTCGTCGACGGCGCCTCGCTGGTGTTCCGCACCGCCGAGGGCAGCAAGCTGACCGAGCTGACGATCAACGACGAGGTGCTGTTCGAGGTCGACGCGTACAGCGAGACCGACGCCTGGAGCGTCGTGGTGCGCGGTCGGGCCGAGCGGCTGACCACCGGCGACGAGGTGCGGGCCGCTGACGAACTGCCCCTGAAGCCCTGGATCCCCACGCTGAAGTACAACTACGTGCGCATCACGCCCACCTCGATGTCGGGGCGCGCCTTCGTGCGCAGCGACGAGCCCGATCGGTACGGCATCCAGCAGTACTGAGCACGGCCGGGCTGATTCGCTCCCCGCCGCGGGCATGACGTACACTGGACGACGCAGTTGTCTGCATTCTTTCGCCGTGCCCAGCGAACGGGAAATCCCGCGATCCGGTTACGGTGGAGGTGTGGACACCCAGGGTCGCCAGACCTTAGGGCGGTAGCTCAATTGGCAGAGCAGCGGTCTCCAAAACCGCAGGTTGCAGGTTCGATTCCTGTCCGCCCTGCGCGCGTCAGCGATCACGCTGGCACCACGCGCCAGCAGCGTGCTGGCACGAAACACATCACAGGTGGGTTGCATGGTCCAGGATGAGCCGAACGGCGAAATCGTCGCGGCAGGCGGCGCGACCCGTGAGAAGAAGCTGAACTTCTTCCAGCGGATCGCACTGTTCATCCGGCAGGTGTTCGCCGAACTGCGCAAGGTCGTCACCCCGACCCGGCAGGAGCTCGTCAAGTTCACGGCGGTCGTCCTCGGCTTCGTCGTCGTCCTGATGGGCTTCGTCTACGGGCTCGACCTGCTGTTCACGTGGGTCGTGGACGTCATCTTCGGCATTCCGGGCTGAATCCGGCCCGAAGCACGCCCCTGACGACCGGCATCCGCACACCAATGGAAGAGAACGCAAGTGTCTGAAAGATATGTCGACGACGCCGACTGGTCGACCGCGGCCGAGCAGTCGAGCGAGGACGACGAAGCGCAGGAGGGCAACGTCCTGGCCGACCAGGAACGCTCCGCCCAGGCGCCGGAGCAGGCCGCCGTCCACGTCGTCGACACCGACGCCGACGACGCGGATCCGTCCGACGCCGACCTGGACGACATCGACATCGACGACCCGGAGGCAGACGCCATCGTGAACGACGCACTTGAGATCGACGAAGCCGCCGAGGCCGCCGCTGCCGCCGAGGTGCTCAACGACTCGCTGGCCGAAGAGACCGCCGAGCGCGCCGCCGAGGCCGCCGACGAGGTCACCCCCTACGACGGCCCCGAGGTGGGCGCCGACGAGGACGACGAGGCGGACAGCGAGCCGGTCGACCCGTACGAGGAGTTCCGCGCCGAGCTGCGGTCGTTGCCCGGCAAGTGGTACGTCATCCACTCGTACGCCGGCTTCGAGCGCAAGGTGAAGGCCAACATCGAGCAGCGCAAGTCGACGCTCGAGGTCGAAGAGGACATCTACCAGGTCGAAGTCCCCATGGAGGACGTCGTCGAGATCAAGAACGGGCAGCGCAAGATGGTCACGCGCGTCCGGATCCCCGGCTACGTGCTGGTGCGCATGGAGCTCAACGAAGACACCTGGTCGGTCGTGCGACACACGCCCGGTGTCACCGGCTTCGTGGGCAACGCCCACAACCCGACCCCGCTGCGCTTCGAAGAGGCCTTCAACATGCTGAAGTCGCTCGTCGAGGTCAAGGAGGTCGCCCCGGCAAAGGGCGGCGGCGCCAAGGCCGCGGCCACGCAGAGCCGGGCCATCCCGGCCGAGGTCGACTTCGAGATCGGCGAGACCATCACCATCAAGGAAGGCTCGTTCGCCGGCCTTCCCGGTTCGATCAGCGAGATCAAGCCCGAGAGCGGCAAGCTCACCGTGCTCGTGTCGCTGTTCGAGCGTGAGACCCCCGTCGAGCTGTCGTTCGACCAGGTCACCAAGCTCTGACACCGCCGGGTCGTCCGACCCGCTGTGCACCCGACGCCCCGCCGGCCCGCACCGGCGGGGCGTCGGTGCCTGTCGGGGTGCCTGCCGGCCTGTGGCGCACCGGGGTGCGGACATGACGTAGGATGGGGAGGTTGCACGTGCGCGCTCCGGCGCGCCCGCGCACTGCACCGCCGCCCGGAACGGCCGGGTCCGCGGGAGAGGGATGCCACCGGCATCCACTCGAGGAAAGGAAATCACCATGGCACCGAAGAAGAAGGTGACCGGCCTGATCAAGCTCCAGATCAACGCCGGCGCCGCCAACCCGGCGCCGCCGATCGGGCCCGCGCTCGGTCAGCACGGCGTCAACATCATGGAGTTCTGCAAGGCGTACAACGCCGCGACCGAGTCGCAGCGCGGCAACGTCGTCCCCGTCGAGATCACCGTCTACGAGGACCGCAGCTTCACCTTCATCCTGAAGACCCCGCCGGCCGCCGAGCTCATCAAGAAGGCCGCGGGCGTGGGCAAGGGCTCGTCGACCCCGCACACCGCTAAGGTGGGCAAGCTCACCAAGGACCAGGTGCGCCAGATCGCCGAGACCAAGCAGCCCGACCTGAACGCGAACGACCTCGAGGCCGCCTCGAAGATCATCGCCGGCACCGCCCGTTCCATGGGCATCACGGTTGAGGACTGAGGGGGTAACGACAATGGCTAAGTCCAAGGTTTACGCAGCTTCCGCGGCCAAGATCGACCGCGACAAGTTCTACACGTCCACCGAGGCCGTCGCCCTCGCCAAGGAGACCGGCTCGAAGAAGTTCGACTCCACTGTCGAGGTCGCCCTCAAGCTCGCGGTCGACCCGCGCAAGGCCGACCAGATGGTCCGCGGCACCGTCATGCTGCCCCACGGCACCGGCAAGACCGCCCGCGTCATCGTGTTCGCCAACGGCCCGGCCGCCGAGGCGGCCATCGCCGCGGGTGCGGACGAGGTCGGTGGCGCCGAGCTGATCGAGAAGGTCGCCGGTGGCTGGACCGACTTCGACGCCGCCGTCTCGACCCCCGAGCTCATGGGCCAGGTCGGCCGCCTGGGTAAGGTGCTCGGTCCCCGTGGCCTCATGCCGAACCCCAAGACCGGCACCGTGACCCCCAACCCGGCCAAGGCCGTCGAGGAGATCAAGGGCGGCAAGATCGAGTTCCGCGTCGACAAGCACGCCAACGTGCACTTCATCGTCGGCAAGGCCTCGTTCACGGCCGAGCAGCTGGACGAGAACTTCAAGGCCGCGCTCGAGGAGATCGTGCGCCTGAAGCCGTCGAGCGCGAAGGGCCGCTACATCCAGAAGGGCGCCGTGTCGACCACCTTCGGTCCCGGCATCCCGCTGGACGTCAACTCCATCGCCTGACACCTGTCACGCACGACGGGCCTCACCTTCGGGTGGGGCCCGTCGTCGTCTGTCCGGCGCCGTGCCGGGGGATGCCGGGGTTCACGCCGTGGCGGGCCGCGGTCACGCCGTGCCGGGGCCGCGGTCCACGCCGTGGCGGGGCCGCGGCTCGCGCCCTGCCTGGGCCGCGGTTCACGCCGTCGGCAGCACCTCGAATCCGCCGGCGCCGGTGGCCGCGGCATCCGTCACCTGCGCCCCGGTGACCCGGGAGCCGGGCGGGCCCTCCGCCATCCACGCGAGCACTTCGTCCACTTGCGTCTCCGGGCCTTCGAGCTCGGCCTCCACGGTGCCGTCGCGGCGGTTGCGCACCCAGCCGGCGACGCCCGCCTCGCGCGCGACCATCCGCAGGGTGTACCGATAGCCCACGCCCTGGACCTCGCCGGACACGATCACGTGCACGCGTCTCATGGCTCCATCCTGTCGTGGACGTTGGGGAAACGACAGGCTGCGCCCCAGGGCACGCGGCGCTGTGGGCACCGGATGCCGGGGGCACGAAGTTCACAGAATGACGCGAAGTTCACACGATTTCGGCGTTTCGATCCGAACTTCGCGCGATTCTGCGAACGTGGGCGGCGCCGTGCGCGGGTGCGACGGCCCGGAGCCGGGGTCACGCTCCGAGCACGGGCAGCGCGAGGCCGACCGCGAGCACGAGCATGATGGCGGCGATGATGCCGTCGAGCACGCGCCACGACCGCGGCGTGCGCAGCCAGCGCCCGAAATGCCGGGCGCCGAAGCCGAGGCCGGTGAACCAGAGGATGCTTCCCAGCACCGCGCCGCCGGCGAACAGCCAGCGGTCGTCGCCGTGTGTCGCGGCGATCGACCCCAGCATGAGCACGGTGTCGAGGTAGACATGGGGGTTCAGCCAGGTGAGGGCGAGGGTTGTGAGCACGACCGCGGACAACCGGGTGGAGCCCGGCGCTCCGGTTGCTCGGCTCGGTCTGGGCATCGTCCTTCGGACGGCGGCCGGCGCTGTGGGGGATGCCGGAGCGGCAGAGTCGCCGGCCTGCCCCGCGCCCTGAACGCCGGTGCCGTCGCCTCCCACGCCCGCTTCGTCGACGCGCAGCACCGCCTCGGCGCTGCCTGCACCCGCTTCGTCGCCGCGCAGCCCGGACTCGTCGGTGCCCACGCCCGCTTCCTCGACGCGCAGCCCCGTCTCCTCGCCGCGCCATGCCCGCCGGGCGGCGAGCAGTGCGTAGCCGAGCAGGAACGGCGCACCCGCCACTCGTGCCGCATTCTCGAGCCACGGTGCGGCCGTCAGCAGCGCGCCGAGCCCGGCGACACCGGCGACGATGAGGACCGCGTCCGAGGCCGCGCACAGCACGACGACCACGAGCACGTGGTCCCGCCGCAGCCCCTGGCGTAGCACGAAGACGTTCTGCGCCCCGATGGCGACGATGAGCGACAGGCCGAGCCCGAGACCGGCCAGAACAGAGATCACCCTGTCGACCCTAGGGAGTACGCGACATAAGCGCCAGTTACGAACTCTTCAGCATCATGAACACACCTGAAGATTGCGCTAGCCTGCTCGGATGAGGATCGACCCGGAGCTGGCAGCCACGGTCGCCGCCGTCGTCGACGAGGGGACGCTCGATGCGGCCGCCCGCCGGCTGCGGATCACGCCGTCCGCGGTGAGCCAGCGGCTGAAGGCGCTCGAGCACCAGCTCGGTCGTGTCCTGGTCGTGCGCTCGCGACCGGTGCGGCCCACACCGGCCGGAGAAGCCGTCGTCCGCCTGGCACGTCAGATCCGGCTGCTCGAGCACGAAGCGCTCGCCGCGTTCGGCGTCGACGAGTCGGCGCGGGTCCGCGTCCCACTGGCCGTCAACGCCGACTCGATGGCGACCTGGTTCCTGCCGCCGCTCGCGCGGCTGAGCCGCCGGTGGCCGATCGACTTCGACCTGCACCGTGACGACCAGAGCGTGACCACCGCCTTGCTCGAGTCGGGCACGGTCATGGCCGCTGTCACGAGCGACCACATCCCGGTCGCCGGGTGCACTGTGACCCCGCTGGGGATCATGGAGTATCTGCCGGTGGCCGCCCCCGGCTACCTCGCCCGCCACTTCGCCGACGGCGTGCACGCCGACGCGCTCGCGGTGGCGCCGTTCGTCGACTTCGACCGGCGGGACGAGCTGCAGCATCAGTGGCTCGGCACGTGGGGCGTCGCCGCGCAGGACGTGCCCCGCCACTACGTGCCCGCCTCGCACGACTTCGCCCAGGCGGTGCGCCTCGGCATGGGCTGGGCGCTGCTGCCGGCACTGCAGGCCGAAACCGGTCTCGCCGACGGGTCCCTGGTGCGGATGCCGGGGGAGACCGTCCGGGTGCCCCATTACTGGCAGCAGTGGAACCTCCGCTCCGAGCTCATCGACCGCGTAGCCGCCGAGATCGCCACCGAGGCGCGCACCGCCCTGCGCCGGAAGTGACCGCCGAATCCGCGCCGGAGGCGACTCAGCCGGCCCGGACCTGCAGCACGATCTTGCCGCGGGTGTGACCGCGTTCGAGCGCGGCGTGCGCCGCCGGGGCGGCGGACAGGTCGAACACCTCGTCGACGTAGACCCGGATCATGCCCGCGTCGAGCAGCCGGGTGAGGGTGGCCAGAGCCGTACCGTCGGGGACGACCTTGTGCTGCGTCGCCCGCACGCCGGCCGCCGCGGCCTCGGCCGCATACTCGGGGAACGCGCCGGTCGGCACCATGATGTACAGGCCGCCCGGGCGCAGCACCCGCAGCGAACGCGACCCGGTGTCGTCGTGCACGTTGCCGACCAGGTCGATGACGACGTCCACCTCCTGCACCGTATCTTCGAAGCGCGTCGCCTGATAGTCGATGACCTCACGTGCCCCGAGCTCGCGCAGCCACTCTCCGTTGCGCGCCGATCCGGTCGCGATCACGTGCGCACCGAAGTACGCCGCCAGTTGCACCGCGAAGTGCCCGACGCCGCCGGCCCCCGCGTGGATGAGGATCCGCTGACCCTCATGCGCATGCGCGGTCTCGACGACCAGCCCCCAGGCGGTGAGGGCGGCCAGCGGGACGGCGGCCGCCTCGGCATGCGAGAGGGATTGCGGCTTGCGGGCCACCGACAGGGTGGGAACGACCACGTACTCTGCGTACGTGCCACCGGTGCGGGGGAACGGGACCATCCCGTACACCTCGGTGCCGGCCGGCAGGTGATGCGACTCGTCGGGCGCCTGGACGACGACGCCGCTGAAGTCGAACCCGAGCGTGCTCGGGAAGCGCTCGATCGCGCCGGCCACGCCGCGTCCGGCGCGCGTCTTGGCGTCGATCGGGTTGATGCCGGCGGCCACCACGCGCACGAGCAGTTCGCTCAGCACCGGCGACGGGGTGGGCACCTCCGCGTCGCGCAGCACCTCCGGGGCGCCGGGCTCGTCGAACACCATCGCACGCATGGTCGGCGGCGGCGGGCTGACCGGCACGGTCGGGGGAGCGGACGACGGATGCAGCGGCCGAAAGCGCATGGTGACCTCCTTCGCCCCCGGCGGGGTGCCCGGGCCCGATCCAGTCAACCCGATTTCCGGTTTCGGATGTGTTACGCCTGCGCGTCAGTCCGCCAGTGCGAGCGCGCGGAAGGGCTGGCGGGCCGGTTCCGGTGCCGGTGGGGACTGTGTGCGCCGGCGCAATTGGGTCCGCCGGTAGAGTTCATCGATCAGGTCGGTGGCCAGGTTCACGAGTCTGCGGATCTCGCGTTCGTCGCGGTCGACCCAGGCGCAGCGGGGCTCGTCGCCCACGGGCACGAAGTCCTCGTGCTGCTCCCACACGACGAGTGTGCGTTCGGCGCCGAGCACGTGCTGCTGCCACCAGACCTGCCGCAGGTAGTTGCGGGGGATGGACCGCCAGGTCTTGTTGGTGGTCTTGATCTCGGCGAGCGTGATGCGGCCGTCGGCATCGACCGCGACCCCGTCGGGCGTGGCGAGGTGCCGCGTCTCGATCACCGCATGGAACAGCGCCGACGACGGCTGGATGCCGTGGGTGGCGGCGACCCACGCCGCGATCTCCGGTTCGCGGCGACGGCCGTGATCGGTGTACGCGTTGCCCGAGAAGCCGGAGCCGCCCAGCTTCGCGTCCGCCGCACGGGCGATGGCCTTCTCGCTCGTGAGCCCGGCCACGTCGGTGGCGGTGATGCCGCGCGAGCGGGCCCGGATCCACCCGACGCGGTCGCGCGAGTCGGCGATGATGCGCGCAGCCAGTTCGGGGGTCACCCATCGAGGCTAACCCGCGCGTGCGCAGACCCGAGCCGCGACACCCGCCCCGGCCGATCGTGCCGACGTGGACCACGATTTGGGGGGATCTCCGGCATCCCGTACACTGGGGGAAGCCAAAGACCGCCGGTCTCGGTGTGCGCGTAAGCGGACATCGACGAAGCTCTGCACCGCAGGGGCCCGCGCAGGTGACACAGACAGACTTCCGGGAGATCCGGGCCGAAGCTCCGTGCGCTTGCGCCGGAGCTTTTTTCTGTGCCGGGGGCGGTCGAGGCCGGCGCCCCGCCACTGCGGAGCGTCACGTATACACAAGGAGTGGCCATGGCGCAGAAGGACGCAACGGTCGCCGAGCTCACGAAGAACTTCGAGGACTCGACCGCCGTTCTGCTGACCGAGTACCGCGGTCTGACGGTTGCCCAGCTCAAGGAGCTGCGCAACAGCATTCGTCAGGACGCGGAATACGCCGTGGTGAAGAACACGCTGACCAAGATCGCGGCCGAAAAGGCCGGGGTCAAGGGCCTCGATGACGACCTCAAGGGGCCGTCGGCGATCGCCTTCGTACACGGTGACCCGGTCGCCGTCGCGAAGGGGCTGCGTGCCTTCGCCAAGGCTAACCCTCTGCTGGTGATCAAGGGCGGGTACTTCGACGGTGCCCCGCTCTCGCCCGCCGAGGTGAACAAGCTCGCCGACCTCGAGAGCCGTGAAGTCCTGCTGGCGAAGCTCGCCGGTGCGATGAAGGCCTCGATGACCAAGGCGGCATTCGTCTTCAACGCGCTTCCGTCGAAGGCCGTCCGCACGGTCGACGCGCTGCGTGAGAAGCAGGAGTCCGCGGCCTGACATCGGGCCCCGGCATAGCACAACCCCAATCAAGGAGAATCATCATGGCAAAGCTCAGCACTGAGGAGCTGCTCGACGCGTTCAAGGAGCTGACGCTCATCGAGCTGTCCGAGTTCGTGAAGGCGTTCGAGGAGACCTTCGACGTCACCGCCGCCGCGCCCGTCGCGGTCGCCGCCGCGGGTGCCCCCGCCGGTGGTGCCGGCGACGCCGCCGCCGAGGAGGAGAAGGACTCGTTCGACGTCGTCCTCGAGGCCGCCGGTGACAAGAAGATCCAGGTCATCAAGGTCGTCCGCGAGCTCACCTCGCTCGGCCTCGGCGAGGCCAAGGCCGTCGTCGACGGTGCCCCCAAGGCCGTCCTGGAGGGTGCCAACAAGGAGACCGCCGAGAAGGCCAAGGCCGCTCTGGAAGAGGCCGGCGCTTCGGTGACCCTCAAGTAAGACCGCTTCACAGCGACGCAGGCCCCCGGGAGATCCCGGGGGCCTTTGTCGTGCGTGCAGCATCCGCGTCGAGACTGCGCATTCCGGACCGAGATTCGTCGAAGATGCCCGATTTCTCCATGCCTCTTGCGCATCCCGAGCGGTTCCGGTAGGAATGGGTAAGCGCATTCCAGAAAGCGCATTCTCGGATCGACGAAGACCGGAGGAGTCGGTGGCACAGACGCACCGCGCGAGGGGAGCAGCCTCGTGAGCGCCCTGAGCGAACTGGGCAAGCTCAAGTCGTCCCAGGCGACGGGGAAGAAGCAGAACAAGGTCGCGTTCGGCTTCCTGCTGCCGTGGTTCATCGGCCTGGCCCTGGTCACCATCGGCCCGATGATCGCGTCCATGGTCCTGTCGTTCACGCGGTACAACCTGCTGAGCCCGCCGCGGTTCATCGGAATCGACAACTGGGCCCGGATGTGGGAGGACGAGCGCCTGCACACGTCCCTGCGGGTGACCTTCCAATACGTCTTCTTCTCGGTGCCGCTGCAGCTGGCGGTCGCCCTGCTGCTGGCGATCGTGCTCGACCGCGGACTGCGCGGCCTCGCGTTCTACCGCTCCGCGTTCTACCTGCCGTCGCTGCTGGGCTCGAGCGTCGCCATCGCGATCCTCTGGCGGCAGATCTTCGGCGTCGACGGGCTCATCAACCAGGTGCTCGCGCTGTTCGGCATCGAAGGCCAGGGCTGGATCTCCAGCCCGGACACGGCACTGGGCACGCTCATGATCCTCAACGTGTGGACGTTCGGATCGCCCATGATCATCTTCCTGGCGGGGCTGCGGCAGATCCCGACGATGTACTACGAGGCGGCGCAGGTCGACGGCGCGACTCGCTGGCACCAGCTGTGGCGCATCACCATCCCGCTGCTCACGCCGATCATCTTCTTCAACCTCGTGCTGCAGGTCATCGGCGCCTTCCAGTCGTTCACGCAGGCGTTCATCGTCTCGGGCGGTTCGGGCGGCCCCGTCGACTCGACGCTGTTCTTCACGCTGTACCTCTACCAGCAGGGCTTCGCGAACCTGAACATGGGCTACGCCTCGGCGATGGCCTGGCTGCTGCTGGTGATCGTCGCGGTGCTGACCGCACTCGCCTTCTGGTCCTCCAAGTACTGGGTTTTCTACGATGACGAAGATTGACGACGCTCCCGTGACAGGACACCTCACCGACGGCGCCGCGACGCGCGCGATCGTCACCGGCTCGCCCGGGCGGCGCCGGCGCCTCGACCCGTTCCGCAAACCGGTGACCAGCATCCTCCGCCACGTCATCCTCATCGCGATGGCGGTCGTGATGCTCTACCCGGTGATCTGGATGGTCGTGAGCTCCCTGCGACCCAACGAGCTGATCTTCCGCGAACCCGGCATCGTGCTCGACAGCCTCGAGATCGCCAACTACACCAACGGCTGGACGGCCCTGTCGTACCCGTTCAACACCTACCTGTGGAACTCGGCGATCATCGTGTTCGGCTCGATCGTCGGCAACCTCGTCTCGTGCGCCATGGCGGCCTACGCGTTCGCGCGGCTCGAGTTCACCGGCAAGCGGATCTTCTTCGGCATCATGCTCCTGAGCATCATGCTCCCGATCCACGTGATCATCGTCCCGCAGTACGTGCTGTTCTCGCAGCTGGGCTGGGTGAACACCTTCCTGCCGCTGATCGTGCCGAAGCTGCTGGCCACCGACGCGTTCTTCGTCTTCCTCATGGTCCAGTTCATCCGCGGCATCCCGCGCGACCTCGACGAGGCCGCCCGCATCGACGGGGCCGGCCACCCGCGCATCTTCGGCCAGGTGATCCTGCCGCTCATGGTCCCCGCGCTGGCGACGACCGCCATCTTCACGTTCATCTGGACCTGGAACGACTTCTTCTCGCAGTTGATCTACCTGACCAAGCCGGAGCTGTACACCGTGCCCCTGGCCCTGCGCGCGTTCGAAGACGCACAGAGCGCGACCAACTATGCGGAGATGTTCGCGATGAGCGTCGTCTCGCTCGTCCCGATCTTCCTGATCTTCCTGTTCGGACAGCGGTTCCTCATCAAGGGCATCGCGACGACGGGAATCAAGTGACGAACCGTCACGCACGACTCACGGGTCCGCCGGACCCGTCCTCATCACAGGCACCCGAACCGACGAATGTCGAAAGGACGCAAGACATGCGACGCACCTCAACCGCACGCCGCCTGCTGGCGCTGGCCGCGGTCGGCACAGCGACGACGCTGGCCCTGTCCGCCTGCGCCGGGCCCGGCGGGACCGATGAGCCCGAGCTGTCGGACGAACCGGTCGAGCTGACCTTCACGTGGTGGGGCAACGATGTCCGCCACGAGATCACGCAGCAGCTCATCGACGCCTTCGAGGCCGAGCACGACAACATCACCATCGAGCCGCAGTACACCGACTGGTCGGGCTACTGGGACAAACTGTCGACCACCGTGGCCGCCGGCGACACCCCGGACATCATCCAGATGGACGAGAAGCAGCTGTCCACGTACGCGGCCAATGGCGTGCTGCTCGACCTCGGCACGCTCGGCGACGCGCTGCCCACCGGCGATTTCCCCGACGCGACGCTGGGCACCGGAGCACTCGACGGGGTGCAGTACGGCATCCCGGTCGGCGTCAACAGCTACACGATCATGGCCAACCTGGACCTCCTCGAGAGCCTCGGCATCGAGGCTCCGGACGACGAGACCTGGTCGTGGGAGGACCTCAAGGACATCGCCGTGGCCGTCAGCGAGGCCGGCGGCGGTGACGTCGTCGGCACGCAGTCGTGGGGCTTCGAAGACGGCGGCCTGAACAACTGGCTGCGCCAGCAGGGGGAGTCGCTGTACGCCGAGGACGGCTCACCCACCGTCGCCGCTTCGCCCGAGGCCCTGGCGTCGTGGTGGCAGTTCCTTCTCGAGATCACCGAGGCCGGCGGCGCCCCCGAGCCGTCCGCGACGATCGAGCGCGAGTCGGCGGGCCTGGCGGAGTCGTTCACGGCGACCAACGCGTCCGCGTTCGGGCCGTGGTGGTCCAACCAGGTGTCGGCGTTGCGCGAGGCCAGCGGTCAGAACCTGGTGCCGCTGCGGGTGCCCACGCCCGACGCGGGCGCCGCACCCACCGCCTACTACAAGCCGTCGATGTTCTGGTCGGCCTCGGCGAAGACCGAGCATCCCGCCGAGGTGGCGCTGTTCCTCGACTTCCTCGCCAACAGCGAGGCGGCCGCCGACCTGCTGCTGGCCGAGCGCGGTGTGCCGGCCAACGAGAAGATCCGGGCGTACATCACGCCCAAGCTCGACGCCGACAACCAGCAGGTCGTCGAGTTCCTCGATCTGATCGCGCCGCGGGTGGGCGATGCCCCGCCGGCGACCCCGCCCGGGGGCGGGGCGATCGAGACGGTCGTCGAGCAGCACACCCAGCAGGTGCTCTTCGGTGAGCTCACTCCCGACGAGGCTGCGGAGAGCTTCATCAAGGACCTCCAGCAGGCTCTCGACGACGCGGCGCTGTAGGCGCCGCTCAGACCGAGCAGGGCGGACGGCGTCGTCCGTGTGGCCGCCCGCCCTGCTCCCCCGCCCCGCGGGGTCGGATCGACGTGATGAGGGATCCGGCCCCGCGTGGTCACCTGCCGCGCTCGCGGCGAGTACTGTCGGATTCTCAAACAGGGGAGGCTCGCGTTGGTCGACGTCCGTCCGATCACGATGGCGCAGGTCGCGCGCTACGCCGGTGTGTCGCAGGCTTCGGTCTCGCGGGTGCTCAACGGCGTGACCAGCGTCGATCCCGGCATCGTGGCCAAGGTGAACCGCGCCGTCGCCGCGCTGAACTACTCGCCGAGCGAAGCGGCCCGCAGCCTCGTCCGCGGACGCAGCCACACCATCGCGCTCCTGGTGCCCGACCTGGAGAACCCGATGTTCCAAGGGGTGCTCAAGGGGCTCACCGTCGCCGCCGCGAAGGACGGCTACCGGGTGCTGGTCGCCGACAGCGCGGAGGCCGCCGAGATCGAGTCGGAGATCGCGCTCGAGGCGCGCAGCAAGTGCGACGCGCTCGTGCTCGTCTCGCCGCGGATGCCGGATGCCGAGCTGGCCGAGCTGGCACAGCGCGCCGCCCCCGTCGTCATCGTGAACCGACGGTCGATGGATGCCGGGGGCGCCCAGCTCTCCGTCGACTACGTGTCGGCGGCACGCGAACTGGCCGAGCACCTCGTCGGGTTCGGCCATCGCCGGATCGCCTACGTCGCGGGCCCGGCCGACAGCTACGCCAACGAGCTGCGGCTGCAGGGCCTGGCGGAGTTCACCCGCGCCCACCCCGACGTCGAGGTGATCTCGGTGCCGGCCGGCTCCGGCATGGAATCCGGCTACGACGCCGCCGACACGGTGCTCGAGACCGGGGCCACCGGCGCGATCGCCTTCAACGACCTCGTCGCCCTCGGCATGATCTCGCGGCTACGGGAAGTGGGCGTGCCGGTGCCGGACGCGCTGTCGATCGCCGGCATCGACGACATCCCGCAGGCCCGGTTCGCCGCGCCGCCCCTGACGAGCATGACGGTGCCGCGCACCGAGATCGGCCGGCAGGCGTGGCTGCGGCTGCGCGACGTCATCGACGGTCTCGACCCGGCCCCCGGCCTGTTCTACCGCCCCACGCTCGTCGCGCGCGACAGCACCGGACCGGCCACCGAGGCCAGCGGCTGGCTGGGACCGGCCCGGCCGGTGCTGCGGCTGGGCCGCACCGTCGTGGCCCAGTACCAGGACGGCGCCGCGGCCGACGCCGTGCTGTCGCCGCGACCGTACCTGGATGCGGTCGTCTCCCGTGCGGGCACCCCGCTGACGGTCACCCAGCCCACCGACCACCCGCACCACCTCGGCGTGAGCCTGGCGATCGCCGACGTGAACGGCACGTCCTACTGGGGCGGCCGCACGTGCGTGCGCGGCGAGGGTTCGGTCATGGTGGCCAACCACGGACGCCAGCGGCGGGACGATCTGCGCATCGACGGGCATCGGCTGCACGAACGGCTCAGCTGGGTCGACCACCACGGGACGACGCAGCTGGTCGAGGTGCGCGAGCTGCGCACGGCCGAGCTCGACGACGGCTGGTCGCTGACGTGGCGCAGCCACCTCAAGGCGACGATGGATGCCATCACCTTTGGGTCGCCGGCCACCAACGGGCGCACCGGTGCCGGGTACGGCGGTGTGTTCTGGCGGTTCGCGCCCGACATCGCGCGCGTGTTCAGCCCCGCCGGCGCCACCGAGAAGGCCGTGCACGGCGCCCGCACGCCGTGGCTCGCCTTCACCTTCCCCGAGCGGGACACGACGGTGATCCTTCAGCAGGGCGGCACCGAGCAGCTGCCCTGGTTCGTCCGGTTCGCCGAGTACATCGGCGCGGGTCCCTCGGTGGCGTGGGACCAGCCGCGTCACCTCGTCGAGGGCGGGGAGCTCGACCTGGAGCTGACCGCGTTCGTGCTCGACCGGACGCTCGCCGACGCGGCCGCCGTCGAGGACGTGCTGCCCGCCCTGCGCGAACAGGCGGGCATGTGAGGGTGCGTATCGGGCTGGCCGGCGTGCACGGCCACGGCCGCGGACACGTCGAGGCGGCGCTGGCCCTGGCGGATGCCGGTACGGGACACGTCGTGGCCGTCGCCGACCCGCAGGGGCCCGGCGTGGTGCCCGATGGTGTCGCCCATCACCGCGACGCGGCCGACATGATCGCGCGGGAGGATCTCGACATCGTCGTGCTCTCCACGCCCATCCCCACCCACGCCGCGCTGGCCGAGGCGGCGCTGCGCCGCGGGGCGCACGTCCTGCTCGAGAAGCCGCCGGTGACCTCGACCGCCGAGCACGCCCGGCTGCGCGCGGTCGAGGAGGCGACGGGCCGGGTGGTGCAGGTCGGATTCCAATCCCTGGCCAGTGCCGGGGTCGCCGCGACGATCGACGCCGCGGCCTCCCTCGGCGAGATCCGCCACATCGGCGCCGTCGGGGTGTGGGAGCGGTCGGAGCAGTACTGGCGACGGTCGGACTGGGCGGGGTACCGGCACCGCGACGGGCAGGTGATCGCCGACGGCGCCGTCACCAACCCGCTCGCCCACGCCGTGGCCACCGCGCTGGCCGTGGCCGGGGCCCGCGAGCCGGCGGACGTGGCATCCGTCGAGCTGGACATGTACCGGGCGAACGACATCGCCACCGACGACACGTCGTCCCTGCGCCTGCGCCTGCGCGACGGCACGACCCTCGTCGCCGCGCTGGCGACCACGGGCGACCGGCGGCACGAGCCGTATGTGCTGGTGCGGGGCACGCGCGGACACCTGGTCTACTTCTACACGTTGGATCTCCTGCAGGTCTTCCGTGCCGGTGCGGTGCTGCCGCAGACCTTCTCCTTCGCCCGTGCGGGGCTGCTCGCACAGCTGTGCGCGCACGCGCGCGACGGCGTGGGCCCGGCGGTGCCGTTGGCGGCGACGGGGGCCTTCACACGGGTGCTCGAGGAGATCGTGACCGGCCCGGATGCCACCCCGCTGCCGCCCGCCCGCTTCGACACCGTGACCCGCGGTGCCGAGCGGTTCCGCGTCGTGGGCGGCATCGCCGGGATCGCCGAGCGCGCCGCGTGGGAGGCGGCGCTGTTCCGGGAGATCGTGGCGTTCTGACCGGACGCCCGCGTTCGCGGGGGCTGTGTGGGGGAACTCTAGCGACAGGTAACGATCCGGGAAACCCTCTTCTGCCTGTCCGTACAGGTCGATAGCGTGAGCATCACCGCGCTCTGGTTGAGCATCACCGCGATCTGGTGATTGCCGCCAGCGATCAGGGAGGATCTGAGATGACTATGGGACACCGCAGGAATCGACTGGCCGCACTGGCGGTCCTCGGCACGATCGGATTGGTCGCCGTCGGCTGCTCCGCCGGCGACGGGGAGACGCCCGAGGAAGAGGTTCCCGGCAGTGAGCAGGACTTCTCCGGCCAGGAGCTGAGCGTCGTCGCCGCGTGGTCGGGCGCCGAGCAGGCCAACTTCGAGGCCGTGCTGGACGTGTTCGAAGAGGCCACGGGGGCGACCGTCACCTACACGAGCTTCGGCGACAACGGCCCCACCTACATCCAGGGCCAGCTCGCCGGTGGCACACCGCCGAACGTCGCCGTGGTGGGTCAGCCCGCGCTCATGCAGTCGCTCGCCACCAATGGCGACATCCTGCCGCTGGACGAGACCACGGCAGGCCTCGTCTCGGACAACTACTCGCAGAGCTGGATCGATCTCGGCACCGTCGACGGTGAGCTCTACGGCGTCTGGTTCAAGGCCGCGAACAAGTCCACGGTCTGGTACAACAACGACATCTACTCCCAGGCGGGGGCCACCGTGCCCGAGGACTGGGACGGGTTCCTCGAGCAGCTCGAGCTGATCAACGACTCCGGGTACGCCGGCATCTCGGTCGGCGCCGACGTCGGCTGGCCGCTGACGGACTGGTTCGAGAACGTCTACCTGCGCACCGCGGGCGGTGACATGTACGACCAGCTGACCAACCACGAGATCCCGTGGACCGACCCGTCGGTGCAGGAGGCGCTCGAGGTGATGGCGACGCTGTGGTCCAGCCCTGCGCTGCAGCCCGGCGGTGACCAGCGCACGTTCCCGGAGAGCGTGACGGCCGTGTTCGGCGCGAACCCCGAGGCGGGCACCGTCTTCGAGGGCGACTTCGTGGCCGGCAACATCGCCGACGACGGCAACTCCGTCGTGGGCGAGAACGCACTGTTCTACAACTTCCCGTCCATCAACGGGTCGGCGCCGGCGGTCGTTGGCGGCGGCGACGTGGCGGTGCAGTTCACCGATGACGAGGCCACCGCGGCGCTCATGGCGTTCCTCGCCTCGCCCGCGTCGGCCGAGGCGTGGGTGCCCAACGGCGGCCTGACCTCGCCCAACAACGCGGTCGACACCTCGCTGTACCCCGACGACATCTCGCGGCAGATCGCCGAGGCGCTCGTCAGCGCCGAGGAGTTCCGGTTCGACATGTCCGACCTCACGCCCAGCGCGTTCGGCGGCACGGCCGGGCAGGGCTTCTGGCAGGAGATGATCACCTTCTACCAGAACCCGGACGACATCCAGGGCACGATGGAGCGGCTGGAAGCCGCAGCGGCGGCTGCGTACTGAGTGTGACCGGTGACGACCGTCGCTGACGCCCCCGCCGAATCGGCCCCCGCGCGCGCCCCACGGCGCCCGCGGGGGTCGGGCGGCTGGCGCAAGTTCGCGCTCATCGCCTCCTTCCTCGCACCCGGGATGATCATCCTGGGTGCGCTCGTGGTGTACCCGATCGTCTACACGGCGATCCGGTCGCTGTTCTCCCGGGCCGGCGACGAGTTCGTCGGGTGGGACAACTACGTGACGATGTTCACGAACGACACCACGTTCACCGCCATCCGCAACAACGTCATGTGGGTGATCGTGGCGCCGGCGGCGTGCACGATCCTCGGGCTGATCTTCGCGGTGCTGCTCGAGAAGCTGAAATGGAAGACGGCGTTCAAGCTCATCATCTTCATGCCGATGGCGATCTCGATGCTCGCCGCCGGCGTGATCTTCCGGGGCATGTTCCAGGAAGACCCGAACCTCGGGGTGGTCAACGCCACCCTGGTGGGCATAAACAACATCTTCACCGACGACGCCAACTATCCCGGCGGCGCGCCCCGCGACGGGTTCGGCATCATCGACGACGGCGGCGTGATCGCCACGGAGGAGACCGTCAGTCCCGGCACGACGGTCGACTTCCCGCTGATCCGCATCCGCGCCGACGACCTGCCCGACGACGCGGCACAGGCCGTCGCGGCGGATGCCGCCGGCGACACCGAGATCACCGGCACGGTCTTCCTCGATCTCATCACCGGTGGCGGTGGCACCAACGGCGAGATCGAAGACGGCAAGAGCGGTCTGCCCGGCATCCGGGTCGATGCCGTCTCGCCGGACGGGTCGATACACGGGTACGCGACCACCGGCGCCGACGGCACCTTCACGATCGAAGGCCTGACGGCGGGGGAGTCGTACCGTGTCGCCCTGCCGGCGGCCAACTTCGACGCCGGCTTCCAGGGCGTGTCGTGGCTGTCGGCCTCGTTCATCAACGCGGTGATCATCCTGTCCTACATCTGGATCTGGGCCGGGTTCGCCATGGTCATGATCGCATCGGGCCTGTCGGCCATGGACCGGTCGCTGCAGGAGGCGTCCCGCGTCGACGGCGCGAACGAGTGGCAGGTGTTCACCAAGATCACCGCGCCCCTGCTGGCGCCGGTGCTGGTCGTGGTGCTGGTGACCCTGATCATCAACGTGCTGAAGATCTTCGACCTCGTGTACGTCATACCGCCCGGCGCCTCGAAACCGGCGGCCAACGTGATCGCGGTGGAGATGTGGACGGTGTCGTTCGGCGGTGGCAACAACTACGGGTTGGGCTCGGCCCTGGCCATCCTGCTGCTGATCCTCGTGCTGCCCTCGATGATCATCAACATCCGCCGCTTCCGTGAGGAGCGCAGCCGATGAGCGCCGCGGAACTCGGGATCGTCCGGGGCAAGAAGACCGTCGCCCAGCGGGTGCTCGGCGTCATCTCGTCGGGCATCGTCAACGTCGTCCTGCTGATCGTGGCGATCTTCTGGCTCGTGCCCACGGTGGGCCTGCTGATCATGTCGCTGCGCACGGTCGGCGACAACGCCTCGTCGGGCTGGTGGACGGTGTTCACCAAGCCGGCCGAGCTGACCATCCAGAACTACGTCAACCTGCTGTCCAACTCGACGATCACCGGATCGTTCTGGAACACGATCATGATCGCGGTGCCCAGCACCGTGCTCGTGGTCATCATCGGGGCGCTGGCCGCGTATGCGTTCGCGTGGACCGAGTTCTGGGGCCGCGACTGGCTGCTGATCGTGGTGATCATCCTGCTCGCGGTGCCGGTGCAGGTGGCACTGATCCCGTTGGCGACGCTGTTCGGCGCGCTGGGCATCTTCGGGTCGGTGCTCGGCGTGGTCCTGTTCCACACGGCGTTCGGCCTGCCGTTCGCGATCTTCCTGCTGCGCAACTTCTTCCTGCAGGTGCCGGGGGAGCTGCTCGAGGCGGCGCGGATCGACGGGTCGAGCGAATGGCGCATCTTCTTCCAGATGATGCTGCCCCTGGGGTTGCCGGCGATCGCGTCGCTGGCGATCTTCCAGTTCCTGTGGACCTGGAACGACATGCTCGTCGCGCTGATCTTCACCAACCCGGGGTCGATGCCCCTGACGGTGGCGATCCAGTCGCAGCTGCGTCAGTTCGGCTCGAACATCGACGTGCTCAGCGCCGGCGCGTTCCTGTCGATGATCGTGCCGTTGATCGTGTTCTTCGCGTTCCAGCGGTACTTCGTGCAGGCGCTGCTGGCCGGCTCTCAGAAGTAGTCCGCGGTCAGTCGGTGCAGGCGAGCCTCGCCTGCACCGACTGCATCGCGTCGATCTCGAACAGCTGTGCCGAGCGCATCGCCGAGGCGACTGCGAGGGTGCGCGGCTCGCTGCCCAGCTCGAGCACCGCGTCGGTCATCGGGATCGCGCCCTCGTGGTGGCGGATCATCAGCTTCAGGAACAGGCAGTCAGCCGCCGTCCCGGTGGCCTCGCCCAGCGCGGTCAGCTCGGCGGGGGATGCCATGCCCATGGCCTCGCGCATCTCTTCGTCCGTCGGCGGCTGGGCATCCGAGCCGCCGTGGGCGTGTCCGGCATCCGCCGCGTTCATCCACGTCATCGGTGTGCCCGCCTGCGGCAGCCCCCACTGGACGAGCCAGTCGAACATCTCGCCCTTCTGCGCCGATTGGCCGGTGGCGATGTCGTACGCCAGCACGCGCACCTCGTCGTCGTCGGTCGTACGGAAGATCGTCATCGCCATGTCGATCGCCTGCGCGTGATGCACCTGCATGTCGCGGGCGAAGCCCGCCTCGGGCGAGGTGTCGCCGGGCGTGCCGGGCGCCACCTGACCGAAGGCAGAGAACCTGCCGATCGCGAACGCGACCGCGGCGATGGCCACGGCCACCAGCAGCACCGCCCACCAGGGCGGCAGTTCGCGGGCCCGCTCGGCGGAGGCCGTCACGACTGCTTGCCGGGTCCGTCGATCGCTCCGGTGCACGCGGCGTTCGGCTCGGGGGCGTTCACGTTGCGCCAGAAGGTGGACAGGAACTCGCCGATGCGGGGGTCGTCGGCCGACTCCAGCTTCAGCTGGGCGTTCCACGCGCTCATCACGATCGGCGCGTCCAGCCCCTCGTACGGCGAGAGGATCACGTACGTCGAGGGCAGCTGCGCCTTGATCGTGGCCAGGTCTTCGTCGCTGACCGCGGCGGCGTCGTAGGTGATCCACACGGCGCCGTGCTCGAGAGAGTGCACGGCGTTCTCGTTCGGCACCGGCTCGCTGTAGACGCCGCAGTTGAGCCAATAGGCGTTGTGGTCGCCGCCGGCGGGCGGGGTCTGCGGATACTCGACCGCTCCCTCGACATGGGTGGCGCTGTTGGAGAACGTCTCCACGCCGCTGATGCCGGCCGCGTCGCCGTCGCCCCGGTCGAGTGTCACCGGGCGCGGGGTGAGGACGAGGGAGGCCACGACGAGGCCGACGACCACGAGCGCTGCCGCGCCGCCGACGATCCACCAGGTCAGCTTGCTACGGCGACGCTTGGCGAGCTGCTTCTGATACTCGGCGAGCTTCTGCTGCTTCTGCTGTTCCCGCTGCTGCTTGACGGTCAGTTCGATCTTGGCTTGCGCTGCGGGGTTGCCGCTGGAGCGCTTGCTGGACGGGGTCGGGGTCATGGCGCTGATCTCGGCTCGGGGTGCCCGTCGCGGCGGGCGCGGATGCGGCAAGTCTACGCGCCCGGATACGAGTGGCGGCGGGCGGATCGATAACGTTGCGCTATGAGTCTTGCGCTGCCCACCACGACGCCGATGGATGCCGGGGTGGACGCCGCCGGCATCCTCGACCTAATCGATGCTCTCGAAAATGACCCGGCGCAGGAACCGCACGGACTGATGATCCTGCGGCACGGCGCCGTCGTCGCACAGGGGTGGTGGGCGCCGTACACGGCAGACCGACCGCAGTTGGTGTACTCGCTGAGCAAGAGCTTCACGTCGGCGGCGGCAGGAGTGCTCGTCGACGAGGGCGTGCTCGATCTCGACAGCGCGGTGATCTCGCACTTTCCCGAGTTCGCCGATGACATCACCGACGACCGGTCGCGGCGGATGCGGGTGCGGCACGTGGCGTCGATGGCCACCGGTCACACCGGCGAGATGATCGAAGCCGCGTTCGGCACCGACCCGGCCGAGCCGGTGCGCGGCCTGCTGCTCAACCCGCCCGAGCGGGAGCCGGGCACCGTCTTCGCGTACAACCAGCCGGCGACCTACACGCTCGCCGCGATCGTGCAGCGGCTGACCGGGCGCTCCCTCGTCCAGTTCCTGCGCGAGCGGGTGCTCGGGCCGATCGGCGCGGGGCCGATCGCGTGGGAGGAATGGCCCGCCGGCCGCAACATCGGCTATTCAGGCGCCTACGTCACCACCGACACGATCGCCCGGCTCGGTCTGCTGCTGCTGCGGCGCGGCCGGTGGGACCGGACCCGGGTGCTGTCGGAGCAGTGGGTGACCGAGGCGACGTCGGTGCATGTGGCCACAGCACCCGACGCCGAGGTGGGTCTGTCCGAATCGTCGTTCGGCTACGGCCTCCAGCACTGGCGGTCGCGGCACGGCTTCCGCGGCGACGGCGCGTTCGGGCAGCTGTGCCTCGTGCTGCCCGAGCAGGACCTGGTGGTCGCCTATCAAGGACAGTCCACCGACATGCAGGCGCTGCTGGCCACCGTCTGGCGGCACCTGCTGCCCGCGGTCGGTCGCTCCGGCTCGGCGCAGGCGGATGCCGCGCTGGCCGAGCGCCTGGCCGCGGCGACGCTGCCGGAGTGCGAGGTGGCGCGGGTGGAGGTCGAGGTCGCGCGCTGGGACGGCGCGGTGTTCACGGGCGCCCGCGCCGACGCGGGTGTCCGCGCTGATGCCGGGGATGCGGGCGCGCGGCCCGCACGGGACCGCCCCGAGGCCGTCGTGCGGCTGGACCGGGACGGCGCCGCGTGGCTGCTGACCCTCCCCGGCTCCACCGGGGAGATCACGGCACGCTTCACGGGCGAGGCGGGATGGACCGTCACGGACGACGACGGTCCGACCGTCGCCGTCAGCGGCGGATTCACCGGCGACGACGAACTGGTTCTCGACGTCGCGTTCGTCGAGACCCCGCACCGGCTCCACCTGCGGTTCGACCGTGCCGCCGGGACCGTGTCTCACCGGTGGGAGACCCCGCCGCTGCGCGATCCGGCCGATCTGCGCAGTCTGACCGCGCCCGGCACGTTCGGGTGACGCAGACGGCGGCGTGCGGCACACTGGACCGATGACCGGACGCGTCTCCGACTACGAGATCACCATCGCGCTGCAGCGCGTCGTCATCGGCACCGTGCTCGTCGTGCTCGCGGCCGGGCTCGGACTGGTGGTGGCCACCGGTGCCGAGCCCCGCGACCTCGACATGTGGTGGAACGGCCTGGTGGCGACCCTGGCGCCCGGCCTCGGCCCGGTGAGCCTGTTCATGGACGCGGCCGGCGGAGGATGGATCGCCACCTTCGCGATCCCGCTGGGCGGGCTCGTGCTGCTGATCGTGCTGCGCCGTCCGTGGGCGGGCGTCTACCTCGTGGCCGCGTCGGCGTTCAGCGCGCTGAGCGTGCAGGTGCTCAAGCAGATCTTCGGCCGCGCCCGGCCCGAGGAGATCCTCGTGGTGTCGGACTTCGGCTCGTATCCGTCCGGGCACACCGCCAACGCGGCCACCCTCGCGGTGGTCGTGGTCGTGGTGTTCCCGCGCCTGTGGGTGGCACTGGCCGGCGCCGCCTGGGTGCTGCTGATGGCCTTCAGCCGCACCCACGTGCACGCCCACTGGGCCAGCGACACCGCCGGCGGCGTGCTCGTCGGGGCCGGTGCGGCGCTGCTGGTGGCCGCCGCCTTCACCGTGCCGCTGAGCCGCGAAAGCGCGCGACACCGCGAGCGGCGGTGAGCGGCTCCGCCGGCATCCGTCCCTCCCAGTAGGCTGAGCGCCATGACTGCGTCGACGCCGCCGGATGCCGCCGAGATCGCCCGCCTGCAGGCCGAGGCCGAAGCGGCCGCCGCCGAGCTCAAGCTCGCCCAGGCCAAGGCCGCGCTCGCCGCCGCGCAAGCCGAAGCCGCCCGCGCCGCCGCGGCGTCGGATTCCCCTTCCGCCGATGCCGCACCCGCACCGGACGCCGACGACGCCGCGCCCGCGTCCGCTCCGCCCGCCGACGCACCCGAGGGGCCGCTGGACGCGGACGAGGTCGCCCGGATCGTGGCGGGCTACACGTTCGAAGCGGCGACCCTCGATCTGGGTGCACTGGTCAACGGCGTGCCGCTGCCCGAGGCGCAGGTCCGCATTCCGCTGGCCATGATGAACCGTCACGGACTGGTCGCCGGGGCCACCGGCACCGGCAAGACGCGCACGCTGCAGGGCCTGGCCGAACAGCTCGCCGCCCAGGGCGTGCCGGTGTTCGCCGCCGACATCAAGGGTGACCTGTCCGGGGTGGCCACGCCGGGCGAGCCGAGCGAGAAGCTGCTCGAGCGCACCCGTGCGATCGGCCAGGACTGGCAGCCGACCGCCTCGGCCACGGAGTACTTCGCGCTCGGCGGCATCGGGCACGGCATCCCGGTGCGCGCGACCGTCTCGGGGTTCGGCCCGCTGCTGCTGAGCAAGGTGCTCGGCCTGAACGCCACGCAGGAGTCCAGCCTGGGGCTGGTGTTCCATTACGCGGACGCGCACGGCCTGGCCCTGGTCGACCTGTCCGACCTGCGCGCTGTGCTCACCCACCTCACCAGTGACGAGGGCAAGTCCGAGCTGAAATCACTGGGGGGCCTGTCGTCGGCCACCGCCGGTGTCATCCTCCGCGAGCTCATCACTTTCGCCGACGACGGCGCCGACGTGTTCTTCGGCGAACCGGAGTTCGACGTGCGGGACTTCCTGCGCACCGCCGCCGACGGCCGCGGCGTCATCTCCCTGCTGGAGGTGCCCGGGGTCGCCGACAAGCCCGCCCTGTTCTCCACGTTCCTGATGTACCTGCTGGCCGAGCTGTTCGAGATCCTCCCCGAGGTCGGCGACCTCGACAAGCCGAAGCTCGTGTTCTTCTTCGACGAGGCGCACCTGCTGTTCCGCGACGCGTCGAAGGACTTCCTGGCATCCATCGTGCAGACCGTGCGCCTCATCCGCTCCAAGGGGGTGGGGGTGTTCTTCGTCACGCAGACGCCCAAGGACGTGCCCGGCGACGTGCTGGCGCAGCTGGGCTCCCGCGTGCAGCACGCCCTGCGCGCCTTCACCCCCGACGACGCGAAGGCGCTGCGGGCCACCGTCGGCACCTACCCGACGTCGGGGTACGACCTGGAGCGCACCCTGCAGGAGCTGGGCACCGGTGAGGCGATCGTGACGGTCATGAGCGAGAAGGGCGCGCCGACCCCCGTCGCGTGGACGCGCATGCGGGCGCCCCAGGGCCTGATGTCGCCCACCCCCGAACCCGACATCGCGCGCGCCGTGAAGGCGTCGCCGCTGCTGGCGCGCTACGGCACCGCGATCGACCGCGAGTCGGCGCGGGAGATCCTCACCGCCAAGATGAACGCCGCCGAGGCGGCCGCAGCCGCGGAAGAGGCCGCGCTGGCCCAGGCGAAGATCGACGCGGAGTACGCCGAGCAGCAGGCCGCCATCGAGAAGCAGCAGGCCAAGGAGGCCGCGGCGGCCCAGAAGGAGTACGAGCGGCTCATGAAGGCCACGGCCGGGCGCAGCCGCACCTCGCGGGCGGCGGAGAAGAGCCCGCTCGAGCAGATCCTGGGGTCGAAGGCCACGCAGACGATCCTCGGCGGAGTCATCCGCGGGATGTTCGGCACCGGTCGCCGCTGAGTCTTCCGCCGGGCGGAACTGCCGCCGGCCGCGCACGGCCCGCGGCGACCGCCCGGGGCCTACGATCGAGGTATGGCGACGAAGCCCCCCACCCGCGACATCGATGAATCACAGCTCCGCGTCGAAGAGCCCAAGAGCAAGGCCGTCGGCGTGCCCGCCGTGCTGCACGCGCTGCAGATCGCGCAGCAGCAGATGGGCGTCGTCCGCAGCATCCAGACGCTGACGCGGGTCAACCAGAAAGACGGCTTCGACTGCCCCGGCTGCGCCTGGCCCGAAGAGGACAAGCGCCACATCGCCGAGTTCTGCGAGAACGGCGCGAAGGCCGTCGCCGAAGAGGCCACCCTGCGCCGCATCGGCCCCGAATTCTTCGCCGCGCACTCGATCGACGAGCTGCGCGGCCACGACGACTGGTGGCTCGGGCAGCAGGGGCGTCTGACCCACCCGATGATCCTCGACGAGGGCGCCACCCACTACCGGCCGATCTCGTGGGACGACGCGCTCGCCGAGATCGCCGACGCCCTGCGGGGCCTGGCCGACCCCGACGACGCCGTCTTCTACACCTCGGGCCGCACCTCGAACGAAGCCGCGTTCCTCTACCAGCTGCTGGTGCGCGGGGTCGGCACCAACAACCTGCCCGACTGCTCGAACATGTGCCACGAGTCCAGCGGCTCGGCCCTCACCGAGACGATCGGCATCGGCAAGGGCACCGTCTCGATCGAGGACATCCACAACGCCGAGCTGCTGATCATCGCCGGCCAGAACCCCGGCACCAACCACCCGCGCATGCTGAGCGCGCTCGAGAAGGCCAAGAACAACGGCGCGAAGATCATCGCCGTCAACCCCCTGCCGGAAGCCGGCCTGATGCGGTTCGAGAACCCGCAGACCGTGCGCGGCGTGCTGCTGGGCGGCACCGAGCTGGCCGACGAGTTCGTGCAGATCCGCCTGGGCGGCGATCAGGCACTGTTCCAGGCGATCGGCAAGCACCTGCTCGAGGCCGACGAACAGGTGGCCGGCGTCGTCGACCGCGCGTTCGTCGAGACGTACACGAGCGGCTTCGACGCGTACGCGCAGGCGATGAAGGATGCCGCGTGGCCGCAGCTGGAAGAGGCGACCGGCATCGATGAGGCCGAGCTGCGGCGCATCGCCGAGATCGTCCGCGCCTCGGGCGCCACGATCGTGTGCTGGGCGATGGGCCTCACCCAGCACAAGCACTCGGTGCCGACGCTGCGCGAGATCGTCAACGTCCTGCTGCTGCAGGGCAACATCGGCCGCCCGGGCGCGGGAGTCTGCCCCGTCCGTGGGCACTCGAATGTGCAGGGCGACCGCACCGTCGGCATCTACGAGAAGCCGTCGGCTGCGTTCCTCGACGCCCTCGACCGGGAGTTCGGGTTCGCGTCCCCGCGCGAGCACGGCTACGACACGGTCGCCGCGATCCGGGCCATGGCCGCCGGCAAGGTGCGCTTCTTCATGGGCATGGGCGGCAACTTCGTGTCCGCGACGCCGGACACGGCACTGGTCGAAGCCGGCATGGCCAAAGTCGACCTGACCGTGCAGGTCTCGACGAAGCTCAACCGCTCCCACACCGTCACCGGTCGCCGCGCGATCATCCTGCCCACCCTCGGCCGCACCGACCGCGACCGGCGCGGCGGCGGGGAGCAGCGCGTCACCGTCGAGGACTCGATGGGCGCCGTGCACGCCTCGCGCGGCAGGCTGGCGCCGCCGGCCGACGACCTGCTGAGCGAAGTCGCGATCGTGGCGCGCCTGGCCGCGCTCGTGTTCGGGGACACCGCCGCGCCCCACCCGGCGCCGGCCCCCGCCGCGACCGACCACGCCCCCGTCGCGGTCGACGCCGGTCAGCCCGAGCACGACCACATCACCGAACCGGCTCCCGCCCACGGCGCGGACACCGCTGCCGAGGGTGCGGGCGCCGCGGCATCCGGGTCGCGCAATGTGCCCCACGCCGACTGGGCCGGACTGGAGGCCGACTACGCGGGCATCCGCACCCACATCCAGAACGTCATCCCGGGCTTCGAGGACTACGAGAAGCGCATCGCCAAGGGCCGCACCTTCCTGCTGCCCAACGGGCCGCGCGACCAGCGCCGCTTCGCGACGGTCGACGGCAAGGCGCGCTTCACCGTGAACCCGCTGGAGTACCCGCACATCCCCGCCGGGCGTCTGCTGCTGCAGACGCTGCGGTCGCACGACCAGTACAACACCACCATCTACGGCAAGGACGACCGGTACCGCGGCATCCAGGACGGACGCCGCGTGGTGCTCATCCACCCCGACGACATCACCGCGGCCGGCTTCGCGCCCGGCGACATCGTCGACCTCGTCTCGGAGTGGCAGGGGCCGGACGGGCTCGAAGAACGCCGGGCCGAGCAGTTCCGACTGGTGCCGTATTCGACGCCGCGCCGCAACGCCGCCGCGTACTACCCCGAGACGAACGTGCTCGTGCCGCTGGAGTCGGTCGCCGACGTGTCGGGCACACCCACCTCCAAGGCAGTCGTCATCCGGCTCGAACGCCGCTGACGCCGCCGGCACAGCACGGGATTATCCCCGGCCGGGGCCGGATCCCGCCGGGTGAGGTGCGCCTAAGCTGGAACCGTGGATGCCACGTCTCGACGGGCGGCCCGAATCCTCATCATGGTGCCCGCCGCCGCCCTCATGCTGCTGGGCCTGAACTCGGGGTTGCTGCTGATGGGGGTGACGATGCCGATCGTCAACGCCCCCGACCTGCACTCGACGCTGCTCGTGTTCGGATTCGTCGGCACCCTCATCAGTCTCGAGCGGGCCGTCGCGCTGCGCGCGGCCTGGGCCTACAGTGCCCCCGTGCTACTGGCGGCCGGGTCGGTGCTCACGCTCACCGGTGTGCCCGTGATCGCCGGCAAGGCGGTCATCACGGCAGGACTGGTCATGCACGCGCTCCAGTACCGGGCGATCTGGCTGCGCCAGCCCATGACGGCCACCGCCGTGCAGGCCGCCGGCGCCGTCACCGGCATCGCCGCCGCGCTGGCCTGGTGCGGCGGAGTGCCGCCGAACCGGCTCGTACCACTGCTGGCCGTGTTCCTCATCCTCACGATCGCCGGCGAGCGACTGGAGCTGGCCCGCCTGGCCTCGCCGGGCGTGCGCGCGGAACGGCTCCTGCTGATCCTGGCGGTGGGCCTGGCGGTCACCGTCCTGCTCACCCTCACGATGCCCGTGGTCGCGGTGCCGGTCGCCGGCATCCTGATGCTGCTCATGGTCGCCTGGCTGCTGCGTTACGACATCGTCCGCGGCACGATCCGCCAGCCGGGGCTCCCGCGCTTCGTCGCCGTGTGCGTGTACCTCGGGTACGGCTGGCTGCTGGTCGCCGGCGCCGGGTGGCTGCTCGGCGGGGCGCGCACGGAAGGCGTCATCTACGACGCGACGACCCACGCGATCTTCCTCGGCTTCGTGATCACGATGATCATGGCGCACGCGCCGCTGATCCTGCCCGCGGTGCTGCAGCTGAACATCCCCTACCATCGCGCCCTCTACGTCCCGGTCGCCCTGCTGCAGGTCGCGCTGCTGGTGCGCGTGGTCGCCGGCGACGCCTGGGGACTGCCGGGCGCCCTGCAGGCCGGCGGCATCGGCGCCGTCGCCGCGATACTGCTGTTCGCCGCCACGGCTGTGACGGTCTCGCTGCGCGAACGGGGAAGGAAGAGCCGTGTCCCGGCGTAACTGGTACCTGCTGACCAACTCGGTGATCCTGCTGTGGATCGTGCTCACCGTCGTGGCGGTCACGATCCACCGGTTCGTGAACCAGGCCATGTGGCTCATGGTGCACGTGCCACTGCTGGGTGCGGCGACGGCCGCGATCCTCATCTGGTCGCAGCACTTCGCCGACACGCTCCTGCGGCGCGAGGCGCCCGCCGGGCGGGTGGGACTGGGCGTGCGGCTGGGGCTGCACACCGTCGGCGCCGGCGTGATCGTCGCCGGCATGATGACCGACGTCCTGCCACTGGTCGTCATCGGCGCCGTGGCCGTCGCGGGGGCCATCATCGGGCATGCCGTGATCCTGTGGCTGCAGCTGCGTCACGCGCTGCCGGCCCGGTTCGCGCCCCTCGTGCGCTACTACGTCGCCGCGGCGCTCGTGTTCCTGGCCGGCATCGCGATCGGCGCGCTCATGCCGGTGCTGGGCGACCCCGACACGACCGACCGGCTCGTCGTCTCGCACCTCGTGCTCAACGCCTACGGGTGGATCGGCCTGACGGTCATGGGCACCCTCGTGCTGCTGTGGCCGACCATCCTGCACGCGAAGATGCCCGCCTCGGCCGACGCCGCGGCCCGGCAGGCCCTGCCCATCCTGATCGCGGGTCTCGCCGTCGCGGCCGCCGGTCCGCTCCTCGACCTGCAGCTGCTGGTCACGGTGGGCATGGCCGTCTGGCTCGTCGGCGCACTGCGACTGGCCGTGGAAGGATGGCGCGAAGCGCGCGCCATGCCCCCGGGCACCTTCGCCGGATGGAGCCTGGCGGCCGCGTTCGGCTGGGTGGTCTTCGCCGCCGCGGCGCTGGGCGTGCACGCCGTCGTGCAGCCGGACTGGACCACCCTGCGCGGCGAGTATCTGATGATGCTCGGGCCGCTCGTGGCCGGGTTCGCGGTGCAGATCGTCAGCGGGGCGCTGAGCTACCTGCTGCCGGTGGTGGCCCTGGGCAGCCCCGCGGCCGCCAAGGCCGGTGCCGAGATGCTCGACCGCGGTGCGGCCCTGCGCGTGGTCATCTACAACGGCGCGATCGTGCTGTATCTGCTGCCGATGCCGTCGGTGGCCCGCGTGCTGCTGTCGTTTGCGGCCATGGGCGTGGTCATCGCGTTCCTCGTGCTCGCGACCCGTGCGATCATCGCGGGGCGCCGCGTCCGCAAGGCCGAGGGGGCCCAGCCCGACCGCAGCGGCCGCGTGAAGCTGGGCGCACCGGCATCCACCCCGCCGCCGGCCCGGCCCCGGCACGGCGGCGCGATCGTGGCCGGCTTCGCCGTGCTGGTGCTGTGCGTGGCCGGCGGTGTCGCCGCCGACCCGGCCGCCGTCGGCATCAACACCGCCGCCGCCAGCGACGTCGCCGCCACCGGTGAGGTGACCGAGGTGACCGTGCAGGTCGACGGCATGCGCTTCACGCCCGCCGAGATCGAGGTGCCGGCCGGCAACGAGCTGGTCGTGGTGTTCGAGAACACCGGCACCGACGTGCACGACCTGACCTTCGCCAACGGCGTGCGCTCGCAGCGTCTGGCCCCCGGCGCGAGCGAGACCCTCGAGGTGGGGGTCATCGGCGCCGACATGGCCGGCTGGTGCTCGATCGCCGGACACCGTCAGATGGGCATGGAGCTGACCGTCGTCGCCGTGGGCGCCCCGGCATCCGACGCGCCCGCCGACCATGCCCACGACCACGGTGCCGACACGGACGGGCCCTCGGCCGCCGACGACATCGACCTGCAGCGCACTCCCGACGACGGGTTCGAGCCGTGGCCAGCGGCGCTGCCGGCGGCATCCGGTCAGACCGTCCACCGCGTCACCCTGGAGGTGGACGAGGTCGTGGCGGAGGTGGCCCCCGGCATCCGGCAGACCCGCTGGACGTTCGGCGGCAGCGCGCCCGGACCGGTGTTGCGCGGCAAGGTCGGCGACACGTTCGAGATCACGCTCGTCAACGACGGCACCATCGGCCACTCCATCGACTTCCACGCCGGGGCGCTGGCCCCCAACGAGCCGATGCGCACGATCCAGCCGGGCGAGACGCTGACCTACACGTTCACGGCGACCAAGGCCGGCATCTGGATGTACCACTGCTCGACCGACCCGATGTCGATGCACATCGCCAACGGCATGCACGGCGCGGTCATCATCGACCCGCCTGACCTGGCGCCCGCCGATCGCGAGTACGTGTTCGTGCAGGGCGAGCTGTACCTCGGACCGCAGGAGGAGACCGCCGACGCCGCCAAGATAGCCGCGCAGACCCCCGACCTCGTGGCTTTCAACGGCTACGCCAACCAGTACGCGTACGCGCCGCTGGCGGCGGACGTCGGCGAACGGGTGCGGGTCTGGGTGCTCGACGCAGGGCCGAACGTGGCGACCTCCTTCCACGTGGTGGGCGGCCAGTTCGATACGGTTTACCTGGAGGGCGACTACCGCCTCCGCCCCGAGGATGCCGGCGGCGCGCAGGCGCTGGCCCTGCAGCCGGCGCAGGGCGGGTTCGTCGAGTTGACCTTCCCCGAGGCGGGCGACTACCCGTTCGTCACACACATCATGAGCGATGCCGAGAAGGGTGCGAAGGGGATCTTCCATGTCGAGGAATGACGTCCATTCTGTCGTCCGACCGCGCCCGAACCGCGTCGTGCTGCACCGGCATGCCGACGTGCTGGCCGCCGCGCACGATCCGGAGACGTTCTCGGCCGCGGTGTCGCAGCACCTGCAGATCCCCAACGGGCTCGACGGCGCCGAGCATGCCGCCGCCCGCCGGCTCATCGACCCGTTCTTCACCGCCGACGAGCTCGACCGGCACATGCCGGGCTTCGAGCGCATCGCCGCCGACCTGGTGGCGTCACTGGCCGGTGCGGACGCGTTCGACGCCGTCGCCGACCTGGGCGCCCGCTTCGCCGTGCGCGCCCAGTCGCACTGGCTGGGCTGGACGGCCGAGCTCGAGGACACGCTTCTGGAGTGGGTGGCCGACAACCGGGCCGCCACCCGCAGTGGGGACAAGGCCCGCACCGCCGAGGTCGCAGCGCGGTTCGACGGGATCATCCGCGCCCTGCTGGCCGAACGCCGCACCGAGCCGCACGACGACCTCACGACGCGCCTGACGCTGCTGACCAAGCCCGACGGCGCGCTGCTGAGCGACCCTGAGCTCGTGTCGATCCTGCGCAACTGGACCGGCGGCGACCTGTCGTCGATCGCGCTGTGCGCGGGCGTGGTGGTGCACGGGCTCATGGCTTCGCCGCAGCTGGCCGCCCGCGTCGCGGTGGCCGGCGACGCCGAAGTGGATGCCATCGTCGACGAGCTGCTGCGCCGCGACGACCCGTTCGTGTCGAACCGGCGCCGGGCCACCCGCGACGTCGAGATCGGCGGATGCCCCGTCGCGGCCGGCCAGGTCGTCGTGCTCGACTGGCGCCAGGCCAACACCGACCCCGACGTGTTCGGCGCCGACTTCGACCCCGAGGGGCACGCGGCCGACAACGTGGTCTACGGGACCGGCCCGCATGTGTGCCCCGGCCGGCCGCTGGCCGCTCGCGAACTGCGGGTGCTCGTGCGCGCGGTGCTCGCCGCCGGAGACCTCGAGGCCGCCGGGGAGCCGGTGCGTGAAGAGGCGCCCGTGGCCGGCTACCGCACGCTGCCCGTCCGCATCCTGCCGCGCTGAGCCCGCCTCCTGCGGCGGCGGGCCCCCGCGGGGCCTCGCCGCCCGCCGGCCGGGCCCGCCGGCATCCTCAGCCCACGGTTTGCGGGGCCGCGGATGTACGGTTCGCAGGAGATTCGTGTCGCAGGGCCGTGACACGCCGTTCGACACGCCCGGGATCGCGAAAACCTCCTGCGAACGGAACGTGCCGGCGGGCGGCCGGAGCCCGAGACCGAGCCGAAGCCGGGCTACAGCCGGCGGAGCTTCTCCGGGTCGGGCTGCTTGACCGGGTCCCAGCCGCGGCGCACGGGGCGCTGCGGGGTGGTCGCATCGCGCGACCGGTACACGATATACGGGCGGAACAGGTAGCCGACCGGTGCCGAGAACACGTGCACGAGGCGCGTGAACGGCCACAGCGCGAACAGCAGGAACGCCGTGATGACGTGCAGCTGGAACAGGAGCGGGACCTCCAGCATCAGCTCGGGCTGCGGCTGGAACCCCAGGATGCTGCGGATCCACGGGGACACCGTCTCGCGGTAGTGGAACCCGCCGCCGAACACCTGGTACACGACGGTGGCGGCCGTGCCGAACAGCAGCGTCGCGCCGAGGAACACGTACATGACCTTGTCCATGACGGTGGTCGCCAGGAACACCGGCCCCACCGTGCGGCGCCGGTAGATGAGGATCGCGAGGCCCGCGAGGGTCAGCACCGCGGCGGCCGTCCCCAGCACGGTCGCGCCGATGTGGTAGATCTCCTCGCTGATGCCGATCGCGTACAGCCACTCACGGGGGATCAGCAGACCCACGACGTGACCGACGATGACCATGAGGATGCCGAAGTGGAACATCGGCGACCCCCACCGCAGCAGCCGGTTCTCATACGTCTGACTCGACCGGGTCGTCCAGCCGAACTTGTCGTACCGGTAACGCCAGATGTGGCCGACGATGAACACGGCGATCGCCGCATACGGCAGCGCGACCCAGAGGATGAAGGGCAAGGCGTTCACGAGTCCTCCTGCGAGACGGGGCGGAACGGCGGCAACTGGCCGAGGAAGCTGAGGCCGACCGTCTCGGTGGGCGGCCCTTCACTGATCAGTTCGAGGAAGCGCTCACGCGTGCGCTCGTCGATGGGCGGAAGCGACAGCGTGATCGTGCGGACCACGAGCGCCCACGGGCTGTCCAGACCCTCGAGAGCGGCGCGCAGCACCTCGATGCCCTCGCGGTGCGAGGCGATCAGGGCGCCGGCGATCTCCGAGTCGGAGCGCGCCGAGAACTCGAGCACCGCGGGCAGGTAGTCGGGTAGGTCGTCCGCCTCGAACTCCCATCCCGCCGCCCGGTACGCCTCCAGGAAGGTCACCAGGGCCACGCCGCGGCGGCGGGTGTCACCGGTCGCGTAGTAGCTCAGATATAGGCTGCACTTGCGCTTCAGGTCGAACGTCGTGACGTACCGGCGCTGCCACTCGGTCACCCCCGCGCGGCGGGCCTGGCCGATGTAGTCCTCCAACGGTCCGGCGATCGCCGACGGCAGCCCCACCAGGTGCGCCTGCAGCGTGTCGAGACGGGCGTGCCACTGCGCGTCCGGGTAGTCCAGCAGCAGGGATGCCAGCATGTGCACCCGCGCGCGCTGCGCGGCGTCCAGCTTCACCGGCGCCAGCTCCGGCGGCATCTTCCGCTGCGGGGTGACCCGCGTCAGCACCGAGCTCATGGCGTGTCTTCCTGCGTCTCGCGTTCGCGGACATCGTCGGCGCTCTGCGGCGGGAACAGCCCCTGCGGCGTGCCGTTGCCGTCCCAGTTGAGCAGGTTCACCCGGCCGGGCGTCGACGGGCGGTCGGCGGTCTGACGGTCGGCGAGGATGTGGAAGTTCTCCACCGCGACCGGCACCGACGGGCCGCTCGACGAGCCGAAGGGGCCGGCGCCGCCCATGCCCGGGCCGCCCTCGAAGTCGAGCGAGCAGGCCAGCTCCTCGAGCTGGTGCGCCTGTTCGGTGTGGGCGGCGGGGATGACGTAGCGCTCCTCGTACTTCGCGATGGCCAGCAGCCGGTACATCTCCTCGATCTCGGGGCCGGACATGCCCACGGCGTTGGCGATGCGCTCGTCGCGCTCGTCGTCGATCGAGATCCCGCGCATGTACGAGCGCATGGCCGCCAGGCGCCGCAGCGCCAGGTCGACCGGTGCCACATCGCCGGCGGTGAACAGCTCGGCCAGGTACCCGATCGGGATGCGCAGCTTGTCGATCGCGGCGAACAGCGTGCGGGCGTCCTCGCCGTCGTTGCCCGACCCGGTCACGACGTCGACCACCGGCGACAGCGGCGGGATGTACCAGACCATCGGCATGGTGCGGTACTCGGGGTGCAGCGGCAGGGCCACCTGGTACTGCATGAGCTTCCAGATGGGGGAGCGCTGGGCGCCCTCGATCCAGTCCTCGGCGATGCCGTCGCGGCGGGCCGCGGCGATGACCTCCGGGTCGTGCGGGTCGAGGATGATGTCGCGCTGGGCCTGCAGCAGGTCCTTCTCGTCCTCGACGCTGGCGGCGGCCGCGACGCGGTCGGCGTCGTAGAGCACCAGACCCAGGTAGCGCAGCCGGCCGACACAGGTCTCCGAGCACACGGTGGGCAGCCCCACCTCGATGCGCGGGTAGCAGAACGTGCACTTCTCGGCTTTGCCGGTGCGGTGGTTGAAGTACACCTTCTTGTAGGGGCACCCCGACACGCACATGCGCCAGCCGCGGCACTGGTCCTGGTCCACGAGCACGATGCCGTCCTCGGCGCGCTTGTACATGGCGCCGGAGGGGCACGAGGCCACGCACGACGGGTTCAGGCAGTGTTCGCAGATGCGCGGCAGGTAGAACATGAAGGCCTTCTCGAACTCGGCCTTCACCTCTTCGCTCATCTTCTGCAGGACCGGGTCGTCCTGCATGGTCTCCATCGACCCGCCGAGGTTGTCGTCCCAGTTGGCCGACCACGAGATCTTCATGTCCTCACCGGTCAGCAGGCTCTTGGGCCGCGCGACCGGCACCTGGGCGCCCTTGGGGGCGTTCAGCAGCATGTCGTAGTCGTAGGTCCACGGCTCGTAGTAGTCGTGGATCTCGGGCAGCTTCGGGTTCGAGAAGATGCGCGCCAGCTTCGACAGCCGGCCGCCGCCCTTGAGCTTGAGGCGGCCGCGCTTGGTGCGCTCCCAACCGCCGCGCCACTTCTCCTGGTCCTCGTAGCCGCGCGGGTAGCCGACGCCGGGACGGGTCTCGACGTTGTTGAACCAGACGTACTCCACGCCGGTGCGGTTGGTCCAGGCCTGCTTGCAGGTCACCGAACAGGTGTGGCATCCGATGCACTTGTCGAGATTCATGATCATCGACATCTGCGCCATGACCTTCATCAGTACTCCACCTCCTGGCTGCGGCGACGGATCGAGGTGATCTCATCGCGCTGGTTCCCGGTCGGGCCCAGATAGTTGAACGCCCACGCCAGCTGCGCGTAGCCGCCGATGAGGTGGCTGGGCTTGAGCAGGATCCGCGTCAGCGAGTTGTGGATGCCGCCGCGCAGACCGCTGGTCTCCGCGATCGGCACGTCGACGGTGCGGTCCTTCGCGTGGTACATGTACACCGTGCCCTCCGGCATGCGGTGCGACACGATCGCGCGGGCGACCACGACGCCGTTGCGGTTGTACGACTCGATCCACTCGTTGTCGCGGACGCCGATCTTGGCGGCATCCTGCGGACTCATCCAGATCGTGGGGCCGCCGCGACTGAGGGACAGCATGAACAGGTTGTCCTGGTACTCGGAGTGGATCGACCACTTCGAGTGCGGGGTCAGGTAGCGGACGGTCACCTCGGTCTGCCCGGCCGCACCGGGGCCCGCGACCCGGCGGGTCGCGCCGACCTGGCCGTCGCCGAACAGGCGGTGCATGTCCAGCGGTGGACGGAACACGGGTAGGTTCTCGCCGAGCTCCTCCATCCAGTCATGGTCGAGGTAGAAGTGCTGGCGGCCGGTGAGGGTGTGCCAGGGCTTGAGGTGCTCGACGTTGATCGCGAACGCGGTGTAGCGGCGGCCGCCGTGCTCGGACCCGGACCATTCGGGCGAGGTGATGACGCTGCGCGGCTGCACCTGCACGTCCTGGAACGTGATGTGCGCGCCCTCGTGGTCTTCGGCCAGCTGCGCGATGCGCTGGCCCGTCGTCTTCTCGAGCTGCCGGAAGCCCTGCACGGCCAGGCGCCCGTTGCTGGTGCCGGAGAACGCCAGGATCATCTCGCACGCGCGCTTGTCGGAGTCCAGCCGCACCGAGCCGGCGTAGGGCCCGGAGGGCACCGTGCCGTTGACGTGCTTCAGCCGCTCGATCTCCTTGTCGGGCATGTAGGTGATCGCCTTGGTCGTCATGCCGAGCTTGCCGGTGAGCGGACCCAGGGTGCGCCACTTCTCGTAGAGGTTCGGGTAGTCGCGCTCCACGACGATGAGCTTGGCCATGGTCTGGCCCGGCACCAGCGGCAGGCCGTCGAGCACCTTGCCGTGCGGGGTGGCCATGACGTCGGCCGTGTCGTGCTGCAGCGGCGAGGCGACCACGTCCCGGCGCATACCCAGGTGAGTCTGCGCGTACTCGCTGAACTTCTTGGCGAGCGCGCCGAACAGCTCGAAGTCGGTGCGGGTCTGCCACGGCGAGGTGATCGCCGGGGTGAACGCGTGGATGAACGGATGCATGTCGGTCGAGGACAGGTCGTACTTCTCGTACCAGGTCGCCGCCGGCAGCACGATGTCGCTGAACAGCGTCGTCGAGGTCATGCGGAAGTCAGCCGTCATCAGCAGGTCGAGCTTGCCCTCCGGCGCCTTCTCATGCCACCGCATGTCACGGGGCCGCGAGCCCTCGGGGGTCTCGGGAGCGCGGACTGCCGAGTCGGTGCCCAGCAGGTGCTTGAGGAAGTACTCGTTGCCCTTGCCGGAGGAGCCCAGGATGTTCGCCCGCCACACCAGCACGATGCGCGGGAAGTTCTCGGGCGCATCGGGGTCTTCGACGGCGTACTCCAGCGAACCGTCCGTGAGGCTGTCGACGATGTGCTGCGCCGGCTCCTTGCCGGCCGCCTCGGCTTCGTCGGCCAGGTCGAGCGGGTTGCGGGAGAACGTCGGGTACGCCGGCATCCACCCGCGCTTGACGGACTCGACCATGCAGTCGGCCGTCGTGCGTCCGGCGAAGGTGCCGCGCGCCAGCGGCGAGGCGAGCTGGTCGGCGGGCAGGCCGTCGTAGCGCCACTGATCGGTGGCCAGGTACCAGAACCCGGTGCCGATGTGCTGGCGGGGCGGCCGGTTCCAGTCACCGGCGGTCGCGTACTGCGAGTAGCCGGTGATGGGGCGGACCTTCTCCTGACCCACGTAGTGGGCCCAGCCGCCGCCGTTGACACCCTGGCAGCCGCACATCATCGTCAGCGCGAGGAACGTGCGGTAGATCGTGTCGGAGTGGAACCAGTGGTTGGTGCCGGCGCCCATGAGGATCATGGAGCGGCCGCCGGAGCGGTCGGCGTTGTCGGCGAACTCGCGCCCGATGCGGATCGCCTGCTCGGCGGGCACGGAGGTGATCTCCTCCTGCCAGGCGGGGGTGCCCGGGGTGGTCGGGTCGTCGTAGCCGGTGGGCCACTCGCCCGGCAGGCCCTCGCGGGCCACCCCGTAGCGGGCCAGCATCAGGTCGAACACGGTCGTGACGAGCTTGCCGGCCACGCGCCGCACCGGCACGCCGCGGCGGACGACGCCGGTGCCGCCGGCGTGCTCACCTCCCGGCTCGGGGGTCAGGTCGAAGCGCGGCAGCAGGATCTCGGCCGTCTCGGTCGTGTCGGCCAGGTCGGACAGCGACAGCGCCGGGACGACGTCGCCGAGGTCCAGGTTCCAGTTGCCCTCGTCTTCGGGGGTGAACCGGTGGCCGAGCGACCCGCCGGGGACGACGGGCGTGCCGTTCTGATCGAGCAGCACGGTCTTGAAGTCGGCGCGTGGCACCTGCGCCTCGGGGCCGTCCAGGTCGCTCGCGGTGAGGAACTTGCCGGGCACGAGGCCGTCGGGGTGCTCTTCGAGCGAGACGAGGTACGGCGAGTCGGTGAATCGCTGCATGTAGTCCTCGAAGCGCGCGGTGCGCTTGTCGACGTAGTGCTCCTTGAGGATCACGTGACCCATCGCGATGGCCAGCGCCGCGTCGGTGCCCGGATGCGGGGAGACCCACTCGTCGGCGAACTTCGTGTTGTCGGTGTAGTCGGGGGAGACCGTGATGACCTTCTGGCCGCGATAGCGGGCCTCGGTCATGAAGTGCGCGTCGGGCGTGCGGGTCACCGGCACGTTGGAGCCCCACATGATGAGGTAGCCCGCGTTCCACCAGTCGGCCGATTCGGGCACGTCGGTCTGGTCGCCGAACACCTGGGGGCTCGCGACGGGCAGGTCCGCGTACCAGTCGTAGAAGGAGAGGATCGAGCCGCCGAGCAGGTTCAGGAACCGGGCGCCGGCGCCGTGGCTGACCATCGACATGGCCGGGATGGGGGAGAAGCCCGCGATGCGGTCGGGACCGTACTGCTTGACGGTGTGCACGTGGGCCGCCGCGGCGATCTCCATGGCCTCGTCCCACGTCGTGCGGATCAGGCCGCCCTTGCCGCGCGCCGACTTGTAGCTGCGGGCCTTCTCCGGGTCCTCGACGATCGAGGCCCAGGCGTCGACCGGGTCGGGGTGGGTGCGCTTGGCCTCCCGGTAGAGCTGCGCGAGGGTGTCGCGGATGTACGGGTAGCGCACCCGGGTGGGGGAGTAGGTGTACCAGCTGAACGCGGCCCCGCGGGGGCAGCCGCGCGGCTCGTACTCGGGCGAGTCAGGGCCGACCGACGGGTAGTCGGTCTGCTGGGTCTCCCACGTGATGATGCCGTCCTTGACATACACCTTCCAGGAGCAGGAGCCGGTGCAGTTCACGCCGTGGGTCGAGCGGACGACCTTGTCGTGCGACCAGCGGTCGCGGTAGAACACGTCGCCCGAGCGGCCGCCTTCGAGGAACAGCGCGCGCAGGTCCTCGCTCGTCTCGCCGCGGCGGAGGAAACGCCCCATGTTGAGCAGCGTGTCGGCCAGCGGCCCGTCGGTCGCGGGGTGGATGGCCCGGGTGTCGGGGGTCATGAGTCCTCCTGAAGGTTGCCGGCTGACCCCAGTCTGTCCACGCGTTTCGGGGTTGTCCATCCCCTCCGCCCGTGTCAAATAACCCGGTTCGGGACTTAGGTTCTCCTTATCCGGGCCTGGGTTTTTGACACGGCCGGGACAGGTGACGCAGGCGGGCGGCGCCGCTAGGTTGGGTCGCGAAGCGCCGGTGACACTGCGCCGGAGCCGCCCAGTCGGCCTGATCAAGGAGACCGCATGTCGACGACCATCCCGGAGAAATCGGCCACGGCCGCCGAACCGAACCTGCGTGGCGGACTGGGGCAGGTGATCCTGGCCACCTTGGCCTCCACCGTCGGGTTCTGGGCGTGGATGACGATCGCGCCGCTGCAGAACATCTATGCCACCGAGATGGGGCTCGACCAGGGCCAGATCTCGATCATGCTGGCCATGCCGGTGCTCGTCGGCGCGCTCGGCCGCATCGTCGTGGGCGCCATGACCGACCGGTTCGGCGGACGCAAGATGTTCACCTTCGTGCTGCTGGCGGGTGTGCCGCCGGTGCTGCTGGTGGCGCTGGCCGGCAGCATCGGCAGCTACTGGCTGCTGCTGGTGTCCGGTTTCCTGCTGGGCGTGGCCGGCACGATCTTCGCGATCGGCATCCCGTTCTCGAGCGCGTGGTTCCCGCCGGCGCGCCGCGGCTTCGCCAACGGTGTCTTCGGCATGGGCATGATCGGCACGGCCGTGTCCGCGTTCGCGACGCCGCGCCTGGCCGAAGGCATCGGCTACCTGCCCACGCACCTGCTCATCGCGGGCGTCATGATCGCGATGGCCGCCGTCGTCTGGTTCGGCATGCGCGAGTCGCCGGTGTGGAAGCCCAGCCACCAGGCGCTGATCCCCAAGGTGACCGGGGCGCTCAAGCTCGTCATCACCTGGCAGATGTCGTTCCTGTACGCCATCGTCTTCGGCGGCTTCGTCGCCTTCTCGACCTACCTGCCCAAGTACCTGCTGACGATCTACCCGGGCGATGTGGATGCCGTGGGCGCCGGCACCCGGACCGCGCTGTTCGCCGCGGCGGCCGTCGTGGCGCGGCCCATCGGCGGTGTGCTGGCCGACCGGTTCGGGCCGAAGGTGATCTCGCTCGTGTCGCTGGCCGGCATCGTGGCCACCGCCTACATCGTCGGACAGCAGCCGCCCGAGGGCGTGCTCACCGGCGTCGTGTTCCTGCTCATGGCCTCGGCGATGGGACTGGGCATGGGCGCGGTGTTCGCCTGGGTCGGCCCCTCGACCCCGCCGGACAAGGTCGGCGCCGTGACCGGTGTCGTGGCCGCCGCCGGCGGCCTGGGCGGATACTTCCCGCCGCTGGTCATGGGTGCCACCTACCACGCCGACACCAACTCGTACGCACTCGGCCTGTGGCTGCTCGTGCTCGTCGGCGCCGGCGCGCTCGTGGTCGGCGGGATGCTGCGCGACGCCCGTGCGCCCAAGCCGTGAGAGCGGGGCGCCGGTCCGGCCGACCGCGCCACGCCTAGGCTGAGGACATGCAGTTGCGCGCACGGGTCATCACGGTGTCCGACCGCACCGCGCGGGGCGAACGCGAGGACCGCAGCGGTCCGGTCGCCGTGGCCGGCCTGCGCGACTCCGGGGCCTTCATGGTGGATGCCACGGTGATCGCCGACGGCGCCGACAGTGTCGAGGCGGCCCTGCGCGCGGCGCTGGACGCCGGCATCCGGCTGGTCGTCACGACCGGGGGCACGGGCGTGTCCCCGCGCGACCAGACGCCCGAGGGCACGGCGCGGGTGCTCGACCGGGAACTGCCCGGCATCGCCGAGGAGCTGCGCCGTCGCGACGCCGCCGAGAAGCCGCACGGCATGCTGACCCGGGGGCTGGTGGGGGTGGCCTCCACGAGTCTCATCGTGAATCTGCCGGGTTCACCGGCGGCCGTGGCGACCGGGCTGCCGGTGGTGCTGTCGGTGGCCGCACATGTTCTGGACCAGCTCGAAGGGGGCGACCACTGATGGCCGAGGTGCGCATCGCGCAGATCAGCGAGCAGCCGCTCGACGTGGCCGCCCACCTGGCGGCCGTCGACGATCGGTCCGCCGGGGCCGTGGCGAGCTTCATCGGCACGGTGCGCGACCATGACCCGGATGCGGCGACCGCCGTCGTCGCGCTGGAGTACAGCGCACACCCCGACGCCGAGAAGACGCTGCGCGAGATCGCCCTGCGCGCCATGGCGGGCCGCCCGGCGATCGTCGCCGTCAGTCACCGGATCGGGCGGCTCACGGTGGGGGAGGCGGCCGTGGTGATCGCGGTGGCGACCCCGCACCGCGCCGAGTCGTTCGAGATCTGCCGTGAGGTCATCGAAGACATCAAGCGGTCGCTGCCGGTGTGGAAGCGTCAGGTCGAAGCCGACGGCAGCACCGCCTGGAAAGGCCTGGGCGGGTAGCGACCTCCTCGCCGGTCACCCGCCGGCGAACGGGGGCAGCACGTCGACGAGCGCGTCGGCGCCCAGCGGGGCGTCGTCGGGAACGCGGGCGCCGTCGACCAGCACGGCGCAGCGCGGCAGGATGCCGCCCAGCCCGGGCCGCTCGGAGGCCAGGGCGGTGCGCAGCGCGCCGAGCGTCGTCTCGGGCCGCTGCTCCTCGGCGCGGCCGGCCATCTCCTCGGCGGCGGCGAAATAGCGGACGCGGGCCATCAGCCCTCCCACTCCTTGGCCATCTCCGTGATGACGGCCACCGCGGCGGCGACGTCCTCGGGCGCACCGCCAGCACGGCCGGCGATCAGGCCGGCGGCATACGCGCTGAAGGGTGCGGCGGGGCGCGCGACCCCGACGGCCACGTCGCGGGCCAGGTCGAGGATCAGCGAGATCGGCAGGTCCTGCTCGCTCAGCCCGAACCGCGTGCGCAGGGCCGCAGCCCACGCGTCGAGGGCCTCGGGCGGAAGGGTCTTCTCACTCATGCTCGCTCCTCCTCCGGCCCGCCGTAGCGTGCACGGGCCTTCTCCAGATCTTCCCATGTATCCACATCGGCGGTCTCGTCGGCCGGCGCGGCGACCATCGCGATGGCCAGGTCCGCCAGCAGGTCGCGCATCGACGCGTCGGCGCCGTCGGCCGGCAGCGCGGCCGCCGCCCGCCGCAGCACCCGGGTGCGATAGGCCCCGGTGAGCCACTGCGGCCGGGACGACGGGTCGCCCAGGCACACGCCGTCGACATCGCCCGGCAGCAGCGGCAGGTCGCGCAGCACCCGGGCCACCGCGTCGCCGGCCCGCGGCAGATCGCTCGCCAGCAGCAGCGTCCACTCCGGCGGCTCCGGGGCCGAATCCAGCGCCCGCACCCCGGCCACCACCGCGGCGGCCGGACCGGCGAACCGGGGCTGCTCGCGCACCCACTGCACGGCGCCGCCACCCGGGAGGTGCTCGGCGCCCGCATCGCCCACCACGATGACCGGCGCGCACCCGGCCACCGCATCCAGCGCATGCTGCAGCAGCGACCGCCCGCCGACGTCGAGCCGCGGCTTGTCGCGGCCGCCCAGCCGCGTCGCGCGTCCCCCGGCGAGCAGCACCGCGGCGGTCATTCCGGCCGTACCCAGTCGCCGCTCTTGCCGCCGGTCTTCGCCGTGATGCGCACGTTCTCGATCGCGGTGGCCTTGTCCATGCCCTTGACCATGTCGACGACGGCGAGCCCGGTCACGGCCACCGCCGTCAGCGCCTCCATCTCGACGCCCGTGCGGTCGGCGGTGCGCACGGTGGCGGAGACCTCCACACCGTCGTCGACGATCTCGAGGTCCACGACGGCACCGTGCACCCCGATCACGTGCGCCAGCGGCAGCAGGGCGGGGGTCTGCTTCGCGGCCTGGATGCCGGCGATCCGCGCCACGGCCAGCACATCGCCCTTCGGCACGGTGCCGTCGCGCAGCGCCGCCACCACGTCCGGCGCGCAGCGCACGAACCCGCGCGCGGTGGCCGAGCGCACGGTGGGCTGCTTGGCGGTCACATCGACCATGCGCGCGTGGCCGGCCTCGTCGAGGTGCGTGAAGCTCATGGGGTCATCCTTCCAACATCCAGACATCGACCGCGTCGCCGGCGGCCACGGCATCCACCTCGGCGGGCACGACGATGTACGCCTCGGCGACGCCCAGCCCGCCCGCCCGGTGCGATCCGGAGCCGCCGGGGGTCGCCGGACCGGCCGTCCAGCGCGCCGGGTCGCTGCGGTCGATCGCCGCGGGCAGGAACTGGCGGCGCCCCGGCGGCGTGCGCCAGGCGGTGGATGCCGGCAGACGCAGGACCGGGCGCGCCACGGTCGTGCGGCCCTGCATCGCGCACAGCGCCGGGCGCACGAACACCTCGAACGACACGGCCGCGCTGACGGGGTTGCCGGGCAGGCCGAACAGCAGCGCACCGGAGTCCGCGACGCCGAACCCCTGCGGCTTGCCGGGCTGCATCGCGACCTTCGTGAACGCCATCGCCCCGGCCAGCTCGTTCTTCACGACTTCGTACGCGCCCGCGCTGACCCCGCCGGAGAACACGACGACGTCCACCGCGGCCAGCAGCTTCGCGAGGGTCTCCTGCAGCTGCCGACCCTCGTCGTCGACGCTGGTCCGGTGCACGACCTCGGCGCCGGCGGCCAGAGCCAGGCCCGCCAGCAGCACGCTGTTCGATTCGGGGATCTGCCCGCGCTGCAGGGACTGTCCGGGCGCCACCAGTTCGCTGCCGGTGGAGATCACCGCCACGCGGGGGCGTCGCGCGACCGTCACCTCGGCCACCCCGGCGGCGGCCGCCGCGCCCTGCTGCCACGCACCGAGCACGATGCCGGCCGGCAGCACCTCGTCCCCGGCGCGGACGTCTTCGCCGGTGCGGCGGATGTGCGCGCCGGCCGTGCGTGGCGCCCGCTGCACCGTGACGGTGCCCAGCGAGTCGGCCAGGCCCCCGGCGGTGTCTTCGAACGGCACGATCGCATCGGCGTCGGTCGGCACCGGCGACCCGGTCATGATGCGCGCGGCCTGGCCGGCGCCCAACGGAGGGTCCTCGGCGGTCCCGGCGGGAAGGTCTGCGACGACCGTCAGCGCGACCGGGTGCGCGGGGCCGGCCTCGTGCACATCGGCGAACCGCACCGCGAACCCGTCCATCGCCGAGTTGTCGAACACCGGGATGTCGACGGCCGCCCGCACCGGGGCGCGCAGGGTGCGTCCGGCCGCGTCGGCCACCGCGACCGTCTCGGCCCCCAGCAGGGGGGTGGATGCCAGGACGCGGTCGAGCTGGGTCTCGACCGCGACCGGGGCGCCGGTCATGACGCCCAGGCGGCCAGTCCGCCGGCGAGCACCGACGCCTGCACACCGCGCGCCTGCAGCACCTCGGCCGCCCGCTGCGCGCGGACGCCGTGGGCGCAGATCACCACGACGCTGTCCCCGTCGACCTGTCCGGGGTCGGCGAAGAAGTCGCCGAGCGGAATCAGCACCGAGTCGGCCACGATGCCGGTCGCCGTCTCGAACGGCTCGCGCACGTCGAGCAGGGTGGCGCCGGCGGCCTGCGCGGCGAGCATCTCCTCGGCGGTCAGCTGCGGGATCGGCGGCGGGGGCGGGGGCGTCACGTCAGCGGTCATGGGCTCCATCCGGGTCTCGGCGGGGGTGAGGGGGATCTCGCGCTGCGTGCCGCGCAGGCTGTCGACGACGGCGATCCGGCCCAGCAGCGGCTCACCGATGCCGGTGATCAGCTTGATCGCCTCGGTGGCCAGCATGCCGCCGACCTGCAGGCACAGGGCGCCGAGCACCCCGACCGCGCTGCACGACGGCGGTTCGCCGGCCTGGTCGGCCGGGTACAGGTCGCCCAGGCGCACGGGCGCGACGCCGGCCGGGGGTGCGGACCAGAACACGGTGATCTGGGCGTGGTATTCCTGCAGCACGCCCCACACCAGGGGGATGCCGAGGGTCTCGCACGCGGCGGCGACGTCGGTGCGGGTGGCGAAGGTGTCGCTGCCGTCGATGACCAGGTCGGCGCCGGCCAGCAGCTCGGCGGCGTTGTCGGCGGTCAGTCGGGTGCGCTGCGGGCGCACGACCGTCTCCGGCGACAGGTCGGCGGCGGCGCGCACCGCCGAGTCGAGCTTGTCGGCGCCGATGTCGGCGTGCCGGTGCAGGATCTGGCGGTGCAGGTTCGTGACCTCGACGACATCGTCGTCGATGACGGTGAGCGTGCCCACCCCGGCGGCCGCGAGCGCGAGGATGACGGGACTGCCGAGGCCCCCGACGCCGATGACGCCCACGTGTGCGGCGGCCAGGCGTCGCTGTCCGATCTCACCGAAGCCGGCGAGGGTCGCGTGACGCAGCGTGCGCTCGCGCTCGGCGGGCGACAGTGCGGCCACGGGCGCGACGAGCGGGGGCAGGGGCATGTGTTCAGCGTAGTCGCGGGCACCGGGCCGGGCGCCGCGCGCGGCCGGGAATTACGCGGTCGTCCGGGGCACACTCAGGCGCAGATGCGGAATAATCACGGGGGAGAGAACCGCAGCCGCGGTGTAGCGTGGCATCCATGCAGAGCTTCCGCATCGCCCAGGCCGCGCGGCTGCTGGGTGTCAGCGACGACACAGTGCGGCGGCTGGTCGAGCGCGGCACCCTGCCGACCACGGGTGGGTCGCCGACCACGATCCCCGGCGACGCGCTGGCCGCCTACGCGGTCGAGGCGCAGTCGGCGGCCGCCGACCCCACCGACGTGCTCTCCAGCGCCCGCAACCGATTCGTCGGGCTGGTGACCCGGGTGCAGGTCGACGGCGTCATGGCACAGGTCGACATCCAGGCCGGCCCCCACCGGGTCGTGTCGCTGCTGTCGGCGGAGGCCGTCCGTGAGCTCGGCCTCGAGCCCGGCTCTCTGGCCGTGGCCGTCGTCAAGGCGACCCACGTCGTCGTCGAGACACCCGGCGGCTGACCGATGCGTCGCCGGATCGTCGCGACGCCGCTGGCGGCGGCCGTCCTCCTGCTGGGTGGCTGCGCCGGCGGCACCGGCACCGCGCCGGCCGCCGACGGGCTGACCGGGCCGGTCGCCGTGTCGGCCGCCGCATCGCTGACCGCGCCGTTCGACGAACTCGCCGCCGCATTCACGGCCGAGCACCCGGGCGTGCAGGTCGTGCCCAGTTACGACGGCTCGTCGACGCTGGCGACGCAGATCATCGAGGGTGCGCCGGTCGATGTGTTCGCCTCGGCGGACGAGGCCAACATGCAGAAGGTGGTGGATGCCGGGCTGGCCGGCGACCCGCGACTGTTCGCGACGAACACGCTGACGCTCATCGTGCCGGCCGGCAACCCGGGCGGCGTCACCGGCATCGAATCGTTGTCCGATGAGGCGCTCACCGTCGTGCTGTGCGCACCGGAGGTGCCGTGCGGCACGGCGTCTGACCGCGTCCTGGATGCGGCCGGTGTCGCCGCCGCCGTCGACAGCTTCGAGCAGAATGTGACCGCGGTGCTCACCAAGGTCGCCGCCGGCGAAGCCGACGCGGGGCTCGTGTACGTCACCGATGCGGCGCTCGCCGCCGGCGAGGTCGAGACCGTCGAGACGGCCGGAGCCGACGCGGTGGTCAACCGCTACCCTGTCGTTGTGCTCGACGATGCGCCCCACGCCGCCGCTGCGGAGGCGTTCGTCGCCTTCGTGCGCGGCCCGGTCGGGCGGGCCGTGCTGGCCGACCACGGTTTCGGCGCCCCGTGAGCGGCGCCGACCGCGACGCGCGCGGATTCGTCCCGGCGGTCCTCGTCCTGCCCGCGCTGGTGGGCATCGCCCTGCTGGTGGTGCCGCTGGCCGCCCTCGTCGGCCGCGTCGACTGGTCGACGCTGTGGGCCGACGTCACCGCGCCCGAAGCGCTGGCGGCGCTCGGACTGTCGCTGCGGACGGCGCTGATCGCGACCGCCGTGTGTCTCGTGCTGGGCGTGCCGCTCGCCCTGCTGATCGCCCGCGCCGGCAGCCGCACCGCGGCGTTGCTGCGCGCCGTGGTCACCGTGCCGCTCGTGCTGCCGCCCATGGTCGGCGGTGTCGCCCTGCTGTTCCTGTTCGGCCGCTCCGGCTGGCTGGGACCGGTGCTGGAGCAGTGGGGCGTGCAGATCCCGTTCTCGACGACCGCGGTCGTGCTCGCCCAGACCTTCGTCGCCCTACCGTTCCTCGTCCTCGCCCTCGAGGGCTCGCTGCGTGCGACCGGCGTGGGCTATGAGGCGGCGGCGGCCGCGCTGGGCGCCGGCCGGTGGACGATCCTGTGGCGGGTGACGCTGCCGCTGGCCGCCCCCGGGCTGGTCGCCGGCACCGTGCTGTGCTTCGCGCGCGCGGTCGGCGAGTTCGGGGCGACCGCCCTGTTCGCCGGCAACGCGCCCGGCACCACCCGCACGATGCCGCTGGCGATCTACACGGCGTTCAACGGCGCCGGCGTCTCGCAGGGCACCGCCATCGCCCTGGCCCTGCTGCTGCTGTTCACCGCCGTCGGCGTGCTGCTGCTGGTGCGCGCCTGGCGCCCGGGAGCGATGCGATGACCGGCGACGGTTCGGCCCACCTCGACGCGCACGTCGTCGTGCGTCGTGCGCGCGGCTTCGCCGTGGACGCCGTGCTGGCGGCCGCCGCGGGGGAGATGGTGGCGGTCATGGGCCCGAGCGGTGCCGGCAAGTCCACCCTGCTGTCGGCCGTGGCCGGGTTCACCCGGCTGACCGACGGCTATGTGAGCGTGGCGGGCCGGCTCGTGTCGGGGCGTCGCCCCACCACTGAGGGGAGCCCGGCCCGCGGGCGGAAGGCCCGGGTGGCGCCGGACCGCCGCGGCGTCGTGCTGCTGGGTCAGGACCCGCGGCTGTTCCCGCACATGACGGCACGCGACAACGTCGCCTTCGCGCTGCGCGCCCGCGGCACCGAACGCCGCCACGCGGCGGCACAGGCCGACGAACTGCTGTGGCGGGTGGGCCTGCCCGGGATGGGCGGGCAGCGTCCCGCCGCGCTCTCCGGCGGTCAGCAGCAGCGTGTCGCGCTCGCCCGTGCGCTGGCCGCCGCGCCGGACGTACTGCTGCTGGACGAGCCGCTGACCTCGCTCGACCCGGTGACCGCCGACGGCATCCGCTCGGTCATCACCGAGCTGCGCGCCGGGATCACGACGGTCATGGTCACCCACGACGCCGTCGACGCGGCGGCGCTGGCCGCGCGGGTGGTCGTGCTCGAAGACGGCCGGGTCACCCAGGACGCCCCGATGCGCGAAGTGCTCGCCCACCCGGCCACCGCGTTCGCGGCGAGCCTGGCCGGTCTCAATCGCCTGGTCGGCCGTGCCGTCGACGGTCGGTGGACCGGCGGTGACGGCGGTCCGGTGCTGGCCGGCAGCGCCCCGGCATCCCTCACCGACGGCGACGAGGTCGCGGCGGTGTTCCGGCCCGCCGCCGTGACGGTCAGCCGCGCCGCCGAGCAGACCTGGACGGCGGCGCTGCGCCTCGACCGCGAGCGGCCCATCGTCCCGGGCGAATGGCTCACGCGCGTGACGCGCCTGGAGCAGAGCCCGTCGGGAGTGCGCGTGCACACCGCCGAGCCGGTCGTCGTGGCAGAAGTGTCGGTGGACGACGTCGCCGCGCTGGGCCTGACGCCGGGGCTGCCGGTGCGCCTGCGGGTGCCGCCCACCGAGGTGCGTCTCGTGCGGCGGTGATCAATCCGGCTCAGTGCAGTCGGCCGGACTCCAGGCGGAGGGTGCGGTCGATCAGGTGCGGCGGCACCTCGACGTGCGAGATGACGACGACGGCCTGATCGTCGCCGACGGCCGACAGCAGATCGGTCAGCAGTGCGGTGGACGCCGCCGGATCCACACCCGCGGTCGGCTCGTCCAGCACGAGCACCGGGAACCCGCGCAGCAGCGCACGGGCCAGCGCGATGCGCTGGGCCTGCCCGCCCGAGACGAGCGCGCCGCGCTCGCCCACGCGCGCGTCCAGTCCGCCGCGCTCGCGCAGCCAGGCGCCCAGGCCCACCCGTCCCAGGACGGCCTCGAGCTCGGCGTCGGTCGCCGTGTCGCGGGCGAACAGCAGGTTCTGCCGGATGTCCTCATCGAACAGCATCGGCTGCTGCTCGCACAGGCCGACGACCCGGCGCACGGCGTCGGGGGACAGGTCGCGCACCTCCCGGCCGCCCAGGCGGTACGAGCCGGTCGCGTCGAGGAACCGCACGAGCACGTGGGCCAGCGTCGTCTTGCCCGCCCCACTCGACCCGACCACGAGCACCCGCTCGCCCGGCCGGACGTCGAGGTCGACCCCGCGCAGGGTGGGTTCGGGGTCGCCGGGCCAGTGCGCCGTCACGCCGCGCAGCCGCAGCCCCTCGCCCAGCATCACCGGGTCCGCGTCGGCGGCATCGGCCTCGTCGGGTTCGTACGGCAGTTCCGGGGGCACCACGTCGGGCAGCGCGTGGGCGATGCGCTCGGCGGCCGCGCGCACCTGCCGCCACGACGCGGCGGCCAGGGGCACGGCAGCGAAGACTTCGAACACCGCCATCGGGACCAGCACTGTCACCGCCGCCGCGGGTCCGGTGATCGCGCCGCTGCCCAGGCCCGGAACGACGGCGAGCAGGGCCAGCAGCGACGCGGCGCCGGCCAGCAGCGACACGACCGCTCCGGTGCCCGCCTGCGCCCCCGCACGGCGGACGACCGCGCGACGCAGGGCGGCGTCGGCCTGCGCGATCCGCTGCCGCCCGGCATCCACGGCACCGCATGCGATGAGCACGTCGAGGCTGCCCAGATGGTCGACGACGGCGTCGGTCAGGCGGCCGCGCAGCGGCGCGATCGCCCGCTCGGCCCGGGAGCCGGACAGCCACCCCCAGCCGGTGGCGACCACGCCCGCGGCCACCAGGCAGGCCAGCAGGGTCAGCGCCGCCGGCCACCACACGAACGCGACGAGGACGACCGCGCCGACGGCGACGGCGGCCGAAGAGATGAGCGGCTGCACCACGCGCAAGGGCAGGTTCTGCAGCTCGTCGACGTCATCGACGAGGGTGGCCAGCATCGAACCCCGCCGCGTGCGGGTGAGGCCGTCGGGAGCGAGGGGCACGAGCCGGCGGACGAGATCGGTGCGGGTGGATGCCAGTTGGCGCAGCGCCGCGTCGTGCCCGGCCACCCGCTCGGTATAGCGGAAGACGGCGCGCGACAGGGCGAAGGCCCGGACGCCCACGACGGCGGCGGTGATGTACATGACCAACGGCTGCTCGGCGGAGCGCACGATCAGCCACGCGCTGACGGCCAGCAGCGCCACCGCCGAGGCCTCCGACAGGAATCCCGAGGCGGCGCTGGGCCAGAACCGCCGGGCGGGCGGCATGGCGCGGCGGAGCACGTCGGCGGGGGTCATGCCGTCACCTCCGCGGACAGCGACACGACCGTGTCGGCGATCGACCGGGCGCTGCGACGATGCGACACCAGCAGCACGAGGGCGCCGCCCTCGGCGAAGGTGCGCAGCGACGCCCACAGGGCGGCCTCCGTCTCTGTGTCGAGCGCCGCGCTGGGCTCGTCCAGCGCGAGCACCGGACCCAGGCCGCGCAGGTGCCGGTAGAACGCGCGGGCGACCGCCACCCGCTGGGCCTGGCCCCCCGACAGGCCGGCGCCCTGCACGCCGAGGCTCTGGGCGGCGGGCACGTCGTCCAGCAGTGCGAGGGCGCGGGCCCGGGCGACCAGGGCGGGGTCGGGAGTCGTGTCGCCGAGGGTGATGTTGTCGGCGACGGTGCCGGCCACAAGCCCCGGCTGCTGGCCCGCCCACGCCAGCCACGTCGCCGGCGACAGCGCCCGGACATCCCGGGAACCGTAGGTGGCCGTGCCGTCGAAGTCGGCGCCGCCCATCAGGGCCGCGAACAGGCTGGACTTGCCGGCTCCGCTCGGCCCCTCCAGGAGGGTGATCGTCCCCGGCCGGGCAGTGAAGGAGACCGGAGGCAGCGTGCGGTCGCCGCGACGCACCCGCACGTCGTCGAGGACGAGCACTCCCGCACCGATCGCGGCGGTGGACGGCTCGGCCGGGGGCGCCGGAGTCACGGCGGCGGCCGCGTCGAGCACCGCGAACACGTCGTCGGTGGCCGCCACGCCCTCGGCGGCGGCGTGGAACTGCACGCCCACTTGGCGCAGCGGCAGATAGGCCTCCGGGGCCAGCAGGAGTACGAACAGGCCGACGAACAGGGGAAGCTCGCCGCCCAAGAGCCGGAAGCCGATCGACACCGCGATGATGGCGACCGAGATCGAGGCCAAGAACTCCAGCGCGAACCCGGACAGGAACGACACCCGCAGCACGCGCATCGTCTCGCGGCGGTACTGGTCGGTCACCTGCTCGATCGAGCGCACCGCGCGGTGCTGCCGGCCGAACACCTTGAGCGTCGACAGTCCGCGGACCGTGTCGGCGAACCGGGAGGCCAGCCGGCCCAGCGTGCTCCACTGGCGCTGCTGCACAGCCCGGGTGGCCACACCGATGAGAGCCATGAACACGGGGATCAGCGGGATCGTGGCCACGACGGTCACGCCGGAGATCCAGTCGTGCGCCCACATCACCGCCACCAGGATCGGGGTGGCGATCGCGGTCTGCACCAGCTGCGGCAGGTAGCGCCCGAAGTACGCGTCGAGGGCCTCGAGGCCCCGTCCGGCGACCACCGCGAGGCGGGCGCTGTTGTGCGTGGCGAGCCAGCCCGGTCCGAGCACGCCCACCGCGTCGATCAGCGCGGCGCGCAGCTGACCCTGCACGCGGGCAGCGGCCCGGGCGGCGACCAGCTCGCGCACCCACACCAATCCGGCCCGCAGGGCGATCACGGCGACGAAGGCCACCAGCGTGGGGGTGAGGTCGCCCCCGGCGATCACCGTGGTGACACCCGTGGTGAGCAGCCAGGCGAAGGCGACGATCGTGAGGGTCTGCGCGAGGCTGATCACCCCGATCGCGACGAAGAACCCGCGCGACGCGCGCCCGTACCGCAGCAGCCGGGGGTCGACCGGCCGCCCGCGCCGGCGCGCAGGGGTGTCGCCCGACGTTGCCATGACTCGATCCTGCCTGTTCTGCTCGTCGCCTGCCCGATGAGCCGGGTGCCGTGCGGCGGCGGCCGGGTGTGCCCGGCGTGGTCACGCCCCCGCCGGGTCAGTGGGCGGGGGCGGCCTCGGCCTCCTCCATGCGCGCCCGGGTGACGCGCTTGCGGAACACCCAGTACGTCCAGCCCTGGTACAGCAGCACCAGCGGAAGGAAGATCAGCACCGTCCAGCTCATGATCTGGAGCGTGTAATCGGTGCTCGACGCGTTCTCGATCGTCAGGCTGTGAACCGGATCGGGAGAGGACGGCATGACGTAGGGGAACAGCGCCAGCCAGAGGGTCAGCACCGCGAAGGCGACGGTCACGGCACCGGCGGCGAAGGCGATGCCGTCGCGGTCGACCCAGTTCAGCGCCACGGAAGCCAACAGCGCGAGCGCGGCGATCACGCCGCACGCCACGACCGCCCACAGCAGCGGAGCCTCCCGCTCGGCGGCGAGGATCGTCGTCCAGATCACGGTGCCCGCCGCGAACACGATCGTCGGCAGCGCGAGCTTCTTGCCCAGCGCCTGGGCGTCGTGGTGCACCTGACCGTCGGTCTTCAGCCCGACGAAGTGCACACCGTGCAGCCAGAACAGCAGCAGCGTGGTGATGCCCACCCACAGCCCGTACGGGTTGAGCAGCGTCAGCAGCGAGCCGGTGAACTCGTGATCGGCATCCAGCGGGACGCCCTGCACGATGTTGCCCACCGCCACGCCCCACAGCAACGCCGGCAGCGCCGACCCCCAGAAGATCATCCGGTCGAAGCCGCGCTTCCACCGCAGCGAGTCACGCTGATGGCGGTACTCGAACGACACGCCGCGGGCGATGAGCGCCAGCAGGATCACCAGCAGCGCCAGATAGAACCCGCTGAACAGCGTCGCGTACCACTCGGGGAACGCGGCGAACAGGCACGCGCCGGCGACGATGACCCACGTCTCGTTGAGGTCCCAGACCGGTCCGATGGTGTTGATGACCTGGCGGCGGGACACTTCGTCCTTGCCGAGGAACGGCAGAGCCATGCCGACGCCGAAGTCGAACCCGTCGAGCACGAAGTAGCCGACGAACAGGAATCCGACGATGAAGAACCACAGGTAGGCGAGATCCATGACGTCCTCCTAGTAGACCGTGGTCGCGGTGGGGGTGGGGGAGCCGGCTTCCGGGGAGCCGGGCTCGGGCAGGGGCGCGGGGCCCTTCTGCGCGGCCTTGCGGATCAGCCCGAACTCGACGACCGCGAGGGCGGCGTATATCGCGGTGAACGCGATCAGCGAGACGAGCACCGTCCAGCCGGGCACATTCGGCGAGACGCCGTCCTCGGTGAGCATGAGGCTGAACACGATCCACGGCTGGCGGCCCATCTCGGTGAACACCCAGCCGACGAGGCTGCCCAGCAGGGGGAGCGGAGCCGACCAGATCGCGACCTTCCACATCCACTTGGCCACCGGGCGCTTGGCGTTCTTGCGCGTCACCCACAGGCCCGCGACCGCGACGAGGGCCGATGCGGCGCCCAGCCCGATCATCCAGCGGAACGACCAGTACGTCACCCAGATGACGGGCATGTAGTCGATGCCGGCGCCGAACTGCTGCTCGTACAGCGCCTGCAGGTCGTGCAGCCCTTCGACGCAGCCGTCGAACGAGTGCGTCGACAGGAAGGACAGCAGGTAGGGCACGCGCAGCGACCACACCTCGGCCGTGCCGTCGGGTGTGCCGATCGAGAAGAGCGAGAACGATGCGTCGGCCCCGCACGCGGTATGCCAGAGCGCTTCGGCGGCGGCCATCTTCATCGGCTGGGTATCGACCATGACCAGGCTCAGCTGGTCGCCGGTGAGGGCGGTGAGCCCGAACGTGACGATCGTGAACCACAGGCCGTACTTCAGCGAAGCGCGCATCGTCTCCAGGTGCTGGCCGCGGGAGAGGTGCCAGGCCGAGACGGCGATCACGACCGCGCCGGCGAACATGAACGCCGAGAACAGCGTGTGCGGGAACGCGGCGAGGACGACCGGGTTGGTGAGCACCGCGACGAAGTCCGTCAGCTCCACGCGCCCGGCCTCGGGGTTCAGCGTGTAGCCGACCGGGTTCTGCATGAAGGCGTTGGCGGCGAGGATGAAGTACGCCGACAGGGTCGATCCGAACGCGACGGCCCAGATGGATGCCAGGTGCAGCGCCCGCGGCAGGCGATCCCACCCGAAGATCCACAGACCGATGAAAGTCGCCTCGAAGAAGAACGCCAGCAGACCCTCGAACGCCAGCGGGGCGCCGAAGATGTCGCCGACGAACCGGGAGTACGAGGACCAGTTCATCCCGAACTGGAACTCCTGCACGATGCCGGTGACGACCCCCATCGCGAAGTTGATGAGGAAGATCTTCCCGAACAGCTGCGTCAGGTTCAGCCATTTCACGTTGCCGGTGCGATGCCACACGGTCTGGAAGATGGCGACCGTCAGGGCCATGCCGAGGGTCAGGGGGACGAACAGATAGTGGTAAAGGGTCGTCAGACCGAATTGCCACCGTGCCAGCGCCAGCGGGTCGAGGAAATCCACCGCACGCTCCTTTCGAGTGCCTGAAGGTGAGGGTACGCGGGTGGCATGACCCGCGGCCCGCCGGGGGGCCGTGATTAATCGCGTTTGCGGTTTCCCCGGCCGCAGACGGCCTCCGGGGTGCGATCGGCGAGTAGCCTCGATGGCATGGCGGCCGTACCTCTCATCCTCACCCACCGTGCTGCGGTGGGCGTCGATGCGGCCGAATCGGAGGGCACGGCGCTGGTCGACACGTTCGGCCGGGTGCACCGCGATCTGCGCATCTCCCTCACCGACCGGTGCTCGCTGCGGTGCACCTACTGCATGCCCGAGCAGGGCAACGAGTGGCTCGCGCGCGAGAGCATCCTGACCACCGACGAGATCGTGCGCGTCGCCCGGGTGGCCGCCGCCGCGGGCATCACCACCTTCCGGCTCACCGGCGGGGAGCCCCTGCTGCGCCGCGACATCGTCGAGGTGGTGGCGCGCCTGTCACAGGTCGAGGGCCCGGACGGCCCCGTCGACATCGCGATGACGACCAACGGCATCCGCCTGCCCGAACTGCTGCCCGCTCTGGTGGAGGCCGGCCTGAAGCGGCTGAACATCTCGATCGACACGCTCGACCGCGAGAAGTTCCGCACCCTGACCCGTCGCGACCGGCTCGACGATGTGCTCGAGGGGATCGCCGCGGCGGCCGCCAGCGGACTGCGCCCCCTCAAGCTCAACGCCGTGGCCATGCGCGGCGTCAACGACACCGAGCTGGTGGACCTGGTCGAGTTCGCCCTCGCGCACGACGCCCAGCTGCGGTTCATCGAGCAGATGCCGCTGGATGCCGGCCACACCTGGGACCGGACGTCGATGGTCACCCGCGACGAGATGCTCGCCACGCTCGGCGCGCGCTGGGAGCTGACCGGGGTGCCCGGGCGCGGCGGCGCGCCGGCCGAACTGTTCCTGCTCGACGGCGGCCCGGCGGCGGTGGGCATCATCGCGTCGGTGACCGCCCCGTTCTGCGGCAACTGCGACCGCATGCGGCTGACCGCCGACGGTCAGCTGCGCAACTGCCTGTTCTCCACCAGTGAATACGATCTGCTGCCGGTGCTGCGCGGCGACGGCGCCGACGCCGACGTCGACCGGGTGCTGCGCGCATGCGTGCGCGGCAAGCTGCCCGGGCACGCGATCAACGACCCGTCGTTCCTCCAGCCGGTGCGGGGAATGAACGCGATCGGCGGCTGACGTGGGGCGCATCACCGCTCGCGCACCCGTCGTCAAGATCTCCACCGGCGGGGCCAGTCGTCGTCGCGCCGACACGCTCGCCGTCGAAGAGCCCCTCGAGATCCGGGTGGGCGGCGCTCCGCTGACGGTGACCATGCGCACCCCCGGCCACGACGTGGAATTGGCCGCCGGCTTCCTCGTCTCCGAAGGCGTGCTCACTCACGCCGGCCAGTTCGCCTCGGCGATCCACTGCGGCGGTCCGGGCACCGGCGGCACGCCGGCGACAGCGGTGGATGCCGGTGGGGCGGCGCCGGGCACGGCGAGCCTGCAGGTGCTCGGCACCGCGGCTGGCGAGGGCAACACCTACAACGTGCTCGATGTCACCCTCGCCGCGGGGGTGGCGCTGCCGGCATCCGACCTCGCGCGCAACTTCTACACGACCAGTTCGTGCGGCGTGTGCGGCAAGGCGTCGATCGAGGCGGTCGCGACCGTGTCGGCGTTCGACCTGTCCGCCGACGACACGGTGGTCGACCCGGCCCTGCTGGTCGACCTGCCCGAACGGCTGCGCTCCGAGCAGCGGGTCTTCGACAAGACCGGCGGGCTGCATGCAGCGGGGCTGTTCGACCTTGCGACCGGGGAGCTGCTGGTCGTCCGCGAAGACGTCGGCCGGCACAACGCCGTCGACAAGGTGGTGGGCTGGGCGGTGCTCGGCGACCGGCTGCCGCTGCGCGGCACGGCGCTGATGGTGTCGGGCCGGGCCAGCTTCGAGCTGGCGCAGAAGGCCGTGATGGCCGGCATCCCAATGCTCACGGCCGTCTCGGCGCCGTCGTCGCTCGCGGTCGAGCTGGCCGCCGGCGCCGGGCTGACGCTGGTCGGATTCCTCCGCGGCGACACGATGAACGTGTACGCCGGCGCCGAGCGTCTCCGCCTCTGAGCGCGGTCAGGCGGCGGGTTCCCGGGTGCGGCCGGTGTGCCGCAGCAGCACGACGCATTCGGTCGGGTCGCACGCGGGCCGGATGCCGGCGACCTCGAGCGGTCCGCCCGCCTCGGTGAGCACCCCCTGCATGATGCTCAGGTGCACCTGGCAGAGCACCTCCAGGTGCTCGGCCTGCGCCTGCGCCTGGTGGCACGGGGTCAGCTCGATCGACAGGTCGTTCTCGTCGATGATCGGATCGAACCCGGCATCCACCAGGTCATCGACGATCGCGTCGAGCTGGTGCAGGGCGTCGGTGTCCAAGGACTCCGGCGTGGAGCCCGGCAGCACCCGCCGCATGAGGTCGCCGCGCTCGGCGGCGGCGCGCACGCGTCGCCGCTGGATAGGGCTCGATGCGGCGTCGCCGTCGGCCGCGCTGTAGAGCACGCGGGGCCGGCCCCGGGTGGTGCGACGCTCGGTCTCGGTCACGACGTAGCCGTCGTCGATGAGCCGCTGCAGGTGCTCGCGCACGGTGTTGGCGTGCAGTCCGCTCGCCGCCGTGAGCTCGGAGATCGTGCGGGGAGACTTCTGCTGCAGCATGTGCATCAGCTCCACCCTCGAGTAGCTGGAGATCGCACTGTAGCCGGTGGCCTGAGCTGTGGTCATACCTCACATTATTCACGTTTTTCACGGCAGTGTGGGGAGGTGTCCACCCGGCGATTCTCAGGCAATGGGATCGGTGCGCTTGGTGCTCCGTGTCGCCGTCTGCTACGCGGTCCGGCGTGGATGCCGCCGGGCGACGATACTGGTCGGATGGACCGCGTGGAGCTGCAGGGGGAACTGGTCTGTTCCGATGCCGATCAGGCCGCGACGGTGCGCGCGCACCTGCCGCAGCACATCGCACTGACCCGGGCAGAGCCGGGGTGCATGGCATTCGAGGTGCGGGCGACCGACGATCCGCTGGTGTGGCGTGTCTCGGAGATGTTCGCCGACGCGGACGCGTTCGCCCGGCACCAGCAGCGCGTCGCTGACAGCGAGTGGGGGGCGGGCCACGCGCGGGATCGAACGCCGGTACCGGGTTACCGGCCCGGGGATCAGCGACTGAGGGTCGGCTCCCAGCCCAGCGCGGGCGCGACGTGCGTCGCGAACGACTCGACGATGCGCAGGTTGAACTCTACGCCCAGCTGGGAGGGGATCGTGAGCATGAGGGTGTCGGCCGACATGACCGCGGCATCCTGCTTCAGCTGCTCGATGAGCACGTCGGGAGCGGCGGCGTAGGTCTTGCCGAACGTCGAGCGGAAGCCGTCGATGTAGCCGATGCCGTCGCCCTCCTGGCTGTGTCCGAAGTACAGCTCGTCCTCGGCCGTCGTGATCGGGAACACCGACCGGCTGACCGACACGCGCGGCGTGCCGGGGTGCCCGGCCTCGCGCCACGCGGCGCGGAAAACGTCGATCTGCTCGGCCTGCAGGATGTCGAACGGGCGTCCGTCGGCCTCGGTCACCAGCGTCGACGACATGAGGTTCAGACCCATCCGGCCGGTCCACTCGGCCGTCTCGCGGGTCCCCGAACCCCACCAGACGCGCGAGCGCAGGTCGGGGGAGTGCGGCTCGATGCGCTGCCGGCCGGTGCCACCGCCGAACGGGCTCTGCGGGTCACGCTCGGCCAGGCCCTCGCCGTCGATCGCGCGCAGGAACAGGTCGGTGTGGGCGCGGGCGAGGTCAGCGCCGCGCGGGTCGGTGGCCCCCGTGTAGCCGAAGGCCTCATAGCCGCGCACGACGGTCTCGGGTGACCCGCGGCTGATGCCCAGCGCGATGCGGCCGCCCGAGATGAGGTCGACGGCGGCGGCCTCTTCGGCCAGGTACAGCGGGTTCTCGTAGCGCATGTCGATGACGCCGGTGCCCATCTCGATGCGCTCGGTCTTCGCGGCGATCGCGGCCAGCAGCGGCATCGGGGCGGACTGCTGCCGGGCGAAGTGGTGCACGCGGAAGTACACGCCGTTGACCCCGAGGTCGTCCATCCCCTGCGCGAGGTCGATGGCCTGCCGGAGCGAATCGCCGGCGGTCAGTTCGCGGCCCCCGCCCAACGGGCCGTAGTGGCCGAACGAGAGCGTTCCGAATCGTTGCATGTCCGGTGCAACCGCCCGACCTCGCGATCCATTCCGCCGCATGCGCCGCAGTCGCCTGCGCCCCGGCCGTCCCCGAGCCCACCTCAGCCGCGAGAGAACAACGGATGGACGAGAGAACGGGTGTTGCCCGCACTCTCGGCGCCCCGTTGTTCTCTCGCGGAATCCGGCCGGTCAGTGGGGGAGACGCTCGATGGCGGTGATGAACGCGTCGAGGTCGAACGCGAGCTGGGTGTCGCCGAAGTTGTCCACGCGCGCGTCGACAAGCTGTCGTAGTGCGGCGTACTCGCCTTGGACGCCGTCGAGCGCGCGGCGCAGATCCTCGATCTGCGGGTGGCCCTCGGCGCGTCGTCCGACCAGTGCGTCGCGGGCGAATCCGGTGCAGATCGTGACCAGCAGGTGCATCGACCGGCTGACGGTCACCTCGTCGTAGCCGGCCGCGAGCATGCGCTCGGCGATCGCCTCCGCCGGTCCCACCAGGGCGAGGTCGCGTTGGCTGGTGAACCGGAAGTGCTCGGCCCAGGCGCCGATGTCGAGAAGGCTCTGGACCATTCCGCGCGCGTAGGCGCGACAGGCATCCTGCCAGGTCGTGCCCAGCGCGACATCGACCTCGCCGAAGCGACGTCGGAACGCATCGAGGGCGAGCAGCTCGAACAGATGCTCGCGGTTGCGCACATGGTGGTGAAGCGCTTTGCGGTCGACCCCGAGCTCTCGGGCGAGGGACTGCATCGTGAGCGTACCGGGGTCCATGCCCCGGGCCGCGGCGACGATCCGGTCCGCGTCCAAGCCGGCCCGAGCGCCGCGGGCGCGGCGGCCGGGAATGTCTGCGTGCTCCACCCTGCCTCCCGCGTGTTTTCACGGCCCCGGGCCCTTGAGGGCCGGTATCCCGAAGCCTAGAAATTCCCGTACGGGAAAGAAATTCCCGCACGGGAACTCAGCCCGGTGCACTTCCGGGCGATCCCCGGCGCAGACGAAAGAGGAACTCATGGCACAGAGGCCGCTCACCGCGCAGAGCACGATCGGAGAATGGCTCGACAGCGATGTCGGCGGCCCGATCATCCTCGAACTGCTGGCGGCCTCGTGCGCGAGCGCGGAGTCGCTCGCCCCGGTCCGCGGACTGCCCTTGCAGCAGATGGTCGCGCTCAGCCAGGGCAAGATGCCCCAGGCGGTCGTCGACGGCCTCGTGCTCAAGGCCAACGGCGGCGTCATGCCCGAAGCCGAGGCCACCGGGTGGGTCGAGAAGATCACCCCCGGTCGCTTCGACGGAAAGACGATCATCGTCACCGGCGCCGCGTCGGGCATCGGCAAGGCGACCGCCTCGCGCATCGCCCGCGAGGGCGGCCGGGTCGTGGCCGTCGACGTGTCGGCCGAGCGCCTCGAGCAGCTGCAGGCAGAGCTCCCGGGCGTGATCACCGTCACCGGCGACATCACCGCACAGGACTCGGTGGATGCCATCGTGGCGGCCGCCGGGGACCGCATCGATGGGCTGGCCAACGTGGCCGGCATCAACGACGACTTCTCCCCGCTCGGTGAGACGAGCGACGCCATGTGGGACCGCGTCCTGGCCGTCAACGTCACCGGCGCCTTCAAGCTCACCCGTGCGGTGCTGCCGGCCATGATCGCCGCCGGTACCGGTTCGGTCGTCAACGTCACCAGCGAGGCCGGACTGCGCGGCAACGCCTCGGGCAACGCATATACGACCAGCAAGCATGCCGTGATCGGCATGACCCGCAGTGCGGCCTTCATGTACGGCCCGGCCGGCATCCGCGTCAACGCCGTCGCCCCCGGCGGGGTGGCCACCGGCATCCCGTTCCCGCCGAACGTGTCCGAGGCAGGGTCGGCGCGACTGCAGCCGTTCCAGTCGGCGATCCCGACGCTGGCGACCGCCGAGCAGCTGGCCGCTTCGATCACGTTCCTGCTGTCGGACGACGGCGTCAACATCAACGGCGCCATCCTCCCCAGCGACGGGGGCTGGTCGGTCCAGTAACCCGCTTGACCCCCCCAGGGGCACCCGGTGTCCCCGCGCCCGGGTGCCCCGTTTTCGTTCCGTTCGCGGGCGTGCGTAGGCTCGGACCACGACCGGAAGGACTCCCCATGGCCCGCATTCTGATCTTCGGAGGACACGGCAAGGTCGCCCTCCAGCTCGCCCCGCTGCTCGTCGAGCGCGGACTGCACGTGACCAGCGTGATCCGCAATCCCGACCACGAAGCCGAGGTCGCCGCGACCGGAGCAGTACCGCTGGTCGCCGATGTCGAGGTCTTCGACACCGAGCAGCTCACCAACCTGGTCAGCGCGAATGACGCGATCGTCTGGTCGGCGGGCGCCGGCGGCGGAAACCCCGAGCGGACCTACGCGGTCGATCGCGATGCCGCCACCCGATCGATGGATGCCGCGGTCACGGCCGAGGTGCGCCGGTACGTCATGGTGTCCTACTTCGGGGCGCGCACCGACCACGGGATAGCCCCCGACGACACGTTCTTCCCCTACGCCGAGGCGAAGGCCGCCGCCGACGAGCACCTGCGCGCCAGCGGCCTGGACTACACGATCCTCGGCCCGAGCCGGCTCACCCCCGACGCGCCGACCGGGCGCATCGACACGACGGCCGACCAGTCCGGCTCCGTCTCGCGCGGCGATGTCGCGGCGGTCATCGACGCGGTGCTGGCCGACCCTTCGACGATCGGCCGGACGATCCGGTTCAACTCCGGCGACGTGCCGATCGCCGAGGCCGTGCGGGGCTGATCCGGTTCTCGGACGGGCGCGGCGCACCTCTAGGCTCGGACCGTGAACACCCGCACCCTGGCCGACGGCGCGATCGTGCGGGCGGCCCGCCCGGGCGACGAGCCCGGCATCCTCGCCCTCATCCATGCGCTCGCCGTGTACGAACGCGAACCGGATGCCGTCCAGAACACGACCGAGACGCTCACCGCGTCGCTGTTCGGCGCCGAGCCGCGCGTGTTCGCACACGTCGTCGAGCGGGACGGGGCGGTGGTCGGCATCGCCATCTGGTTCCTCACGTACTCCACGTGGCTGGGCACCCACGGCATCTGGCTCGAAGACCTCTATGTCGACGAGGCCCAGCGCGGCCGCGGCTACGGCAAGGCGCTCATGATGTCGCTGGCGGAGGTCTGCGTCGAGCGCGGGTACGGCCGGTTCGAGTGGACGGTGCTCGACTGGAACGCGCCCTCGATCGCGTTCTACCGCTCGATCGGCGCCGAGGGCATGGACGAGTGGACCACCCAGCGGCTGACCGGCGAGGCCCTGCGGCAACTGGCCGGCGCTTCGCGTGTCGGTGGGGCTCGCTAGCCTCGTGGCATGCACCGGCTGAGGCGGGATCTCGTGGCATGCATCGGCTGACGCGGGATCAGGCGCGCCGCATCGCCGTGCGCGCCCAGCTGCTCGATGCCGACCGCCCCGGTGACGTCGTCGAGGTCGCCGAGCAGATCGGGCCGATCAAGATCGATCCGACCGCCGTCATCGCGCCGTCCCAGCTGACGGTGCCCTGGACGCGCATCGGCTGGTCGTTCGAGGCCGCGCAGCTGACGAAGGCGGTCGAAGAGGACGGGCTGCTGTTCGAGTACGCCGGTCACTTCTACCCCGGCACGTGGCGTCCGCTGGTGCGTGCCCGCCAGGGGCCCGACCGCCTCTACGGAGCCACGACCGCGTGGCTCGAGGCGAACGCCCGCTTCCGTGCCGATGTGCTCGCCCGGCTGCGCGCCGAGGGGCCGCTGCTGGCGGCGGCGATCGACGACACGAGTCAGGTCGCGGCGAAGGACGCGAACGGGTGGTACGGGTCGAACCAGGTGCCGCGCATGCTCGACGTGCTCGAGCGTCTCGGCGAGGTCGCGGTCGTCGGACGCGTCGGCCGCATGCGCCGGTGGGATCTGGCCGAGCGTGTGCACCCCGCAACGCCGCCGCTGGGCGCCGACGAGGCACAGCGGATGCTGCAGGTCCGTCGACTGCAGGCGGCCGGCATCACCCGGGCCGGCACCGCGTCGGCCGGTGTGGGCACGGCCGGTGAACCCGCCGAGGTCGAGGGCAGCAGCCGCGCGTGGCGCGTGGACCCGGAGGCGATCGCGGCCCTCGACGACGATCCGGGCGGCCGGGTGGCGATCCTCAACCCGTACGACAGCATGCTGGCCGACCGCTCCCGGCTGAGCGAGCTGTTCGAGTTCGACTTCAGATCCGAGCAGTTCACCCCGAAGGCGCAGCGCGTCTACGGCTACTTCGCGCACCCCATCCTCATCAGCGACCGGTTCGTCGGACAGCTCGACGCCGCGCTGGACAAGAAGAGAGAGACACTCGTGGTCGCCGCGATCCACGAGATGATCCCGTTCGACGACGACGAGCGCGAGATGGTGCACGCCGAGATCCGTGACCTCGGGGAATGGCTCGGCGTGGAGGTCGCCGGGCTGGGGTGAACCCGGGCGCGTGCTGGCCTTCGTCACACGCTGCGGCTAGATTCGGCGTACCGGAGGAGGGTCGATGACGACGGTCCCGCGTCGGCAGGCCGACACCGCACTGCCCGACCTGCGGGGACGGACGGCACTGGTGACCGGTGCCAGCGACGGGGTCGGCCTCGAGATCGCCCGGGCCCTGGCCGCGGCCGGCGGTGAGGTGCTGCTGCCCGTGCGGGACCGGACAAAGGGCGACCGGGCCGTCGCCCGCATCCGCAGCACCGTGCCCGACGCCCGCCTGTCCCTGCTCGATCTCGACCTCGCCCGGCTGGAGACGGTGTCCGCGCTGACCGCGCAGCTGCGCCGTGAAGGCGGGCCGATCGACCTGCTCGTGCTGAACGCCGGCATGATCGGACTCGGTGAGCGCGAACGACACATCACCGGCGACGGGTTCGAGCTGCACTTCCAGACGAACTACCTCGGGCACGTCGCGCTCACCCTCGGGCTGCTTCCGCTGCTGTCCGCCGGACACGCGCGGGTCGTCGTCCAGACCAGCCTGGCGGCCCGCTTCGCCCGTTTCGACGAGCGCGACCCGCAGATCGAGCGGCGCTACAGCGCGCTGCGTGCCTACGGCTCGTCGAAGGTCGCACTCGGCCTGTTCGCCACCGAACTGGCCCGCCGCGAGATCGCCCGGCAGTGGGGGCTGACGGTCCACCTCGCGCACCCCGGCGTCGCCCCGAGCACCGGGATCGCGCCGCACGTGCGTGCGCGTCGCGACGGCGGCGTGCTGTCCCGCGTCGTGCGACGCGTGGGCAACACCCCCGCGCAGGCCGCGCAGCCGGCGCTGCTGGCGGCGATCAGCACGCAGGTGCCGCCCACCTTGTTCGCGCCTTCGGGGTTCGGGCAGCTCGCGGGCCCGCCGCGCCCGGTGCCGCTCTATCGGTCGTTCCGGGACTGGCGCCGGGCCGCCCGATTGTGGGACTGGACCCGGTCGCTGTTGCCCGACCCGGACTGAGAGGATGCCGGGGCTGTGCCGTGTCGGTGGGCCGGAGTACCGTGCCGCGCATGAGTGACAACGACGTCCGAGACTGGCTGCTCGACTCCGATCCGACCCTGCGCTGGCAGGTGCAGCGTGATCTGGTGGGCGAGCACGAAGAGGTGTGGCGCGCCACCCGCGCCCGCATGGCGACCGAGGGGAACGGGGCGCGGCTGCTCGCGTACCAGGACCCCGACGGACAGTGGGCCGGCGGCGCCTACTTTCCGGCCGACGACTTCCAGAACGAGCCCGGTCAGCCGTGGACGGCGACGACCTGGACGCTCACGACGCTGCGCGAATGGGGGCTCGACGCGGCGGCGCTGGCCGGCACCGCGGAGAAGCTCGCCGCCAACAGCCGCTGGGAGTACGAGGACCTGCCCTACTGGGACGGTGAGGTCGACGTGGGCATCAACGGCATGACGCTCGCCAACGGGGCGTGGCTGGGCGCCGACGTGTCGAAGATCGCCGCGTGGTTCCCGCCGCACCAGCTCGAGGACGGCGGGTGGAACTGCGAGTGGGAGACGGGGTCGACGCGGTCGTCGTTCCACTCGACCCTCAACGCGCTGCGTGACCTGCTCGCATACGAGAAGATGACCGGCGGCACCGACGAACTGCGCGCGGCACGCCACCGCGCCGAGGAGTATCTGCTCGAGCGCCGGCTGCGCTATCGCCTGTCAACCGGTGAACAGGTGGGCCCGTGGACCGACGGCATCATGTACCCCTACCGCTGGCGGTTCACTGCGCTGAAGGCGATCGACTACTTCACCGAGGCGGCCGCGCACGACGGCACGGTGCCCGACGCGCGTATCGGCGAAGCCGTCGAGCGGGTGCGTGCCGCGCGGGGCGACGACGGGCGCTGGATGCAGACGCACAAGGCCGCCGGCCGGGTGTGGTTCCCGCTGGACGTCGAACCGGGTCAGCCGTCGAAGTGGCTCACCTTCCTCGCGATGCGCGCGCTGAACCGCTGGGACGCGGCGCGTGCGTCAGGTCAGGCGGTTTCGGCGCGCTGAGGCAGCACCCATCCCGCGCGCGGGAAGTGGCAGGTGTAGCCGTTGGGGTACTTGATCAGGTAATCCTGGTGCTCGGGCTCGGCCTCCCAGAACGGGCCGGCGGGCTCGATCGTGGTGACGGCCTTGCCCGGCCACAGGCCCGAGGCGTCGACGTCGGCGATCGTGTCGCGCGCGATGCGCTCCTGCTCGGGGGTGAGCGGGAAGATCGCCGAGCGATAGCTCGTGCCGATGTCGTTGCCCTGCCGGTTCAGGGTGGACGGGTCGTGGATCTGGAAGAAGAACGCGAGGATGTCCCGATACGTCGTCTGGGACGGGTCGAACACGATCTCCACCGCTTCGGCGTGGCCGGGGTGGTTGCGGTAGGTCGCGTGCGCGTTCTCGCCTCCCGTGTAGCCGACGCGAGTGGACAGGACGCCGGGCTGCCGGCGGATGAGGTCCTCCATGCCCCAGAAGCAGCCGCCGGCCAACACGGCGGTCTCGGTGCCCGGGGTCTGGGTGATGGTTCCGGTGTCCGTCATGGTGTACTCCTGAAACTGTCGGCGGTGGTGCTCCCACGCTAATACTCCGACGGAATGGTGCGGCCCGATCCGACGTTGTTCACAGCGTGAACCCGTCTGCCCGCTCCGTCGACGTGGTCGTCATCGGCGCCGGGCAGGCCGGGCTCTCCGCCGCATATCACCTGCGCCGACGCGGCTTCACCCCGGCATCGGTCGCCGACGACCCGGCATCGGTCGCCGACCACGCGGCACGCAGCTTCGTCGTCCTCGACGGCGAGACCGCACCCGGGGGCGCGTGGCAGCACCGCTGGCGGTCGCTGAAGATGGCGACCGTCAACGGGATCCACGAGCTGCCCGGGTATCCCGTCCCACCGGCCGACCCCGCGGCCGCGGCCCGCGATGTGCTGCCGGCGTACTTCGGCGAGTACGAGCAGCGGTTCGATCTGCGCGTCGAGCGGCCGGTCGAGGTGCGCGCCGTCCGCCGCGAAGACGACGACCCCGACGGGCGTCTTCTCGTCGAGACGGATCGCGGCACCTGGCGCACCCGCTTCGTGATCAATGCGACCGGCACCTGGACCAAGCCGTTCTGGCCGCGCTATCCGGGGCAGGAGCGGTTCCGCGGCCGGCAGTTGCACGTGGCCGATTACGTCTCGGCCGATGAGTTCGCCGGCCAGCGGGTCATCATCGTGGGCGCCGGGGTCTCCGGTGTGCAGCTGCTCGACGAGATCTCGCACGTCGCCGACACCGTCTGGATGACGCGCCGCGAACCCGAGTGGATCGACGACGACTTCGACATCCCGGCCCGCGTCGCGGCCATCGCCGGTGTCGACGAGCGCGTGCGGCAGGGCCTGCCGCCGGGCAGCGTCATCTCGGTGACCGGCATGCACTGGACGCCGTGGGCGCGCGCGGCCCAGGCGCGCGGCGTGCTCGTGCGCCACCCGATGTTCACGTCGATCGACGAACACGGGGTGTGGATGCCGGACGGCACCTTCGTGCGCGCCGACGTCATCCTGTGGGCGACCGGGTTCCGTGCCGCGCTCGAGCATCTGGCCCCGTTGCGGCTGCGGGTGCCCGGCGGCGGCATCCGGGTGGCGGACTCGCGGGCCATCGACGAGCGGCGGGTGTTCCTCGTCGGCTACGGACCGTCGGCCTCCACGGTGGGTGCCAACCGCGCCGGTCGGGCGGCCGTGGCCGCCATCGTCCGTGACCTCGACGCGTCGGCGGCCGCGCGCGTCGCGTGACCGGTACCCGGCCCCGGCCGTGCGCGTCGCATATCGGTACCCGGCGCCGGCCGTGAACGCAAGGGGGTCGTCGGATCGGGCCGGTTCGCCGAGCCTGTCGTCATGACGAACGACAACCTTCCGCAGCCCGGCGAGCCGGACCCCGGCATCCAGCCCCTGCAGGGGCGCGACACGACCATCGAGCCCGATCCGAACCGCGACCCGGCACAGGCCGAGTGGGACCGCACCACCGCGGCGGACGACGGCGTCGACCTCGACGTCGAGACCGCGACCGGCGCCGATCCCGCCGAGATTCCCGCCGCCGCCGACGATGTCCCCGCCGCTGACCGGCACGCCGATGCGGCGCAGCCCGAGACACAGGGCGCGGAGCCGATCGCTGCCGAGCTCGGTGAGGACGGCGAGGGCGACCTCGCGCCGGAAGACCTGTAATCGTTCGAGGCCGGAGCCACCGGCGAGAATGGACACATGACCCCGCGTGCGACCCCGGCATCCATTCTCGGCTCTTTCGTGCTCGATGCGGTGCTGGTGACGGCGTTCGCGGCGACGGGCCGCGCGAGCCACGACTCCGAGGTGCTGAGCGGGTTGTGGGGCACGGCGTGGCCGTTCCTGGCCGCGCTCGTGGTCGGCTGGCTCGTCACCCTCGCGTGGCGTGCGCCGTCGGCACCGGTGCGGACGGGGCTCGGCGTATGGGCGGTGACCCTCGTCGGCGGGATGCTGCTGCGCGCGCTGTCGGGGCAGGGCACGGCGCTGCCGTTCATCATCGTCGCGACCATCGTGCTGGGTGCGACCATCGTGGGGTGGCGGCTGATCGTGCTCGCGGTGCGGCGCGGCCGCGCCCGGACCGGCATTCGGGGCTGACCCGCCGCTCGCGACTGACACGCAGCGTCACGGTGCCGCCCCGGCAGGCCTCGGCCGTCGATACGGTGGGACCATGACTACTCAGGCTCAGCGTGCCCAGACCTTGTCCGCTCTCCACGCCGCCCCCGAGATCCTCCGCGTGGTCAACGTGTGGGATGTCGTGTCGGCGAAGACGATCCTCGCGCTGCCCGAGACGAAGGCCATCGCCACGGCCGGCCACTCGATCGCGGCGACGTTCGGGTACGCCGACGGTGAGAACATCCCGCTCGACCTCGTGCTGGACATGGTCGGCCGCATCGTCGAGGTCGCCGGCGACGTGCCGGTCACCGCCGACCTGGATGCCGGGTTCGGCAACCCCGGCGAGACCGTGCGCCGGGCCATCGGCGTGGGTGCCGTGGGTGCGAACGTCGAAGACCGGCTGAAGCCGCTCGACGAGGCGGTCGCCGCCGTCGAAGCCATCGTGCGCGCCGGCGAGAGCGAAGGCGTGCCGTTCGCGCTCAACGCCCGCACCGACGCGTTCGTGCGGGCCGGCGGCCGCCCGGTCGAGGAGTCGATCGCCGACGCCGTCGAGCGCGGCCGCGCCTTCCTGGCCGCCGGAGCCGACGTCGTCTTCGTGCCCGGCGTGCTGAACGCCGACGTCACCCGGCAGCTGGTCGAGGGCATCGGCGAGCGCAAGGTCAGCGTCATCGGCCTGCCCGGTGCGCTCACGGCCGCCGAGTACGAGGCGCTCGGAGTCGCGCGCATCTCGTACGGACCGACCACGCAGCGCGTGGCGTTGACGGCGCTGCAGGATGTCGCCGCGAGCCTGTACGCCGACGGGGTGATCCCCGAGAGCACCCGCGCGCTGAACTGACGATCAGACCGCGCGAACTCGCGCGCGATCAGACGAAGCGCACCCAGTTGGCGCCGCGACCGGTCTCGGCCTGCTGCCGCAGCTCGAGCCGGTCGCCGTCGACGGCGTAGAGCGAGACGGTCGTCGACCGCTCGCCCGCCGCGATCAGCCAGGCGCCGTCGGGGCTCAGTGCGAAACCGCGCGGCTGCGGCTCGGTGACCGTGAAGTGCTCGGGTGCGGCGAGGGTGCCGTCCGCGGCGACGGCGAGCGCGCCCAGGGTGCTCTCGGTGCGCTCGGACGCCCACAGGTGTCGCCCACCGGCGCCGAGGTGCAGGTCCGCACCCCAGATGAAGTGGTTGGCCATCGGGTCGGCGCCGAACTCGCTGTGCCCGAGACCCTTCGACGGGTCGTGTGCGAGGGCCGAGCCGACGGGGGTGAGGGTTCCCGCCGCGGTGTCGCGGGCGAAGTGCAGCACCTCGCCGGAGAACTCGGTCAGCACGTAGACGGCGTCCTGCGCCGGGTTGAGGACGAGGTGGCGAGGGCCGCTGCCGGCCGGTGCGGCGACCGTCTCGGGGGTCAGCGCCGCCAGGTGCATGTCCGCGTCGAGTGCGTACTGCGCGATCACGTCGGCGCCCAGCGAGACGAAGTACGCGAAGCGGCCGTCGGCGCTGGGCAGCACCGAGTGCAGGTTCGGGAACTCGATGGTCGACACCGGCTCGCCGATCACGCCGTCGGCCACGCGGGCCGTGATGCCGTACCCGCCTCCGTACGACGCGCCAAGAAGGCCGGTCCCGTCGCGGGTGAGGGCGAGGTAATTCATGCCGCCTCGATCCAGGTCCCGCCGACGCAGCGGTGTCAGTCGGCCGGAGGCGCGGTCGATGGCAAGGGTCAGGATGCCGGCGGGCTCACCGTCGGCGGCCCCCTTCACCGCAGCGTGCACCAGGTCGCGCGCGGCGTCGATCGCGAAGTTTGAGCACCCGGTCACGCCGTCGGTCACGGCGAGGCGGTCGAGCCGCCCACCGGTGAGCCGGAAGGTGCTGATGCTGCCGTCACCGGCATTGGCCACGAGGACGAGAGTCGAGTCGGTCACCCCTCGATCGTAGGTCGCCGGCATAGACGGTGTCGCGGCCGTTCGCGCTATGACTGCGTGGGCGGAACAGGCGGCGGGCGGTAACCCTGCGGCGGCACGCCGGGCGCGCTGGCCCCGTAGCCGCCGGGACCCCCGTATCCGCGGCTCGCGCGCTCGGCGTCGGCGAGCAGGATGCCGTTCTTCACCGCCGTGCGCATGATGAGGTATCCGATCCACAGGCACAGTGCGAGCACGCCGAGATAGATCGCCAGCATCAGCACGAAGAATCCGACGCCGATCCCCGCAGCCCAGCCGAAGTCGTTGTTCATGGTGTCCTCCCGAGGCGGCTCCGTCGCCGCCGACAGTCCCGACCCTACCGACGGGCCGCTGCCGGCACAGCGCGGCATGCCTACGATGGAGGCATCCGCCGGTATCGGAGGGAGGACCCCATGGTCCAGGTCCGCGTGGCCGGTGTCGCACTCGACGCCGCCGGACAGCACGTCATCCTGCTCAAGCCACTCGACGCGCTGCCGGGGGAGGGTCTCATCGTTCCGATCTGGATCGGCGCGCAGGAGGCCGCGTCGATCCTCATCGCGGTCGAGGGGGCGATCACGCCGCGGCCGCTCGCCCACGACCTGATGGTCGCGCTGCTGGAGAGCCTGGCGGCATCCGTGGCCAAGGTCGAGGTGACCCGCATCGACGACGGCACGTTCTACGCCGAGATCACCCTGGCCACCGCCTCCGGCACCCGGGTCGTCGACGCCCGCCCCTCCGATGCGATCGCCCTGGCCTCGCGGGCGGCCGCCCCGATCTGGGTCGCCGACGCCGTGTTCGCCGACGCGGGCGTGCCGGACGTCGTGCCGCCGGAAGACGCCGAGGAGAACCTTGCCGAGTTCAAGGACTTCCTCGACCACGTCGATCCGGACGACTTCCGGGAGTGATCCGGGCGCGAACTACGATCGAAGGGTCCCCTGGAGGTTCTTCGTGCCCGCTGATGCCCTGACCCACGCCGGCGATCTCGCCGACTTCGTCGCCGCCTCTCCCTCGAGCTACCACGCGGTGGCCGAGGTCGCCCGCCGGCTCGTCGACGCCGGTTTCACCGGCCTGTCCGAGGCGGAGGCCTGGCCGGCCCAGCCCGGCGGCCGGTTCTTCGTCGTGCGGGACGGCGCGGTGCTGGCCTGGGTGGTCCCCGGCGGCGCGACGGCGGACACCGGCATCCACATCTTCGGGGCGCACAGCGACTCGCCGGGCTTCAAGCTCAAGCCGCAGCCGACCACAGGGTCGCTGGGGTGGCTGCAGGCCGGCGTCGAGGTCTACGGCGGCCCGCTGCTGAACTCGTGGCTCGACCGCGAGCTGACCCTGGCCGGCCGGCTCGTGCTCGACGACGGCACGACCGTGCTCGCCGACTCCGGTGCGCTGCTGCGGCTGCCGCAGCTGGCGATCCACCTCGACCGCGGGGTCAACGACGGCCTCGCCCTCCACAAGCAGGCGCAGACCCAGCCGGTGTGGGGTCTGGGCGACGCCGCGTCCGAAGACCTGCTGGCCGAGCTCGCCCAGCGCGCGGGCGTCGACGCGGCGCGCATCCGCGGGTACGACCTGGTGACCGCCGACGCCGCCCGCGGCGCGGTGTTCGGCAAGGGCGACGCGTTCTTCGCCGCCGGTCGGCTCGACGACCTCGCCTCCGTGCATGCCGGGCTGGTGGCCCTGACCGGTGTCGCGGACGGCTTCGACGGTGAGCGCATCGCGATGCTCGCCGTGTTCGACCACGAGGAGATCGGGTCGGGCACCCGCTCGGGGGCGGCCGGACCGTTCCTGGCCGACGTGCTCGAGCGCATCCAGCTCGGCCTCGGTGCCAACCGCGAGCAGCAGCTGCGGGCGCTGGCCGACTCGTGGTGCGTGTCGAGCGACGTCGGGCACTCGGTGCACCCGAACTACGCCGACAAGCACGATCCGGTGGTGCGTCCCGTGCTCGGCTCGGGCCCGATCCTGAAGATCAACGCCAATCAGCGCTACGCGACCGACGCGGTGGGCGCGGCCGCCTGGCACGGCTGGTGCGGGGATGCCGGCGTGCACAGTCAGGAGTTCGTCTCGAACAACTCGATCCCGTGCGGCTCGACCATCGGCCCGATCACTGCGACGCGGCTGGGCATCCGCACGGTCGACGTCGGCATCCCGATCCTGTCGATGCACTCCGCACGCGAGCTCGCCGGCGTGAGCGACCTGTTCGACCTGGCGCGCGTCGCCGAGGTGTTCTTCACGCGCTGACCGGCACCCTTGGCCGCCGTCCCCGGGTGGCGTCCAGGCGCGCTGGGTACGATGGGTGGTTGCGCGCATCGGCCGATGCGTCGCACGAGTGCAACTACCTGCTTCCGGGGCAAGGCGGCACGTGAGAACGAGCTGACTGCTCCGGAGGTCATATGGCTCAGGCGCCCGCACCGCGCACCCTCATCCAGCACACCGGATGGGGCTACTATCCGATCGCGTTCATCGCCCGGCTGCCGTTCGCCATGATGGTGGTCGGCGTGCTGACCTTCGTGGTCTCTGCCACCGGTTCGGTGAGCCTGGGCGGTCTCACCTCGGCGGCCGTCGGCGTCGGCGTCGTGCTCGCCGGCCCCGTGATCGGCATCGCCGTCGACCGGTACGGGCAGCGCGCCGTGCTCGTGCCGGTGGGGCTGGCCAACGGCGTGCTGCTGGCGGTGTTCCCGCTGGTGGTGCTGGGCGGATGGGCCGATGCGCTGATCCTGGTCGCCGGCCTTCTCATCGGTCTGTCCGCGCCGCAGTCGGCGGCCATGTCGCGCAGCCGCCTGATGGCCATCGTGCGGGAGAAGATCGCCGTCATGCGGCAGCCGGGCACGATGTCGCGCATCATGTCGTACGAGTCCGCGGCCGACGAGACGGCGTTCGTCATCGGTCCCTTCCTGGTCGGCATCTTCGCGGCATGGATCTCGCCCTGGGCGCCGATCGCCATCGCCGCCGGACTCAGCTTCGTCTTCGTCACCGCCTTCGCCCTGCATCCGACCGGTCGCGTCACCGGTGCCGGGAGCCGCGCCCACCAGGAGCGTGCCCCGCTGCGCGACGTGTTCCGCGGCCGGGTGCTGATCCTCGTGGCCGCAGCGTTCGGCGTCGGCCTGTTCTTCGGAACGACGCTCACCTCGCTCACCGCCTACGCCAAGGCCGCCGGCGACGAGGCGCAGGCCGGCATCCTCTACGGGCTCATGGGCATCGGCTCGGCCGTCCTGGCGCTGGCGGTCGTGCTGCTGCCGGACAGATTCGCGCTGCGCTGGCGGTGGCTCGTGTTCGCGGCGGTGCTGCTGACCGCGGCGGCCGGGTACACGGCATCCACCGATCTGGGCATGGTCACGGTGATGCTGCTGGTGATGGGACTCGGCGTCGGGCCCACGCTGGTGACGCTGTTCAGCCTGGCGGGCGACCGGGCCCCGCTCGGCCGCGAGGCCACGACGATGACCCTGGCGACGTCGGCGCTGACCCTGGCCCAGGCGCTCGCATCGGCGGTGACGGGGGCCGTCGCCGATGAGGTGTCGGTCGCCGCGGCCATGACCCTGCCGGCGGTGGCGGCCGCGTTCGTGCTCGTGTGCGGCGTCGGCAACGCGTGGCTGGCGCGCCGCGTAGCCTGAAGCGTATGTCTGCCGTTTCGACCGACCGCACCGCCGCCGACGCCCGCGCCCAGCTGGCTGCACTGGCCGCGGCGGCCGAGGACTCCGGCGGCATGGCGGCGTGGACGGGGCTGCCTCCGGCGCGCGAGACCCGCCCGGCCGCCGTGCTGATCCTGTTCGGCGTGCTCGACGGCGTGCCGGCCGACCGCGACGGGTCGGTGGTGTCGCGGGATCTCGACGTGCTGCTGCTGGCCCGTGCGACGACGCTGCGTTCGCACCCCGGCCAGGTCGCCTTCCCGGGCGGGCGGGTGGATGCGTCCGATCCTGACCCCGTCGCGGCGGCTCTGCGTGAAGCGGTGGAGGAGACCGGTCTCGACCCGGACGGTGTCGAGGTGCTCGGCACGCTCGGCGATGTGTCGCTCGCGTTCTCGCGGCATCAGGTGACGCCCGTGCTGGCTTGGTGGCGCCGGCCGTCACCGGTCGGCGTGGTCGATGTCGCCGAATCGTCGGATGTGTTCCGGGCGCCCGTGGCCGACCTGCTCGATCCGGCCCATCGCGGCGTCACCGTGCTGCGGCGCGGCGACCAGGTGTACCGCGGACCCGCGTTCGTCGTGGGCCGGCACCTGGTGTGGGGGTTCACGGCGATGCTGTTGGACGCCCTCTTCGACCAGTTGGGCTGGACCGAGCCGTGGGACCGGAACCGCGAGGTGCCGCTGGCCGTGCCCGGTGCGGACGCCGGCGATCACGGACGCTGAGTCGCTACTGGTCGCACTCGCAGATCAGGTTGTAGGAGACCACCTGGTCGCCCTCCTCCGGACAGGCCCACGCCTCCGCCTCGGCGCGGCTGGCGAACTTCCGGCCCGCGAGGCGCCCATTGGCCATCAGGACGCTGAACTCGATCTCCTCGCGCGGGTCGGTCCACGTGGTGCTGCTCATCCGGACCTCCCGCCTCCAGTGTAGGTCGGGCCGCGCCGGGCGTCACCGATTCGTGTCAGTCGTCGCTGGAGTGCACGCCGCGGCGCGTGGACAGCAGGGTGACTTCGGGGTGCTCCTCGGCGATGAGCCGCTCGGCACGGTCGAGCACGTCGCGCACGTGGACGGCCTCGGATGCCACGACCGAGATGCCGATCGCGGTGCGCCGGTGCAGGTCGTGGGCGCCGACTTCGGCGGCGGCGACCTCGGTTCGGCGGCTCAGCTCAGCCAGCAGCGGGCGCAGCACGCTGCGTTTCTGCTTGAGCGAGTGCACGTCGCCCAGCAGGACGTCGAATTCGATCCATCCGATCCACATCGGAACGAGTCTGGCACGTGGGTGGCACTCGCGGTCAGCGACGCGGCAATGCGACGGTCGTGGCCGCGTCGACGTGCACGGACTCGCCGTGTACGTCGATCGTGAGCGGCTCACCCTCGCGCAGGGTGAACACGAGCTCGTCGGCGGTGACCCGCACCGCCAGCACGCGGCCGCGGAAGCCGATGGTGAACGAGAACGCGTCCCACCCGTCGGGGCAGAACGGCCGGAACGACAGCCGCTCGTCACGGACCCGCATGCCGGCGAACCCCTGCACGATCGACAGCCACGCGCCGCTCATCGACGTGATGTGCAGGCCGTCCTCGGTGTCGTTGTTGTAGTTGTCGAGGTCGAGCCGCGCGGTGCGCCGGTACAGTTCGATGGCTTTCTCCGGTCGGCCGATCGCCGCGGCCAGCACCGAGTGGATCGACGCGGACAGCGACGACTCATGCACCGTCATCGGCTCGTAGAAGTCGAAGTTGCGGCGCAGGTCGTCGGCGTCGAAGTCGTCCTCGAACAGGTACATGCCCTGCAGCACGTCGGCCTGCTTGATGAAGCACGATCGCAGGATGCGGTCCCACGACCAGTTCTGGTTGATGGGCCGCTGGTCGGCCGGCAGCGCCGACGCCGGCATGAGGTCTTTGTCGAGGAACGTGTCGTGCTGCACGTGGATGCCGAGATCCGCATCTTCGGGCAGATACATGCCCTCGGCGATCTCACGCCACCGGGTGCGCTCGTCGCCGGTCACGCCGAGTTCGCCCGCGCGTGCCGGCACGGTGTCGAGGGTCTGGCCCGTGTAGCGCAGCACCCACGCGGCGAGATAGTTCGTGTACCAGTTGTTGCTGACGTTGTTCTCGTACTCGTTGGGCCCGGTGACCCCGTGCAGCATGTACTGCCCGCGCCGCGCGGAGAAGTGCACGCGATCGGCCCAGAACCGGCTGATCTCGACGAGCACCTCCAGTCCCGGGCCCTCGAGATACGTCCGGTCGCCGGTGTAGCGCGTGTAGTCGTGGATGGCGTGCGCGATCGCGCCGTTGCGGTGGATCTCCTCGAACGTGATCTCCCACTCGTTGTGGCATTCGACCCCCGTGAACGTCACCATGGGGAACAGCGCGCCCGCGAGGTGCTGCTGCCGGGCGTTGTGCTGCGCCTGCGGCAGCTGGTCATGCCGGTACTGCAGCAGAGCGCGGGTCACGTCGGGCGAGGCGACCGCCAGGTACAGCGGCACGAGGTAGGCCTCCGTGTCCCAGTAGGTGGCTCCGCCGTACTTCTCGCCGGTGAAGCCCTTGGGGCCGATATTGAGCCGCTCGTCTTCGCCGTAGTACGTCGAGAACAGCTGGAACAGGTTGAACTGGATGCCCTGCTGCGCCTCGTCGTCACCCTCGATGACCACTTCGGCGCGTGCCCAGCGCTGCGCCCACAGGGCGGCGTGGGCGGCGTGCTCGGCGTCGAAGTCGCGCGCCTCCGTCAGCAGCCGCGCGGCTGCTCTCGCGTGCTGATCCTCAGCGACGTCGCGGGTGGTGACCACGGCGGTGGTCTTGGCCAGCACGGCGGTGTGGCCGGGCGAGAGAATGCCGGAGTATGCGGTGCCGACCTGCCACGGCACATCGACGAGTCCCACACGATCGAGGCCCGCTGCCGTCGAGGTCATGGCCGCGGTGACGGTGAATCGCGGGGTGCCGAACGGATTCGGCGCCGTGCGCAGCGAGAGCACCTGCGGGCCGGGCGCCGCGTCGGCCGAGCCCGCGTCGCGCGCGGCCTCCTCCCAGAACCGCTCGCCGTAATTCGCGTCGAGGTTGTGCACGTCGCCGTCGAGGCGCGGTGTCAGCGTGATCTCGGGGGAGCCGGCCAGGGCGGTCACCCGCACGCGCTGCAGGCACAGTTCGCGGGTCGCGATCGAGAGGAAGCGCTCGAACTCGATGCGCACGCGTGTCTCACCCACCCGATAGGTGAACGAGCGGGTCAGCAGGCCGTCGCGCAGATCGAGGCGGATCGCGATGTCATCCGCGCCCGCGCCGAACAGGTCGACGCGCTCGCCGTCGATGGTCACATCGATCGCGATCAGGTTGGTCGCGTTGATGACCTTGCCGAAGTACTCGGGGTAGCCGTTCTTCCACCAGCCCACACGGGTCTTGTCCGGAAACCAGACACCGGCGATGTAGGTGCCCTGATGGGTGTCGCCGCCGTAGCCCTCTTCGAAGTTGCCACGCATGCCCATGTGGCCGTTGCCGGTCGAGGTCATCGCCTCGATCAGTCGCACGTCGGCGTCCGCCAGCCCGGTCGTCGCGATCGCATACGGCTCGACCGTGAACACCCGCTCGCTCATGGTGGACATCCTCCCTCGACGGCACGCCGGATCACCGGATTCACCGGAAACGTATCCGGGCAGAGACGTTACCCCCGATCCGCACGCCGCGCACATCGCAGGCGGTTCCCAGCGCGTCGCCGGTAGGGTGGACGCCGTCATCAGTCAGAGGGGGAGCCGTGTTCTCGCGGATGTTCGACCGTGCCGGCCCACTGTGGCGCGCCGCGAACAGCATCGGCGACATCATCGTCGTCAACGTGCTGCTCGTGCTGACTCTGTTGCCGGTGGTCACCGCCGGAGCAGGCTTGACCGCCGCCTATGACACCGCACGTCGGGTGCTGGCCGACGAGGACCAGGGCGCAGCCCGCACGTTCTGGATCTCATTCCAGGCCAACTTCCGCGCCGCCAGTGCGTTGTGGGCCGTCGTCGGACCGATCGGTGCAGCGGTCGCCGCAAGCTGGGTCTTCATCCGGATCGACGAGCTGTTGGTGCTGAAAGTCTTGCTGACCTGGGTGTATCTGTTGATCTTTCCGTTCGTGTGGACGATGCAGGCACGGTTCGAGAACACCATTGGGCGCACCTTGCGCAATGCGGTGATCGTCGCCGTGGCCCGGCTGCCCCATGCGCTGGGCGTCCTCGCCATCCACGCCGTGATCGTCGCCGTGACCGTGGCGACGTGGATCATGCTGCCCCAGATCGTGGTCATCCTCCTACTGCTGGGCTATGCCCTCGCGGTGTTCGCGGTCACGCCCTTGCTGCAGCGGGCCATCGCGGTGCTCATGCCACCCGCACCGGCCGGCGTCGACTCCGTCTGAGGTGGTGCCGGGCGTCGGGTGCAGGCGCGCCCGCGCCGGACCGTGCCCGTCTGTGATTAGTCACGGCCTGCGCAGTGTTGCATCCGCGCCGATCGGTGCGTATCGTGTCGTCCGAGCCCCGGAACCGATTCCGAAAGCCCGACGAGACGGACGGGGTTCCGCGATGCGGCGTGGCGCGGTATCGCGTGAGTGTCCTCGATCCAAAGAAGGAAGGCCCAGGACGAATGAACAAGCGCAGGATGGCGACCGCGGTCGCCGCCGGGATGACCGTGGCGGCCCTCACCGGCGCCCTCGCCGGCTGCAGCAGCGCCGAAGGCGACGGTGATGCCGAGGGCAAGGTCTACTACCTCAACTTCAAGCCCGAGCAGGCCGAAGACTGGGTGGCTCTGGCCGAGGCCTACACCGACGAGACCGGTGTGGCCGTCGACGTGCAGACCGCAGCATCAGGCACGTACGAGACCACGCTCAAGTCGGAGATGGCCAAGAGCGACGCGCCGACTCTGTTCCAGGTGAACGGCCCCGTGGGGCTCGCGAACTGGAAGGACTACGTCGCCGACCTGTCCGACACCGCGATCTACGAGCACCTCAACGACCAGTCGGTGGCCCTGACCGGTGACGACGACGAGGTCCTGGCCGTCCCGTACGTCATGGAGACCTACGGCATCATCTACAACAAGAAGATCGTGAACGACTACATCGCCCTCGGTGATGCGGCCGTGGCATCCATCGACGAGATCACGGACTTCGACACGTTCTCCGCCGTCGTCGAGGGAATCCAGGAGCACAAGGACGAGCTGGGCGTCGAAGGCGCCTTCACCTCGGCCGGCTTCGACTCGTCGAGCGACTGGCGCTTCAAGACGCACCTGGCCAACCTGCCGCTGTACTGGCAGTTCGCCGCCGACGGCGTCGACGGTCAGCCCGCCGAGATCAACGACAGCTTCCTCGACGGCTACCAGCGCATCTTCGACCTGTACATCGACAACGCCACCGTCGAGCCCTCGACCCTGTCGGGCAAGACGATCGAAGACGCGAACAGCGAGTTCGCGCTGGGCAAGGCCGCGTTCTACCAGAACGGCACCTGGGCCTACGGTGACGTCTCGGGCCAGGCCGTGGCCGATGAGGACCTCGGCATGCTGCCGATCTACATCGGCGCGGACGGCGAGGAGAATGCAGGCCTCGCGACCGGTTCGGAGAACTACTGGGTCATCAACAACGAGGCATCCGCGGCCGACCAGAAGGCGACCAAGGACTTCCTCGAGTGGGTCATCACCTCCGACACCGGACGTGACAGCCTCGCGAACGCCATGGGCTTCGTGACGCCGTTCGACACGTTCGCCGACTACCTGCCCTCGAACCCGTTCGTGCAGGCCGACGCCGCGTACACCGAGGCCGGCAAGACCGCCGTCACCTGGAACTTCACCGTCATGCCCTCCGAGGAGTGGAAGAACGGCGTCGGCCAGGCGCTGCTGCAGTACGCGCAGGGCACTGGCGACTGGGCTGCGGTCGAGACCGCCTTCGTCGACGGCTGGGCCGCGGAGTACCAGCTCACCAACGGCTGATCCATCCCTGAACGTGGATGCCACGGCATCCACTCGCGTGCCGGTGGCGGCGACTGCGGTCGCCCCGCCGGCACCACCACGCACGCACTCCGCGTGCCGGGCCCGCGCAAGGAGCACGCACATGAAGAAGTCCCTCGCCCGCTGGGGGTGGCTGTTCACCGGACCGACGGTGGCGGCCTTCATCATCGGGTTCATCATCCCGTTCGTCCTGGGCGTGTACCTGTCGTTCACCGAGTTCCGCACGGTGACCAAGAGCACGTGGGTGGGGCTCGACAACTACGCGAAGCTGCTGGGCGACGAGACGTTCGCGCACTCGCTGTGGTACACCGCGGCGTTCGCGCTGGTGACCACGGTGCTCATCAACGTCTTCGCGTTCGCGATCGCGTACTTCCTCGTGAAGAACTTCCGTGGCAAGAACGTGTTCCGTTCGGTGTTCTTCATGCCGAACCTCATCGGCGGCATCGTGCTGGGCTACATCTGGCTGCTGCTGCTCAACGGCGTGCTGGGGCTGTGGGCGCGGTCGATCACCTATGACGCGACCTACGGGTTCTGGGGCATGGTCATCCTCATGTGCTGGCAGCAGATCGGCTACATGATGGTCATCTACATCGCCGGGCTCCAGTCGGTGCCCACCGAGCTGATCGAAGCGGCCGAGATGGACGGCGCCTCGCGCGGCCGCACGCTGCGCAGCGTCATCATCCCGCTCGTGATGCCATCGATCACCGTGTGCACCTTCTTGACCATCACCAACGGCTTCAAGATGTTCGACCAGAACCTTGCGCTGACCAACGGCGCACCGTCGCGGCTCTCCGAACTATTGGCGCTCAACATCTTCAACACGTTCTACGGCCGCACCGGATTCGAGGGGGTCGGGCAGGCCAAGGCCGTCATCTTCCTCATCATCGTGGCGGTCATCGCCCTGGTGCAGAACCGCTTCGCCCGCTCGAAGGAGGCCGCGCTGTGAACGACAAGCCCCGTCGCCCGTGGCTGTGGACGGTCACGTTCACCGTCATCGCGCTGGCCTACCTGTATCCGATCGCGCTCGTTGTCATCAACTCCTTCAAGGGTAAGGTGCACATCGCCGACAACCCGTTCGCGCTGCCGAATGCGGAGAGCTTCGTCGGCTGGCAGAACTACATCGACGGCGTTCAGAAGACCGACCTGTTCGCGTCGTTCGGCTGGTCGCTGGTCATCACGGTCGGCTCGGCGCTGCTGATCCTGGCGTGCACGTCGATGACTGCGTGGTGGATCGTCCGCATGGACAACCGGTACGCCAAGACGCTGTACACGTCATTCCTGTTCAACCTCGTGGTGCCGTTCCAGATGGTCATGTTCACCCTGTCGTGGCTGACCGACTACCTGGGGCTGGGCAACCCGTTCGGGCTGTGGATCATCTACCTCGGCTTCGGCGCGGGGCTCGCGGTGTTCATCTTCACCGGGTTCGTGAAGGGCATACCGTACGAGATCGAAGAAGCCGCCACCATCGACGGCTGCGGTCCGGTGCGCACGTTCTTCCTCGTGGTGCTGCCGATCATGAAGCCGGCGGTCATCACCGTCGCGATCCTCGAGGTCATGTGGCTGTGGAACGACTACCTGCTGCCGTACCTCACGCTGGACCTGAAGGAGTACATGACCATCCCGATCTCGGTGCAGTACCTCAAGGGTGGCTACGGCGCGGTCGACATGGGTGCCATGATGGGCGTGCTGGTGCTCGCGATGATTCCCGTGATCGTGTTCTATCTGTTCAGTCAGAAGCACATCATCCGCGGCGTCGTCGCCGGTGCCGTCAAGGGCTGACCGCGAGAAGGAGCACCGCGCCGTGGCCGAGATGACCATCAAGGAGCTGGCGCGCATCTGCGGCGTCGCGGTCTCGACGGTGTCGCGCGCCATGAACGACCGGTCCGACGTGAATCCGGCCACCCGGGCGCGCATCCGCGCCGCAGCCGAGCGGTACGGCTACGTACCCAACGCGAGTGCCCGGCGGTTGAAGATCGGCACGACCCGCACGATCACGGTCATCATCCAGGGTGAATTCGGCCAGCTGCTCATCGAGGTGCTCGAGCATCTCGAGCAGGCCTTCGCCGACGCCGGGTACGACATGACCATGTCGCACATCGCCGACCAGCACGCGCATGCCGCGACCGTCGAGCGCATCGTGCGCGAGGGCAAGTACGGGGGAGTGGTCTTCCTCGGCCGGTACGGTTCGGCCGACCGTGAGGCGTCAGCCGCGCTCAGCCGGCGGCTGGCCGAAATCGATGTGCCGATGGTGTTCTGCACGACCCCCGACTACTCGGGATCGGCGGCGCTGCACTCATCGATCTCGGTCGACGACCACTCCGGCGCGCGCGACTTGACGACACATCTGATCGAGCGCGGCCACCGGCGCATCGGGTTCATCGGTGCCGGTGACGAGCACGACCGTGAGCACGCGTGGGCATTGCGCCTGGCCGGTTACCGGTCCGGACTCGAGGCCGCCGGCATCCCCTACGACCCGAAGCTGGTGGTCGCGTCGGCCGCACCCGACCAGATCTACACGATGGTCAACGGCTACGAGTCGGCGCGGCGCTGGCTCGCCGACGGCGCGGCGGTGGATGCCGGTGCGACGGCACTGTTCGCGGTCTGCGACGCCGCCGCGATCGGCGCGGCGCGCGCCCTCAGCGAGAGCGGCCGGCGGGTGCCCGACGACATCTCGCTCGTCGGCTTCGACGGACTCGACATCGCGCAGTACTACGTGCCGCGGCTGACGACACTGGTCCAGCCGGTGGCGGAGCTGGCGCAGAGCACCGCGCGCGTGCTGATGTCGACGATGGACGACCCGGGACGGGCCCGCGAACAGGTCTGGATCCGCGGGCGCCTCGTCACGGGTGAGTCCGTGAAGACGCTCGCTGTGTCAGCCTGACGCTGTTGCATGACGTCGCGGCAACTCCCGTTGCATGCTGATTCGAGTTCCGTCAATATAGAGGCATGTCTATGCAGTCCGGCGTGTACCTCGTCGATGACGCACCCGCCGCGCCGGAGGCGACGAGGCTCTCGACCCTCGACCGGTGGCTTCCGCTCTGGATCGCGGGAGCGATGATCTCCGGACTGTTGCTGGGCCGGTTCGTGCCCGGCGTCGCCACCCTTCTCGCGCAGATCGAGGTAGGGGGGATCTCGGTGCCGATCGGCCTCGGCCTGCTGGTGATGATGTATCCCGTGCTGGCGAAGGTCCGCTACGACAAGGTGGCCGCCGTCACCGACGACAAACGGCTTCTCGTCTCGTCTCTCGTGCTGAACTGGCTGGTCGGACCGGCGTTCATGTTCGTGCTGGCCTGGGTGTTCCTGCCCGATCTGCCGGAGTACCGCACAGGCCTCATCATCGTGGGTCTCGCACGATGCATCGCGATGGTCATCATCTGGAACGACTTGGCGTGCGGCGACCGTGAGGCCGCTGCCGTGCTCGTGGCGATCAACTCCGTGTTCCAGGTCATCGCTTTAGCGTTGCTGGGGTGGTTCTACCTCGCAGTCCTACCCGGGTGGCTCGGTCTCGACACGCAGGGGCTCGACATCTCGATCGGTCAGATCGCGCTGAATGTCATCGTCTTCCTCGGCATTCCGCTGGCGGCCGGCTTCGCTTCGCGGCTGATCGGCGAGCGCCGCCGGGGCCGCGACTGGTACGAGCGGGCCTTCCTCCCCAAGGTCGGACCGTGGGCGCTGTACGGGCTGCTGTTCACCATCGCGCTGCTGTTCGCCCTGCAGGGCGAACAGGTCACCTCCCACCCCTGGGACGTCGCGCGTATCGCGTTGCCGCTGCTGGTGTACTTCGGTGTGATGTGGTTCGCGGGTCTGCTCGTCGGCAAAGCGCTCGGGCTGGGGTACGCCCGGTCAGCCACCCTGGCGTTCACGGCGGCGGGCAACAATTTCGAACTCGCCATCGCCGTCGCGATCGGAGCCTTCGGCGCCGCGTCCGGGCAGGCGCTGGCAGGCGTCGTGGGCCCGCTCATCGAAGTGCCCGTGCTCGTCGGCCTCGTCTACGTCTCCCTCTGGGCTGCGCGGGCGTGGTTCCGGACCGATCCCACCGCACGTGACCGCGTCACCGAAGAGAGGACGCCGTGATGGCCACCATCATCGATCCCGTCGCCGCCGACGGCGTGTGTGCTCCGGCATCCACCCACGCCATCGACGACGCAGCGGCCACCACGGTGGCGGCGACGCTCAAGGCGCTCGCCGATCCGCTGCGTCTGCGGATGCTGTCGGTTATCGCGTCCGACCCTCGCGGGGAGGCGTGCGTGTGCGACCTGACGGAGCTATCGGACGTGTCGCAGCAGACGGTGTCGCACCACCTCAAGGTGCTGCGTGAGGTCGGGCTGGTTTCCGCCGAACGGCGTGGCACGTGGGTCTGGTATCGCTTCACCCCCGAAGGTCGCCCAGCCGTCACGATGCTGCTGGACTCGTTCGCGCCCCTTGTACCCGCACTCATCCCCGCCCACCGATCTGGAGAGCCCGCGTGAACACTCGCACGCCCGCCGTCCTGTTCGTCTGCGTTCACAACGCCGGTCGCTCGCAGATGGCCGCGGGGTTCCTCCGGGACCTCGCCGGGGACCGCATCGAGGTGCGCTCGGCCGGGTCGATGCCCGCCGACCAGATCAATCCGGTGGCGGTCGAGGCCATGGCCGAGGTCGGCATCGACATCACCGCCGAGCAGCCCAAGGTGCTGACCACCGATGCCGTGCAGGACTCGGATGTCGTGATCACGATGGGCTGCGGCGATGCGTGCCCGTTCTTTCCCGGCAAGCGCTACGAGGACTGGACGCTGGACGATCCCGCAGGGCAGGGGATCGAGGCTGTCCGTCCGATCCGCGACGACATCCGAACTCGTATCGAGCAACTCGTGAGCGAGCTGATCTAGCGCCTGGGCGCACAGCCGCCGCCCATCTGCACCCGGTACGCTGTCATCCGTGCATCTGTACTTCTTCATCTGATCGACGCCTTGGCGTGCTGCTCGTCGAGTCTTCCGAGCGTGCGCCACGGTCAGCCGACCCCACGTGGGTCCGTCCATCAGATCCTGCGCACGCGCGCGCGCCTCGACGCGCGACGCTCGTGCGCTCATACCGGAGTACTCATGCCCATCACCCCTCAGCGCGCTCGCGCGCAGATTCTCGCCGCCGACGTCACGATGACGCGGGGCGCCCACACCGTCCTCGACCGCGTCGACTTCGTCGTCTCGCCGACCTCGCGCATCGCGATCGTCGGTGAGAACGGCCGTGGCAAGTCCACACTGCTGCAAGTGCTCGCCGGCGCGCTGACACCCGACGCGGGCACCGTCACGCGCATCGGCACACTTGGTGTCGCCGATCAGGAGATGCCCGCCGACGACGGCCGCACCGTCGGCGACGCCGTCACCGCTACGATCGCCGACGCCGTCGCCGCGCTCGCCGAACTCGAAGCCGCCTCGGAGGCCCTCACCGGCACCGCTCCCGGCGACGACCCCGCGGTTGTCCCCGAGCCCGGCGACGCCGCGCGCGCGGCATCCGACCGATACGCTGCGGCCCTCGATCGTGCCGTCGCGCTCGACGCGTGGGATGCCGAGCGTCGCGTCGACATCGCGCTCGAAGCGCTCGGCGCCGAGACCGACCGGGCACGCCCGCTGGCCGCATTGTCGGTCGGTCAGCGGTACCGCGTGCGGCTGGCGTGTCTGCTCGGCGGCGACGCGGACTTCCTGCTGCTGGACGAGCCGACCAACCACCTCGACCGCGTGAGCCTGGATTTCTTGACGTCTCAGCTGCGGGACCGGGCCGGCGGCCTGGTGCTGGTCAGCCACGACCGCGCTCTGCTCGCCGACGTCGCCGACACGATCGTCGATCTCGATCCCACGCCCGACGGGCGCCCGCGGACATACGGCGGTTTCGAGGCGTACCGCGCCGGCCGCGCGGCCGAGCGCGAGCGGTGGGAGCAGCAATTCGAGCGTGAGCAGGCCGAGCGCAGCCGGCTCCAGGCCGACCTGAGCTCGGCGCAGAACCGGCTCGTGACCGGGTGGCGTCCACCGAAGGGCGCGCCCAAGCACGGCCGGGCCACGCGCGCGGGCGGCCTGGTGCAGGCGGTGCACCGCCGGCAGGCCGAACTGGCCGCGCACGCGGTGACGGTTCCGCCGCCCCCGATGCGTCTGGCCTTCCCCGACCTGCGGGCGCGCACGGGAGTTCCGCTTGTCGTGGCCGACGAGGTCGCGGTCGCCGGGCGGCTCGCCCCGGTGTCGATCGCCCTGTCCGGCGCCGCGCACGTGCTGGTCACCGGCCCCAACGGCGCGGGAAAGTCGACGCTGCTGGACGCGCTCGCCGGGGATCAGCCGGTGGATGCCGGGCGCGTCGCCCGCGCGTCCGGGGTGCGGCTGGCCTATCTGCGCCAGGAGTCGGCGCTGCCGCCCGACCGGCGCGCCGCCGACGTCTTCGCCGAGCACGTCGACCAGTTGGTCGCCGCCGGCCGGCTGCCGGCATCCGCCGTGGTCGGGCTCGGTTCTCTGGGGCTGCTCGGTGCGCGGGAGACGGGCAAGGTGCTCGGGGCGCTGTCGATCGGCCAGCTGCGCCGGTTCGACCTGGCGCTCGCACTGGCGGCCCGGCCCCACGTGCTGCTGCTCGATGAGCCGAGCAACCATCTGTCGTTCACGCTCGTGGACGAGCTCACCCAGGCGCTGGATGCGACCGGCGCGGCGGTGGTGCTGGCGTCACACGATCGTCAGCTGCTGCGTGACCTGAGCCACTGGAAGCGCGTGGAGCTGGCGCCGTGCTGAAGGACACTCGCCCGTCATGCCTCACTGCGGTGTGTCGGGCGGGAGCGTCGGCTCGACCGGGTGGGGTGCCGGCGGCTCCGCGGGGTGCGGTGCCAGGGGCTCCTCGGGGTGCGGCGCGAGGGGTTCGTCCGGGGAGGACGGCGACGGCTCCTCCGGGGAGAGCGGCGGGTCGGGCATCGGGCTCGGCTCGCCGGGGACGGCGGGCTCGGCCGGACCGGGTGGGATCTCGTCGGGCCGCGGCGGGATCTCGCCGGGCATCGGGCTGGGAGTCTCGGGGAAGGTCATGACTCGTCCTCACGTGCGGACGCATCAGTCGATGCGCTCCGCCACCCTCCGCCGGTGCGGCGGTGTCACGCGAGGGGCTTGACCGGAGCGGTGCGGCCGTCTACCGGCATCCACTCGGGAGACCCGTCCGCCGCCCGCACACGGCATGCCGTGCCGAGGTGGTGTCGCGGGGAGGACGCAGCGCCCTCCCCGCGACGGGCGCTCAGAGCGCGCGGATGTTCGTCGCCTGCAGGCCCTTCTGGCCTGCTTCGGTGTCGAACTCGACGCGCTGGTTCTCTTCGAGGTTGCGGTGCCCGGTGCCGGCGATCGCGCTGAAGTGCGCGAACACGTCGGCCGAGCCGTCGTCGGGAGCGATGAACCCGTAGCCCTTGTCGGAGTTGAACCATTTGACGATGCCGGTGGCCATGACGTCATTCCTTCTTGTTCTGGGACCACGTGAGTGGTCCGGGTGTCCGCGGCGACGGCGCCGGCGCGGAGCGGTGTCCCCGACGACATGCGTGTCGGGGAAGGGTGGGGTGGATGCCGGTGGAGCCGCCAGAGCGGACTGCGCGGCCTCGAACGTCGCGTGCACGCCGAGGCGGGCGCTGTGGTGGTCGTAGAGCTCGAACGCTCCGCCGAGGTCGACGATGAAGCCGGCGAACTCACCGTCGCGGGTGGCGACGTGGACATCGAGATCGGCTTGGCGCCAGAGCAGGGGAGAACAGGGTGTGGACTGAAGAGTGAGGGGGATGATGCTGTCGATTCTGAGTGGGCGTCTCATGACGCCGGGGCCGAGGCAGGGATTGCGCTCAGAGAGGGCCCGTGGGTCTGACATGCGTGGCGCCGCTTTGCGCTGCGCGGGTCTGACCGCACATCAGTCTACGCGACCCGGGATGCCCCGGGACGAATCGGCCGCACGTGGACACATGGACGGTCCGATCACGCGCCGGCGAGTGGATGCCGCGCAGTGCGACCGCGCGGCATCCGGTACCCCAGCTGCCGGCCCCCTCTCCCCAGCGGTGACCGGCACTGTCGACAATGCCAGATCCTTCCGACATCGGGGCACGGCCGCCGGTCGCGCCGACGCGTCGACGCGTCGACGCGAGGTGCTTGCATCGTGGGCGCCTCGGCCGCTATGGTCACTGCCAAGACAGTAAACGCTTACGTTGCGTGGGGAACCGGAGTCGGTCGATGGTGACGCTCTATGACGTAGCGAGTGCCTGCGGGCTCTCGATCGCGAGTGTGTCGCGCGCGCTGAACGGGCAGCCGGGTGTTTCGTCGACGACGGCCGAGCGGATCAACCGCATCGCGACGGAACTCGGCTATGAGCGCAACGAAGTGGCCCGATCGCTCGTGGCCAAGTCGACGCAGACGATCGCGCTGCTCGTTCCCGACATCACCAACCCCTTTTTCCCCGAGCTCGTCAAAGGCGTCCAGTCCGTCGCAGATGAGCATGGGCTGTTGCTGCTGCTCGTCGATGCTCCTGCCGATGGGGAAATGCTGCGGGCCCGGCTCAAGGCATTGCGTCGCAAGCAGGTCGACGGCATCCTCATCGTGGCCAGCGAGTTGGACGGTGACGTCGACGAGATGTTCCCCGATACTGCGGTGGTCCTGCTCGACCGTGGCGCGAGCGATCGGCATGCGACGGTGAGTATCGACCAGGAGGCTGCCGGGTATGACGCGACCCGGTACCTGCTCGCCGCGGGACACACCCGGATCGCACACATCGCCGGTCCCCGCGAGCTGGCCGTGACCCGCGCACGGCGCGCCGGGTGGGAGCGCGCACTCACCGAAACGGGGATCCCCGCCCGCGACGACCACGTGGTCTATGGAGACTTCACCGAGGCGGGCGGCGATCGTGCCGGCGCCGAGTTGTTCGATGCCGGCGCCGCGCCGACGGGCGTCGTCGCCGCCAACGATCTGACCGCCATCGGATTCCTCGCCTGCTGTGCCCGTCGCGGACTCTCCGTACCCGAGGACGTGTCGGTCGTCGGAATCGACGGGATCGGGCTGGCCCGCTACACCAACCCGGCGCTGACCACGATCGCCCAACCGATTCGCGAGCTCGGTGCGACCGCGTGTCGGCTCCTGCTCGACCACGAACCGTCCCACGACGTCGTGCTGCCCACGACGCTCATCGCCGGGGCGAGCGTTTCCGCACCGGCGCTCCCGGGGGGAGGCGTGCCATGAGCGCACCGCGGGTCATCGTCGTCGGATCGATCAACGCCGACCTCACCTTTCTCGTCCATCGGCTGCCCGTGGCCGGCGAGACCGTCGTCGCCGACGCCACTCATCGGTCATCGGGTGGCAAGGGCGCCAATCAGGCGTATGCCGCGGCGCGTTCGTCGCGTGCTGTCGACGTGCGCATGGCCGGTGCCGTGGGGAACGACGAGGACGGACGGCGCATGCGCGCCGAACTGCGGGCTGCCGGTGTCGACGTCAGTGGCATCCGCGAGGTCGATGAGCCCTCCGGGGTGGCCATGATCGCGGTCGACCCGGAGGGAGCGAACCTGATCGTCGTTGCGCCCGGGGCCAATCACGCGTGGCCCCGCGATATCGATCTGGGGGTGGCCTCCGGTGATGTCGTGGTGTTGCAACTCGAACTGCCGCTCGACATCGTCGCTGAAGTCACGCGGCAGTCCCACGAGGCCGGTGCCACCGTGGTTCTCAATGCGGCTCCGGTCATGGCCGACGCGGCACGGCTGCTTCCCTTCGTCGACGTGCTGTTGGTCAACGACGGTGAGGCCCGTGAGCTTCTCGGTCTGGCGTCTCTCGCCGACGCCGACGTCGCCGCAGCAGCCGTGGAGCACAGCGTGGACATCGTGATCACGCTGGGCTCCGAGGGTTCCCTCGTTGCCCCGCGCGCCGGCACCGCGCCGGTGCGTCAAGCCGCATTCGCTGTATCGGCCGTGGACACGGTGGGAGCCGGAGACGCCTTCGTCGGCGCGCTCGCCGGCGCGCTCGCCGCCGGACACGATCTGCAGACGGCGGCGCGTCGAGGTGCGGCCGCCGGCGCGCTCACCGTCACCGTGCGCGGCGCACGGCATCCACAGTTGACCCCCGACGCCATCGACGACTTCCTGCGTCGAACGACCCCCCACGAATGAGGAACTCCGTGACCGCTCGCACTCCGCTCGTCGTCGATGTCGACACCGGCATCGACGACTCGCTCGCCCTGCTCTACTTGATGGCCAGCCCCGAGGCCGAGATCGTCGGCATCACCTGCACGGCCGGCAATGTCCCGGCCCGGCAGGTGGCGACGAACAACCTCGCCTGGCTCGAGCTGTGTGGATACGACGAGGTCGAGGTGGCGCTCGGAGCCGAGATCCCCATCGTGCAGCCGCTCATGACGACGGAGGAGACCCATGGGCCGCAGGGCATCGGGCATGCGGAGCTGCCGGCGCCCACCCGACACGTATCCGAACGGCACGCGACCGAGGTGTGGATCGATGCGGCCCGCAGTCGCCCGGGTGAGATCGTCGGGCTGGTCACCGGGCCGTTGACCAATCTGGCTCTGGCCGTCAAGCTGTGTCCCGAACTGCCGTCGCTGCTGAAGCGGCTGGTCATCATGGGCGGCGCGTTCAACCATCCCGGTAACACGCGGCCCACGACCGAGTGGAACATCGCGGTCGACCCCGAGTCGGCCAAGATCGTCTTCGACGCGTTCTCCGGCCTTCCCACCGACCAGCATCCGATCATCTGCGCGCTGGATGTCACCGAGCGCATCGAGATGAAGCCCGAACACATCGCAGCGCTCGCACGCGACGCCGGCAGCACGCCGGAGGAGGTCATCTCACCCGACGACCCGATCGGCCGGCGCTCACGGGCCTCGCACAAGGTGATCCGCCACCTCTCGGACGCGGTGCGGTTCTACATGGAGTTCCACCGCGCATACGACCAGGGGTTCCTGGCCCACATGCATGATCCGTTCGCCGCCGCGGTCGCGCTGGATCCGTCGTTGGCGGTGACGCGCCCGGCCACCGTCGACATGGAGCTGGCCGGAACTCTCACGCGCGGTCAGACCGTCGCCGACTGGCGAGGAATGTGGGGACGCGAGCCCAACGCCGCCATCGTGGTCGACACGGACCCCGCCGAGTTCTTCCGCCGCACGATCGAACGGGTCGGCAGGCTGGCCCGCGACGTCGGCTGATCACTGTCGAAGCCCTCTCACCTCTCCGGAAACAACCACCCGAATCGAATGCAAGGAGGCATTCATGTCCAGCAAAACACCCGTCAACACGGCGGAGCCGAAGCGGCTCCGTAACACCATCCTCGTCGCGGTCGGCGCCGTCGTCATTCTCGTGACCTATCTGTACCTCGTCATCGGGCAGCCGACGGAGGTGGCCGAGTCCGCCACGAGCCAGGCGTCGCTCATCGCCATGGGCGGTTACGTGATCGGCGCGATCCTGCTCGCGGCTGGATCGATCCACCGTCTTCCCACGGCCACCATCGCCATGGTTCCGGTCGCGATCGCGCTCAACATCGTGGTCGGTCAGATCGTCGCCGTCCTCGGCCTTCCGGTCTATCTCGACTCGATCGGCACCGTGCTGGTCTCCGCGCTCGCGGGGCCGGCAGCCGGCGTGGTCACCGGCATCCTCACGAACGTCATCTGGGGGCTGACCCTCAGTCCGATCGCGCTGCCGTTCGCGGTCGTGCAGGTCGTCATCGGCGTGATGGCCGGTTATGCCGCCCGCTACGGCATGTTCCGTCGGTTCTACCTCGCGCCGATCGCCGGCGCGGTCACCGGAGTGGTGGCGGCTGTCATCTCCGCACCGATCGCGGCATTCATCTTCGGCGGCGCCACCGGCGGGGGAACCGGTGCGATTGTAGGCGCCTTCCAGGCGATGGGTCAGTCTCTCCTGGGTGCGACGACGTTGCAGGGCCTGTTGTCGGATCCGCTCGACAAGGCGATCACCTTCACCGTCGTCGTGGTGATCCTCGCCGCATTGCCGGCACGATTCCGCCAGCGGTTCCCCTTCGTGCGGCAGCACCGCGTGTTCGGTAAGAACGCGACGCCGGTCACGAGCCGGAGCGCCGCAGCCGACGCCGAGACCAAGGGCTGAGAACAGATGACGTCGACGCTGTACGTCGATCGGGCTTCGCCGGTCCACCGGTTGAACCCGGTGACCAAGCTCGTGGTGATGCTCACTCTGATCGTCGTGGTGTTCGCTATCCCGTATTGGTGGGTTGCGGTCACCGTCATCGTCGTCGTCGTCATCCCGGCCGCCGTCGTCTCCGGCTGCGGCGGCCGGCTCACCCGCATCGGGTTGACCATCCTGCTGCCGATCATCACGGTGCTGTTCATCGTGCAGGGACTGACCTTCCCAGGCGGCAGAACTCCGATCTTCGAATGGGGCATGGTCACGGTCACCTCGGAAGGACTCTTGTTCGCGCTGGGCATCGGCTCACGGATCGTGTGTCTCGTCCTGGCTTCCGTGCTGTTCGTCCTGACCACCCACCCCGGCATGCTCCTGGCAGCGTTGACCGAGCGTGGGATGTCTCCGAAGTTCAGTTACATCATCAGCTCGACGCTGCAGCTCATCCCCGCGTTCCAGGACCGGGCCGATGCGATCCTGCTGGCGCAGCAGGCGCGGGGCCTGAAGGTCGGTCGCGGTGTGCGGGGGCGGGTGAGCGCGATGATGCCGCTGCTGGCACCGCTCGTGCTGGGGATGTTCACCGACGTCGAAGAGCGAGCCACCGCGATGGAGGCGCGCGGGTTCGGCTCCACGGCGAAGCGGACCGCGCTGAGCCCCGTGCCCGACAGCACCGCGCAGCGCATCGTCCGCTGGGCGATGCCCGTGGTGGCAGTCGCCGCCATCGCCCTCCCGATCGTGACAGGAACGCTGTGATCACCCTCACCGATATCACTTACGCCTACCCCGAAGCCGAACATTTCGCGCTCGAGCGGGTGAACCTCAACATCGCTGCCGGAGAGATCGTCGGCGTCGTGGGTGCCTCGGGTGCCGGAAAGACCACCCTTGCCAAGATCATCGCCGGGTTCATCCCTCATGTGGACGGCGGCGAGCTGACCGGAACAGTGACCGTGGCCGGCGTGGATATCGCGCAGATGAAGCTCTCCGACGCCGTGGCCAACGTGGGTCTGGTCATTCAGAACCCGTTCAACCAGATCTCCGGTGCCAAGTACACCGTGCGGGACGAGATCGCGTTCGGGCTGGAGAACCTCGGCACCCCCCGAGAAGAGATGATCGAACGCGTGGATGCCTCAGCGCGACTGCTCGGGATCTCCGCGCTGCTGGACCGTTCCCCCTATGACCTGTCGGGCGGTCAGCAGCAGTTGGTCGCGATCGCGTCGATGGTGGTGCTCCGCACACCCGTGCTGGTCATGGATGAGCCGACGTCGCAGCTCGATCCAGCCGGCACGCGCATGGTGTTCGACGTGCTCTCGTCGCTGCGGGAGGCGGGTACGACCATCGTGGTGCTCGAGCACAAGGTCGAACTGCTGCGCGAGCATTGCGATCGCATCGCCGTGATCGCGCAGGAGACCATCGCCGCCGTCGGCGAGCCGCGCGCTCTGCTGGCCGATGAACGCATGGCGCAGTGGGGCGTGACTCGCACCCGCTACACCGAGGCGGCCCGAGCCGCCGTGACGGCCGGCATCCTGCCCGCCGATGTGGCCCTGCCTGTTTCGCTCGAGGAAACCGTCGAACTGTTCACTCGGGAGAAGACGGCATGACCGGGCTGGCGCTGCGCTTTGAGAACGTGCGATTCCGCTATCCCTCCGGCACCGAGGCCCTGCGCGGTGTGACACTGCAGATCGACGCAGGTGAGCGGGTCGCCATCGTCGGCCAGAACGGAGCCGGGAAGACCACCCTGGTGCGCCACCTCAACGGCATCTTCACACCCAGTGAAGGGTCGGTGCATGTGGGCGACTGGAACACCGGCGGACGGTCGATCGCCGAACTGGCGGCACGCGTCGGCTACGTCTTCCAGAACTCCGACGAGCAGATTTTCGCGCGTCGCGTCATCGATGATGTGAGCTTCGGTCCCCGGAACCTCGGAATGGACGAGACCGCAGCCCTCGAACGTGCGCGTCAAGCACTTCAGGCGGTGGGCTTGACGACCCAGGAGGAGGTCCATCCGCACCAGCTCTCGCTGTCGGAGCGCAAGCGAGTCGCTCTGGCGGGGGTGCTCGCGATGCGCACGCCGGTGCTCGTTCTCGACGAGCCGACCACAGGTCAGGATGCCCGTGGCGTGGAGATGATCGCGCGCGTGGTCGATCGCGTGAGTGCGGAGGGGACCACCGTGGTGGCCATCACCCACGACATGGACTTCTGTGTGGAGAACTTCGACCGCGTGATCGTCATGACACAGGGCGCGGTGCGCGCTGACGGAACGCCCGAGGAGGTGTTCGCGAAAGACGATGTGGTGCAGGCTGCGCGCGTGGAGCAGCCTCAACTGATGCGGTTGGCCGAACAGCTGAGGTGGTCACAGCGACCACGCACGGTTGAGGACTTCATCGCGATCGCCGGAGGCCGGGGCGCATGACGGCCGCGTTCGCGCTGCTCGCCGCGCTGTGCCTGGGCGTCGCCGACTTCTTGGGCGGAGCGCTGTCGCGGCGCGTCGCACAGATCACCGTCCTGGTGCTGTCGCAGATGGTGGCCACGCTCGCGGTGATTCCACGAGTCATCGCCGAGCCGATCGGGCCCGACCCCGGGCCGGCACTGGTGTGGGGCGCGATCAGTGGTGTGGGGGCTGCGGTGGGCGTGGCTTCGCTGTATCGGGCGCTGTCGATCGGGACCATGGGCGTCGTCGCGCCGATCTCGGCTCTGGGCGTCGTCGTCCCCGTGGCGGCCGGCGTGATCGATGGGGATGCGCCGGGCGCGTGGCTGGTCGTGGGCATGGCCGTGGCCGTCGTCGGGTCGGTCTGCGCCAGTGGGCCCGAGATCGGCGGACGCACGGGTCACGGTGTGAAGCCGGTGCTGCTCGCACTGCTTGCCGCATTCGGGTTCGGCATGAACAACCTCGCTGTCGCGCGGGGCAGCGCGTTCGACATCTCAGCCACGCTCGTCGCGAATGTGTCGGCGACGCTGGTCCTATATGTGATCGCCCTCGCGGTGTTGCGGGTGGTTCCCCGGGCCGGGGGACGCCATCTCATCGGGATCATCGCCATCGGTGTTCTCGGCTTCATCGCCAACCTGTTCTTCGCGATCGCCAGTGAGTCGGGAATGCTGTCCGTCGTCGCCGTGTGCGCATCGGTGTTCCCGGCCGTCACGGCCGTCCTCGGGTGGTGGATTCTCAAGGAACGCCTGCTACCTGTCCAGGTGATCGGCGTCGTGCTCGTGCTGGGCGGCGTGGCGGTGGTCGCGCTCGGGCAGTGACCGGGGCGCCGGCGCTGCGCGGGGACCCGGCGTGGCCGGTCCGTGAGCCCGGCTGCGCGCCACGGCGCTGAATGCTCCGACAATGCTGGCCTGCGGCATCCGGCACCGCCATGATGATCGTATGGACACCCCTGCACGCAAGCCCGATCGCACTCTCTGGGTCGTGATCGGCGTCGTGGCGGCGCTCGTCGTCGTCGCCCTCATCGTCGTCTTCACCCGCGGCGGCTCCGCTCCGCTGGACGAGTCATCACCCGCGGGAGTCGTGCAGCGCTACACCCAGGCCGTCCTCGACCGCGACCGCGAGGCGGCGCTGCGCCACCTCGCCCCCGACGTGGCCGACCGATGCGAGCGGCTGGATCCGAGCGCCGCCGACGACGTCCGCGCCGTGCTCGACGACACCCGCGAGCACGGCGATTCGGCCGAGGTCACCGTGACGATCTCGCAACCGGCCGGCGGTGGCCTGCTCGGCCCGAACGAATACAGCTATCAGGCTTCGTTCTGGCTCGCGCGCACCGATTCCGGCTGGGTGATCGAGACGGCGCCGTGGGAGTTCGCCGTCTGTGCCGAGGTGACGCAGTGACCACGCCCCGTCAGACCGCCGCGCCGGGCGTTTCCGGCGCGCCGGGCGCGCAGGGCACCGTGCGTCGGGTGATCGTCTTCCTCCTGCTGTTCGTGCTGGTGTGCCTGACCGCGTCGGGGCTCGCCGGACTGCTCGGCCGGCTGTTCGAGGTCCGACCCGAGTTCGACATCGGCATCGGCGGCCTCGCCCTGTCGCTCGCCTTCACACTCGTCGGCGGCCCGCTGGCGGCGGTGCTGTGGTGGTTCGCGTGGCGCAGGCTCGACGGACCCGACCGCGGCTCGGTCGCGTGGGGCCTGTATCTGACCGCGATCTCGTTCACCGCGCTCGTGGTCTTCACCAGCGCGCTGCTGGGCATGTTCGCCGACCTGATCGCCGGACGGTGGGACCCCGGAGCACTGGGCACGGCCATCGCGTGGCTGGCCGTATGGGGCGCCCACCGCTGGATGCGGCTGCGCCGGCGACCGGTGCGGCTGCGCACCGCGCCCGGCGTGCTCGGGGCGGCGTACGGGCTGATCGTCGGTGTCGTCGGCGTCGTGCGCGCCCTGGCGAGTCTGTTCGACGAGGCGATCGCCCCGGCGCAGGCACACCTGGGCGGCGGATGGTGGGTCTTCGCGCTGCAGAGCCTGGTGTGGGGTGTCGGTGGCGCGCTCATCTGGTGGTGGCACTGGTACCGCGACGCCGTGCGAAGCTTGCGCGGCGGTTTCGCGGACGTCGCCCTCGTGGTCGTCGGGGTGCTCGGGGCGGCGGCGACAACCCTCGGCGGTGTCATCGCCGTACTGTACGTCGGACTGCGGGCGCTGTTCGACCCGAGCGAGCCGTGGCGCGAGATCGTGGAGCCACTGGGCCTGGGGGTGGCTGCCGCAGCCGTGGCGGCGGCGGTGTGGCTGTACCACCGGCGCATCGCGCTCGCGCGCACAGAGACCACGGCAGGGGCGATCGGCCTGGTCGAAGCCGGACTGGGGCTGATCGCCGCGGCATCCGGGATCGGCGTCGTCATCAACGCACTGCTGGCGGCGCTCACGGAGCCCCTGGCCGGGTCGGACGCCCGGGCGCTGCTGCTGGGCGGGATCGCGGCGCTCGTCGCCGGTGCGCCGTTGTGGTGGATCGCCTGGCGTCCGCCGGCCGGCCGGGTGGATGCCGCGTGGTCGAGCCGCCGGGTGTACCTCATCGCGGTGTTCGGGGTGAGCGCGGTGGTGGCCATCGTCGCGTTGCTCGTCGTCGGCTACCGCCTCTTCTCGTTCGCGCTCGAAGGCGACGGCGGCAACCTCGTGGAGCAGATCCGCGCCCCGTTCGGGTTGCTCGTGGCCACCGCGCTGATCGCCGGCTACCACTTCGCGATCTGGCGCCGCGATCGCGTCGACGCGGAAGACGAGCCGTCCGTGCCGCGCATCCGTCAGGTGATCCTGGTCGCTCCGCCAGGTGCGGACGAGTTGGCCCGCACCATCGGCGCGGTGACCGGTGCGGCGGTCACCCGCTGGGTGCGTGCCGACGCGGCGGGGGATGACGGGGGTGTGCGGGCTGGTGTCGTCAGTGACGTGGATGCCGCGGGCTCCGGTCGCGCGGATGCCGGCGGCGTGGGTGCTGCCGGGGGAGTGGACGCCGCGGCGCTCACGGACACGCTCGCCGGCCTCACTGCCCGCCGTGTGCTCGTGCTGGCCGCGCCCGACGGGAGGGTGGAGGTCGTCCCGCTCGCGGACTGACTCGGCGGGAGCGTCACCCCGCGGCGTGCAGCAGGGCGTCGGCGACCGGGGCGATCGCCTCCGGTGCCACATGCAGATTCAGCGCGGGTTCGATGAGCTCCACCTCGAGCACGATCAGGCCGTGCTCAGCGGTGTCGACCACATCGACGCGCGCGTACAGCGGCATCGGCTCGCCCGTGATGTGGCTCACCGCGCGCACCGCGTCGATGGCGAACGTCTGCTCCGCCAGGCTCGCCGGCACGGGGATCGGGTTCTCCTGATAGACGCCGCCGCGCAGCTCGCCGCCGACTTCCAACAGGGCGCCCTTCGCGATCGCGTGGGTGAAGCGTCCCTTGATGACGTACAGCGCCTTCTCCGCGCCGGCGCTCAGTTCGGCGATCTCGGGCTGGATCATGGCCGTGCCCCCGCGCGCGATGATCCGCTCGGCCAGCGCGAGCGCGCGGGGATCGTCGGCGTCGAACAGCCCGGTGTCCCGCGCGCCGGCCGACAGGGTGGGCTTGACCACGATGCGCTGTGGGCCTCCGGCATCCGCTGTGCGCGCGGAGCGCCGGCTGCGTGGGGTCCTGGCATCCACTTCTGCTGCCGCGTGAGCGCGCAGCGCCGCGCGCGCGTCGTCGAGATCGCGGCAGTACGCCGTCGGCACGGTGGGGATGCCGGCATCCGCCAGCGCGGTCAGATACGACTTGTCAAGGTTCCAGCGCACCAGCGTGGCCGAGTTGACCAATCGCGTCGCGGCGGCGGCACGCGCGACCCAGGCGGCGAACTCGTCCGCGCGCTCGGGGTAATCCCATGTGGAGCGAATGGCCACGAGGTCGAACGCGCCCAGGTCGATGCGGTCGTCGTGCCACACGACGGCCTCGGCCACCGCGCCCCGCGCGCGCAGCGCGGTCAACAGCAAGGGAGTGTCGTGGTCGGGGTCCTCAGCGGCGAACACATCGGTCGTGGCGAGGGCGATGCGCAGGGTCACGAAGTCAGCGTACGGGGCGGCGGCGGGCACGGATTCCTCCCCAATCTGTGTTCGATATACGTTGTCCACACTGTGTAGCGGATATGGAACGAATGTCCGACCCTCCTGTCAGTATGGAGCCATGACATTCCTCGCCGAGCTGACAGAGAGGCTGCGCATGGTCACCCGCCACGCCGAGCTCGACGTCGCGCCCGGTGAGCTCCTGCCCGCCGTGCGGCGGCTCGATGACGACGCGGTCGTCGCACTGCTCGAAGAGGCCGCGGCCATCTCCTCCTGCGTCGAGCGCCTCAAGGTCGTCGGAGCCGCCGTCGTCGCCGAGCGATCAACCGGCGGCGGTCTGGCTCGACGTCGCGGCTTCCGCAACCCGGTGCAGCTCGTCCAAGACATCACCGGTGGCACGCGCGGCGACGCATCGCGCACGCTGCGGGTCGGCTCGGCCCTCCTCGACGACGGGCCGGTGGATGCCGGAGACGGTCCGGCCGGTCGGGGCCCGTCGATCGAGGGCGCGGCCGGCGACGGTGAGGCCGGGGGTGACGGGGTCGACGGTGCGAGCGGCGACGTGGTCGAGGGTGGTGACGGTGTCGGCGCTGGAGGTGGCAGCGGCAGCGCGCCGGTGTTCATCTGGCACGCGGAATTGCGTGACGCCATGCTGACCGGTGCACTTTCGACCGCGCAGCACGATGCGATCCGTAACGGTCTCGGTGAGCCCGCCGACACCGAGCGCGCCGACGAGGTGTGGGCGATCGCCGCCCAGCAGCTCATGGCCGAAGCCGCCGACGTCACCGTGGAAGAGCTCCGCAAGAGCGCACGGGCGGTGCGCGATGCGCTCGACCCGGTCGGCGCCGAAGAACGGTTCGCCGAGCGCTTTGCCGCGCGATCGTGGCGGGAGTGGACGGACGAGCACGGCCGTCACCACGCGCACATCATCTACGACGACGAGATGGGGGCCTGGGCCAGCAGTGTGATCAGCGCGGCGCTGCGGCCGCGACGCGGCGGGCCGCGCTTCCTGACCGACGCCGAGCGCGCCCAGGCCGAAGCGCTGCAAGACGACGACCGTACGAACGACCAGCTCACCTACGACCTGATGATGGGTGTGCTGCGAGCCGGCGCGCTGGCCACCGCCGAGGACGTGTTCGGCGTGCGGCAGCCGGGCGTCCGCCTCGTCACGGTGAAGGACCACATCGGGCGCCGCGACATGTTCGGGCGGCTGGTGGCCATCGCGAACCTCGAAGACGGCGGCGACGCGCTGCCCGGCTCGGTTCTCGACGCGGCGCTGTGCAACACGGGGACGCTCGAGATCACCGTTTCGTCGTGCGGCAAGCCCCTCGATGTGGGGCGGGAGAAGCGACTGTTCACTTCGGCGCAGAAGCAGGCGCTGGCCATCCGTGACGGCGGCTGCATGTGGCCCGGATGTCACATGCCGGCCTCGTACTGCGAGTCGCACCACACGACGCCGTGGGCGGAGGGCGGATCGACCGACGTGGACGACGGCATCCTGCTGTGCCGATTCCATCACCTGCTGCTCCACAACGAAGGCTGGCGCGTCACCCGTGACGCGGCCCACGGAGTCTTCGTCCTCCACGCACCGACGGGGGAGCGGACCACGCTGCATTCGAAGTCGCCGCTGCGGTGGGCGTGGAGCGATCCGCCCGACCGGCCCGGCTGGCGCACGCCGCCGTCGGCGCGAGCTTCGGCCCCGGCCGCACCGCCCGCACCGCCCGGGAACCGGCCGGTGAGCGAACCACCCCGTGAGCGACCACCGGAAGGCGCCCGCCCACGTGAGGATACGTACGCCCGTGAAGGTGCCCGGTCACGTGAGGATGCGTACCCCCGTGAAGGTGCCCAGTCACGTGAAGATCTTCAACCCGCGCTGCTGCCCGCGTGATGTGGGCGACGGTCATGCCGCCCATGCGCGGAGGGTCCGCGAGACCACACCGATCACGGCGAAGGAAAAATGGCGGAGGATAGGGGATTCGAACCCCTGAGGGCTTGCACCCAACACGCTTTCCAAGCGTGCGCCATAGGCCACTAGGCGAATCCTCCAGGTCCCGCGAACGGGCCGACCGACAGTCTACCTGGTGGATCCCCGAGTCTCCGCCTCGGCCGCATTCAGGTCGTCGGTCACACCACGAGCTCAGCCCCACCGCAGCCGTCTCGGCAGCCGGCGCTACTTCGCCAGCGCCCGCGGCACCGAGCGCAGCCCCACGCGCTCGGCGACACCCGAACCCGGCTTCACAATCAGCGACTTCGGCATCAGCAACGCGCCGCGGCGCAGGTGCGGGGGCGCGGCCGCCAGCAGCCCGCGGCGCACGACCCCGGCATCCACCCCCGGCCGCGAGCCGGGCCGCGCTGCACGCGCATAGTTCGCATGCTCCACCGTCGACACGAGCCGCTCCACCGCATCGGCCGGCGCACCGTGCGACGCCACCAGCCGCGCACCGAACGCGCGCGGCGACTCGGCGCCGGGAACCGCGATGCCCAAGTCGATCGCCGTCTCCTGCACGATCCGCCACGCCGCCGCCACATCACCGCGCCGCGCGCGCCGGCGCAGCGCCGCCAGTCGCACCTGCCCCGCTGCCCACGGAAGAGCCCCGACCAGCAGCGCGATGCCCAGCGCCGCGAAATACGGCAGCGGACTCACCGGCGTGGACCCCGCCCCGGCACCGCCGGCGTCGACCTCGTCCTGCTCGTCGACCGGTGTCGCCGAACCCGTCGGCGTCGGGGCGGCCGTCGGCGTCGGACCGCTGACATCCTCACCGCCGTCCGGAGGAGCGGGCGCCGATTCGGGAAGGAAACTCGTGGGCACCCCCAACGACTTGGTCGGTTCGAACGGCACCCAGCCGATCCCCTCGAAGTGCACCTCGGGCCACGCATGCAGCAAGCTCGTCGACACGGCCGCCACGCGCTCGCCGTCGACCACCTCGTCCGTCGTTTCGCCGGGCAGGAAGCCGATGACGATGCGGGCAGGCATATCCAGCGTCCGCGCCATCACCGCGAACGCCGACGCGAAGTGCACACAGTATCCCTCGCGCACATCGAGGAACTGCGCGACCGCGTCGGCGCCGCTGCCGTCGAAGCCCTCCTGCACGGGGGCGAACAGCGAATACGTGAACTCCGGCCCGCGGAACCACGCCTGCAGCGCGATCAGCCGGTCATAGTCGTTGTCCGCCCCCGCCGTCACCTCAGCCGCTGTGTTGGCGATGATCGGCGGCATGCCCGACGGCAGCGTGAACTCGTCGACGCCGCTGCCGCGCAACGACGCCCGCGCACCCCGGATCTTCTCACGCGACGGCCGCACCACGTTCGACAGCACTTCGTACGTCTGGCCCTGCGTCGAGCTCTCTGCCGTGATCACCGTGCGGTTCGCGGCGACCGCCCGCCACGCCCCCTCCAGCCCCGTCAGCGACACCGCGGGGAACGGGATCGGCAGTCGCGCCGACGCAAGACCGTCGATCGCGATCGTCGTGCGGTACTGCGTGACGCGGACATCCTCGTCCACCGTGAGCGCCTCCCACGACGAGTCGTCGACGAGCTCGACCGAACGGTACCGGTCCGGCCGCCACACCTCGCCGTCGAACTCCGAGAGCGTCGCCACCCGCAGGTACGGCGGCGATGGCGCGTTGGTGTGCACGCGCAGCACCTCGACGTCGGTCGGCTGGCGCAGATCCTTGCCCAGCTCGAGCGACGCGTCGATGGATGCCAGTCCCAGCGCCCCGCCCGCTCCGGCCGACGGCGGCAGCGTCGGCGTGGCCAGCACCGTGGCGACGATCGCCACGGCACCGATTCCCGCAGCCATGGCCGTCACGCCGGCGCTGGCCCGGGCGCCGACCGGCACCGGCGCCTCCCGGGTGCGTGTCTCCGCGCGGATCAGATACAGCACCGCGGCGGCGAGGACGATGAAGGCCGCGACGCTCGCCCCGGTGGGGACGGCCAGCGACGGGATGAGCCACACCGCCACCAGCGCCACGGTCGCCAGCAACGGCATGCGCGCGGTGAGCACGACGTGATCCAGCGCGATGGTGAGCGCGCCCAGTGCCGTGACGACGATGAACGTCATCGCGTGCGTCGCCTCCAACGGCGCCACGCCCAGCAGGATCTCGTTCGCCGCCACGCCCACCAGGTCGGGCGCTGCGCGGAAGGAGTCGAGCGTCGGGACGAAGCCGAGGAACGCCGTGTCGCGCAGGAACGCGACCGTCACGATCACCAGCCACAGCGCGAGAAGGATGAGCGTGACGACCATCGCCGGCACGCGCAGCCGCCGTGCGACCAGGCCCGCGGCCAGCAGCACGGCGGCGAAGACGATGACCCCGGGGATCCAGCCCCCCGGTGCGATGACGGTCGTCAACGGCAGGAGCGCCGCCACGAGCGCCACCCACAGCCCAGCCGTCAGACGGATCTCCCCGCGTCGCCGCAACGCTTCCGGGGTCGCCCTGCGCGCGGTGGATGCCGCAGCCCCGCGCCCCGGAACGCCCGGGCCCCCGCCGCGTCCGGTGTCACGCGATGACATGGTCCGACTCCCGGTCGATGGCGGCGATCCACGCGTCCGACAGGTCGCCCGCCACATCGATCTGAGCGGCCCGCCACCCGGCGGTGGCGATGTCGGCCAGGGCGCGCTCGGTCGGGTCGACCGTCAGCAGCACCGGCAGCGTGCTGTGGTGGACCAGCGGCGCGAGCAGCGCGGCATCCGCTTCGTCGAATCGGCCGGTGACCACCACGAGCGGGCCGGTCATGGTGCCGAGGAACAGGTTCCGCACGCCCTCGAGCGTTCCCTCGCGTCGCGCGGTGATCGACGCGAAGGCGATCGTCATGTCCTCGACGGCCCCGTGGTCCTCGCTGTCGATCCGCTCGACCAGGGCGGCACCGTCGACGTCCAGCACGGAGACGACGTAGCCCTCGTCGGTCAGCCGCGCCACCGCCGAGGCGCACGCCGAGACCGCCGCCTCGAACGCGGGGTCCGCCCCCGGGGTCACCAGCGCCCCGGCGCCGTACCGGTCGGCGGTGCGGTCGAAGACGACGGTGGCCTCGGGGGTGGACTCCTGCTCCTCCTGCCGCACCATCAGGTCGTCGCGGTGGGCGCTGGCGCGCCAGTGGATGCGGCGCATCGAATCGCCGGGCACGTACGCGCGCGGAATGAGGTTGTCGGCGCCCTGCCCCAGCTCGTTGGTCTCCGAGTGCAGGCTGCCGCCCACACTGCCGGGCAGGTCGTCCAGCGCGCCGAGCTCGATGACGGCGGGCGTCACGGTCAGCGGCACCGGCGTGCCGATGACGTGGCGGCGCCGGGCGAATCCGAACGGGTCGGTCGACGTCACCGACAACGGTCCGATCGGGCGGATGCCGCGGCGTTCGGCGTGCACGACGTACTCGAGTTCGACACGCTGCGGGCCCGTGCCGAGCCCCGAGCCCACCGCCGGGAACTCACCGCCGGCGTCCCCGGACAGGCCCGATGCGAGCTGATCGCTCCACGTCGACGGAGCGCTGGGCAGCGGCGTGCGGATGTCGACCTGCACGCGCACGTGCGTGTCGCCGCCGGCGGGGGCGACGTCGGGGCGGAAGGCCCGCGCGATCGAGGCGGTGCGGCGCACGAGGTACAGGCTGGCCAGGCTCGCCGCGACCACGAGGAACAGGAGGATGCTGACATACAGCAGCTCGGTCAGGTGCAGTGCATGCGCGAGGAAGAAGAACACGATTCCCAGGAGCACCGCACCGGTGCCCCTCACGGTCAGCGGCCACCCCTTCATCGCATCGGCTTTCAGCGGGCGGCGACGGGGACCCGCACCGAGCCGGTGATCGACTCGAGGATCGTGCCGATCGCCTCGGCGGCGGTGCGGCCGCGCGCCAGGCCGGTGCCGCGCGCGGCGATGAGACGGTGTGCGAACACCGGCGGGACGAGGGTGGCGACGTCGTCGGGGATGACGAAGTCGCGGCCGTCCAGCGCTGCCCACACCTTCGCGGCGCGCACCAGTTGCAGCGTCGCACGGGGGCTGGCGCCCAGGCGCAGGTCGGGGTGCTGCCGGGTCGCGCGGGCGAGGTTGACCGCGTATTCCTCGACGGCGGGGGAGACGTGCACGCTCCGTGCCCACCGGATCAGGTCGCGCACGCCCGCCGCGCCCACCACCGGCTGGACGGCGTCGAGCGGATTGACCACGTCGCGCTGACGCAACATGAGTGCCTCGTTCGCGGCATCCGGGTACCCCATCGAGATGCGCATCATGAACCGGTCGCGCTGCGCTTCGGGCAGCACGTAGGTGCCCTCCATCTCGAGCGGGTTCTGCGTGGCGACGACCAGGAACGGGTCGGGCAGCGGCCGCGATGTGCCGTCGACGGTGACCTGCCCCTCCTCCATGGCTTCCAGCAGCGCCGACTGGGTCTTCGGCGACGACCGGTTGATCTCGTCGGCGATGACGATGTGCGCGAAGATGGCGCCCGGCTTGAACTCGAACTCGCGGTCGACGGGGTTGAACACGCTCACCCCGGTCACGTCGCCCGGCAGCAGGTCGGGCGTGAACTGGATGCGGCGCACCGTCGCCTCGACGGTGGCGGCCAGCGCCCGCGCCAGCATCGTCTTGCCCACGCCCGGCACGTCCTCGATCAGCAGGTGCCCTTCGGCGAGCATGCAGACCAGCGCGGCGCGCACGGCGTCGGGCTTGCCGTCGATGACCCGGCTGATCGACTCGATGATCTGCCCGGTCGTGGCCGCGAATCGCTCCGCATCGACGGTGGGCAGCGGGGGCAGGGGCGGCACCTTCAGCGTGCTGTCGTCCGGCATCGGGCTCCCTGGTCGAGTTGTCGGCGAGGTGTGCGTCGTCGCATCCCCATGAATCGATGCTAACCCGGCAGGTGGATGCCGGCACCTGATCGTCGGGTAGACTCGAACCGCTCTCCGCGAGGCGGCATCCAGGCCAACTCCCCCAGGACGGAAACGTAGCAAGGGTAACTTGGCTCTGCCGGGTTCGCGGAGAGTCTTTTTTGTGCCCGGATCAGGGGCGGGCGCGACGGGATTATGCCCGGTCGGCGTGCTGGTCGCCAGGCAGCGGCCGCCATAGGCTGGACGGGTGGCGCAGAGCATCTACATCACGTCGGCCGAGGGGCACTCGGGCAAATCCACCATCGCGCTGGGCGTCCTCGACGCGCTGAGCCATGCGACACCGCGGGTGGGGGTGTTCCGGGCGATCGCGCGGTCGACCGATGAGCGCGACTACGTGCTCGAGATGCTGCTCGACCATGACGGCGTCGACCTCGGCTACGACGAGTGCATCGGCGTCACCTACGACGACGTGCGCACCGACCCCGACGCGGCGCTGAGCCGGATCGTCGAGCGCTACAAGGCCGTCGAAGCGCAATGCGACGCCGTCGTCATCGTCGGCAGCGACTACACCGACGTCGCCGCACCTGCCGAGTTCGGCTACAACGCCCGCATCGCGGCGAACCTGGGCGCCCCCGTGCTGCTGGTGGTCGGCGGCCGCGCCGCGCAGGAGCAGCCCGAGCAGCTCGGCACGACCATCGCCCGCACCCCCGCTCAGGTCGGGCAGATCGCAGATCTGGCCTTGACCGAGCTCGCGCACGCCCGCGCCCAGCTGCTGGCCGTCGTCGCGAACCGCGCCGACCCCGAGTACCTCGAAGAGACAGTCGCTGCGATCCACCGGGCGGTGCGCGACGCGCAGCCGCCCACGATCGACACCACCGTGCCGGTGTGGGCGATCCCCGAGGACCGGTACCTGGTCGCCCCGTCGGTGCGCGGCATCATGCGCTCGGTGGACGGCCGGCTGCTCAAGGGCGACCCGGAGCTGCTGACCCGCGAGGCGCTCGCGGTGGTGGTCGCCGGCATGTCGATGAACAACGTGCTGCCGCGCCTGATCGAAGGCGCCGTCGTGGTCATCGCGGCCGACCGCACCGATGTGCTGCTGGCGACGCTGCTGGCCAACGCGTCGGGCACCTTCCCCTCGATCGCGGGCATCGTGCTCAACGGCCCGTTCGACCTGCCGCCCGACATCGAGCGCCTCATCGAAGGGCTCGGCTCCACCGTGCCGATCATCACGACCGCGCACGGCACCTACGAGACCGCGCTGCGGGTCATGCGCACCCGTGGGCGCCTGGCCGCCGATTCGCAGCGTCGCTATGACACCGCGCTGGCGCTGTTCGAGACCCACGTCGACACCGACGAGCTGCGGCGCGCGCTCGGGGTGGCGACCTCGACGGTGGTCACCCCGCTCATGTTCGAGTACCAGCTCGTCGAGCGCGCCCGCGCGACCCGCAAGCGGATCGTGCTGCCCGAAGGGAACGACGACCGGGTGCTGCGTGCGGCGGCCACGGTGCTCACCCGCGGCATCGCCGACCTGGTGATCCTGGGCGACCCGGCCGAGGTGCACGCCCGGGCGGTCGAGCTCGGCATCGATCTGACCGGCGCGCAGGTGCTCTCGCCGTTCGACGGGACACTCGTGCAGCGCTTCGCGGAGACCTACGCGCAGCTGCGGGCGCACAAGGGCGTGACCCTCGAGCGGGCCGCCGACACCGTCACCGACGTGTCCTACTTCGGCACCATGATGGTGCACCTGGGACTGGCCGACGGCATGGTCTCGGGTGCGGCGCACACCACGGCGCACACGATCCGCCCGGCCTTCGAGATCATCAAGACCAAGCCCGGCACCTCGGTCGTGTCGTCGGTGTTCCTCATGGCGCTCGCCGACCGCGTCCTCGTCTACGGCGACTGCGCCGTCATCCCCGATCCCACCAGCGCCCAGCTGGCCGACATCGCCATCTCGTCCGCGTCGACGGCCGCGCAGTTCGGCATCGAGCCGCGTGTGGCGATGCTGTCGTACTCGACGGGGGAGTCGGGCTCGGGTGCCGACGTCGACAAGGTGCGCGAGGCCACCGCCCTGGTGCGGGAGCGTGCGCCCGAACTGCTGGTCGAAGGGCCCATCCAGTACGACGCCGCCGCCGACGCCGCCGTCGCCCGCGCGAAGCTGCCCGAGTCGGCGGTCGCCGGTCGGGCCACCGTGTTCGTGTTCCCGGATCTGAACACCGGCAACAACACCTACAAGGCCGTGCAGCGTTCGGCGGGAGCTGTCGCGATCGGACCCGTGCTGCAGGGCCTGAACAAGCCGATCAACGACCTGTCGCGCGGTGCGCTGGTCGAAGACATCGTCAACACGATCGCGATCACCGCGATCCAGGCGCAGGGAGAGGCATGAGCACCGTCCTGGTCATCAACAGCGGCTCCTCGTCGTTCAAGTACCAGCTCATCGACGTCGAAGCGGCCCGGCCACTGGCCGGCGGCCTCGTCGAGCGCATCGGGCAGGACACCGGGGCGGCCCAGCACACGGTCATGCTCGGCAGCGCCGAAGGCCCCGTCGTGACCGCGACGGATGCCACGTACCGTCAGGAGCTGCCCATCCCCGACCACACGGTGGGATTCCAGGTGATGCTCGATGCGTTCGCCGCGCACGGCCCCTCGCTCACCGACCATGCCCCGGTGGCCGTCGGGCACCGCGTGGTGCAGGGTGGCGCCCGGTTCTTCGAGCCGACCTTGATCACCGACCTGGTCGAGATCAACGTCGACGAACTGTCGGTGCTCGCGCCCCTGCACAACCCCGGCGCGCTGCAGGGGATCCGTGCCGCGCGTGCCGGTTTCCCCGATGTGCCGCACGTCGCGGTGTTCGACACCGCGTTCCATCAGACGATGCCGCCCGCGGCCTACACGTACGCGATCGATGCGCAGACGGCGCGCAAGCACCGCATCCGCAAATACGGCTTCCACGGCACGAGCCACAAGTACGTGAGCGAAGCGGCCGCCGCCTTTCTCGGCCGCGACAACAGCGAGCTGCGCCAGATCGTGCTGCACCTGGGCAACGGCGCGTCGATGACGGCCATCGCCGGCGGCCGGTCGGTCGACCACTCGATGGGGCTCACCCCGCTCGAGGGGCTCGTCATGGGCACCCGGTCGGGTGACCTCGATCCGTCGGTGCTGCTCGTGCTGTCGCAGCGCGAGCACCTCACGCCCGATCAACTCGACGCGTTCCTGAACACCCGCAGCGGCCTCATGGGCCTCGCCGGCGTCTCGGACATGCGCGACATCCAGCAGCGCCGCGATGCCGGCGATCCCGACGCGTCCCTCGCCTTCGACGTGTACGTCCACCGGCTGCGCGCGTACCTGGGCGCCTACCTCGCCCAGCTCGGCGGCGCCGATGTCATCTCGTTCACCGCCGGGGTGGGGGAGAACTCCCCGGCGGTGCGCGCCGCGGCCGTCGAGACGCTGGGCTACGCCGGGGTCGTGCTCGACCCGGAGCGGAACGCGGCGCCGGGCCGTGGCATCCGCGTGATCTCCACCGACGACTCGGCGGTCACCGTCCTGGTGGTGCCCACCGATGAGGAGCTGGAGATCGCCCGGCAGACCATGTCGGTGGCCGGCTGAACACCGGCATCCACCCCCTCGCGCTCGGCTCGTGGCCACGACGGACGGCGGTTACGCTGAGACCGTGACAGTCGACCAGCTCCCCGACCTGACGACGTACGACGGCGTCCTCTTCGACCTCGACGGTGTGCTGACGCCGACGGCCGAGGTGCACATGTACGCCTGGCAGGCGATGTTCACCGAGCTGTTCACGGCGTGGGACATCGAGCCGCCGTACACCGAACGCGACTACTTCCTCTACCTCGACGGCAAGAAGCGGTACGACGGCGTGGCGAGCCTGCTGCGCTCGCGCTCGGTCGAGGTGCCGTGGGGCGACCCGTCCGATCCGGTGACCGCCGACACCGTGTGCGGCATCGGCAACCGCAAGAACGCGGCGTTCGAGAAGGTGCTCGGCGAGATCGGAATCGCGCCGTACCCGGGCTCGCTCGCGCTGCTGGACGTCCTGCAGGCCGCGGGCGTGCCGGTCGCCGTCGTCTCCAGCTCGAAGAACGCGGTCGACGTGCTGACCGTCGCCGGCATCCGTGACCGGTTCCCCGTGATCATGGACGGCGTGATCGCCGAGCGCGACCACCTCCCCTCCAAGCCTGCGCCCGACGTCTTCCGCGAGGCTGCCCGGATGCTGGGCGTCGACCCCGCCCGCAGCGCCGCCGTCGAGGACGCGCACTCCGGCGTGCAGTCGGCCGCCGCCGCCGGATTCGGCCTCGTCATCGGCGTCGATCGTGGCGCGGGTGCCGAGATCCTGACCGCCGCCGGAGCCGACCTCGTCGTCGACGACCTGTCGGCGTTCGTCCCCTGACAAGCCCCCGCACCGCTAAGGAGCATCGTGGATCGCGACCGTTTTCCCGTAGACCCCTGGCGCCTGGTCGAGACGCGCATGTCGATCGACGACGTCGGCCTGACCGAGACGCTGTTCGCCGTCGGCAACGGCTACCTCGGCATGCGCGGCAACCCGCCCGAGGGGCGGCATGCGCACGAGCACGGCACGTTCATCAACGGCCTGCACGAGACGTTCCCCATCCGCCACGCGGAGCAGGCGTACGGGTTCGCGGAGACCGGGCAGACCATCATCAACGCCCCCGACGCGAAGGTGATGCGCGTCTACGTCGACGACGAGCCGCTCGCGTTCGACGTCGCCGACTTCCGGGAGTACGAGCGCGTGCTCGACATGCGCAAGGGCGTGCTGACCCGGCACATGCGGTGGACCACACCCAGCGGCAAGGACGTCGTGCTGGACTTCGAGCGCATGGTGTCCTTCGAAGAGCGGCACCTGGCGGTCATGCGTGTCACGGTCACCGTGCTCAACGCCGACGCGCCGGTCGTGATCAACTGCCAGCTCATCAACCGCCAGGACGGCGAGGACGTGTACGGCGGCAACGCCCCGCACGCCAGCGCGCCGACCGCCGCGGCCGCCTTCGATCCGCGCAAGGCCGAATCGATCGAAGAGCGCGTCCTGCAGCCGGTCGAATACTGGCAGGAGGGGCTGCGCTCGGTGCTGTCGTACCGCGTGTCCCACTCCGGTATGACCGTGGCGGTGGTCGCCGACCACGAGATCGACACCGCGAACGAGTACACCGCGCGCACCCTCATCGAGCCCGACATCGCCAAGAACGTGTTCCGCGTGCAGGCGAAGGCGGGCGTGCCCATCACCGTCACGAAGTTCGTCAGCTACCACAGCTCGCGCGGCGTACCGGCCCGCGAACTCGTCGACCGGGGGCGCCGCACGCTCGACCGGGCGCGGCTGGAGGGTGCCGAGTTCCAGTTCGAGGAGCAGGAGGCGTGGTGCCGCGACTTCTGGGAACGCTCCGACGTGCAGGTCGCCGGCGACGACGGGCTGCAGCAGGCGATCCGGTGGTGCATTTTCCAGCTCGCGCAGGCCGCCGCACGCGCCGACGGCAGCGGCGTGCCCGCCAAGGGGCTCACCGGCTCCGGGTACAGCGGCCACTACTTCTGGGACACCGAGGTGTACGTGCTGCCGTTCCTCACCTACACGACGCCGCAGTGGGCGCGCAACGCGCTGCGCATGCGGTACCACATGCTGCCGGCCGCCCGGCGCCGCGCCGCCCAGCTCAACGAGGCGGGTGCCCTGTTCCCGTGGCGCACCATCAACGGTGAGGAGGCGTCGGCCTACTACGCCGCCGGCACCGCGCAGTACCACATCAACGCCGACGTCAGCTTCGCGGTCGCCAAGTACGTGCGCGCGACCCATGACCTGCACTTCCTCGACAAGGAAGGCGTCGACATCCTCGTCGAGACCGCGCGGCTGTGGGCGACGCTCGGGTTCTGGCGCTTCAACGAGGACTTCGGCACCGAGGTGTTCCACATCCACGGCGTGACCGGCCCCGACGAATACACCACCGTCGTCAACGACAACCTGTTCACGAACGTGATGGCCCGGTTCAATCTGCGGGCGGCCGCGCGGGTGGTCCGCGAGATGGCCGACTACGCGCCCGACGAGTACCGCGCCATGGCCGCCCGCCTCGACCTCGATCCGAACGAGGCCGATGCCTGGGATGCCGCGGCCGAGGCCATGCACATCCCCTTCAGTGAGGGGCTCGGCATCCACCCGCAGGATGCGGTCTTCCTCGAGAAGGAGGTCTGGGACCTCGAGAACACGCCGCCCGAGCAGCATCCGCTGCTGCTGAACTTCCACCCGTTGGTGATCTACCGGTACCAGGTGCTCAAGCAGGCCGACGTGGTGCTCGCCCTGTTCCTGCAGGGGAACCACTTCACCGACGAGGAGAAGCTCGCCGACTTCGAGTACTACGACCCGCTGACCACCGGCGACTCGTCGCTGTCGGCGGTCGTGCAGTCGATCCTGGCGGCCGAGGTGGGGTACCAGGACCTGGCTCTGGAGTACTTCCGCGAGTCGGCGTTCGTCGATCTCGAGGACATCCACCGCAACGCCGCCGACGGGGCCCACGTGGCCTCTGCCGGTGGGGTGTGGGGCGCCCTGGTCAGCGGGTTCGGCGGCATGCGCGACTACAGCGGCGAGCTGAGCTTCGACCCGCGGCTGCCCGCCGAATGGCCCTCGCTGTCGTACAAGCTGCGGTGGCGGGACATGCAGCTGACGGTCACCGTGACCGCCGACGAGCTGACCGTCGTGGGCACGCCCGCGCCGGGTGTCGACGCCGTCGACGAACCGGTCGAGTTCAGCGTGCGCGGGGAGAAGTACACCGTGGCTGCGGGCGAGACGGTGACCGTGCCGCTGGACGGGCAGGGTCCGCGGCTGGCCGGCCGGCCCACCCTCAGCGACATCGGCCAGGCGCTGCGCGAGGACGGCACCCGGCTGTCGGCGTCGGTGCCGGTCTCCACGGCGACCACCAGCATCCCCGTCATCGGCGAGACGATCGGCGGGATCGAGGCGGTGCCGGTCGAGGAGGGCAATCTCGGCGTCGACTCGTGACCGGCGCGCGCCGGCGGGGACGGGAACCGGGAACGGTGTCGGCGGCAGGCCGTAGTCTGTCAGGGTGACCACAGCTCTGTACCGCCGCTACCGCCCGGAGTCCTTCGGCGAGATGATCGGACAGTCGCAGGTCACCGAGCCGCTGATGACGGCGCTGCGCAGCGACCGTGTCGGTCACGCGTACCTGTTCTCGGGTCCGCGCGGCTGCGGCAAGACGACGTCGGCGCGCATCCTGGCTCGGTGTCTCAACTGTGCGGCCGGTCCCACCGACACGCCGTGCGGCACGTGCGACAGCTGCGTCGAACTCAGCCGCGCGGGCGGCGGTTCGCTCGACGTCGTCGAGATCGACGCGGCCAGCCACAACGGTGTCGACGACGCGCGCGACCTGCGGGAGCGGGCCGTGTTCGCCCCGGCGCGCGACCGGTTCAAGATCTTCATCCTCGACGAGGCCCACATGGTCACGGCGCAGGGCTTCAACGCCCTGCTGAAGCTCGTCGAAGAGCCCCCCGCGCACGTGAAGTTCATCTTCGCGACGACCGAGCCCGACAAAGTCATCGGGACGATCCGGTCGCGCACCCACCACTATCCGTTCCGCCTTGTCGCTCCCGGTCCCATGCTCGAGTACGTCGAGCAGCTCTGCGCCGCCGAGGGCGTGCAGGTCGAGCCCGGGGTGCTGCCGCTGGTCGTGCGCGCCGGTGGGGGTTCGCCGCGCGACACCCTGTCGCTGCTCGACCAGCTTATCGCCGGCTCGGAGCCCTCGACCGACGACACCCAGGCCGTGGTCCGCTACGAGCGCGCGGTCGCGCTGCTCGGGTACACGCACGCCGAGCTGCTCGACGAGGTGGTCGACGCGTTCGGTGCGCGCGACGCTGCGGCCGCCTTCGCCGCCGTCGATCGCGTCGTGCAGACCGGGCAGGACCCGCGGCGCTTCGTCGACGACCTGCTCGAGCGGCTGCGTGACCTCATCATCGTCGCGGCGACCGGTGACGGCGCCGCCGCTGTGCTGCGCGGGATGCCGGCCGACGAGCTCGAGCGCATGGGGGTGCAGGCGGCCGTCTTCGGCACCGACCGGCTCTCGCGCATCGCCGACCTCGTGGTCGCGACCCTCGACGAGATGAGCGGCGCGACCAGCCCCCGGCTGCAGCTCGAGCTCATGGTCGCCCGCGTGCTCGCGGCGACGGATGCCGGTGTGCCGGCGGCCGGCGGTGCCGCAGCCGCGGGTGCGGGTGGTGTCGCGGGTGCCAGTAGTGCCGCGGGGGCCGCGGCCGGCGCTGCGTCTGCCGGTGGCATCGGTGGGGGTGGTGCCGGTGCTGCGCCTGCGGGCGGTGCGGGTGCTGGCGTTCCCGCCGGCGGTGCGGGTGGCGCCGGTGCAGGAATGCCGGTTGGAGTTCCCGCCGCCGCGACGGACGGATCTGCGCCGGCCACCCCCGGCGACCACGGCGCACCGGCCTCGGCCCCGCCGGCGCATCCGTTGCCGGCCGGACCGCTCACCCTCATGCAGGTGCGCGACGCGTGGACCGAGATCCTCAACCGGCTCGAGCCGGTCAGTCGCTCGTCGTGGATGATCGCCAGCGCGGCCCGTCCGGTCGCGTACACGAGCGACGACGTGCTGACGCTGTCGTTCCAGAGCCAGGCCGACGTCGCGGCGTTCAAGAAGCTCAACGCGGGCAAGGGCCCGAGTGAAGACCTGCGCGGCGCGATCCAGTCCGTGCTCGGCGTGCGGGTCAAGTACATCGCGCGCCACGACGCCGATCCGGCGCCCGCCCCGCCCGGGTCGCTGCCCGCCGCGTCGGCCGGCGACCAGCCGGCGCCGCCGAACCCAGAGGAGCCCTCCTCAGGGCCGGCACACGCGCCCCTCCACCCGCCGGCCGACCAGACCGGCACCCCCGGCCGACCCGCCCCCGTCTCGAGCGGACCTGCAGGCGACGCACCCGCACAGGCAGGTGCGGCGTCCGGGCCCGCACCTCCTGCACCGGGGCCCGGCGGCGCGGCACCCACCGACGCCGCCCCCGCAGCGGGATACCCCTCCGCGTCCGCGAACGCGCACACGGCGGCGCCCCCGTCTACGCTCGCCGGCTCGCACAGTGCGCCCTCGGCGCCGTCGCCTCAGCGCGCGAGCCCGCCGGCTGCGGCCGCACCCGCCGCCGCACCGGCCCCGTCGGCGCCCGCACGGCCGCACACCGCGCAGCCCGCTTCGCCCGCCCGCCCCGGCCCGCACGCGTCGGCACCGGCCGCCGCGCCCGTGACCGAATGGGCCGTCGCCACCATCCCCGGTTCCGACACCGCCCCTGCCGGCCCGGGCCTCGCCGTCGACGACGAACCCGAGGACGCGGCCCGCGCCGCCTGGGACCCCACGCCCTCGCCCCGCGACGGCGCGGTCGTCACCGAACCTGAACCCGGCCCCTACGACGACGATGCGCCGCCGCCCGAAGACTTCGACGCGCCCGTACCTCCCCGGGCCCCGGTCGTGGTCGAGCGTCCTGCAGCGCAACCGCCCGCCTCCCGGCCCACCCGCAACGGCGGCATCGAGCGGGTCGGCGAAGCCGTCGTCCGCCAGATGCTCGGCGCGACATTCCTCCGTGAAGAGCCCTACACACCCCCGACGAGGTTCAACTAGCCCATGTACGACGGCATCGTCCAGGATCTCATCGACGAGTTCGGGCGCCTTCCCGGCATCGGCCCGAAGTCGGCGCAGCGCATCGCGTTCCACATCCTGCAGACCCCCACCTTCGACGTGACCCGCCTGTCGCAGCTGCTTGGCGAGCTGCGCGAACGGGTGCGGTTCTGCGAGCTGTGCGGCAACGTCTCCGAGCAGGAGCGCTGCGCCGTGTGCCGTGACCCGCGCCGCGACGACTCGCTCATCTGCGTCGTCGAAGACGCGAAGGACGTCGCCGCGATCGAGCGCACCCGCGAGTTCCGCGGCCGTTACCACGTCCTCGGCGGGGCCATCAGCCCCATCGCCGGGGTCGGGCCGGACGACCTGCGCATCGCCCAGCTCATGCAACGGTTGGCCGACGGCACCGTGCAGGAGGTCATCCTGGCCACCAACCCCAACCTCGAGGGCGAGGCGACGGCCACCTACCTGAGCCGTCTGCTGCACACCCTGGAGATCCGTGTCACACGGCTGGCGTCGGGGCTTCCCGTCGGCGGCGACCTCGAATACGCCGACGAGGTGACGCTCGGTCGCGCCTTCGAGGGGCGCCGCAACGTGTGATGGCCGCCGTCTCCGGGCGGGCCTGGCTGCTCTACGCGGCGATGGCGGTGCTGTGGGGCATCCCATACCTGTTCATCCGCGAGGCCGTCGACAGCTTCTCCCCGGCCGCGGTGGTCGCCGGCCGCACCCTGCTGGGGGCGGCGATCCTGCTGCCGATCGCGATCCGCCGCCGGACGCTGGGCCCCGCGCTGCGCGTGTGGCCGTGGGTGCTCGCGTTCGGCGCCATCGAGATGGCCGGGCCGTTCTTCCTGCTCAGCCACGCCGAGCAGACCATCCCCTCCGGCACCACCGGCCTGCTGGTGGCCACCGTCCCCCTGTTCGCCGCGATCATCGCGCTCCTGCGCGGCGATCGCTCGGCGTTCACCCCGGTGCGGGCGCTCGGCCTGCTGATCGGGTTCGGCGGTGTCGCGGTCACCGTGGCTGGACCCGGCCTGGGCATCCTCACCGACCCGGCCGCGATGTTCGCCGTCGGCGAGGTGCTGCTGACCGCCGTCCTCTACGCGATCGCACCGTTCATCATCGCGACCAAGCTCAAAGGCGTCTCGTCGATGGCCTCCGTCGGCCTGGCGCTGCTGGCGGTCGGACTGGTCTACCTGCCCATCGCCCTGCTGACCCAGCACGAGGTGCCCACCGTCCGCAGCACCGTGTCACTCGTGGCGCTCGGCGTGCTGTGCTCGGCCGTCGCCTTCATCGGGTTCTTCGCGCTCATCCGCGAGGTCGGCCCGGTGCGCGCGCCGCTGTTCACCTACGTCAACCCGGTCGTCGCGATCGGACTGGGCGTCGTCATCCTGGGGGAGCAGCTCACCCCCGGCCTGCTGCTGGGCTTCCCGCTCGTCATCGCCGGATGCTGGCTGGCCGCCACCGGGGGTCGCCCGCGGCGCCGTCGCCTGCCCGAGATGCCCGTCAGCGTGCCGCCCACCGCAGCGCCCCCGTCCGCATAGCACCCGCCGTCAGGGCCGGACGCGCGCCCGCGCGCGCCGCACCCCGCCCAGCGTCGCGCGCAGCGGCTGGCCGAGGTAGATGCCCAGCGACGCGCCGACGGCCAGCGCGATGCCGACCGTGGCCGCGAAGGTCAACGTCGTGAACCCGGCCAGCAGCATCGTGGTGTCGTCGCCGGACTCCACCACACTCAGCAGCCCGCGGAACACCGCGGCGCCGGGCACCATCGGCAGGATCGCCGCCGTCGTGATCGCCACCGACGGCACATGCAGCCGGAACGCCAGCAGCACGCCGACGAAGCTGCCCGCGAACGCCCCGACGCCGCTGGCCGCCGCCACGTCGAAGCCCAGCGCCGTCGCCAGCAGGAACCCGGTCCACGCCACCACGCTCAGCAGCAGGCTCACCACGACGATGCGCGACCGTGCGCCGTTGAACACCGCGACCGCCACGGCGATGATCGCCGCCCCCAGGAACTGCAGGCCCAGCGGCCCCAGCGGCAGCGTCTCACTGGGCGGGGCCATGGGCAGGCCGATGAGCTTCGCCGTCTCGAGCCCGACGAGGATGCCGAGCACGACACCGAGCGTGTGCGTGGTCAGTTCGAGGATGCGGCCCATCGCGGTCAGCGCGAACCCGTCGATCGCGTCCTGCGCCGCGCCCACCACCGTGAGCCCTGCCAGCATCAGCACGATGCCCGACGCGACGATCACCGACGGGCGGATGCCGGCGGCCGGCGGCCACCCGGTCAACTGCAGCAGCGGCGCCAGGGCCGCCACGATCGTCAGCACGAACCCACCCGCGATCTGACTGAAGAAGAACGGCACGCGCGCCTTCGACATGCCGTACTGCGTCAGCGCCGCCATCCCCGCCCCGAGGAACGCGAAGGCGATGCCCAGCCAGTTCACGCCGAACATGACGGCCACGCCCACCGCCAACAGCGCCTGCGCGCCGATGACGACGACGGGGGGATAGCGGAACGGGGCGCGCCGGATGGCCCGGTACTGCTCGTACGCGGCATCCACCGGCAGCCCGGTCTGGATCTCGGCGACCAGCGCCTGCAGCCGCTGCAGCTTGTCGTGGTCGGGCACCGAGGCGCGCACGACGCGCAGCAGCGTGATCGGCCGCGCCGCTCCCGCCCGGTGGTGCGCCGCGGTGATGGCGTTGTAGGTGACCTCGACGTGCACCGGTTGCAGGCCGTACGCCCCGGCGACCCGCACGATCGTGAGGGTCGCCTCGCTCGCGGGGGCGCCGGCGACCAGCGTCGACTCGCCGATGCGCACGGCCAGGTCGAGGATGCGTGCGGCCAGTGCGTCGTCCATGATCGGCAGCGCCTCGGTGAAGGCGTCAGGGGAGTGCGCCGGGCGCACCATGTCGGTCAGCGACGCGAAGACGCCGCGGCGACGCGCAGCCATCACAGCGGTGCGAACGCGTCGGGGTCGTTGCGCAGTGCCGTCTCGAGCGCGTGCTCGATGTCCTCGTCCTCGAGCGTGTAGGTCTCGTCGATGCGCTGCTCGGCCTCTTCGCGGCTCTCCTCGTCGAGGTCGCGCTCTTCGAGCACGGCGTTGTCGATCGCGCCGGCGGCCGATTCCAGACCGAAGAACCGGTACGCCTCCACGACCGCGTCCGACGGATACACGGGATCGTTGGCGTGCAGCTCGACGGCGGCGAGCAGACCGCCGTTCATGACCAGGCCGTGGAAGGTGAGGACCGTCAGCAGCGCCGCGTCGCCGGGACGCTCGGCGGCGTCGGGCGACTCCAGATCGAGGGCGCGGTTCCACACATCGTCTGCGAGGGAGCTCATGCCACCACGGTACGCCGTCGACGTCACATGGGAAGGGGCGGCCCCGCGCGCTCCTTACAATGTCTGGTGGGGTTGCGGCATCCGCGCACCCGCCGGTCGCTGAACCGGCCGTCTCCCGGGAGCTTTACACGTGGCGCTGATCGTCCAGAAGTACGGCGGTTCGTCCGTCGCCGACGCCGAGAGCATCAAGCGCGTCGCCAAGCGCATCGTCGACGCGCGCCGCGCCGGTGACGACGTCGTCGTCGCCGTCAGCGCGATGGGCGACACGACCGATGAGCTGCTCGACCTCGCCGCGAAGGTGTCGCCGATCCCGGCGCCGCGCGAGCTCGACATGCTGCTGTCCAGCGGTGAGCGCATCTCGATGGCCCTGCTGGCCATGTCTATCCACTCGATGGGCTTCGAGGCGCGCTCGTTCACCGGGATGCAGGCCGGCATGCTCACCACCGCCGACCACGGTTCGGCGCGCATCGTCGATGTCACCCCCACCCGTGTGCGTGAGGCGCTCGACGAGGGTGCGATCGTGATCGTCGCCGGCTTCCAGGGCTTCAACACCGACACCCGCGACATCACCACGCTCGGCCGCGGCGGATCCGACACGACCGCCGTGGCGCTGGCCGCCGCGCTCAAGGCCGACGTCTGCGAGATCTACAGCGACGTCGACGGCATCTTCACCGCCGACCCGCGCGTGGTGCCGCAGGCCCGCAAGCTGTCCACCGTCGGCGCCGAGGAGATGCTCGAACTCGCCGCCAACGGCGCCAAAGTCCTGTACATCCGTGCGGTCGAGTACGCCCGCCGTCACGGCGTCATGATCCACGCCCGCTCGTCGTTCAGCTCGGGCCCCGGCACGTACGTGCTCGGCCCCGGCATGACCGCACCGGAGGGCATCGAGGGAGAAGAGATGGAAGAGCCGATCGTCGCGGGTGTCGCGACCGACATGAGCCAGGCCAAGATCACCGTCATCGGCGTGCCGGACGTTCCCGGCAAGGCCGCGGAGATCTTCAAGATCGTCGCCAAGAGCGGCGCCAACGTCGACATGATCGTGCAGAACGTGTCCGCCGCGGCGACCGGACGCACCGACATCTCGTTCACCCTGCCCAAGTCCGAGGCGTCCACGGCGCTGCGCGCGCTGGCAGCCGAGCAGGGCGGCGTCGGGTTCGAGAGCCTCGTCCACGACGACCAGATCGGCAAGCTCTCCGTCGTCGGCGCCGGCATGCGCTCGCACTCGGGCGTGTCCGCCACGCTGTTCGAGGCGCTGTCGACCGCCGGCGTGAACATCGAGATGATCTCGACCTCGGAGATCCGCATCTCGGTCGTCGTCCGTGGGGACGACCTGGCCGAGGCGGCACGGGTCGTGCACACCGCCTACGGTCTCGACGGGGACGTCGAAGCGGTCGTGCACGCCGGCACCGGCCGCTGATCGCGGGCCGGCATCCGGACCCTGGATGCCGGTGGCAGTGATCCGCCGGCATCCGACCGTCCGCGGACGTCACATCGGGCCGTCGCCCGGTCGGGCGCGGGTAGACTCGCGGCATCCGCCCGCTCGGGCACCCCACCACCCGCACCGCCGTAAGGAATACTCGCAATGACCCGTATCTCGGACTCCGGACTCTCCGTCGCCATCGTCGGCGCCACCGGCCAGGTGGGGACGGTCATGCGCGAGATTCTGGCCGAGCGCACGTTCCCCGTCCGGGAACTGCGGCTGTTCGCCACGGCCCGCAGCGCCGGCAGCACCGTCGACTTCGCCGGACAGTCCGTCGTGATCGAAGACGTCGCCACCGCCGATGCGGCCGGCATCGACATCGCCCTGTTCTCGGCCGGCGCGGCCGGCTCGCGTGCCCACGCCCCGCGCTTCGCCGAGGCCGGCGCCGTGGTCATCGACAACTCCAGCGCCTGGCGCATGGACCCCGAGGTCCCGCTCGTGGTCAGCGAGGTCAACCCGCATGCGACAGAGAACCTGCCCAAGGGCATCATCGCCAACCCCAACTGCACCACGATGGCCGCCATGCCGGTGCTCAAGGCCCTCGACACCGAAGCCGGCCTGGAGCGGCTCATCGTCAGCACCTACCAGGCGGTCTCCGGCTCGGGTCTGGCCGGCGCCCAGGAACTGCTCGGCCAGGTCGAGAGCGTCCTCGCCCAGGGCCACACGCTCGACCTCGTCCACGACGGCAGCGCCGTCGACTTCCCGCAGCCGGAGAAGTACGTCGCGCCCATCGCGTTCGACGTCATCCCGCTGGCGGGCAACCTCGTCGACGACGGGCTGAACGAGACGGACGAGGAGAAGAAGCTCCGCAACGAGAGCCGCAAGATCCTGGAACTGCCCGACCTGCGCGTGGCCGGCACCTGCGTGCGCGTGCCCGTCTTCACGGGCCACTCGCTGTCGATCCACGCCGAGTTCGCGCGCGACATCACGCCCGACCGTGCGCGCGAGGTGCTCGCCGAGGCCCCCGGCGTCGTGCTCGAAGAAGTGCCGACACCGCTGCACGCCGCGGGCAAGGACCCGAGCTTCGTCGGCCGCATCCGCGCCGACCAGTCCGCCCCCGAGGGCAAGGGACTCGTGCTGTTCATCAGCAACGACAACCTGCGCAAGGGCGCGGCGCTGAACACGGTGCAGATCGCCGAGATCGTCGCGCAGCGCCTCGGCGCCGGCGTCGCCCGCTGACCCCTCGGCGTGCCACGGGGCAGCTGACCCCCGCCGGGAGTGACGCGGGCGCCGCTGCGCCGCCGAAAGTGCTCGCCACGCAAGATCGGCGAAAGTTCGCGGATGCCGGGGAGCCGCCGGCCGGGGGACAGCGGCGGCGACGCCTAGACTGGTGCATTGTGAGTGAACCAGTCGACGTCGTCCTGATCGGTGGGGGCATCATGAGTGCCACCCTGGGTACGCTGCTGCACCAGCTGCAGCCGGACTGGAAGATCGTCGTCTGCGAGCGACTGTCCGACGTCGCTCTGGAATCCTCCAACGCGTGGAACAACGCCGGCACCGGGCACGCTGCGCTCTGCGAGCTGAATTACATGCCTGCCGGTCCCGACGGTGAGGTCGACCCGGCCAAGGCGATCTCGATCAACGAGCAGTTCCAGCAGAGCCGCCAGCTGTGGACCTCGTGGGTCGAGCAGGGCCTGCTCGACGAGCCGTCGACGTTCATCAACGCCACCCCGCACATGACATTCGTGCGCGGCGAAAAGGACGTCGCCTACCTGAAGAAGCGCTACGAGGCGCTCAAGGACCAGCCGCTGTTCGCGGGCATCGAATACTCCGAGGACTCGCGCGTCATCAACCAGTGGGCGCCTCTGCTCATGCAGCGCCGCCGCAAGGGCGAGCCGTTCGCCGCCACCCGCGTGCCCGCCGGCACCGACGTCGACTTCGGCGCGCTCACCCGCCAGCTGTTCGAGGGCCTGAAGAAGGACGGCGTCGAGGTCGTCACCAACCGCGAGGTGCGCGGCCTGAAGAAGCAGTCCGACGGCACCTGGAAGGTGTCGTACCGCAACGCCCTGGGCAAGACCCCCGGCAGCCTCACCGCACGGTTCGTGTTCGTCGGCGCCGGCGGCTGGGCGCTCAAGCTGCTGCAGAAGTCCCGCATCCCCGAGATCTCCGGGTACGGCGTGTTCCCCATCGGGGGCCAGTTCCTGAAGACCACGAACCCCGCCATCGTCGCCCAGCACAAGGCCAAGGTGTACTCGCAGGCTTCGGTGGGCGCCCCGCCGATGTCGGTGCCGCACCTGGACACCCGGGTAGTCGACGGCGAGGCGTCGCTGCTGTTCGGACCGTTCGCGACGTTCAGTCCCAAGTTCCTCAAGAACGGGCGCCTCACCGACATCATCGCGCAGGTGCGCCCGGGCAACCTGTGGCCGATGCTCAAGGTCGCCATCGACAACCCGAGCCTGATCAGCTACCTCGTCGGCGAACTGCTGAAGAACCACGCGAAGAAGGTCGACTCGCTGCGCGTGTTCATGCCCACCGCGAAGGACGAGGACTGGGAGCTCATCCAGGCCGGCCAGCGCGCGCAGGTGATGAAGAAGGACCCCGACAAGGGCGGCGTGCTGCAGTTCGGCACGGAGGTCGTCACCTCCGCCGACGGCTCGATCGCCGCCTTGTTGGGGGCCTCGCCGGGCGCCTCCACGGCGGCCTCTATCATGCTCAACCTGCTGAGCACCTGCTTCCCCGACCGCATCGAGGGCTGGAAGCCGACGCTGACCGAGCTCATCCCCAGCTACGGCCAGACGCTGAACACCGATCCGGACTTCGCCGCCGCTTCGTTGCGGCGCACCGCCGCCGCACTCGGCATCAACGTCTGACGCATGCGGGGCCCAGCGACGCTCACCCGCGCCGTGCGGATGCCGGTGGCGCTGGCCGCCGCGCTGCTCACGGCGCTGCTGGTGTGGCTGCCGGCATCCACCGCCCACGCCGACGTCGACGACTTCACCTTCGAGTCGTTCACCGGTGACTACTTCCTGAGCCGTTCGGCCGACCAGCGCTCGCAGCTGTACGTCGTGGAGACGCTCGTGGCCGTCTTCCCGGAGTTCGACCAGAACAAGGGCCTCGTGCGCACCCTGCCCAAGACCCAGTCGGGCATCGACCTGGACACCGAGGTCGTGTCGGTCACCGGACCGGACGGTGCGGCGGTGCCGTGGTGGACCGAGGAGGACGACGACTGGATCTACGTGCTCACCGGCGACGACTCGTACGTGCACGGCGTGCAGGAGTACACGTTCCGGTACACCATGAGCGACGTCGTCGTGCGGTTCCCCGACCCCGATGCCGACACCGGCTCCGACTCCGGCACGGAGGAGTTCTACTGGGACACCGTCGGCACCGACCATCCGCAGCCGGTCGACCGTGCCGACATCACCGTGCACGTGGTGGGCTCGGCCGCTGCCGGCCTGCTCGACGGCGCGGCATCCTGCTACCAGGGCCCGGAGGGCTCGACCGAGGCGTGTGAGATCGCCGGCCCGGAGACCGGCGCGCAGTGGCCGTACGACGCGGCGTCGTGGGCCTCGTGGCACGGCGCCTCCGCTGCCGGTGCCGTGTCGTTCACCGCGCACGCGACGGGGCTGGGCGCCGACGAGAACGTCACCGTCGCGCTGGGGTTCACGCCGGGGACCTTCGCCGCCCCGACCGCGCCGCCACCGCCGGCCTACCCGTGGTGGCAGTGGATCCTCCCGGTGCTCGGGCTGGCCGTGGCCGTCCTCGGCCTGCCGCTGCTGCTGCTCGTGCGATGGATGCTGCGGCGCAACCCCGACCGCACGCCCGTCGTCGTGCGGTACACCCCCGCCGACGACGAGTCCCTGACACTGTCGGCCGGGGTGCTCGATGTCCCGGCCCGGGCCCTCGCCGCCCACACCGTCGACCTGGCGGTGCGCGACGTCATCGAGATCCACGGCACCGGTGACCGGGACGACCCCGAGGACTTCGAGCTCGTGCTCGTCGACCCGACCGGTCTCGATGCCGACGACCGCCGCGTCGTGCAGACGCTGTTCGGGCGCACCGCGCAGGCCGGTGCGCGCGTGGGTCTCGCCGACTTCACCGCGTCCCCGCCGCAGCGTGCTGTGACGTACGTGCGCCGCATCGACGAGTTCACCGTGCAGCGCGGATATCGCGCGAAGCGTCCCGCGTGGGCCGGCCGGCTGCGGACCGGGGTCATGTTCGGCGCGGTGCTGACGGCCTGGTTCCTGCTGCGCGACCTCGGGGAGACGGTCGTGCCCGACGGGATCATCCTGGCCGGGATGATCGCGTGCGCGCTCGCATTCCTCGCCGCGTTCGCCATCCGCATGCCCGAGACGGTGCTCACCGTCGCCGGGGGTATGCACGCCCATGAGCTCGACGGCATCAGGCAGTACCTCGGCCTGGCCGAGGAAGAGCGGCTCCGGGCGGCCCAGGCGCCGCAGACGGCCGACCTCGTCAGCGCCGGAAGCCGCCGGTACGGCGACGACAGCCCCGGCAGCGTGGTCAACGTGTACGAGCGGCTGCTGCCGTACGCGGTGCTGTTCGGCATGGAGGACGAGTGGGCGAAGGTCATCCGCGCCGAGCTGCCGGCCGCACAGGCCGCGCAGCGGGCCGTGCTGTTCGACGTCATCTCGTCGCGGTCGCTGGCCCGGGCCTCGTCGTCGGTCGGTCACCTGGCGGCCACCCCCGTCTCGCGGGCCGGGGGATCGGGGTCGTCGTGGAGCTCCTCCAGCAGCGGATGGTCCTCGTCGGGCGGATCGTCCGGCGGCGGATTCTCCGGCGGTGGCGGGGGAGGCGGCGGCATCGGCGGACGCTGAGGCCGCCCACGACGATGCGACTGTGGTCCCTGCACCCTGCGATCCTCGATCGCGCGGCTCTCGTCGCCTGCTGGCGGGAGGGCCTGCTCGCGCAGAAGGTGCTCGCCGGCCACACCCGCGGCTACACGCGCCATCCGCAGCTCGAGCGGTTCCGCGCCGCGGCCGATCCGCTCGGCGCCATCGGTCACTTCCTCGGCGGTCTGCACGCGGAGGCCACCGCGCGCGGGTACCGCTTCGACGCCGCGCGCATCGCGCGACCGGATGCCGGGACGCCGGCCATCCCGGTCACCGACGGTCAGTTGGCCTACGAGGCGGAGCACCTGCGGCGCAAGGTCGCCGCCCGCGACCCGGCCTGGCTCACCCGGCTGCCACAGACCCCGACCGCGGCCGACACGTTCGTCGTCAGACCCGGGGGCATCGAGCCGTGGGAGCGGCCCTGACCGGCGGCCGGACCGCGCGCAGCGGTCAGTAGACTCGTCCGGTGGCCAAACTGTACTTCCGCTACGGCGCGATGAACTCCGGGAAGTCCACGGCACTCCTGCAGGCCGCCTACAACTACGAGGAGCGCGGGCAGCATGTGCTGCTGGCCAAGCCCGAGATCGACACCAAGGGTGCCGATCGCATCTCCAGCCGCCTCGGCGTCGAACGCGTCGTCGACTTCCTCATCCGGCCGGACGACGATGTGCGCGCCCTGTTCGCCGAGCACCGCCGCCGGGTGCAGGACCGCGCCGAGGACGCCCTCATCCCGGAATCCGCGGCCACGGGATCCCGACCCGACGTCGCCTGCCTGCTCATCGACGAGGCGCAGTTCCTCACCCCCGCGCAGGTGGACGACCTGTTGCGGATCGTGGTCGAAGACGGCATCCCGGTGCTGGCCTACGGCATCCGCACCGACTTCCAGACCCGCGCCTTCCCGGGCTCGGCGCGCCTCCTCGAACTCGCGCACACGCTCGAGGAGCTCAAGACCATCTGCCGCTGTGGCCGCAAGGCTCTGTTCAACGCGCGATTGGTCGGGGGCCGGTTCGTGTTCGACGGCGACCAGGTCGCGATCGACGAGCTGTCGGCCGATCGCGTCACGTACGAGTCGATGTGCGCGCGCTGCTACCTCGAGGAGTCCGGCGGCCGCCTGCGCTGAAAGCACCGGCCACGACGAGTTGCGTGGTCAGACCATGGGCGACTAGTGTGGTCCGACATCAGGAAGGATGTCGATGACCGACACACCCACCCCGCGCGCCTGGCGCGTCGTGCTGGAGAAGATCGAGAGCGATCTGCTCAACGGCACGCTCGGCCCCGGTGACCACCTCCCGCCCGAGCGGGAACTGTCCGCGACCCTCGGCGTCGGCCGCTCGAGCGTGCGTGAGGCGCTGCGCGTGCTCGAGGTCATGGGCCTGATCCGCACCGGCACCGGCTCCGGGCCGACCTCCGGCGCGATCATCATCGCCACGCCCGCGGGCGGCCTCGCGCAGTTCCTGCGCCTCCAGGTCGCCGCGCAGGGCTTCCCGATCGACGACGTCGTCGAGACCCGACTGCTCCTGGAGGACTGGGCCGTCGCCCACCTCGCCGCAGCCCCCGATGCCGATCTGGCGGCCGTCCGGGCCACCCTGGCCGCGTTGGATGCCGAGGATCTCACCCGCGACGAGTTCCTCGCCCTCGACGCCCAGTTCCACCTGGCGCTGGCCGACGCGGCGGGCAACCAGATCGTCTCGGCCACGATGAACGGGCTGCGCTCGGTCATCGAAGGCTACGTGCGTTCGGGCGCCGACCTGCTCGCCGACTGGGACGAGGCCTCCCGGCATCTGCAGCACGAGCATCACGGCATCCTCGACGCCATCGACCAGCAGGACGCCGCCACCGCGCGCGAGCGCGTCCGCACCCACATCACCGGCTATCTCGCCGCGACCGGCCTGCGCGGCTGATCCGGCATCCAGGAAGGAACCCCATGGTCCAGCGCCAGCTGCCCCAGATCTCCGAACTGCTCGAGCTCATGCAGTTCAAGAAGCCCGAGTTCAACGGCAAGAAGCGCCGCCTGGGCGCCGCGTTGACGATCGACGACCTGCGCACGATCGCGAAGCGGCGCACGCCCAAGGCCGCGTTCGACTACACCGACGGCGCCGCGGAGGGCGAGCTGTCGCTGGCCCGCGCGCGGCAGGCGTTCCAGGACATCGAGTTCCACCCCGACATCCTCCGCCCGGCCGAGAACGTCGACATGTCCACCGAGATCCTCGGCGGCCCCTCCGCACTGCCGTTCGGCATCGCCCCGACCGGATTCACCCGCCTCATGCAGACCGAGGGCGAAGTGGCGGGGGCGTCGGCCGCCGGTGCCGCCGGCATCCCGTTCACCCTGTCCACGCTCGGCACGACCTCGATCGAGAACGTCCGCGCCGCCAACCCGCACGGACGCAACTGGTTCCAGCTGTACGTGATGCGCGAGCGGGAGATCTCGTACGGTCTCGTGCAGCGGGCCGCGGATGCCGGGTTCGACACGCTCATGTTCACCGTCGACACCCCGGTGGCCGGCGCCCGCCTGCGCGACAAGCGCAACGGGTTCTCGATCCCGCCGCAGCTGACCCTGGGCACCATCATCAACGCGATCCCGCGGCCGTGGTGGTGGTTCGACTTCCTCACCACGCCGAGCCTGGAGTTCGCGTCGCTGACCACGACCGGCGGCACGGTGGGGGAGCTACTCGACGCCGCGATGGACCCGACCATCAGCTATGAGGACCTCGAGGTGATCCGGTCGCTGTGGCCGGGCAAGATCGTCGTGAAGGGGGTGCAGAACGTGCCCGACTCGAAGAAGCTCGTCGACCTGGGAGTGGACGGTATCGTGCTGTCCAACCACGGTGGACGACAGCTCGACCGTGCGCCGGTGCCGTTCCGGCTGCTGCCGCAGGTGGTGCGCGAGGTCGGCAAGGATGCGACGATCATGGTCGACACCGGCATCATGAACGGCGCCGACATCGTGGCCTCGGTTGCGCTGGGCGCGAAGTTCACGCTCATCGGCCGTGCGTACCTGTACGGGCTCATGGCCGGGGGGCGCGCCGGCGTGGACCGCACGATCGACATCCTGCGCAGCGAGATCGAGCGCACGATGAAGCTGCTGGGCGTGTCGTCGCTGGCCGAGCTGGAGCCGCGCCACGTGACGCAGCTGCAGTCGCTCGTCCCCGTGGCGGTCGGAGGGCCGGTCAGCGCGCGGGCAGCGTCGGGATGAGGTCCTCGAGGAACGTGATCGTGTCCTCCCAGCCGGTGACCGCGTGGCAGGTCACGCCCATCGCGAGCACGGGGTAGTCGTTGCCGTGCTCGTCGAGCCGGTCGCCGACGAACAGCATGTCGTCGAGGGGGATGCCGGTCTGCTCGGCCAGCCGGCGCATGCCGTAGGCCTTGTCGATGCCGCGCTGGGTGATGTCCACCGAGGTGGAGCCTCCGGAACGCACTTCGAGGTCGGGGATGCGGGCGGCCACCGCGTCGCGCAGCGCGTTCTTCTTCTCGCCGGTGGGGTCCCACGCCTTCTTCGCCTCGAGCGGGGCGGTCTGCCCGAGCGCCGAGAACGTGATCTGTGAGCCGCGGTCCTCGAGGATGTCGCCCCAGGTCTTGCTCTCCCACAGCCCCAGCCGGCGGGCCTCCTCCTCGACGGCGGTGAGCGCGCGCTGCTTCTCGTCGTCGCTGAGCGCGTGCGCGTACACGGTCTCGACGCCGTCGGGGCTGAGCCGGTAGTACTGGGTGCCGCACGTGGGCAGCAGGTGGAAGTGCGCGAGGATGCCGGCGTCCGCGGCCGGCAGACGGTCGACCACCTGGGTCTGGAACTGCAGCAGCTGCCCGCCGGAGATGACCGCGACCTCGACCCGCTCGGCCAGCGCGAGCAGCAGCTCGCCCATGCGCGGCGTGATGGCGCTCTTGGACGGAGCGAGGGTGTCGTCCAGATCGAAGGCGACAAGACGGACTGTGCTCATGCGCGGCCTCTCGTGTTCGCGGAGATCAGACGAGAGGCTCCGTCCGGCGGACCGGGCGGAGCCTCTTGACTGGTCGGGGTGACAGGATTTGAACCTGCGGCCTCTTCGTCCCGAACGAAGCGCGCTACCAAGCTGCGCCACACCCCGTTGGCAACCCTGAGAGTCTACCCTCTCGCGCGCTCGATTCCGAATCGAGCGACGGGGCGCCCGGTCACGCCGCAGCGGTGAGGGTCAGCACCGACGCTTCGGGCCGGCATCCGAACCGGACCGGCGCGTAGATGGAGTGCCCGAGCCCCGCGCTGACGTTGAGCGGGACGCTGCGGCCGGCGGCCGTCCAGGTGCTGAGTCCCCGTGCCTGATCGAGCGGGATGTCGCAGTTGGCCACGAGTGCGGACGGCGAGAACGGGATGCGCACCTGCCCGCCGTGGGTGTGGCCGGCGAAGATCGCATCCCCGCCGAGCTCCACGAAGCGGTCGAGCACGCGCCGGTACGGGGCGTGGGTGACGCCGATCGTCAGCGCCCGGTCGCCGGGCAGCGCGTTGACGGCGGCCGGCAACGCGTCGAGTTCGTCCCAATCGCGGTGGGCGTCGGACACGCCGAATGCGCCCAGGGTCAGGCCGGCGATCTCGACGGCAGCGGCCGCGTTGTTCAGACGGTGCCAGCCGAGCTCATCGGTGAAGAACGCGTCCATCGCGTCGGTGTCCAGCACCGTCGCGGAGTAGGTGCCCTCGGACGGCCCCGTCAGGTACTTCAGGGGGTTGCGGGCGGTCGGTCCGATGACGTCGTTCGAGCCGTGCACATAGAACCCGGGCACGCCGCGCAGCGGTGCGAACGCCGAGCGGATGCCGGAGAGCCCACCGGTGTGGCCGAGGTTGTCACCGGTGTTGATCACCAGGTCGGGCTGCACCTCGTCGGCCAGGTCCGCGATCCAGCGCTGCTTACGGCGCTGCCAGGGCGCCATGTGCGCGTCGGACAGGTGCAGCACGGTCAGGCGAGGGGAGCCGGCGGGAAGGATCGGCAGCTCGTGGCGCCGCGCCGTGAACAGGAACCGTTCGATGCCGATGCCCCACACCGCCGCGCCCACGCCCACGGCGCCCACAGCGGCCGCCCCCACGAGCCACGGGCTCACGGGGGCGGTGCGGTGGTCGCCGGTCACGGGCGACCGGGACGCTCGCGGTCGTCGCCGCGGCAGTTCTCGCTCTGGTACTGGATCGTGACCGTCGTGTCGCGGCTCGTCGTGGTGCCCGCCGCGGGGTCGGTGCCGGTGACGACACCCTCGCGTGGCGCGCCCTCGGTCTCGGTGCACTGCTGCTCGATGTTCGAGAAGCCGGCGGCCCGCAGCTGGGCCACGGCGTCCCTCGGCGAGCCGTTGACGGCCGGGATCGTGGCACCCTCGCCGTTGCTCGGGTAGATCGTGACGGTGGTGCCGCCGACGACGCGCCCGGCGCCCGGATCCTGCTCGACGATCGTGCCCGGGGCCTCCGACGCGTCCACGGGGTCGCCGACCCGGACATCGAAGCCGGCCCCCTTGAGCGTGTCGACGGCGTCGTCCTCATCCATGCCGATGACGTTCGGCAGCGTGACGTAGGTGCGTTTGGTCAGCGCGGAATCCGGCTCCGGGAAGCGGTCGCCGCCGTACTTCGCGTTCGCGGCCCGCTGCATGTTCGGCCAGATCGAGTTGCGGATGCGCGAGAGCTGCCAGCCGCTCGCGTAGTACGGGTAGAGCTTCACGAAGCCCTCGACGTTGCCGACCCAGACCACGGTGGCCACCTCGGTGGACGAGCCGTCCATCCAGGTGTGCTCGTACTCGTGGATACCGGTCTTGCCGAAGATGGGCGTCCCGTCGAACGTGCGTGCGCCCACACCGGTACCGTTCATGACCCCCTGCAGCGTGTACGCGGCCGTGGAGGCGACCGCCTCGCTCAGGACCCGTTCGCACTTGGTCTCGGGCAGCGGCATCTCCTCGCCGTCCGAGTTCACGACCTTGTCGATCGCCTTGGGCTCGCACAGGATGCCGTTGGAGGCGATCGCCGCGTAGGCGGCGGCCATGTCGATCGGCGCGACGTTCTTCGAGCCGAGCACGTCGTAGGGGTGGTTCTCGGAGTCCAGCGGGCTGCCGTCGCCGTAGGCCACGCCGAGCTTCATCGCCGTGCGGTTGGTGCTGCACACCGAGATCTTCTCGCCCATGGCGAGGAAGCCCGAGTTCAGCGAGTCGACGGTGAACCGGTAGATCGATCCCGTGTAGCCGGGGTTGTTCTCGAAGTTGCCGATGTGTCCGGCGCGACCGCTGTTGTCGGACTCCACTGAGGCGGTGGCGCCGTCGCAGGTCTCCACCGTCTTCTTGCCGATGCGGCCGTTGAGGTATTCGTTGACCGAGTGGCCCTGCTCCATCCAGTTGATGAGGCTGAACACCTTGTAGGTCGATCCGGCCGGGTGCCCGATACCGCCGCCGTTGGTCTCACGGACGTTGTAGTTGACCGGGGTCTTGCCCTCTTGACCGCCCGTGGGGCTGTAGCCGGTGTTCTGCACCATCGACAGGACGCGTCCCGTGCCCACCTCGACCTGCACCCCCGAGGCGCCGAGCTTCATGTAGTCGACGTGGGCGGGAACGACCGAGATCGCCTCGCGCGCGGCCTTCTGCAGGTCGTAGTCCAGCGTGGTGTAGACCTTCAGGCCGCCGCGGCGCAGCGCCGCCTTGCGGGCCTCGTCGCTTTCGCCGAACGCCTTGTCCTCCTGGATGATCGAGACCACGTACGAGCAGAAGTATTCGGCACCCTTGGCCACCGCACAGCCCTGCTTGCGCTCGGTGATCTTCGGCTCGATCGGTGCTTCGGCGGCCGCGTCGTGCTCTTCCTGCGTGATCTTGCCGTCTTCGAGCATGCGCCCCAGGACATACAGCTGGCGCTGCTTGGTGAGGGCGTAGCCGTCCTCGGCGCTGTTGACCGGGTTGCCGTCACGGTCGGTGGTCGAGCCGCCCGGCATGTCGATGCGATAGGTGTTCGGCTCCTGCACCATGCCCGCGATCGTGGCGGCCTGCGCGATCGTCAGGTCCTTCGCGCTCACGCCGAAGTAGTACTCGGCGGCCGCGCCGATGCCGTAGGCGACACCGCCGAAGTGGGCGATGTTCAGGTATCCGTTGAGGATCTCGTCCTTGGAGTAGCGGTCCTCGAGCTGGATCGCGTACCGCATCTCCTGGATCTTGCGCTGATACCCCTCCGCGCCCTGGGCGACGGTCGTCTCGCGGAAGCACGCCTCCACCTCGTCGCTGCTCTCGGCGGTCAGCTCGCAGTTCTGCTGCAGGATGTTCTTCACATACTGCTGGGTGATCGACGATGCGCCGCGGTTCGTTCCGCTGGTCGCGTTGCCCACCAGTGCGCCGATCGTGCCGAGGATGTCGACACCGCCGTGTGAGTAGAAGTTCTTGTCCTCACTTGACAGGATCGCGTCGTACATCACAGGGGTGACCTGGTCGAAGGACACCGGAATGCGGTTCTGGTCGTAGAACTCGGTGAGCAGCCGGTACTCGTCGTCCGCATCCTTCACGTAGATCTCGGTCGGCAGCATCAGCTTGTCGATCTCGAGATAGCTCGGCATGTTCTCGAACACTTCGATGGCGCTCGAGGCGGCGTATCCGGAGACGGCGATGGCCGGGGTCACGGTCGCGGTGACCAGCACACCGGCGACGGCGCTCAGGCCGACCAGGCCGACAAGACCACCGAGCACGCCGGTGGTCGTCCGTTTCTGATGGGGCATAGGGTTGATCGTAAGGGAGATAGCTGGGGGAAGCCTTGGTGGCTTTCCGCACGTCGCGCTGATTCCACCGCCTATTCAGGGAGTGCTCATGACCACGTGGGAGTACCTCACCACGCCGCTGCTCATCCACAACACCGCCGCGATCCTCAACAACTGGGGCAAGCAGGGCTGGGAGCTTGTGCAGGTGGTGACCGGTCCCGAGGGTGGACTCGTCGCCTACTTCAAGCGTCCCGTGGGCGGCGGGGCCGCCAACGCGGGTCTGGATGCCGCGGCCGAGGCCGCCCAGAAGTTCGAAGGCCGGTGATGTCCCTCACGCAGCGCCTGGCCGAGCTGGGCATCGAGCTGCCGGGCGTCGTCCCCCCGGTGGCCGCCTACATCCCCGCGAACGTTCACGGCGACCTCGTCTACACCTCGGGGCAGCTGCCCATGGTCGACGGCACGCTCCCGGCCACCGGCAAGGTGGGCGAGGGGGAGGGGCTGGTCGCCCCCGCCGACGCGAAGGCCTACGCGCGGCAGAGCGCGCTGAACGCGCTCGCTGCCGCCGCTGCCGCCGTCGGCGGCGTCGACAAGCTGGTGCGCGTGGTCAAGGTGACGGGGTTCGTGGCATCCACCCCCGACTTCACCGGACAGCCCGGCGTCATCAACGGTGCGAGCGAACTGCTCGGCGAGATCTTCGGCGACGCGGGGCGCCACGCCCGCTCCGCCGTCGGCGTGCCGGTGCTGCCGCTGGACTCACCCGTCGAGGTCGAGGTGATCTTCGCACACGCCTGACGATCGCAGACGCCCCGGAGAACCGTCCCCGGGGCGTCTGTTCACGTCATGCCTACTTCACCTGTGCGCTGATGACCGACATGACCATGGTGTCGGCCAGGGTCGTCGTGTCGCCCACCTCGCGGCCTTCGGCGACGTCGCGCAGCAGGCGGCGCATGATCTTGCCCGAGCGGGTCTTGGGCAGTTCGCCCACGATGTAGACGTCGCGGGGCCGGGCGATCGGTCCGATCTGCTGACCGACCCAGTGGCGCAGCGTGTCGGCGAGGCCCTCGGGGGAGTGCTCGTCGAGGAAGCTCTGCTTGATGATCACGAACGCGACGACGGCCTGCCCGGTGGTCTCGTCCGACCCGCCGACCACGGCCGCTTCGGCGACCGCCTCGTGGGCGACCAGGGCCGACTCGATCTCGGTCGTGGACAGCCGGTGTCCCGACACGTTCATGACGTCGTCGACGCGGCCGAGGAACCAGACGTCGCCGTCCTCGTCGAGGCGCGCGCCGTCGCCGGCGAAGTAGTAGCCCCGGTCGGAGAACTTCTCCCAGTACGTCTCGACGAACCGGTCGGGGTCGCCCCAGATGCCGCGCAGCATGCTGGGCCACGGCTCGGTCACCACCAGCAGACCGCCGTTGCCGTTGCCGACGCGCTCGCCGGTCTCGTCGACCACGTCGACCGAGATGCCCGGCAGCGGCACCTGGGCGCTGCCCGGCTTGGCCTCGGTCACACCGGGAAGGGCCGACACCATGATCGCGCCCGTCTCGGTCTGCCACCAGGTGTCGACGATCGGGGCCGTCTTGCCGCCGATGATCTTGCGGTACCACATCCACGCTTCGGGGTTGATGGGCTCGCCCACCGAGCCCAGCAGCCGCAGGGACGACAGGTCGAACTGCTTCGGGATCTTGCGGCCGAGCTTCATGAACGAGCGGATCGCGGTCGGCGCGGTGTAGAGGATCGTCACGCCGTACTTCTGCACGAGCTCCCACCAGCGGCCGTGGTGCGGGGTGTCCGGCGTGCCCTCGTACATGAGCTGCGTCACCCCGTTGGCCAGCGGCCCATAGGTGACATAGGAGTGGCCGGTCACCCAGCCGATGTCGGCGGTGCACCAGAACACGTCGGTCTCGGGGTGCACGTCGTGCACGACCCGGTTCGTGTACGCGCACTGGGTGAGGTAACCGCCCGAGGTGTGCAGGATGCCCTTGGGCTTTCCGGTGGTGCCGGAGGTGTACAGGATGAACAGCGGGTTCTCCGCGGGGAACGGCTGGGCCTCGTGGTCGGCGGATGCCGCGGGCACCACGTCGTGCCACCACAGGTCGCGGCCTTCGGTCCAGTCGATGTCGTTGCCGCCGCGCCGCACGACGAGCACGTGCTCGACCGTCTCCTGGACGCCCTCGCCGCGGTCGCTGAGCGCCTGGTCGACGGCGGGCTTCAGCGGCGACACCTTCCCCTTGCGGTAGCCGCCGTCGGCGGTGATGACCACCTTCGCGCCGGCGTCGTCGATGCGCGAGCGCAGGCTGTCGGCCGAGAACCCGCCGAACACGACCGAGTGGATGGCGCCCAGCCGTGCGACGGCCAGCATCGACGCGACCGCCTCGGGGGTCATCGGCAGGTAGATCGCGACGCGGTCGCCGGCGGTCACCCCGAGCCCGGTCAGCACGTTCGCGAGGCGCTTGACCTCGTCGGTCAGCTCCGCATAGGTCACCCGCCGCTCGTCACCCGGCTCACCCTCCCAGAGCAGGGCCACGCGGTCGCCGTTGCCGGCTTCGACGTGCCGGTCGAGACAGTTGTAGGCGACATTGAGCTCACCGTCGGCGAACCACTTCGCGAACGGCGGGTTCGACCAGTCGAGCACCTCGGAGAACGGCGTGTGCCAGTGCAGCTCACGCGCCTGCGTCGCCCAGAACGCGTCACGGTCGGCCGCCGCCTCGGCGTACAGCTCCGCCGTGGCGTTGGCTGTCGCAGCGAACTCGGCCGGCGGCGCGAAGCGACGGCTCTCGTTCAGCAGGTGGTCGATCTGGCTGCTCATGGGCACGCTCCTTTGCGAGTGGGATGGCGGCAGGGATGCCGGACGTCACGCACCATCTAAGCCGCTGACGAAAGGAGGCACTACCGCCGATAGTGGGTAGGGGGCGCGTATCCATCCAGACAGATATATCGCGCAACGGGCCCTCGAGGTGTTTTGCGGCCCGCGGGTGGGTGCGTATGCTCGTTCCCGCCCGAACATCGATTCCGGCAGTGCTTCGTCCCGACCCCCCCGATTGCGGGGCGTTGCACGCGGCGGCATCCCATTCCCCCCAATGGGATGCCGCCCTCTCCTTTCCGGGGGTCGGCGCGGTCGCCTCCTCCCCAGCGGCGGGATGCCGGACGTTGTCCACCGATCGTCCGCAGCGCCCGTGGTGCCGGATGCCGGGGCTCTACGTTCGGCGTATGCCCCACCTGTTCGTCGTGCAGCCACGCCCCGCGTCGGCGGCCGCGCGCACCGATCGGACGGTGATATCGGTGCCGGCCGCTCCGCGCCGGGCGACCGGGGCGGACCAAGCGGTCGACGCGACGGGGCCCGGCGGCCGGAGCGGGCAGGGTGGCGTGACGGATCCGGGTGGCGTGCGCGGGCTCGGCGGCATCGCCGGCGCGGGCGATACGGGACCGCCCCCGGGCTCGGAGGGGCGTCTGCGTCGGGTGCCGGACCACCCGGCGCTCGAACCACTGCTGCCGTACCTTCTCGACCCGGCCGTCACCGACGTGTTCATCAACGGCGCGGACGGGCTGTTCGTCGATCGGGGCTGTGGCGCCGAACCGGTGGACGGGTGGATCACCGACGAAGCCGAAGCGCGCGACCTGGCCGTCACCCTCATCGGGCTGGGCGGCCGCCACCTCGACGACCTGGCGCCGTGCGTCGACGTCCGGTGGGAGCACGGGGCACGCGTGCACGCGGTGCTGCCGCCCGTCTCGTGCGGCGGCACGATGATCTCGATCCGGCTGCCCTCCGCACGCATTCCCGACCTGGACGAACTCGGGCGCAGCGGGATGTTCGACGCCGACACGGCGCACCGGCTGCAGCGCCTCGTCGCCGAGCGCGAGAACGTGCTCATCACCGGGGCCACCGGCGCGGGCAAGACCACCCTGCTGGCCGCGCTGCTGGGCCGGGTACCCGCGGGGGAGCGGATCGTCACGATCGAGGACGTCGCCGAGCTGCGTATCGCCCACCCGCACCACGTGCGGCTGGAGGCGCGGCAGGCCAACCTCGAGGGCGCCGGCGGCGTGCCGCTGAGCCGACTGGTGCGCGAAGCACTGCGCATGCGACCGGACCGATTGGTGGTGGGCGAGTGTCGCGGTGAAGAGGTGCGCGAACTGCTCACCGCGCTCAACACCGGACATGCCGGCGGGGCCGGCACCGTGCATGCCGGGAGTCTCCGCGACGTCCCCGCCCGGCTTGAGTCGCTCGGCGCGCTCGCCGGGCTGGACGACCACGCCGTGGCGCGGCAGGTGGTCAGCGCCATCGGGGCGATCGTGCATGTCGACCGCGGCGGCGACGGCCGGCGCCGGGTCGTGGGCATCGCGCATCCGGTCGTCGTCGACGGGCGGCTCGGCATCGAGGAACGGCGATCATGAGCCCGGCGCCCGGCGTCGCCGAGACCGTCCACCGGCTGGCGGTGCTGCTCGAAGCCGGTGTCGTCCCCGACCGGGCGTGGGAGCATCTGGCATCCTCCGGCGACGCGGATGCCGGGCAGGTGACCACCGCGGCAGCGGCCGGGGCGCCGATCGCCGACACCCTGCAGGAGATCGGCGGGGCATGGCAACACATCGCCGTGGCCTGGCGGGTGGCGCAATCGGTCGGGGCGCCACTCGCGCCGAGTCTGCGCAGCATCGCCGACGCGCTGCGCGACGGGGAGCAGTCGCGCGACGACGTCGCCGTCGCGCTGGCCGAGCCGGTCGCGACCGCCCGGCTGATCTCCTGGCTGCCGCTCGTGGCCGTCGCGCTGGGGATGCTGCTCGGATTCGACGTGCTCGTGACGCTCACCCGGCCGCTCGGTGTCGCGTGCCTCGTCGCCGGGGCCGCGCTCATGCTCGTCGCCCGCCGGTGGACGTCGCGACTGATCGCCGCCGCACAGCCGGACCCCGGCATCCCGGGGCTGCAGTGCGACGTCGTGGCCATCGCACTGAGCGGCGGCGTATCGGTCGACCGGGCACTGCAGGTGGTGACCGACGCCGGCGGGGGTGCGGTCGAACCGGCCACCGACGAGATCCTGCGGCTGTCGCGCCGCGCCGGGGCTCCCGCCGTCGACCTTCTGCGTGCCGCCGCCGGCAGCGCCCGGCATCGTGCCCGCACCGACGGGCGCATGCGGGCGGCACGGCTCGGCAGCCGGCTGCTCATTCCGCTGGGCGTGTGCACCCTGCCCGCCTTCCTGCTGCTGGGCGTCGGACCCATGCTGCTGTCCGTGCTCAGCGGCGAGGCGATGATCCTCTGACTTCCCGATCGTGCCCACCCATCCGAAGGAGAGACACCCATGACAGACCCCATCCATACCGCTCCCGCCCCGCTGCCGCCGCTGACGACGGCCCGCGCCCGTGCGCTCTACGACGACGAGACCGGCGCCGCCACCGCAGAGTACGCCATCGCCACGATGGCAGCGGTGGCCTTCGCGGGCCTGTTGGTGATCATCATGCGCAGCGATGAGGTGCGCGGCATCCTCACCGATCTGGTGCGACGCGCGCTGACGGTGCAATGATCCGCGACCGCGACGAGCGGGGCTCGGTGACGGCGGAGTTCGCCGTCATCGTCCCCGCCGTCGTGCTCGTGGTGTTGCTGACCGTCGCCACGCTGGCCGGCGCCGGGCGTCAGATCCGCCTGGAGCAGGCCGCCGCGCAGGCGGCACGCCTGGCGGCGCGGGGCGAGGACGATGCCCGGGTGCGGGCGACGCTGGCCACGGTGGGCGGCGACCCGACGGTGCAGATGCACACGGAGGGCGACCTGGTGTGCGCGACCGTGCGGGCGCGGGCTTCCGTGCCGCTGCCGCTCCCACCGCTGCGCGCCGAGTCCTGCGCCGCCGCGTCGCTGCCGGCCGGCGCTGCGGGGGACCCACCGTGAGGAAGCCGGCGTGAGCGGTGCGGCACTGGCCGCCGGTGCGCTCGCGGTCACCGCCACCCTGGCGGTCGGCATCGCGGGCGTGGGCGTCGCGGCCGTGCGCAGCGTGAGCGCGGCGGGGATCGCCGACGCCGCCGCACTGGCCGCGGCAGACGCCGCCAGCGGTGCCGTCGGCGGCGTGCCCTGTGAACGCGCGGCCCAGATCGCAGCCCGCGGCGGCGCCGAACTGGCATCCTGCAGCGTCGAGATGCTCATCGCCACCGTCGAAGTCGCGGTGCCGGTGGGGGTGTTCCACGCGCGCGCCCGCGCGCGTGCGGGACCGCCGCCGTGATCCCGCCGCCATCGGGTTTCTCCCAGCTTTCTCCGGCTCCCGCTGTGTGTATGGTGTGCATCGAAGAAAGGACGCCACGTGGCAGATGGCAAGAAGCTCGTCATCGTCGAGTCGCCGACGAAGATGAGGTCGATCCAGGGATACCTGGGCGACGGGTATGAAGTGCTCAGCTCGGTCGGGCACATCCGTGACCTTGCGGACAAGAAGGACATCCCGGCGGAGCTGAAGAAGACCTCGGTCGGGAAGTACTCCATCGACATCGAGAACGACTTCACCCCTCTATATGTGGAGAGCGACCGCGGCAAGAAGACCGTCGCCGAACTGCGGCGCGCCCTCAAGAACGCCGACGAACTCCTGCTCGCCACCGATGAAGACCGCGAGGGCGAAGCCATCGCGTGGCACCTGCTCGAGGCGCTCAAGCCCAAGGTGCCGGTCAAGCGCATGGTGTTCCACGAGATCACCAAAGACGCCATCCGCGCCGCCGTCGACAACACGCGCGAACTCGACCTCGCGCTCGTCGACGCCCAGGAGACCCGCCGCATCCTCGACCGTCTCTACGGCTGGGACGTCTCCGACGTGACCCGTCGCAAGGTCGGCCAGGGCACCTCGGCCGGACGGGTGCAGTCGGCCGCCACGCGCCTGGTCGTCGACCGTGAGCGCGAGCGTATGGCGTTCGTGTCCGCGTCGTACTGGGATGTGGAGGCCACGGCAGCGGCCATGAGTGCCGGCGCGCAGTCGTTCTCGACGCGCCTGGCCCGCCTCGACGGGGCGCCGCTGGCCCGCGGCACCGACTTCGACGACGCCGGCGCGCTCAAGAAGGCCGTCGTCGTGCTCACCGAGAAGCAGGCCGGCGAACTGGCCGCCGTGCTCGAGAAGAACGGCACCGCCTCAGTCGTCTCGGTCGAGGCCAAGCCCGGCACCCGCAGCCCCAAGCCCCCGTTCACGACCTCCACGCTCCAGCAGGAGGCCGGTCGCAAGCTCTCGATGAGCGCCAAGCACGCCATGGGCGTCGCGCAGCGCCTCTACGAGAAGGGCTACATCACCTATATGCGCACCGACTCGACGGCGCTGTCGGCGCAGGCCATCGCGGCCGCGCGCGCCCAGGCTGTCGCGCTGTACGGCGACAAGGCCGTGCCGGCCAACCCGCGCAGCCACCGCAACAACAGCAAGAACGCGCAGGAAGCGCACGAGGCGATCCGCCCGTCGGGTGAGGACTTCCGCACGCCGTCATCGGTGGCATCCAGCCTGGACCGGGACGAGGCCCGCCTGTACGACCTCATCTGGAAGCGCACGATCGCCAGCCAGATGTCCGACGCGAAGTACGAGACGACCACCGTCACCCTCGAGGCACCCGTCACCGGCGCCGGCGACCACACCACGGCCACCTTCACCGCCTCGGGCACCGTCTACGTGTTCAAGGGCTTCCTCGAGGCGTACGAAGAGGGCCGCGACGAGAAGCGCAACGAGAGCGACCAGGACCAGGACCAGTCGCTGCCGCCGCTGACGGTCGGCGACGAGGTGCGCCTGCGCGACATCGAGGCCAAGGGGCACGCCACCAGCCCGAAGCCGCGCTACACCGAGGCGTCGCTGGTGAAGGCGCTGGAGGAGAAGGGCATCGGCCGCCCCTCCACGTTCGCGAGCATCATCGACGTGATCCTCGACCGCGGCTACGTCACCAAGCGCGGCCAGGCGCTCGTGCCCAGCTGGCTCGCCTTCAGCATCGTGCGGCTGCTCGAGCGGCATTTCACCGAGCTGGTCGACTATGACTTCACCGCGGCGCTCGAAGACGACCTCGACGCGATCGCCCGCGGCGAGCAGGACCGTGCCGAGTGGCTGCGCCGCTTCTACTTCGGCGACGACGAGCGCGTGGGCCTGCGCAACATCGTCGACAACCTCGGCGACATCGACGCGCGCGAGATCAACTCGACGCCGATCGGCAACGTCGCCACGCTGCGGTTCGGCAAGTACGGGCCGTACCTCGAAGTGCCGGTCACCGATGAGGACGAGACTCCGCGCCGTATCAACGTGCCCGACGATCTCGCCCCCGACGAGCTGACCCCCGAGAAGGCGCAAGAGCTCATCGACGCGCCGGTGGGCGGCGACCGCGTGCTCGGCCAGCATCCCGAGACCGGGCGCGACATCGTCGTCAAGGACGGCCGGTTCGGCCCGTACCTCGAAGAGGTGCTGCCCGAGACCGAGGCCCCGGCCGAAGAGGCGCCCAAGAAGCGTGGCGCCAAGAAGGAAGCGGCCCCCAAGCCCCGGCGTGCATCGCTGTTCAAGAGCATGTCGCCCGAGACGATCGACCTCGACACCGCGGTTAAGCTCCTCGGGCTGCCGCGCGTCGTCGGCATCGATCCCGAGACCGAGCAGCCCATCACGGCGCAGAACGGACCGTACGGCCCGTACCTGAAGAAGGGCACCGACTCGCGATCGATCGGCAGTGAGGACCTCATCTTCGACATCACGCTCGAGCAGGCCCTGGAGATCTACAAACAGCCCAAGTACGGCAACCGGGCCGCCTCCAGCGCCCTGAAGGAGTTCGAGCAGCCTGACCCGGTCAGCGAGAAGCCCATCAAGATCAAGGACGGCCGATTCGGCGCCTACGTCACCGACGGCACCACGAACGTGACCATCCCGCGCGGGCAGACCGCCGACGACATCACATACGAGATCGCGGTGCAGATGCTCGCCGACAAGCGTGCGAAGGGACCGGCCAAGAAGCCGGCCCGCCGTACGACGGCGCGCAAGACCCCGGCGAAGAAGAAGTGAGCCGCAGCCTCTGGGTCACCTTCGAAGGGGGCGACGGCTCGGGCAAGACCACCCAGGCCGCGCTGCTGGAGCGCTGGTTGCGTGACCAGGGGCACACGGTCGTGCGCACCCGCGAGCCGGGAGGCACTGAGGTGGGCGGCCTCATCCGTGAGATCGTGCTGCACCATCGCGGCGACATCGCCCCGCGCGCCGAGGCGCTGCTGTACGCCGCCGACCGGGCGCATCACGTCGCCACGCTCGTGCGCCCGGCGCTGGCGCGCGGCGAGGTCGTGATCCAGGACCGCTACCTCGACTCGTCGGTCGCCTACCAGGGCGCCGGCCGGGTGCTGGATGCCGGGGAGGTGCGCGAGCTGTCCCTGTGGGCCACCGAGGGGGCACTGCCCGACCTCACCGTGCTGCTCGACCTGGATCCGGCGACCGCCCGTGCGCGGCTGGACGCCGCCGACAAACCCTTCGACCGCCTCGAGGCCGAGCAGGACGACTTCCACGCCCGCGTGCGCGCGGCCTTCCTCGGGCTCGCCGCGGCCGAGCCCGCGCGGTTCCTCGTGCTCGACGCCACCCTCCCGCCCGCCGAACTCGCCGCCGCGATCCGCGACCGTGTCGCCGCGGCGCTGGGCTGATCCGCCCCCGCGGCGCTGGGCTGACCGTGGTGCGGCGCGGGCTGACCGGTCCGCGGGGCCTCGTGCACGCCCGGCATCCCGCCGGAGCCGGCCACGTCCGCGGCACACCTTAGGCTGGGAGCCATGACCCACCCCACCACGCACGAACTGCCGTGGGGGGACGTCTGGGGGCAGGACGACGCCGTCGCTCAGCTGCGCGCCGCGGCATCCGACCCCGCGCAGCTCGCACACGCGTGGCTGATCACCGGCCCGCCCGGCTCGGGCCGCTCCACGCTGGCGCATGCGTTCGCCGCGTCGCTGATCGCCGAACCCGGGGACGAGGCCGCCATGCGCCAGGTGCTGGCCGGCACCCACCCCGATCTGACGGCGCTGCGCACCGAGGGCGTGATCATCTCGATCAAAGACGCCCGCGCGCTGGTCGAGCGCTCGTACTTCTCACCGTCACTGGGCCGCTACCGCGTCATCGTGATGGAAGACGCCGACCGCATGGTCGAGCGCACCAGCAACGTGCTGCTCAAGGCCCTCGAAGAGCCGCCCGAGCGCACCGTGTGGGTGCTGTGCGCCCCCAGCGACGCCGATCTGCTGCCCACGATCCGCTCCCGGGTGCGCACGCTGCGGCTGCGCGAGCCCGACGTCGCGGACGTCGCGCGGCTCATCGTGGCGCGCACCGGCGTCGACGAGGCCACCGCCGAGCAGTCGGCGCGGCTCGCGCAGCGCCACATCGGCATGGCGCAGCGCCTGGCCACCGACGCCGCCTCGCGCCAGCGTCGCGACGAGACGCTGCGCGCCGTGCTGCGGGTGCGCGGGGTCGGCGACGCCGTCGAGGTCGCCGCCCGCATCGTGCAGCTGGCCACTGAAGACGCCAAGGCCCTCACCGCCGAGCGCGACGAGGCCGAGCGCGAGGCGCTGCTGCGCACACTGGGTGTCGCCCCCGGCTCCGCGGTGCCGCCCGCCGTGCGCGGGCAGATCAACGCCCTCGAAGACGAGCAGAAGCGCCGTGCCACCCGCAGCCTGCGCGACGGGCTCGACCGCGTGCTCACCGACCTTGAATCGATGTACCGCGACACGCTCATGCTGCAGTTCGGCCGGGCGGACGACCTCATCAACCGCGAGTTGACCGACGACCTGACCGAGCTGGCCGCCGCGTGGACCGCGCCGCGCACGCTCACCGTGCTCGACCAGATCGCGGTGACCCGCACCAACCTCCAGGGCAACGCCGCGCCCGCGCTGGCGCTGGAGAGCATGCTGATCACGGTGGCGACCGGACGGACGCCGTGATCCGGCGCCTGATCATCGCCCTGGTGGGCCTCGTCGCGGCATCCACCCTGCTCGCCGGCTGCGGGCAGCTGCCCGCACCCGACCGCACTCCGGTCGTCGACGGGGTGGCCGCCGAACTGTTGCCCTTCTACGGCCAGCAGCTCGACTGGACCGCCTGCGACGGCGCCGACGAGGGCGCGTACTACTGCACGACGGTCACCGCCCCGCTCGACTGGGCGGCGCCGGCCGCCGGAGAGATCGACCTGGCCGTCATCGTCCGCGTCGGCGACAGCGGCCACTCCACCGCGTCGCTGCTGACCAACCCGGGCGGGCCGGGCGCCAGCGGCTACAGCCTGATCGCCGACTCGGCCGTCTACGCGGTGGGTGAGGAACTGGCATCCGCCTTCGACGTCGTCGGCTTCGACCCGCGCGGGGTGGGGCGCTCCACGGCCGTGCGGTGCTTCGACGCCCCCGAGATGGACGCATACCTGTTCGACGTGCCGGCAGCCGAACGCGGCAGCCCGGAGTGGGAGGCCGAGCTCACCGCGCGCAACGACGACTTCGCAGCCGCGTGCGAGGCCCACAGCGCCGGCATCCTGCCCCACATCACCACCGCGAACGCCGCCCGCGACATGGACCTGCTGCGCGCGGTCCTCGGCGACGAGAAGCTCACCTACCTGGGGTACTCCTACGGCACGTTCCTCGGCGCCACGTACGCGGATCTGTTCCCGGAGCGGGTGGGCGCCCTCGTGCTCGACGGCGCGATCGACCCGTCCGTCTCCGGGATCGAAGTGGGCACGACGCAGGCCATCGGCTTCGAATCGGCCCTGCGGGCCTTCATGGCCTCCTGCCTCGGCGGCGAGGCCTGCCCGTTCGGCGGCACCGTCGACGACGCCATGGCCGACCTGGCGACCCTCCTGGCGACGGTGGATGCCACGCCTCTGCCGAATGAGGACGGGCGGCTGCTGGGCGCCGACACACTGACGACCGCGATCGTCGCCGCCCTCTACGCGCAGGGCAGCTGGCCGGTGCTGTCGGTGGCGCTCAGCGACGCGCTGCAGGGCGACCCGGCGCAGGCGTTCCGTCTCGCCGACTTCTACTACGACCGCGCCGGCGGCCGCTACCTCAGCAACCAGACCGAGGCATTCACCGCGTACAACTGCATGGATTACCCGGCCGACGACGATCCGGCCGCCGAAGCCGCCGCCGAGGCGCGGGTCGCCGAGCTGGCCCCGACGATCGCGCCCTACTGGTCGGGGGTCGACACGTGTGCCAGCTGGCCGCACGAGCCCACCGGCACGCGGGAGGCGATCGCCGCCGACGGCGCCGCGCCGATCGTGGTGATCGGCACCACCGGAGATCCCGCGACACCGTACGAATGGTCGGTGTCACTGGCCGAGCAGCTGTCCAGCGGCGTGCTCATCACCCGCGAGGGCGAAGGGCACACCGGCTTCAACAAGGGCAGTGCCTGTGTGGACGACGCGGTCGTGGCGTACTTGACCGACCAGGTCGTGCCCCGCGACGGCCTCACCTGCCGCTGACGTCATGGCCGCGGCCTCGCCGTGGGCGACCGCCGATGGTTCGAGGCACCCGTGACGACCCTGTAAGATAGTGGATCGTGCATCGCGCAAGCGACGCGCGCCACCTTAGCTCAGTGGTAGAGCATCCCACTCGTAATGGGAAGGTCGTCAGTTCAATCCTGACAGGTGGCTCCACCCTCTTGTACTCTCCCTTCCGAGAGGCCCTGCGCCTTCGGATTGGAGAGACCGATGAAGTTCTTCCAGCGTCTGGGCAGATCGATCATGCTGCCCGTGGCCGTCCTCCCCGTGGCGGCGATCCTGTCGGGCATCGGCTACTGGATAGCCTCGGCGGCCGGCGAGAACGTCGTGTCGGCGTTCCTGTCCGCGGCCGGCGGCGCGCTGCTGAACAACATGGCGCTGCTGTTCGCCGTGGGCATCGCGATCGGCATGGCCAACAAGACCGACGGCACCTCGGCTCTGGCGGGTCTGGTGTCGTGGCTGACCGTGACGACGCTGCTGGCGCCCACCACCATGCAGGCCTTCCTCGGCGTGGAGTCCGTGGAAGACGTGGATGCCGCGTTCAGCAACGTCAACAACGTGTTCGTCGGCATCATCTGCGGTCTCATCGGCGCCTGGTGCTACAACCGGTTCAAAGACACCAAGCTGCCCGACGCGCTCTCGTTCTTCTCGGGCAAGCGGTCGGTGGCGATCGTCACCGCCGGAATCTCGCTCGTGGTGGCCGTGGCGCTGATGTTCGTGTGGCCGCTCGTCTACAACGGGCTGGTGATCTTCGGCGAATGGATCCTCACGCTCGGCCCGATCGGTGCCGGCATCTACGGCTTCCTCAACCGGCTGCTCATCCCGCTCGGCCTGCACCACGCGCTCAACTCGGTGTTCTGGTTCGATGTGGCCGGCATCAACGACCTCATCAACTTCCAGCAGGGCGCAAACGGCGAGGGGGTCTTCGGGGTCACCGGCCAGTACATGACCGGGTTCTTCCCGATCATGATGTTCGGCCTTCCCGGTGCGGCGCTGGCCATCTACCTGACGGCCAAGACCACGCGCAAGAAGGTCACCTACGGCATCATGTTCTCCGCGGCGATCGCGTCGTTCTTCGTCGGGGTCACCGAGCCGCTGGAGTTCTCGTTCATGTTCCTGGCGCCGTGGCTGTACGGCATCCACGCGCTGTTCACGGGCATCTCGATGACGATCTCCGCCCTGCTGCCGGTGCGGATGGGCTTCGGGTTCTCGGGCGGATTCATCGACCTGGTGCTGAGCTGGGTCAACCCGCTCGCCCAGAACCCGTGGCTGATCCCGGTCATGGGCGTGTTCTGGTTCGCGATCTATTTCTTCACGTTCCGCTGGGTGATCAAGCGGTGGAACCTGAAGACCCCGGGCCGTGAAGACGACGAGGACCTCCTCGACGCCGACACCGCCGGCACGTCGCTGACCGGATACCACGGCACCGCCGAGAAGTTCATCACGGCGTTGGGCGGCAAGGCCAACATCATGGACCTCGACAACTGCGCGACCCGGCTGCGGATGGAGATCGCGGACGTGTCGAAGGTCGACGAGGCCGCCCTCAAGCGAGCCGGTGCGGCCGGCACCGTCAAGCCGGGCGGTCACTCGGTGCAGGTGGTCTACGGGCTGAACGTGCAGTTCGTGAAGGATGCCATGGACGACATCATCAGCGACCGTCCCATCACGTCGACTGATGAGCCGGTCGCCGAGCCGGTCTCCGGGGGCGCAGCCACCACGACCGTCACGGCGCCCGGCGCCACGCGCGTCGTGCTGCGTCAGCCCGTCGAGGGCCGGGTGCTGCCGCTGGAGAAGGTGCCCGACCCGATGTTCGCCCAGGGCACGATGGGGCCCGGCATCGCGATCGACCCGAGTGGGGACACCGTCGTGGCGCCCGCCGACGCGACCGTGACCACCGTGTTCCCCACCGGCCATGCCATCGGGCTCACCCTGGCCGACGGCACCGAGCTGCTGATCCACGTCGGCATCGACACCGTGGGGCTCAAGGGTGACGGTTTCGAGACCCTCGTCGCCTCCGGCGACAAGGTCACCGCCGGCACACCCCTGGTGCGGTTCGACGCCGCCGTGATCCGCGACCGCGGGCTGTCGGCGATCACCCCGATCATCGTCCTGAACAACGAGGAGGCCACAGTAGAGTTCGAGTGACGCACTGACGGGAGGGCCGATGCTCGTGACGATCGGCGTCGTCCTCGACGTGTTCACGTGGATCGGCCTGGGCGCCGCGGCGCTGCTGGGTGTCATCGCGGTCGCGATGTGGGTCGCCGACGGCACGTGGCTGCCCGCCGACGCCTACGTCGACCATGAGGACGGGGTCACGACCGTGCGATGGTTCGACGCCGACGGCGATGCCAACAGCGCGCAGGCGGTGGGGCCCGTGGCATCCGCCCTCGCCGGCGTCGATCGGGCGGCGATCTGGTACCGGCACGGCTGGAACGGGCGCATGCGCCTCACCCGTCGGGACCCGCAGTTGCGCCGTGTCGTGGTCGCCGCCGGCACGCTGGCGGCCGTGGGCGTGGCCGCCGCCGCGGGGTCGCTCGTGCTGCTGTTCGCCGGTGGCTGACATGTCCGGAGCCAGTGCCCGGCTTGGGTAAGCTGAACGGCATGTCCGGCAGCAGCCGCGCTCGCCGCGAACCCCCACGTCTTCTCCGCATCGGAATCCCCGCGCTGCTGGTCGTGATCTGGCTAATCGGCGGGGCGATCGGCGGCCCGTTCTTCGGGAAGGTCGGCGAGGTGTCGACCAACGACCGCTCGACGTTCCTGCCCGAGAGCGCCGACGCGACCGGTGTCAACGAACGGCTGCCCGACTTCCTCGGCGCCGACAGCATCCCCGCGCTGGTGGTCATCGCCGGTGACGAGGAGCTCACAGCCGAGCAGCTCGAACAGCTGCGGACGCTCGCGGGCGATCTGGCCGAGGTCGACGGCGTCAACGACGAGGTGTCGCCGGCGATCCCGTCCGACGACGGGCTGGCCGCGCAGATCATCGTGCCGCTGGACACCGCCGGTGACATCGACGGCATCGTCGAAGGCCTGCGCGAGGCGGTCGCCGCCAACGTGCCCGAGGGTCTCGAGGGCTGGGTCACCGGGCCCGCGGGCTTCACCGCCGACCTCGTCGAGGGATTCCTCGGCATCGACGGGCTCCTGCTGGCGGTGGCGCTCATCGCCGTGTTCATCATCCTGGTGATCGTGTACCGGTCACCGCTGCTGCCGGTGCTCGTGCTGCTGACATCCACCTTCGCGCTGTGCGTCGCGCTGCTGGTGGTGTGGCTGCTCGCCTACAACGGCGTCTTCGTGCTCAACGGGCAGGTGCAGGGGATCCTGTTCATCCTCGTGATCGGCGCCGCCACCGACTACGCCCTGCTGTACGTGGCGCGGTTCCGTGAGGCGACCGCCGCCGGCGCGCACCGCTGGGATGCCGCGCTGAAGGCCTGGAAGGGTGCCGTCGAACCGATCGTGGCCTCCGGCGGCACGGTCATCGCCGGGCTCCTGTGCCTGCTGCTGTCGGACCTCGCGACCAACCGCACGCTCGGGCCCATCGCCTCGATCGGCATCGTGTTCTCGATGCTGTCGGCGCTGACGTTCCTGCCGGCGCTGCTCGCGCTGGTGGGCCGGGCGGCGTTCTGGCCGTTCATCCCGAAGGAGCCGGTGCGGATCTCCGCCGACGTGTCGCAGCCGGTGAAGGGCATCTGGCCGCGCCAGGCGCGCCTGGTCGCCCGGCACGCCCGCCCCGTGTGGATCGTGGTGACCCTCGTGCTCCTGGCCGGGGCCGCAGCCGTCCCGCAGCTCAAGGCCGACGGGGTGCCCACCAGTGAGTTCGTGCTCGGCGAGTCGCAGGCGCGCGACGGGCAGAAGGTGCTGGCCGAGCACTTCCCGGCCGGATCAGGCAGCCCCGTCTACGTCATCGTCGCCGAGGACGATCTCACCGCCACCGTCGAGACGCTCGACCGCAGCGCCGGCATCGAGTCGGTCGCGGTGTCGTCCACCGACTCGCCGACCGGTCAGGCCGACGTCGCCCTCGAAGACGGCGAACCGGTGTTCACCGCGCCCGGGCCTCCCGGCACGCCCGCTCCCGCTCCCACGGTCGCCGGCGGCGATGTGCTCGTGATCGGAACCCTGGTCGACGCCGCCGACTCGCTCGAGGCCGAGGAGACCGTCCGCGATCTGCGTGCCGACCTCGACGACACCATCGGTGCCGACCGGTCGCTGGTCGGCGGGGAGACGGCGACCGACATCGACACCATCGACACGTCGACGCGCGACCGCACGCTGATCATCCCCGTCATCCTCGCGGTGATCCTGCTCATCCTCATGCTGCTGCTGCGCTCGTTCGTGGCGCCGCTGATCCTGATCGCGACCGTGATCCTCTCGTTCGGCACGGCGCTGGGCGTGAGCGCGCTGGTCTTCAACGGGATCTTCGACTTCCCGGGGGCCGACCCCGCGGTGCCGCTGTACGGGTTCGTGTTCCTGGTCGCGCTGGGCGTGGACTACAACATCTTCCTCATGTCGCGCGTGCGCGAGGAGTCGATTGTGCACGGCACCCGGCCGGGCATCGTCCGCGGTCTCATCGCCACCGGCGGTGTCATCACCTCGGCCGGCCTCGTGCTGGCGGCGACGTTCGCCGCGCTTGGGGTCATCCCGATCCTGTTCCTCGTGCAGCTCGCGTTCATCGTGGCCTTCGGCGTGCTGCTGGACACCTTCGTGGTCCGCTCGCTCCTCGTCCCGGCGTTGTCGTACGACATCGGCCGTGCGATCTGGTGGCCGTCCAAGCTCGCCCGCCGGGATGCGCCCGGTGAGCTGGCCGCCCGCGGCGAAGGCGGCGACACCGGTGCGGACGACGGCGCGGGGGATGCCGGCGCTGTGGATGCCGGCGCTGTGGATGCCGAGGCTGTGGATGCCGGTGCGGCTGACACCGGGGCGGTGGATGCCGGCGACGCCGAGCCTCGGGACGACGCGGACGGTGACGCGCGCGAGGTGGAACCCGACCCGACCACGATGACGCGCGCGGAGTATCGGCGTACGCTCGGAGAATGACCCGAGGACTGTTCATCGTCGATGTCCAGAACGACTTCACCGAAGGCGGCGCGCTCGGCGTGACCGGCGGTGACGCCGTCGCCGAGGGCATCACCGCGTACCTGGCCGATCACGCTGCCGACTATGCGCTGATCATCGCGTCGCGCGACTGGCACGACGCCGACAGCGACAACGGCGGGCACTTCGCCGACGACCCCGACTTCGCGGGCACCTGGCCGGTGCACTGCGTGGCCGGCACACCCGGGGCGGAGTACGACCCGGGCCTGTCGACAGACGCCGTCACCCACCACGTCAAGAAGGGCCAGGGCGTCCCGGCCTACTCGCTGTTCGAGGGCGTCACCGACGACGGGCAGACTGTGGCGCAGCTGCTCGACGAGCACGGCGTCGTCGACATCGACGTGGTCGGCATCGCGACCGACTACTGCGTGCGGGCGTCCGCACTCGACGCGATCGCCCACGGCCGCCACGTGCGCATCCTCACCGGGCTCGTGGCCGGTGTCGCCGCCGAGTCCAGCGACGCCGCGCTGGCCGAGCTCGCGCACGCCGGCGCCGAACTCATCCCCGACGCCTGACGCGGCCGGGCCCTGGCATCCATGACTGCACCCGGCAGGCGAGGTGCGGTGCGGTGGGCCCCGTGGGGCTCGAACCCACGACCCGCGGATTAAAAGTCCGATGCTCTACCGACTGAGCTAGAGGCCCGCAGCAATCCAGCTTACTGGCACGCTCGCCGTGCTTCGTCGCATGCGGCATGCTGGAAGCCACACCACCCCGCCGACCCCGGAGGAACCCCGATGACCGACCCTGCCGAGCCCGGGCTCAACACCGAGGCGCTGCAGACCGTCCAGCGACGCAACTGGACGTGGACCATCGTGGGCGTCGTCGCGGCGATGATCGTGCTCGTGGGACTGGGGTGGGCCGCCGGCACGATCGTGAACGGCTTCGCCCTCACCCCCGAGGAGAAGGCGCTCGAAGAGGTCCAGCAGGCCGGCGACGCGCTGACCGCGACCGCAGAGGGCGCCGAAGGCGCGGAAGCCACGCTCACCTGGTCGGTCGCGCAGGGGATCGCCGTGCTGGAAGCCGACGGGCTGCCGACCCCGGGCGACGACGAGGAGATCGCCGTCTGGTTCCGCGTGGGCGAATCGTACGAGCGCACCGCGAGCTTCCTGCCCGAGGACGGTGCGGCCATGACGGTGCTGACCGAGCTCTGGCCGGACGGCGCCGCCGTCGAGCTGTCGGTGGACCCCGTCGGTGGGTCGTCGTCGGGGGAGCCGGTGGCGGACCCGCTCCTGTCGATCCAGCCCTGACGGCCGGTGCCGGCGGGAGCCGCGGGTAGCCTGGAGTGATGAGCGACGCGTCCCGGGACTTCCACAAGCCCGTCCGACGCCCCGCCGAGCAGCTGGACCGTCTGTTCGCGGGGGAGGACCCCGCAGAAGTGTCGCGCGTCGCGCACAAGACCGCGGCGACCCTGCTCTCGCGCGTGCGCGATGAGCCGACCGACGCCGTGGTCGACCGCCTCGTGTCGTTCACCGACGAGCACGGCATCGACGCGATCGCCGAACTGTGGTCCCGCGCACCGGGCAGGTCGCTGCCGGGGGCGCTGTGGCGGCTCTACCTGGTGCAGCTGATGATCCACGACGACCCGCAGACCGTCGCGCTGCTGTTCGACCGTGGCCGCGCCGTGCTGCCGTCGGTGGACCCGGTCGTGGCCGGAGCGCCGATGCCGGCCGGCCCGGACGAGATGGTCGCACTGATCGCGGCCATCCTGCGCGGGGCGTTCCAGGGCGACTTCGCCATCGCGCTCGAGCGTGCCGCCGCGTTCTGCCGGGTGGTCGGCGCGGGGGCGACCGACCTGGCCGACGACTACGACGCGACCGAGCCCGAACGCGCCACGGCCTTCACGGCCCGCGCGCTGCGCCTGTCGACGTATGCGGGCGACCTCACCTCGTGCGCCGGGTTGTGGCGCCGCGACGCGCTGACCTGAGCCGCCGGATGCGGGCGTGCGCACCGGCGATCACACCGCGGGCGAAGAAAATGCCGGGCCGCAGAACGCCTCTCGGCGCGAGGCCGCTCGCAGCGGCAGAAGTTGGAGCCCGGGGTTACTGCGGCCCGGCCATACGAGTGTAACCGACCCCACCGCGTGTTCATTCCCGAGTTCCGGGTGATGACATCTGCGCCGGATGAGACGGCATCCTGCGCCGGATGAACCGCCCCCGCGCGGCGGCGCCGCGCCGCCGGCCGCGGCGCCCCGTAGGCTCGAGCCATGACACGGCGATTCGCCCTGATGATCGAGCCCGCGGCATCCACCGACCCCCGCACCACGTTCGACGACACGTTCACCGAAGTCGACCCGTCCGCCCCCGCGCTCACGGTGGGCGAGCTGAGCACGCAGCGCGGCGACGGCGTGTTCGAGTCGATCGGTGTGGTCGACGGCCACGCGCAGGAGGTGGGCGCCCACATCGAGCGCCTCGCACACTCCGCGCGGCTGTGCGATCTGCCCGAGCCGCACCCGGGCCAGTGGCGGCAGGCGGTCGCGCGCGCCGAGGCGGCCTGCGGGCCGGGGGAGGCCCTCATCAAGCTTGTGCTCAGCCGCGGCGTCGAGCACGGCCCGACGCCCACCGCATGGGTCACCGCGGCCCCCGTGGCCGATTTCTCGGCCGTCCGCACCCGCGGCGTGCGGGTGGTGACCCTCGATCGCGGCTACGCCCTGGACACCCCCGCGCGTGCACCGTGGCTGCTGCTGGGGGCCAAGACGCTCTCCTACGCCGTCAACATGGCCGCGCTGCGCGAAGCGCACCGGCGCGGCGCCGACGACGCCATCTTCGTTTCCACCGACGGCTATGTGCTCGAAGCGCCCACCGCTTCGGTGATCCTGCGGCGCGGCGACACGTTCGTCACCCCGGCCGCGCAGGGCGCGATCCTGCCCGGCACGACGCAGCAGAGCCTGTTCGCCCATCTCGAGGCGCAGGGCTACACCACCACCGAAGAGACCATTCCGGCCTCCGCGCTGCCCGCCGTCGACGGCGCCTGGCTGGTGTCGAGCCTGCGGCTGGCGGCCCCGGTGATCGAGATCGACGGCGTGCCGGTTCCCCACGATGCGGCGCTCACCACCGCGATCAACGCCTACCTGCTCAGCCCCCGCGACTGACCCGCATCCGCCACGGTCGAAGAGGATGCCGCATCCCGGCGAAACGGACAGGATGCCGCACCCTGTGCAACGGAGAGGGATGCCGCGACGACCAGCATCGCCGCGGCATCCCGGGTGTGCGCCGCCAAGCCCCGGCGACGCACCCGACCGTCACCCGAAACGGCCGGAGACGTAGTCCTCGGTGGCCTGCACCGACGGCGTCGTGAAGATCGTGCCGGTGTCGTCGTACTCGATGAGCTTTCCGGGCTTGCCGGTGCCGGCGATGTTGAAGAACGCCGTCTTGTCGCTCACCCGCGACGCCTGCTGCATGTTGTGGGTCACGATGACGATCGTGTACTCCTGCTTGAGGTCCTGGATCAGTTCCTCGATCGCGAAGGTCGAGATGGGGTCCAGGGCCGAGCAGGGCTCGTCCATCAGGAGCACGTCCGGCTCCACGGCGATCGCGCGGGCGATGCACAGACGCTGCTGCTGACCTCCCGACAGGCCCGAACCGGGCTTGTCGAGCCGGTCCTTGACCTCGTTCCACAGGTTCGCGCCGCGCAGCGACTTCTCGACGAGGTCGTCGGCGTCCGACCGCGAGATGCGCTGATTGTTGAGCTTGACGCCCGCCAGCACGTTCTCACGGATCGACATCGTGGGGAAGGGGTTGGGGCGCTGGAAGACCATGCCGATCTGGCGGCGCACCAGCACGGGGTCGACGGCCGCGCCGTAGAGGTCTTCGCCGTCGAGCAGCACCTGACCCTCGACGCGCGCGCCGGGGATCACCTCGTGCATGCGGTTGAGGGTGCGCAGGAAGGTGGACTTGCCGCAGCCGGACGGACCGATGAAGGCGGTCACACTGCGCGGCTCGATCTCGAGGGACACGCCCTCCACGGCGAGGAAATCGCTGTAGTAGACGTTGAGGTCGTTGACTTCGATGCTCTTGGACACGGGGCTTCTCTTTCGGGTGTCGGGTGGCGCTGCGGGGTCAGCGGCCGAACTTGGGGGCGAACCGCTTGGCGATGACGCGCGCGATCAGGTTCAGCGCCATGACGATCAGGATCAGGGTGAGGGCGCCGGCCCAGGCGCGCTCGAGGGCGGCGTCGATGTTGGTGCCGGGGTTCTGGAACTGGTCGTACACGAACACCGGCAGCGTCATCATCGGCTGGTCGAACAGGTTCATGTTCAGCGAATTGGTGAACCCGGCCGTCAGCAGCAGCGGCGCGGTCTCACCGATGACGCGGGCGACGGCCAGCATGATGCCGGTGGTGATGCCGGCGATCGCGGTGGGCAGCACGACCTTCCAGATCGTGAGCCACTTCGGGACGCCCAGCGCGTAGCTGGCCTCGCGCAGCTCGTTGGGCACGAGCCGCAGCATCTCCTCGCTCGAGCGCACCACGACCGGGATCATGAGCACCGACAGCGCCAGCGCGCCCATCATGCCGGTGTTCATGCCGGGGCCGACCACCAGCGCGAACAGCGCGACGATGAACAGGCCCGCCACGATCGAGGGGATACCGGTCATGACGTCGACGAAGAAGGTGATGGCCTTCGCCAGCCGGCCACGGCCGTACTCGACGAGGTAGATCGAGGTCATCAGGCCGATCGGCACCGAGATCAGGGCGGCCATGCCGGTCACCAGCAGGGTGCCCCAGATGGCGTGCACCGCGCCGCCGCCCTCGCCGACGACGCTGCGCATCGACCAGCTGAAGAACGTGGGGTCGAACCGGGTGATCCCGTCGACGACCACGGTGTACAGCAGGGAGATCAGCGGCAGCAGCGCGAGGGTGAAGGCGATGCTGACGAGGATCGTCGCCAGCCGGTCGGTCGCGCGGCGGCGGTTCTCGACGATGGCCGAGACGGTCACCAGGGCGATCCCGAACCCGATGAGGCCGAAGAACACGGCGCCGGCGATGTTGAAGTCGCGCAGCTTGCCGTCGAGGTTGAAGATCGCGAACACGACCGACGAGACCACGAGGCTGAGCACCAGCAGGGTCCACGGCATCCAGCGCGGCAGCTGGCCGGCCGTCAGCGAGGTGGGGGATGCCGGGGGTGCGGCGGGGGCGGTGGGGGTGAGCGTCGGTGTGGCCATCAGTTGGCTCCAGAGAACTCGGCGCGGCGGTTGACGATCCAGCGGGCCACGGCGTTGACGGCGAAGGTGACGACGAACAGGATCAGACCGGTCGCGATCAGCACGTTGACGCCGGTGCCGTAGGCCTCACCGAAGTTCAGGGCGATGTTGGCGGGGATCGGCGTGGGGTTGCTCGAGGTGAGCAGGCGGAAGGTCACCGCGCCGGTGGCCGAGAGCACCATGGTCACGGCCATCGTCTCGCCCAGCGCCCGGCCGAGGGCCAGCATCGCGGCCGAGATCATGCCGCCCCGGGCGAACGGGAACACCGCCATGCGGATCATCTCCCAGCGGGTCGCGCCCAGCGCGAGGGCCGCCTCTTCGTGCAGCTTGGGCGTCTGCAGGAACACCTCGCGGCAGATCGCCGTCATGATCGGCAGCACCATGACCGCCAGCACGAGCGAGGCGGTGAGGATCGTGCGCCCGGTGGGCGAGGGCTGGCCGGCGAACAGCGGGATCCAGCCGAGGTTGTCATTCAGCCACACGTAGAACGGCTGCAGCATCTGCGAGAACACCAGTGCGCCCCACAGGCCGTAGACGACCGAGGGGACCGCGGCGAGCAGGTCGATGATGTAGCCCAGCAGCGAGGCGATGCGGCGCGGCGCGTAGTGCGAGATGAACAGCGCGATGCCGATCGACAGCGGGGCGGCGATGACCAAGGCGATGATCGAGGCCCAGACGGTGCCGAACACGAGCGGCCACACGTACTCGAGGAACGGCGTCCCGTCGAGGAACTGCGTCTCGTCCGGGTCGCCGGTGAAGGCCGGGATGGACTCGACGATCAGGAAGAAGGTGACCGCGGCCAGGACGGCGAGGATGATGATGCCGGCGCCCAGGGCGGTGCCGGAGAAGATGAGGTCGCCGGGCCGCTTCTTGGTGCGGGGCCGCGCCGGCGGGGCGACGGTGGCCGGGGGAGCAGTGCTGGTCATCGCTTCCTTGGGGGTTCGGGTGGGGGAGGAGAACGGCCGGCGCTCCGGGGCGGGAGCGCCGGCCGTCGGGTCAGGCTGCGGCGCCGATGAGGGCGATCGCCGCCTCGACCTGCGTGCGGATGTCGTCCGAGATGGGGGCGGAACCGGCGGCCTCGGCCGCGGCTTCCTGGCCCTCGGAGCTGGCGATGTACGAGAAGTACTCGCGCACGATGTCGGCGGTGCCCGCGTCCTCGTACTGCTCGCACGCGATGAGGTAGCTCACCAGCGCGATGGGGTACGAGCCGGCGGGAGCGGCGGCGGGGTCGACCTCGAACACGAGGTCGCCGGCGCCCCGGCCCTCGGCCAGCGGGGACGCCGACACGAGCAGCGCGGCGGCCTCGGCCGAGAACGGCACGAACTCGTCACCGACCTTGACGGCCACCGAGCCCAGGTCACCGGCACGCGAGGCGTCCATGTAGCCGATCGTGCCGTTGCCGTTCTTCACGGTGGTCTCCACGCCCGAGGTCTGCTGGGCCGACTCGGAGCGGGTGGTGTCCACGGGCCACACGTCGTCGTCCTCGTACGGCCAGGCGTCGCCCGCGACGGCCGCGAGGTAGGCGGTGAAGGTGCCGGTGGTGCCCGAGCTGTCGCCGCGGAAGACCGGGGTGATGGCCAGGTCGGGCAGCTCGACGTCGGGGTTGTCGGCGGCGATGGCCGGGTCGTTCCACTTCTCGATCTTCTCGTCGAAGATGGCCGCGACCGTCTCCGGCGTGAGGTTCAGCGAGTCGATGCCCTCGAGGTTGAACACGATGGCGACCGGCGAGATGTACACCGGGACCTCGACGATGTCGTCGGTCGCGCAGGTGCCGAAGCCGCCGGCGGCGATTTCCTCGTCGTTGAACGCGCGGTCCGAGCCGATGAAGTCGCTCGAGCCGGCGATGAAGTTGTCACGCCCGGTGCCCGATCCCGTCGGCTGGTAGTTGATGGTCACGCCGCCGTGGGCGTTCTGGAACGCCGCGGACCACGCCTGCTGGGCGGCGCCCTGCGACGAGGCGCCGGTCGCGTTGACCGTGCCGGACAGGGCGACGGTGGCGGAGCCTTCGCCACCGGGCTGTGCGCCGGGGGCGGGCTCGTTGGCGGCGCAGCCGGTGAGGGCCAGAGCGGTCACGGCGGCGACAGCGCCCAGCTGGGCGATGCGGTTGAGCTTCACGTGTCGTTTCCTTCGGTGTCGGGGACAGCCCTGGTGCAGGGCTCGCCCTGACGCTAGACATCGACTCTTACGAGAGTGCGCTGTCCGGGTGAACGACAGGTGAACGAGGTGGGACGTGCGGGTGCCCCGGCTACGGCTTGGGCTCGTGCGTCTCGATCGAGACGATGCCGGACCCGGGGTTGGATGCCGACAGGTGCACGACCGAGAACTCGGCCGGGTCGAGGGTCGAGGCGCTGGACAGGTAGGAGCCGCGCATCGTGCCGGTCGCGAGGGCCAGCTCGGTGAGGATGTCGGGCAGCAACGGGCGGTGTGAGCAGAGCACGGCGGGCTTTCCCGAGCGGATGCGCTTGCCGACCACCGCGCGCACATCGGCCTCACCGGCATCCCACGCGTCCTGGCTGAGCAGCGGGGTGCGCGTGACGGTGCGACCCAGTGCCGCCGCCAGCGGTGCCACCGTCGTCACGCAGCGCACGGCGTCGCTGGAGACGATGCGGCGCACGCCGAACGCCGAGAGCGGGCCGACCAGCGCGGCCGCCTGCGCCGTGCCGCGGCCGGTGAGCGGGCGGGCGGCGTCGGGGCCGTCCCAGTCCTCGCGCGACTTCGCCTTCGCGTGCCGCAGCACGATGATGGGGAAGGTCGACAGCACGCCGTCGTCGACGAAAGCGAGGAACTGCTCGAGGATCTCGACGTCCACCGGGTAGCTGAGCTGCTTGAGCGCCTTCTTGGGCGTCATCCACTCCAAGGCGGCGATCTCCTTGTTGGGCACGAACGCCGACGCGCGGATGGCGCCATCGGTCGCCTCCGCCGCCCAGTAGTGGACGATCTTCTCCCGCTTGCTCGGCAGGCGATAGCGCGAGACGCCCACGGGGATGCCGAGGGCGACGCGGATGCCGGTCTCCTCGAAGATCTCGCGGGCCGCCGTCTGGGCCAGCGTCTCACCCGGGTCGACCTTGCCCTTGGGCAGGGTCACGTCGGCGTAGGCGGTGCGGTGGATGACCAGCACCAACAGCTTCCCCTCCACGCGGCGCCAGACGACGCCCCCGGCGGCGTATACGGCCGTCGAGGTCATCGCACCGCACGCGAGCGCCGGCGGCGCTGGATCCGGGACATGAGCTTCTCCTGCAGGTCGACCAGCGGCTTCCCGTCGGCGTCGCGGCTGTGCCGGGTCCATTCGCCGTCGGCGCCCAGGTTCCACGAACTGGTCGTGTCAGCCATCGCCAGGTCGAACAGCGCGTCCAGCTCGGCGATGTGGGCGGGGTCGACCACGCGCACCAGCGCCTCGACCCGCCGGTCCAGGTTGCGGTGCATCATGTCGGCGCTGCCGATGTAGACCTGCGGGTCGCCGTCGCCGCCGAACGCGAAGATGCGCGAGTGCTCGAGGTAGCGGCCGAGGATCGACCGCACGGTGATGTTCTCGCTCACGCCTTCGAGATCGGTGCGCAGGGAGCAGATGCCGCGCACCCACACGTCGACGCGCACGCCCGCCTGGCTGGCGCGGTACAGCGCGTCGATGATCTGCTCGTCGACCATCGAGTTGACCTTGATGCGGATGGATGCCGGTTTGCCGGCCAGCGCGTTCCGGCGCTCGCGGTCGATGAGGCGCAGCAGGCCCTTGCGCAGGTGCAGCGGCGCCACGAGCAGGCGCTTGAACTTCTTCTCGATCGCGTAGCCGCTCAGCTCGTTGAACAGGCGGGTCAGGTCGCGCCCCACCTGCTCGTCGCACGTGAACAGGCCGAAGTCCTCGTAGGTGCGGCTCGTCTTCGGGTTGTAGTTGCCGGTGCCGATGTGGCTGTAGCTGCGCAGCAGCCCGTCCTCCTCGCGGATGACGTGCAGCAGCTTGCAGTGGGTCTTCAACCCGACCAGGCCGTACACGACGTGCACGCCGGCCTTCTCGAGCTTGCGCGCCCACACGATGTTGGCGGCCTCGTCGAACCGGGCCTTGACCTCCACCAGCGCCAGCACCTGCTTGCCGTTCTCGGCCGCGTCGATGAGCGCTTCGACGATGGGGCTGTCACCCGAGGTGCGATACAGCGTCTGCTTGATGGCCAGCACGTGCGGGTCGCGGGCGGCCTGCTCGAGGAAGGCGACCACGCTCGTGGTGAACGACTCGTACGGGTGGTGCACGAGCACGTCGCCCTTGCGGATCGCGGCGAACAGGTCGGTGCCGGAGCTCTGGTCGGGCGGCTGGAAGGCCGCGGCCGTGCGGGGCACGTGCGCCGGGTAACGCAGCTCGGGCCGGTCGATGCGGGCCAGGTCGAACAGGCCCCGCAGATCGAGCGGGCCCGGCAGCCGGTACACCTCCTGCTCGGTGATGTCGAGCTCGTTCAGCAGCAGGTCGAGGGTGACCTCGTCCATGTCTTCGGTGATCTCGAGGCGGATGGGCGGCCCGAACCGGCGCCTGAGCAGCTCGGCCTCCAGCGCCTGGATGAGGTTCTCGGTCTCGTCCTCTTCGATGACCATGTCCTCGTTGCGGGTGAGCCGGAACGTGTGATGCTCCAGGATCTCCATGCCCGGGAACAGGTCGGCGAGGTTCTCGGAGATGAGGTACTCCAGCGGCAGGTAGCGCACCGTGCCGGCGCCGGCCCCGGGCACCGGGACGAACCGCGGCAGCATCGTCGGCACCTTCAGCCGGGCGAACTCCTGCCGCCCGGTGCGCGCGTTGCGGATGCGGATGGCGAGGTTGAGCGACAGCCCGGAGATGTACGGGAACGGGTGGGCCGGGTCGACCGCCAGCGGCATGAGGACGGGGAAGACCTGGTTCTGGAAGTAGTCGTACAGCTGGGCGCGTTCGTCGTCGGTCAGGTCCTCCCACCGCACGACTTCGATCCCGGCATCCACCAGCGCGGGCTTGACCAGGTCGGCCCACGCCGCGGCGTGCCGCAGCTGCAGGGCGTGCGCGGCGCCGGAGATGTCGGCGAGCACCTCCTGCGGCGGGCGGCCCACGTTGGTCGGCACGGCCAGGCCGGTCACGATGCGGCGTTTGAGGCCGGCCACGCGCACCATGAAGAACTCGTCGAGGTTGCTGGCGAAGATCGCGAGGAAGTTCGCGCGCTCCAGCACCGGGACGCTCGGGTCCTCGGCCAGCTCGAGCACCCGCTGGTTGAACGCGAGCCAGCTCAGTTCGCGGTCGAGATACCGGTTGTCGGGCAGCTGCGAGTCGTAGACCTCGACGACGCTGTCGAAGTCGTCGTCGTCCGCGTCGCCCAGGCCGGAGTCGAGTACCTCGGTGTCGATCATCCCCTCATCATTGCAGGACGAGGTGGCCGGTGCGCGCCCTCAGGACGTCGGTGCCGGCTCGCTTTCGGCGGGCAGCTCGTCGTCTTCGTACACATTGAACCGGTAGCCGACGTTGCGCACGGTGCCGATGAGCTGCTCGAGGTCGCCGAGCTTGGCCCGCAGCCGGCGCACATGCACATCGACCGTGCGCGTGCCGCCGAAGTAGTCGTAGCCCCACACCTCGCTCAGCAGCTGCTCGCGCGTGAACACGCGCGAGGGGTGCGTGGCCAGGAAGTGCAGCAGCTGGAACTCCTTGTAGGTGAGGTCCAGCGGCTTGCCGCGCACCTTGGCCGAGTAGGCCGACTCGTCGATCGTGATGCCGGAGGTCTGCACGCGCGGCGGCACCTGGTCCTGCACGAGGCGGCCGATGGCCAGGCGCACCCGCGCGTCGACCTCGGCGGGACCGGCGGTGTGCAGCACGACGTCGTCGACGCCCCAGTCGGTGGACACTGCCGCCAGGCCCCCTTCGGTGATCACCAGCAGCAGCGGCGCGTGCAGCCCCGTCGCGGTGAGGATCTTGCACAGCGATTTGGCGGCGGCCAGGTCCGCGCGCGCGTCGACCAGGATGATGTCCGCGTCGGGTGCGTGCACCAGCTGGGCGGGCTCAGCGGGGATCTGACGCACGTCATGGCTGAGCAGGTCGAGGGCGGGCAGAACCGCGCCGCCGGTGTGGGCGGCGCTCAAGACGAGGAGTCGGGCCAAGCGGGGCGTCCCTCCGGTGCAGAAGACCGAACGGAGCCATCCTAGAACCAACCGGCCCGGCATCCGACGTCATGCGGCGTCGCCGTGCGTCACAATGGAGTCATGTCCGCCCCCGAACCCGCGCTGCGAAACGGTCACGGCGGGGTGCTCGCCGTGTGGATCACGGCGGGTGTGCTCGCCCTCGCGATCGGCGTCATCGCGCCGCCCGAGTGGCGTGCCGCGTGGATGGCGGTGGGCCTGGGCGCCACGGTCATCATCGCGTTCGCGGTGCATCTGGCTTCCGGGCACGCCATCGGGTTCATCCAGCGCATCGCCGCGAGCGTCCTGGGCGCGATGGTGGTCATGGCGCTGATCGGCGTCGGCTTCGGACTGTCGACGCTGTTCGCCGGGTAGAGTGAGGGTATGGACCTCGTCGCACTGGAACTGTTCTTCGTCGGGCTGCTGGGGCTCGCGTCGCTGGCGATCGCGTTCGTCTCGGTCGTGGTTCTGAAGAACCTGTACCGCGGCCAGCGCTGAGCGGCATGCTCGAACTGCCCACCGACCTGCCGGCGGACATCGTCCCGCTGTCGTGGTTGCTGGGCGTCTGGGAGGGCACCGGCGTCATCGACTACGAGGGCGACCGGCACTACACGGGCGAGTTCGCCCACCGCGTCAGCTTCAGCCATGACGGTGGCGACGTGGTCAACTATGCGGCCAGCGCCTGGCTGCTCGGTGCCGACGGCACCCGCACCCCGCTCGTGTCCGAGCTGGGCTACTGGCGGTTGGCGCGCCGGGCCACCGACGCCGACGCGGGCCCGGGGCTGCTGCCACCGGTCACGCCGCGCGCACGGCCGCGCACCGTCGACGACGTCGAGGCGCTGCGCAACGGCGAGGGCGGCTTCGACCTCGAGGTGTCGCTCGTCCACTCCGATGGCGTCAGCGAGCTGTACCTGGGCCAGGTGAAGGGCCCGCGCATCGACCTGTCCACGGATGCCGTGGTGCGCACCGCCGGGGCGAAGGACTACACGGCGGCCACGCGCATGTACGGCCTCGTCGACGGGCACCTGCTGTGGGCGTGGGACATCGCCGCCGTGGGTGGCCGGCTCGCCGCCCATGCCTCCGCGCGCCTCGCGCGGGCCGACTGAACCGGACGGGGAGGACCATGACCGACGACTTCTCGCGCGTGCCGGGCGCGGTGACCGACGACCTCGGGCTGCAGCACGTCGGCGCGCCGCTGCGTGAGCAGCGGGACCTCGCCGCAGGCACCGCCCTGGCCCCGCTGGGCGATCGCGCCGTGCTCAGCGTGACCGGGGAGGACCGTCTGTCGTGGCTGGACTCCATCACCTCGCAGGCGGTGGCGACGCTGCAGCCCGGCGAGGGCACCGAGACGCTCGTGCTCGACCCGCAGGGGCACGTCGAACATGCTGCCGCCGTGGTCGACGACGGTGAGACGACCTGGCTCATCGTCGACCGCGACGACGCCGAGCCGCTGCTGACCTGGCTCACGCGGATGCGCTTCCGCCTGCGGGTCGACCCGCAGGCCGCCCCCGAGCACCGCGTCGTCGGCGGGACCGCCGCAGCCGTCGCCGCGCTCGAGGCCGCCGCCGTGTGGCACGACCCGTGGCCGGGCGTCACGACCGGCGGCTGGGGCTACGCGGCCACCGACCCGCACCCCGGCGCCGAACGCGACTGGTCGGAGGCGATCGTGCCCGTCGGCGTGTTCGAACAACTGGTCGCCGACGCCGCTGGCGGCCGGGTGGCCCTGGCCGGGCGGCTGGCCGCCGACGCCCTGCGCATCGCCGCGTGGCGTCCGCGCGTGAGCGCCGAGGCCGACGGCCGTACCCTGCCGCACGAGGCCGACTGGCTGCGCACCGCGGTCCACCTCGAGAAGGGCTGCTACCGCGGCCAGGAGACCGTCGCCAAGGTGCACAACCTCGGGCATCCGCCGCGCCGGATCGTGGCCCTCCAGCTCGACGGCAGTGCCGAGTCGCTGCCCGACCCGGGCGCGGCCGTGCGCGTGGGCGACGATGCCGTGGGCGCCGTCACCTCGGTCGCGCAGCACCACGAGGAGGGGCCGATCGCCCTGGCGATCGTCAAGCGCACCACGCCGGTCGACGTCGACGTGACCGTCGACACCGCCGAGGGCCCGGTCGCCGCCGCCGTCGAACTGATCGTTCCGCCGGATGCGGGGCGCACGGCATCCATCCCGCGCCTGCCGCGGCTGTCCCGCCGCCGCTGACCCGGCCCGCCGCGGACCCCCGCGCGGTCACGTCGCCGGAGCCACCCGCTCCCAGGGCACGGTGACCTCGCCCAGACGCCAGCGCGCCCGGCCCTGCACCGGCCAGCCGTCGTCCGCCAAGGCGGTGAGGGCTGCCCGCCGCTGACCCGGCCCGCCGCTGACCACTGCGCGGTCACGTCGCCGGAGCCACCCGCTCCCAGGGCACGGTCACCTCGCCCAGGCGCCAGCGCGCCCGGCCCTGCAGCGGCCAGCCGTCGTCCGCGAGGGCGGCCAAGGCGGCCCGCCAGCGCTGCACCGGTCCGAACGTCGACGCCGGCGCCTGCCGGATCCACTGCGCCTCGAGCGCGGACAGGAACGCGTGCACGCCCTCACCGGCCACATTGCGGTGGATGAGCGCCTTGGGCAGCCGTTCGGCCGCGATCGCGGGGGAGGCCAGCTCGGCCAGGCGCAGCGACACCGTCAGGGTGCGCGGTGCGGCGTCCGCCCCGAGCTCCACCCACGTGCACACCCGGCCCAGTTCGTCGCACGTGCCCTCCACGAGCAGCCCGCCCGGGGCGAGCCGGGCGCACATGCGCTGCCACGCGTCGGCGACCTCGGACTCGTCGTACTGGCGCAGCACATTGAACGCGCGGATCACGGCGGGGCGGCGGTCGCCGGGCAGCGGCACTTCGAACCCGCCGCGGCCGAACCCGACGTGCGCGTCGGCGGCGAACGGCGTCCCGCCGGCCCGCACGGTCGCCAGCTGGGCCCGGGCGCGGGCGACGCGGTCGGGGTCGATCTCGAGCCCGACGACCTCGACGTCGGGGCGGGCCCGACGCAGGCGCGCCTCGAGCTCGAACGCCGTCACGCCGCTGGCGCCGTACCCCAGGTCGACCACGAGCGGGTCGGCCGCGCGGCGCAGGGCGGGGTGCCGCGCGATCCACCGGTCGACGCGGCGCAGCCGGTTGGTGCCGGTGGTCCCGCGGGTGATCTGCCCCACCGGTCCGCGCGCCATACGCCCATGATGCCAGCCTGTGGCGGCGAGGCCGGCTCGATAGACTGGGCGCCATGACCGCGCCCTACACGCTGATCCTCCTCCGCCACGGCCAGAGCCAGTGGAACAAGACCAACCAGTTCACCGGATGGGTGGACGTGCGCCTGACCGAGCAGGGGGAAGCCGAGGCCCGGCGCGGCGGCGAGCTGCTCAAGGAATCCGGCCTGCTGCCCGACGTCCTGCACACGTCGCTGCTGTCGCGCGCCATCCAGACCGCCGACATCGCGCTGGACGCCGCCGACCGGCTGTGGATCCCGGTGAAGCGCTCGTGGCGCCTCAACGAGCGCCACTATGGCGCGCTCCAGGGCAAGGACAAGGCCGCCACCCTTGAGGAGTTCGGCGAGGAGCAGTTCATGCTGTGGCGCCGCTCGTTCGACGTGCCGCCGCCGGAGCTGCCCGACGACGCCGAGTACAGCCAGGCGGGCGACCCGCGCTACGTCGGCATCGACGGCGAGGTGCCGCGCACCGAGTCGCTGAAGATCGTGATCGACCGGCTCATGCCGTACTGGGAGGACGAGATCGTCCCCGACCTGGCGGCCGGCAAGACGGTGCTCGTCGCCGCGCACGGCAACTCGCTGCGTGCCCTGGTCAAGCACCTCGACCGCATCAGCGACGAGGACATCGCCGAGCTGAACATCCCCACAGGCATCCCGCTGGTCTACAAGCTCGGTGAGAACTTCATGCCGCTGGGCCCGGGCGAGTACCTCGACCCGGAGGCCGCCGCCGCCGGTGCCGCCGCCGTCGCCGCGCAGGGCAAGAAGTAACAGACACGACGAACGGGGTGGATGCCGCAGGTTCCGGCATCCACCCCGTTTCGCGTGGGTGCGGGCGTCAGGCCTCGGGCGCGGTGCCCTCGGCGATGATCGCGATCGTCTCGGTGTCGGGCCGCCAGTCGCCGGTGGCGAGATAGGCGACCTTGCGCGCGACGGTCAGCGCGTGGTCGGCGAAGCGCTCGTGGTAGCGGCTGGCCAGGGTGGCGTCGACGGTGGCGGCGGCCTCACCCTGCCAGTTCTCGCTGAGCACCTTCTCGAACACCGACAGGTGCAGCTCGTCGAGCTTCTCCTCGCGCTGGCGCAGCGTCTCGACCAGCGTGAGATCCTCGGTGCGCAGCAGCTCGGTGAGCGTGCGCGCCACCTCGACGTCGAGTTCGCCCATCTTCACGAATGTGCTCTTCAGACCCTTGGGGATCGCCCGCTCGGGGAAGCGCATGCGGGTCATCTGCGCGATGTGCTCGGCGATGTCGCCCATGCGCTCGAGCGAGGTGCTCACCCGCAGCGCGGCCACGACGATGCGCAGGTCGCGGGCGACCGGCTGCTGACGGGCGAGGATCTCGATGGCCAGCTCGTCCAGGGCGATCGTCTTCTCGTCGATGATCTCGTCGGCCTCGATGACCTCTTCGGCAAGGCCCACATCGCTCTTGCCGAACGCGCGGGTGGCCTTGTCGATCGCGACGGTCACCAGCTCGGCGATCTCGACCAGACGGCTTTGCACGTCTTCGAGCGACTGGTGGAAAACTTCGCGCATGTGGGCTTCTCTCCTCTCGCGGGCACGACACGGCGTCGCACCGGCGGCACCGTCCATCGTCCCTGCCGAAGGTTAACGAATGGTGCCGTCCGCGTGAACACTCGGCCGCGAACCGGCTTCCGCACCTCCGGTGGCCGGAACGGGCGTTGCGCCCACTCTACGCTGGGGGCATGACCACGACTGCGGCCGCGCTCCTCGCTCTCGTCGTGGGCGTATGCGTGGGTGTCGCGGCCACCTGGATCGTGATCGAGGCCGTCCGGGCGCGCCGCGCCGCGCGCGTGAAGGCGTCGGCCGAGATCCCCGAGGGGGCGCGGGCCGTGCTGGAAGCGTTGGACGACGCCGCGGTGATCGTGGACGCGTCCATGTCGATCGTGGCCGCCTCCGCCGCGGCGGGCCTGTTCGGCCTGCGCGAGGGCGATCTGCTGCCCGATGAGCTGCGCACGCTCGCGCGTGCCGCCCGCGCGCACGAGCGGCATGAGACCGCGACCCTGGGCCTGCGCCGTGGCGTCGAGCCGCGGTCGGTCATCGCGCGGGCCGGTGTCGTCACCGCCCGGCTGACGCTGGTGATCGTCCGCGACATCACCGAGCGGGAACGGGTCGAGCAGATGCGGCGCGACTTCGTGGCCAACACGAGTCACGAGCTGAAGACGCCCGTGGGGGCGATCAGCCTGCTGTCCGAGGCGGTCGAGTCGGCCGCCGACGACCCGGAGCAGGTGCGGCACTTCGCCGGCCGCCTCACGGCCGAGACGGCGCGGCTGTCGCAGCTGGTGGCGCGGATCATGGACCTGTCCCGGCTGCAGGTCGACACGGACCTGACCGATGTGCGCGACGTGTCCATCGACGAGGTCGTGACCGGTGCCATCGAATCCCAGGCGATCGCCGCCGCCTCCGCCGGCATCGAGGTGGTGCGCGGCGGCGCCCGCGGCCTCTACGTGCGCGGCGACGGGAACATCCTCAGCGAGGCGATCAGCAACCTCGTGGCCAACGCCATCGCCTACTCGCCGGCCGGCGGACGGGTGGGCGTGGGCGTGAAGAACGGCGACGGCTTCGTCGAGATCGCGGTCACCGACCGCGGCATCGGCATCCCCGAGGCCGACCAGGAGCGCGTCTTCGAGCGCTTCTACCGTGCCGACCAGGCCCGATCGCGCCGCACCGGCGGCACCGGCCTGGGCCTGTCCATCGTCAAGCACGCCGTCCAGCGGCACGGCGGCGAGGTCGAACTGTGGTCGCGGCCCGGCCGCGGATCGACCTTCACCATCCGCCTGGCCACGGTGCCGGCCCCCGATCCCACCGCCGACAAGAAGAAGCGCAAGCGCAAGCCCGTCGCCCGGGCGAAAGGAGACCCGCGATGACCCGCGTTCTGATCGTCGAGGACGAGCCTGATCTCGCCGACCCGCTGGCGTACCTCCTGCGTCGGGAGGGCTTCGAGGTCGACATCGCCGAAGACGGCCCGACCGCGCTGGAGATGTTCGCCGCGCAGCACCCCGACATCGTCCTGCTCGACCTCATGCTGCCCGGGATGCCGGGCACCGAGGTGTGCCGGGTCATCCGCACCACGTCGCAGACGCCCATCATCATGCTGACCGCCAAGGACTCCGAGGTCGACATCGTCGTGGGGCTGGAGCTGGGGGCGGACGACTATGTCACCAAGCCGTACTCGTCACGCGAACTGCTCGCGCGCATGCGCGCCGTGCTGCGGCGCGTCGAGGCGATGGGGCTCGACGTCGAGGAGCAGGTGCTCACCGGCGGCCGGGTGACGATCGACATCGACCGGCACACCGTGTCCGTCGACGGCGAGGAGATCGCGATGCCGCTCAAGGAGTTCGAGCTTCTCGAGGTGCTCATGCGCAACGCCGGGCGCGTGCTCACCCGCGGCCAGCTGATCGACCGGGTGTGGGGCAGTGACTACTTCGGCGACACGAAGACGCTCGATGTGCACATCAAGCGCATCCGCTCGCGCATCGAGAAGGACCCGGGCCGGCCCGTCATGCTGCTGACGGTGCGCGGCCTCGGCTACCGGTTCGAGGGCTGACGCCCCGCCCGGCCGGGGCGTTCAGGACGCGGGGACGAACTCGGCCAGGTAGTCGAGCCGGCCGTCGAGAACCGGCACGGCCATCTCGACGCCTGTGCCGTCACCGGACTGGAACGTCATGTCGAGGTTGGCGCCCGGCTTGGTGTCGATGCCCTCCAGCAGCAGCGGCTCGACGCCGTCGTACCCGAAGCTCATGACGGTGTCGGCGGCCACGCGCACCGTGTGGGTGGTGCCGCCCACGCCGATGGTCAGCGTCTGCGTCTCGTCGGTGTCGTTGACCACGGCCGCCAGCAGGTTGCCGTTGGTGCCCTCGTCGTCGGCGACGACCAGCGCGTTGAGCACGTCGAGCGGACCCGACGGCGGGATGTTCACACCGTCGCCGGGCGAGTAGGGGATCGTCGTCGCCTGGGGAGCCATCATGCTGCAACCGGAGGCTCCCAACGCCAGCGCGGCGCCGAGGGCGACCGACGCCAAGACACGCGACTTCTTCACGATTCCTCCCGGGGATGACGACGATTGTCTGCACCCTCAGTCTACGCAGTCGCGAGCACCTCTCCGGACGTACGGAACCGCACTGTCGGGCACAAGTGGAGAACCTTAGCGTATGACGCCTGTGGTATCCTTTAGTTTGCCGAAAGGACATAACTGCATGCTTTTTGAGGTTGGCGAGACGGTCGTTTATCCGCACCACGGGGCCGCGACCATCATCGAGGTCAAAGACCGGATCATCAAGGGTGAGACGAAGAAGTATCTGAAGCTCAACGTCACCCAGGGCGACCTGATCATCGAGGTTCCGGCGGACAATGTCGACCTCGTGGGCGTTCGCGACGTGATCGGCAAGGACGGCCTCGAGAAGGTGTTCGATGTGCTGCGCGCCCCGTTCACCGAAGAGCCCACCAACTGGTCGCGCCGCTACAAGGCGAACCTCGAGAAGCTCGCCTCGGGTGATGTCATCAAGGTGAGCGAGGTCGTCCGCGACCTGTGGCGCCGTGACCAGGACCGCGGCCTGTCGGCGGGAGAGAAGCGCATGCTCGCCAAGGCGCGTCAGATCCTCGTGTCCGAGATCGCGCTGGCGCTCAAGGCGGACGAGGACCACGCTTCCGGCGTGCTCGACGAGGTTCTCGCCTCCTGACGCGCGAAATACCGGCATCCGTGCGCTGAACGCACGATGATGGTGCGGTGAGCACCGCCGCCCGGGTCGGCCCCGACCTGTCCCGTCGTGACCTGACGCTCGATCTGGCACGCGTGGTGTGCGTGCTGTTCGTCGTGGTCGTGCACATCGTCATGGTGGGCATCGGCCCCGGGCCCGACGGCGGCCTGATCGCGTCACGCCCCGCCGAGGCGGAGGCGTGGTTCGACGCTGCGACCTGGGTCGGTCAGGTCATGCCGCTGTTCTTCGTCGTGGGCGGCTTCGCCGTCGCGACCGGATGGCGCTCGTGGACCGAACGCGGCGGCGACGCCGTCGGGTTCATCCGCGTGCGCACCCTTCGGCTGGCCCAGCCGGCGCTACCGCTGTTCGTGCTGTTCGCGCTGGTGCTGGTGCCCGTCACGGCGCTGGGCATCGCCCCCGACATCGTCGAGGAGGCCGCCGTCGGCGCGGGCTCCCCGCTGTGGTTCCTCGCCGCGTACCTGATCTGCCAGGCCGCGGCGCCGTGGCTCCTCCGGTGGCATGGACGGTCGCCGCGCGCCGCCCTCGCGGTGTTGCTGGCCGGGGTCGTGATGGTGGATGCCGCACGGTTCGCCACCGGGATCACCGAGCTCGGGCTCGTGAACCTGCTGCTGGTGTGGCCGCTCGTGCAGCAGTTCGGGTTCTGGTACCGCGACGGATGGTTCGACCGTCGGCATCCGCTCACGCTGCTGACGATCGCCGCCGCCTGTTATCTGCTGCTGTGGCCGCTGACGGCGTGGGGGCCGTACTCGCCGAGCATGCTCGGCAATCTCAATCCGCCCACACTGCCGTTGGTCGTGCTGGGGCTCGCGCAGGCCTGCCTGCTGCGCCTGGCGCGGCCGGCGCTGACCCGGCTGATGAGTCTCCGGGCGATGCAGGGCTTCGTGTTCCTGCTCGGGTCTCGGCTGATGACCGTCTACCTGTGGCATCTGCCCGTGATCCTGGCGTTGAGCGGCCTGAGCCTGTTGATCCCCGGGGCGTCGCCGGTGCCCGGTTCGGGGCTGTGGTGGGCGACCCGGCCGATCATGTTCGTCGCCGTGCTGGCCGCCGTGCTCGCGCTGTCGCTCGCGATCGCCCGGTGGGAGGCGCTGGGCCGGCTCTCACCGACTCCGTCGGCCGGGTGGGTGGCCGTGGGATGGGTGTGCGCCTTCGTCCCGCCGTTCGCGGTCATGGAGTGGTTTCTCGACGTGTGGCTCGCCGTCGGGGGCGCGGTGCTGCTGGCCGTCGCCGTGTGGGCGCTGCGGCGGGGGCGGCCGGCGCGGTCAGTACCCTCGAAGGCATGAGCATCGTCCCCGTGCCGCATGTGGCCGTCATCGTCGTCGCCGCCGGGTCGGGGCAGCGCCTGGGCGCCGGCACGCCGAAGGCGTTCGTCGGCATCGACCGCCACTCGATGCTGCGCCACGCGCTGCGCGGCGTGTTCGCCGGACCGATCGCACAGGTCATCGTCGTCGCCCCCGCCGACCGCATCGGCGACGCGCAGACCGACGCGCTCGAGGCCGCCGGTGACCGCCGCGACCTGGTGACCGTCGTCGCCGGCGGCGCGACGCGGCAGGAGTCGGTGCGTGCGGGACTTGCGGCGGTGTGGCCCGACGTGCGCATCGTGCTCGTGCACGACGCGGCACGCGCGCTGACCCCCGCGGACGTGTTCGACCGGGTCATCGCGGCCGTCGAGGACGGGCGGGGCGCCGTGCTGCCGGTGCTGCCGGTGGTCGACACGATCAAGCGGGTCGACGCCGATGCGGTGACCGCCGCCGTCGACCGGTCCGACCTGGCCGCGGCGCAGACGCCGCAGGGGTTCCGGCGGGATGTGCTCGACGCGGCCTACGAGGTCGCCCGCGAAGACCACACCGACGATGCGGCCCTCGTGCAGGTGGCGGGCTTCCCCGTGTTCACGGTCGCCGGCGACGAGCGGTCGTTCAAGATCACGACGCCCGCCGATCTCGAGCGGGCACGGCTGCTGGCCACCCCGGTCACCCCGGCGGTGGCCTCCCTCGACCCGGCGCCGGCGGTACCGCGGGTCGGGATCGGCACCGACGTGCACGCGTTCGGCGGCGACGGCACGCTGTGGCTCGCCGGGCTGGAATGGCCGGGGGAGCAGGGCCTGCAGGGGCACTCCGACGGCGACGCGGTCGCCCACGCGATCGTCGACGCGCTGCTGGCCGCGGCGGGCCTCGGCGACATCGGCACGCATTTCGGCACGGCACAGCCCGAGTACGCCGGGGCACACGCCGAAGCGTTCCTCGTGCGCACGCGGGCGCTGCTGGCGGAAGCCGGCTACGTCGTGGGCAACGTGTCGGTGCAGGTGCAGACCACCCGCCCGCGTTTCGCCGCGCGGCGCGCGGAGGCCGAAGCGGTGCTGTCGGCGGCGCTCGGCGCCCCGGTGTCGGTGTCGGCGACCACGACCGACGGGCTCGGGTTCACCGGTGCGGGTGAGGGCGTGGCGGCGTTCGCCGTCGCGCTGGTCGTCGCGGTCTGACCGGTCCGGCTGTCACACCTCGGCGGTGCGGAGGTGCGCCACCCACGCGTCGAAGTGGGCTTCAAGCAACGCCGGCGTGAGGTCGGACCGTCCGATGCCGGCGTAGTTGCCGGCCCAAGAGCCGACGCGCCCCCACGCCCGCCAGGTGGCCTGCACGTCCCAGGCGTGCACACCGGCCGGATCGAACCCCGTCAGCCGGCAGTACTCGGCGGCCAGCAGCTCGGAGGCGGCCACCGACCCCAGCAGCGCGAGGTCCTGTCGGCCCCAGGCGAGGTCGGCGCCTCGCGGCGCCCGGTGGGCACCGCTCCAGTCGACCATGCCGGTCAGCTGCGGCTGGTCACCGGACGTCCACAGTGCGTTGCCGCACCAGAAATCCCCGTGCACCAGGACAGGCGGAGCGTTCAGCACGGCGGAGTCGGGGGCCCGCAGCCCCGACTCCCGCGACCCGCGCGCGTACGCCGCCCGCGCGTGCGGGCCGACGGGGTCGCGCACCGGCAGGGTGCCGGGGTCGTGCGCGTGGATGACGGCGAGCGCACGCGCCAGCGGCACGGCCAGCCGCCGCGGGTCGGCGTCGGGTGGCGGAGGTCCGCCCGGAACCCGGGTGGTGACCAGGAGCGACCCGGCGTGGGCCACCAGCTCCGGTACCGCCAGCGGGATCGGGTCGGGCGCGGCGAGCACGCGCAGCACCTCGAGTTCGCGGGCCAGGGCCGGGTCGCCGATCGGGAACCACCGGGCGACGAGTTCGGCCCCGTCCACCTCGACGAGGTACGTCGCGGCGTGCGCTCCGCCGGGCAGTCGGGGCCCGAGGCGTGCGCGGGCACCCAGCAGATCCCGCAGTTCGGTCGTGCGGGCCGCGGCATCCATCGTCAGGCCTCGACCGCGAAGGGAGCGGGGTCGCGACCGGCCCGGGCGCCGCGGGCCAGCAGGGCGAGCCCGGATGCCAGGACGACGATTCCGGCGATGGCGAGCGGCGTCAGCTGCTCACCCAGCACCGTCACACCCAGGACGGTCGCCGTCAGCGGCTCGGCGAGCGTCAGCGTGGCGGCCGTCGCCGCGGTGAGACGTTCCAGCCCCCACGTGAACAGCGTGTACGCGACCGCGACGGTCGCCACCCCCAGCCACAGCGTCATGACCATCCCCGACGACTCGGCCAGCCACCGCAGGTCCACCCAGGGCACGGCGAGCACACCGCATACGGCGGCTCCGGCACCCATCGCCCCGGCGACGGCGAACGGATCCCACCCGGACTGCAGGAGCCGGCGCTGCGCGTTGGCGAGCACCGCGAACGCCGCCCCCGCGCCGACCGATCCGGCCAGCCCGAGCGGATCGGCCGTGCCCACACCGAGTGCCGAACCGCCCACCCCCAGCAGCATGACTCCGAGCGCGGCCAGCGCGGTGGCCGTCCACCACACGCGGCCCGGGAGCCCGCGGGTGAGCGCCCACTCGATCAGGCCGGCCAGCACCGGCGCCGCACCGAGCGCGATGACGGTGCCCACCGCCACGCCGTTGCGTTCCGTGCCGAGGAAGAACAGGGGCTGGTAGAGCGCAAGACAGAGGCCGGTGACCGCCATGAGCAGCACCGGCTTGGCCGTCAGCACCGGGCGGGTGGCGACGCCGACCGGCGTGCGCCGCGCGCGGCGGCGCGCCACCGTGAAGCCGATCGCGGCCAGGAGCGTGCCGCCGGCCACGAGACGCATCACGCCGACCGCCAGCGGCGTGGTCCCCTCCGGGCCCAGCGCCTGCGAGGTGCCGGTGGTGCCGAACAGCACAGCGGCGGCGAGGACCGCGAAGACGTGACGCACCCTACAGTTCTACCGGGTGTCATCACTCTGGTCGCACAGGTGGCCGCCGGTACGATGGTGCGGTGACGGTTCAGCTCTATGACACCAAGGCGCAGGCGCTGCGCGACTTCGTGCCACTCGACCCGCAGAACGTCACGATCTACGTGTGCGGCCCGACCGTGCAGTCCGGCCCGCACATCGGGCACCTGCGCGGCGCGCTGAGCTTCGACCTCCTGCGCCGCTGGCTCGAGCACCGGCACGGCCGGGTGACCTTCGTGCGCAACGTCACCGACATCGACGACAAGGTCCTGCTCAACGCCGACGAGAACGAGCCGTGGTGGGCCCTGGCCTACCGCATGGAGCTCGAGTTCTCCCAGGCGTATGCCGCCATCGGCATCCGTCCGCCGACGTACGAGCCGCGGGCGACCGCATCGATCCCGCAGATGCAGCAGCTCATCACGCGGCTCATCGACGCCGGCCATGCCTATGCGGCGGCCGGGGACGTCTACTTCGACGTCCGCTCCTGGCCGGACTACGGCAGCCTCACCCATCAGAGCCTCGACGCGATGGAGCCGGCCGAGGACGCCGACCCGCGCGGCAAGCGCGACCCGCGTGACTTCGCGCTGTGGAAGGGCGCCAAGCCGGACGAACCGGCGTCCGCGCGGTGGGAGTCGCCCTGGGGCGTGGGGCGCCCCGGCTGGCACATCGAGTGCTCGGCCATGTCGGTGCGGTATCTCGGGCGCGAGTTCGACATCCACGGGGGCGGCCTCGACCTGCGCTTCCCGCACCACGAGAACGAGCTGGCCCAGTCGACCGCGGCCGGTGACGGCTACGCACGGTACTGGGTGCACAACGGCCTGGTCACCGTCGGCGACCAGAAGATGTCGAAGTCGCTGGGCAACTTCCTGCTCGCCGCCGACCTGCTCGCCGAACGCGACCCGCTGGTGGTGCGCTACGCGCTCGCCGCCGCCCACTACCGGTCCAACCTCGACATCACGGCGTCGTCGTTCGACGAGGCGGAGGCGGCACTCGACCGCATCCGCGGATTCCTCGAGCGGGCGGTGCGGTCGCTGCAGGACGCGGACGGCGACCTGCGCGTCAGCGGCGAGATCCCCGAACGGTTCGCCGCGGCGATGGACGACGACCTGGGCGTGCCGCAGGCGCTCGCCGTGGTGCACGAACGGGTGCGCGCGGGCAACACGGCGCTCGAGACGGGCGACCGCGACGCCGTGCTGCGCGCCTTCACCGATGTCGCGCTCATGACCGGCATCCTCGGGCTCGACCCCCTCGACCCGCGATGGCGCCCGGCCGGGGGTGCGGCCGCGTCCGCCCTCGACACCCTCATGCAGACGATGCTGACCCAGCGCGCGGACGCGCGCGCGAACAAGGACTGGGCGACCGCCGACCGCATCCGCGACGCGATCGCCGCGGCCGGCATCACCCTCGAAGACGGGCCGAACGGCACGCACTGGAGCCTCGCCGGCGCTGAGACCGGCGCGAAGGAGAACTGATGGCCAAGCCAGGACGCCCCGGCGCCGCCAAGCGCGGCAAGGGCCCCACGAAGGGGACCGGCGGCAAGAACAAGCGATCGCTCGAGGGGCGCGGACCCACCCCGAAGGCCGAGGACCGCGCCTGGCACCCGGCCGGCAAGCGCAAGGCCGCCGCCGAGCGCTACGCCGCCGCGGGGGGCAAGGGCAAGCCGGGCGGCGGGCAGGGCCCGGCGCGGCCGCGGGCCAAGAAGGACGACGACACCGAGACGGTCACCGGCCGCAACTCGGTGCTCGAGGCGCTGCGCGCCAAGATCCCGGCCACCGCGTTCTACATCGCCCAGCGCGTCGAGATGGACGACCGCGTCAAGGAGATGCTGTCGATCACGCGGCACCGCGAGATCCCGGTGCTCGAGGTCACCCGCCCCGAGCTGGACCGCATGGCCGGGTTCGACGGCGTGCACCAGGGTGTCGCGCTGAAGGTGCCGCCGTACGAGTACGCGCACCCGCAGGACCTGCTCGAAGACATCGTCGACGCCGGCAAGGTGCCGCTGCTGGTCGCGCTCGACGGCGTCACCGACCCCCGCAACCTCGGCGCGATCATCCGGTCGACCGCGGCGTTCGGCGGACAGGGCGTGATCCTGCCGCAGCGGCGCTCGGCGAGCGTGAACTCCGCCGCATGGAAGACCAGCGCCGGGGCGGCCGCCCGCATCCCCGTGGCCATCGCGCCGAACCTGACCACCACGCTCAAGGAGTTCAAGAAGCAGGGCGTGTTCGTGCTCGGCCTCGACGGCGGCGGCGACGTGTCGCTGCCGGCCCTCGAACTGGCCGACCGTCCCGTCGTGATCGTCGTCGGGTCGGAGGGCAAGGGCCTGTCGCGCCTGGTCACCGAGACATGCGATCAGATCGTTTCGATCCCGATCTCGGCGGCCACCGAGTCGCTGAACGCCGGCATCGCCGCCTCGGTCGCCCTCTACCAGGTGGCGACCCTCCGCGGCGCGGGGCAGTAGCGCAGGCCGCGCGCCGCTGCCCGCGTGGACGCGCACGAGGCGCCCACGCGGGACCGCGGCGCCGTCACACCGCCGCGACCGCGTCGATCTCGATCTCGGCGCCGCCCACCAGCGAGTACACGCCGATGAGCGTGCTCGCCGGCAGCTCGTCGGTGCCGACGATGCGGTCGCGGGCGGCCCGCCAGGCGTGCAGCTTCTCGTCATCGAGCCGGGTGATGTAGACGTTGACGCGGACGAGGTCGGCGAAGTCGGCGCCGCCGGCGTTCAGCGCCCGCAGCAGCTGACCGTACGCCAGCTCCACCGCGCGGGTGAACTCCGCCGGGGCCGCGCCGTCTTCGTCGAGGCCGACCGCCCCCGACACGAACAGCAGATCGCCCGCCGAGACCCGCACGCTGTCGGAGATGCCCGGATACACAGGCGCCGGGTGGCGGCGCAGCCGATCGGATCGCTTCGTCATTTCTTGTACTGGTACGGGTTGTAGAGCACTTCGACCTCGGGGATGTCGGGGTGCTGACCGGTGATCCAGTCGTCGCCGACCTCACGCTGCAGGTACTCGATCGTGTCGTCGAGCTTGGCCTTGACCCCGTCGAGGTCGCCGGCGACGAGCCGCCCCTCCCACTTCACGACATCGCCGCCGACCAGCACGGTGTGGACGTCGCCGCGCTGGGCCTGGTAGACGACCTGCCCCCACGGGTTGATCAGCGGAGCCCAGTGCGGCGAGTGCTCGTTCTTCAGCAGGACGACATCGCCGAGCTTGCCCTTCTCGAGCGACCCGATGAGGTGGTCCTTGCCGAGCGCCTTGGCGCCGCCGCGGGTGGCCATATCGACGGCATCCTCGGCGCGCAGCTTGATGTGGGTGACCGTCTCGGCGGGCTCGAGCTGGTGGGCGAGATAGTGCTCCAGCGCGCGGTCGGCGCCGACGGTCGCGCGCATCGCCGAGAACAGGTCGGCGCTGAACCACACGCTGGTGTCGACCGACAGCGACGCGGAGATGCCGTAGCGGCGCAGCTGGTGGATGGGCGGGTAGCCCTGGCCGCAGGTGTCCTCGGACTCGGTCGCCAGCGACACGTTGCCACCGGTCGCGGCGATCTTCTGGTACGAGTCGGCCGACAGCGACGCGGCGTGCACGTAGGTGTAGCCCTCCTTCATGACGCCCGCGTCGTACGCGTTCTTGATGCCCCAGTCGTTGGTGGCGCCCCACACGCCGGCGTGCGTGGTGACACGCAGGCCGAGCTCCTCGGCGACGCGGTAGGCGGCCAGTTCGGGGAACTCCTCATCCTGATTGGGCACGTCGAAGGCGATCTGCGTGCCGAACATGCGCGAGTCGTCGCGCGAGGCGATCAGCAGCTTCTGCACCGCCGGGTCGGCCGTCCACTCCCACGGCGACTGGTGGATGTTGCCGTAGGCGAACACGAAGCGGCCGGGGGAGGAGACGAGCGCGTCGACGGCCGCCTCGCCGTGCTCGACGGTGCGCAGCCCGTGCGACCAGTCCAGGCTCGTGGTGACGCCCGACTCGAGCGCGTCGAGCGCCGAGATCAGGTTGCCCGCGGCGTAGTCCTGCGGGCGGAACTTGGCACCGTGCTGCAGGTAGTACCAGACGAAGTACTGCGTCAGCGTCCAGTCGGAGCCGTACGCCCGCATCGCCGTCTGCCACATGTGGCGGTGGGTGTCGATCATGCCCGGCATGATGATGCCGCCGGACGCGTCGATGACGAACGCGTCGTCGGGCGCGGCGACGTCGACGCCCACCTCGGCGATCACCCCGTCCTTGACCAGCACGTCCCCGCGCGGCAGCACGGTGTGGGTGTCGTCCATCGTGAGCACGATTCCGCCGGTAAACAGCACCGGCTGCCCCTCGCGGGGTGCCGGCGCGCCGGCCGTCGCGGGTGATTCGGTCATCGCTCATCTCCTTCGATCAGCAGTGTCTACCTGATGTTCAGCGTTCTGTACAGTCGGGTCAAACGCTGCGACGGCTCCAGCATGGCCCAACTCGGCGCCGAGGGGAAGAGGTCATCCGTGCAGCGGGGGTTCGACAGAGGACCGCGCGGCCGCCGTGGCGGCTTGACAACCACGCGCCGTTGCGGTTTACATAGGGTTTAGTCACGCTGAACACTGGTCGGCGGCGACCGGGGTTCGCCCGCGACGCGATGAGGCGTCCGGGGATGCGAGCAGGGAGGCAGCACATGGCGAGGTTCGTCGTCCGACGCGCGGCTGACGCGCAGTACGCAGACCCGGGACCGCTCGCGCCGGGCGCCGAGGGCCTCACGCGCTGGCGCGGTGTCGGCGAGGCCGACGGCGCGGCCCACACCGACTTCGGCATCACGCGTCTGGCCGCCGGCGGGCGCACCGCGACGCACGTGCATTCGTTCGAGGAGAGCTTCCACATCCTCGAGGGCCAGGTCGTGCTCGTCACCCCCGAGGCCACCGTGCAACTGACCGCCGGCGACTACGGCGTCATTCCGATCGGGGTGCCGCATGCGTGGCGCGCCGACGGCGACGAGGGTGCGGCCTGGGCCGATCTGTTCACCCCGCCCGCCCGCGAGCGGTACGGCTCCGACACCTATCGGGTGCCCGAGCTGCCCGACCGCACGCCGATCACCGTCGACACGCGCGACCCGCGCACGCGCTCGTTCGGCAACATCACGACCGCCCACATGGATGCGTCCGGCCAGTCGCAGGAGCTGCTGGCCGTCTCGGCGAGCATGCGCACCGCCCTGCTGGTCTACAGCGGCATCACGCTCAAGATGATGGTCGACTCCGACCTCGGCGCGACCCTGGGCACCCTGTTCATGGTGCGCTATGCGCCCGACGGCAAGGCCGGGCCGCACGATCACCCCCTCGAGGAGGCCTACCTCATCACCGAGGGCGAGGTCCGCGCGACCTTCGACGAGCAGGAGTTCCTGCTGACCGCCGGCGACATCGCCTGGGCGGGAGTGGGCTGCGTGCACTCGTTCGAAGCGACCGGCGCCGAGGTGCAGTGGCTCGAGACGCAGTCGCCGCAGATGCCGCCCCGCCATGCCTACCGCTTCGTGCGGGACTGGAAATACCTGGAAGAGCGTCTCGAGGAGGAGCTGTGAGCGGACGTACCATTCTCATCGCCGGAGGGTCTTCCGGCATCGGGCTCGAGTTGGCCAAGGACCTCGTCGCCGGTGGCGACCGGGTCGTGCTGACCAGCCGCAGTGCCGAGAAGGCCGAGGAGGTGGCGGCCGGCATCGGCGACGGCGCGACCGGCATCGCCCTCGACGTGTCGGAGCCGGAGGGCATCGCCGCACAGCTGGCGGGGGTCGGCCGCCTCGACGGCGTCGTGATGGTCGCGATCGAGCGGGATGCGAACACGCTGCGCGACTACGACATCGCCGGCGCGCGCCGGCTCATCACGCTCAAGCTCATCGGCTACACCGAGACGATCCACACGCTGCTGGACCGTCTCGAGCCGTCGGTCGACACCGGCATCGTGCTGTTCGGCGGCCGAGCGAAGGACGCGCCCTACCCAGGGTCCACCACGGTGTCGACCATCAACGGCGGCGTCGACGGTCTCATGAACACCCTCGCGCTCGAGCTCGCCCCGATCCGCGTCAACTCGCTGCACCCCGGCATCATCGGCGACAGCCCGTTCTGGGCGGGCAAGCCGGAGGGCGTGCTGTCGGGCTATGAGAACCGCACGCCGGGCGGGGCCCTGGCCACCATGGTCGACGTCGTCGACGCCGCCAAGTTCCTGCTGTTCAACCGCGGGGTCTCGGCGCACAGCCTCAACGTCGACCGCGGCTGGCGCATCAGCTGACCCGCGCATCGTCGCAGAAACATCAGAGCAAGGAGTATGTCATGAGCATCGCCACACGCGGCACGATGGGCGTCGACTGGGAGGCACGCGTCGACTTCGAGCGCCTGAGGGATGAACGGCTGGCGCGGCTGCACGCACAGCTGGAGCGGTCGTCGATGGGCGCGGTGCTCGCGTTCGACTTCTCGAACATCCGGTATGCGTCGGCCACCCACATCGGCACCTGGGCGATGGACAAGCTCATCCGCTTCTGCCTGGTCACCCGCAAGACCGACCCGATCGTGTGGGATTTCGGCTCGGCGGCCAAGCACCACGCGCTGCTGAACCCGTGGCTGCACGAGACGCACATGGAGGCCGACGCCGACCCGCATGCGCCCCACCACGGCGCGACCCGCCCGCGGCAGGAGTCCGGCGCCCGCGCCGGCATCTCCACCCTGCGGGGCGCGTTCCCACCGGATGCGGGCATCGCCGAGGAGGTCGCCCGCAAGATCAAGCGCGAGCTCGAGCGCTTCGGCCTCGCGAACGAGCCGCTGGGGGTCGACGTCGTCGAACTGCCGATCCTGTTCGCGCTGCAGCGCGAGGGGATCGAGGTCGTCGACGGGCAGCAGGTGTTCATGGAGGCGCGCCGCATCAAGACCCCCGACGAGATCACGCTGCTCACGACAGCCGCCTCGATGGTGGATGCCGCGTACGACGAGCTGTATGAATTCCTCCGCCCCGGGGTGCGCGAGAACCAGTGCGTGGGCCTGGTGGCCAAGTCGCTGTACGACCAGGGCTCGGAGTACGTGGAGGGGGTCAATGCGATCTCGGGGGAGCGGTGCGCCCCGCACCCGCACGTCTACTCCGACCGCGCCGTCCGCCCCGGCGACCCCGCGTTCTTCGACATCCTGCACTCGTTCAACGGCTACCGCACCTGCTACTACCGCACCTTCGCGGTCGGTTCGGCCAGCCCCGCGCAGCGCGATGCGTACAAGCGGTGCCGCGAGTACATGGACCGTGCGATCGCGGCGGTCAAGCCCGGCGCCACCACCGCCGACATCGTCGAGCTGTGGCCCACGGCCGAGGAGTTCGGGTTCCCCGACGAAGAGGCCGCCTTCGCCCTGCAGTACGGGCACGGCGTCGGACTGTCGATCTGGGAGAAGCCGATCTTCTCGCGGCTCACCTCGCTCGATCACCCCGAGGTGCTCGAGGAGGGCATGGTCTTCGCGCTCGAGACGTACTGGCCCGCCGCCGACGGCTGGGGTGCCGCGCGCATCGAGGAAGAGGTCGTGGTCACCGCCGACGGCTGCGAGGTCATCACCAAGTTCCCGGCCGAAGAGCTCCTGGTCGCCGGCGGCGGCCGGTACTTCACCGTGAACGGGCCGCTGCCCGGCATCCGCGACTCGCAGTCGCACCTGAACACCCCCGAAGGGCGTGGCGAGCCGACCGGCTGAGCCGCGCCGCGTGCGCGGACGGCCCTCGGCGGGCATCGTCCTGCCCTTCGTGATCTTCTGGTCGACCCTCGATCGCTCCCTCATCCTGCCGCTGATCCCCGCGGTCGCCGGCGATCTCGAGGCGTCGGTGGCGCTGACGACGACGGCGATCACGACCCACGCGATCGCGTACGCGGCGCTGCAGCTGCTGTGGGGGCCGCTGTCGACGCGGTGGGGCCGGATCCGCGTGCTGTGGGTGTCGACCTCGATCGCGGCGCTGGCGTGCACAGCCGCCGCGCTCGCCCCCGACATCACGGTCTTCCTCATCGCGCGCACGCTGTCCGGCGGCGCGTTCGCGGCGACCTTCGCGGCCGTGCTGACCTACTTCGGCGACACGCTGCCGCTGGCCCGGCGTCCCGCGGCGATGTCGAACCTCGCCACGGCGACGGCGCTGGCGCTCGCCGCCGGCACCCTCGTGTCCGGAGCGGTGGTCGCGGTGATCGGCTGGCGCGCGGTGTTCGGCGGCTACGCGATCGTGACGGCGGCGCTCGTCCCGCTGCTGGCGAGTCTGCGTGAGGCTCCGGATGCCGGCGCACGGCCGCTGCGCGGGCAGCTGATCGCCCTCGCGCGGTCGCGATGGGCCCTCGTGGTGTGCGTGCTGGTCGCGGTGGAGGGCGTGCTGCTGATCGGCTTCTACAACCTGCTGCCGGTGGCGCTGCAGCAGACCGGAGCCGACGCGTTCACGGCGGGCGGGGTGACGGCGGCCTTCGGCGTGGCGGTGGTCGTGGTCAGCCAGGTGATGAAACTCGCCGTCGGCCGGATCTCGGCGGCGGTGTTCCTGGCCGCCGGCGGCGTGCTCACGACGGCGGCCATGGGGCTGCTGGCGGTCACGGTCTCGCCCGTGTCGGTGCTCGTGGCGGCGACCCTCATGGGCACGGGGTGGGCGCTGGCCCACACGACCCTGCAGACGTGGATGACGGATGCCGCGGTGGACAGCCGCGCGCTGGGCATGACCCTGTTCTCGATCTCGCTGATGATGGGCGGCGCGGTGGGGGCCGGGGTGGGCACCGCTCCCGTGGCCGGCGGCGCGTTCACCCCGCTGTTCGCCATGGCTGCCGTGCTGGCGGCGGTGTTCGGCGCCGCCGCTTTCGGAGTGCGGCGGCGCTATCGCGAACGCGAGGCGTGAACACGCCGAACGTGTGTGCACTGTTACTTGACCGTTGTACAGCCACACTTGACAGATTGTTCATCGGTTGGTTCACTGAGTCCCAACCCAGGCAACTCCCCGACGATGTGGAAGGTCTGACAGACCGGTGTTCGAACCCGTATTCCTCGCCCAGCAGGTCCTCAACGGACTGAGCTTCGGCGCCCTGCTGTTCCTGCTGGCCAGCGGCCTCACGCTCGTATTCGGGCTGATGCGCATCGTGAACATGGCGCACGGCGCGTTCTACATGCTCGGCGGCTACATCGGCGTCGTCATCGCCACCCTGACCGGCAACCTGCTGGTCGCCGTGGTCGCGGCCGTGGCCGCCGTAGGCATCACGGCGTTCGTCGTCGAAATGGGGCTGCTGCGGTTCGTCCGGGGGCAGGAGCTTCCCGAGGTGCTCCTCACCATCGGCGTCTCGTTCGTCATCGCCGATCTGTGTCTGGCCTTCTTCGGCGGCGATCCGCAGAACCTGCCCACCACCGTCCGCTTCACCGGCGCGCTCACCATCGGCGAGTTCGCCTACCCCTGGTACCGCATCTTCGTCATCGGCCTGGCCATCGTGATCGGCATCGCCCTCGCCCTCGTCCAGACCCGCACCCGCATCGGCGCCGTCGTGCGGGCCGGCGTCGACGACCGGGAGATCATCACGGCGATGGGGGTCAACATCCGCTGGGTGTTCACCGGCATGTTCGTCGTGGGCGCGGCGCTGGCCGCCATCGGCGGCACGATCGGCGCCGGCATGCAGAGCATCCTCCCCGGCGTGCAGAACGAGGTGCTCCTCTACGCCCTGGTGGTCATCATCATCGGCGGTCTCGGCAGCGTGCCCGGCGCCGCGGTGGGCAGCGTGTTCATCGGTCTGATCGACGCGTTCGCGAAAGCCTGGATCCCGGAGCTGGCCTACTTCACGATCTTCCTGCCGATGGCCCTCGTCCTCGTCTTCCGCCCGACGGGCCTGTTCGGAAAGGCTGCCTGATGAGCAACCGCATCGTCGAGACCCGCACCGTCCGCACGTTCGGCGCGCCGCGCCGCGACCGCGTGCTGATCATGAACCTCATCCTGCTGGGCGCGCTGCTGGTGCTGGCCATCGCCCTGCCCTACCTGGGCGCCTCCGGATTCATCGTCTCGCTGGTCTCGACCATCCTGATCGCCGCGACCCTGGCATCCAGCGTCAACTTCCTCGCCGGCAACGGCGGCATGGTCTCGCTCGGGCATGCCGGCATCGCCGCGGCGGCGGCCTACGGCGCCGGCTGGGCATCGCGGGAGGGGTTCGACCCCGGCATGCAGGTCGTGTTCGCGCTCGGGGCGACGCTGATCGCCTCGCTGATCTACGGACTGCTCTCGATGCGCACCAGCGGCATCTACTTCCTGATGGTGACCCTCGCCGTCGGCATGCTCATCTACGGCCTCGCGTTCCGGTTCTCCACGGTGACCGGCGGGGAGAACGGCATCTCGGGCATCGCCCGCCCCGAGTGGATGGGCTCGTACTGGATGTTCTACTACGTCGTGCTGGGCGGATTCGTGTTCGCCACCGCGGCGCTGTGGGTCGTCGGCAACTCGCCGTTCGGGGCCAGCCTGCGCGGCATCCGCGACAGCGAGAGCCGCATGCGCAGCCTCGGCTACAGCGTGCGCTCCTACAAGCTCGGCGCCATGATGATCTCCGGCACCGTGGCGGGCCTGGCCGGCCTGCTCGCGGTCTGGCACACCCATTTCGTGAGCCCGTCCACCGCCGGCGTCGACCGGTCGGTGCACCTGATCGTGATGGTCATCCTCGGCGGCATCGGCACACTGCTGGGCCCCCTCATCGGCGCCGCGATCGTCGTCCTCGTCGAGAACGTCCTCTCCAGTCACGTCGACCGGTGGCCCACCATCCTCGGGCTCATCTTCATCCTCGTCATCCTCTTCGCACGCGCCGGGATCGCCGGGAGCACCCGGAAGCTGTTCCGCAGGCTCCGCGCGCGTGCGTCGTCGGCCCTGCCGCCGGACCGGGAACCTCCCGGCACCGCCGTCCCCGACGGCGCTCCTCCCGAATCACCCACCGCACCACATGAAGGAAAGGACCTGCAATGACGTCAATGAAGACAACCGGTCGCCGATCGGCATTCGCCGTCGCGGGCATCGCGGCCGCAGCCCTCGCCCTGAGCGCGTGCGCCCCTCCGGGGGCGAGCGATCCTGACCCGACCACCGGATCCGACGGCGACGCGGGCAGCGTCAAGGTCGGCTACATCTCGCCGACCACGGGCAACTTCGCCGTGGCCGGCCAGGAGATGGTCGACGGCTGGAACCTGTACTGGGACATCAACGGCGCCGAAGTCGACGGCATCACCATCGAGACGATCGTCGAAGACGACGCCGGCAACCCGGAGACCTCGCTCACCAAGGCGCGCAAGCTGATCGAGCAGGACAAGGTCGACTTCATCGTCGGCCCGCTCATCGCCAACACCGCCCTCGCCGTCGCCGAGTACACCGCCGGTGTCGGCGTGCCCAACCTGCATCCCGTCGCCGCCAGCGACGACCTCACCCAGCGCAACGCCAACGACCTGACCGTGCGCACCGGATCGATGGGCGGCTCGCAGGCCAACTACCCGGGCGGCCAGTGGGCGGCCACGGACGGCGGCTACGACACCGCCGTCACGCTGTGCGCCGACTACGCGTTCGGCTGGGAGTCCTGCGCCGGCTTCGTCCAGGGCTTCGAGCAGAACGGCGGCGAGGTGCTGGAGCAGATCTGGTTCCCGAACTCGACGACGGACTTCTCGACCTACGTGTCGCAGATCCAGGCCGTCGGCGCCGACGTCGTGTACGTCGCGACCGCCGGTGGCGCGCCGGGGCCGAACTTCCTCACCGCCTACCAGGGCCTGGGCCTCGATCCCGACAAGCTGCTCCTGAACTGCTGCGCGCTGGACCAGGGCACGCTCCGCGCCATGGGCGACCAGGTCGTGGGCGTGAAGTCGGTCAGCTACTGGGCCGAGGGCCGCGAGAGCGGCGCCGTCGCCGAGTTCATCGAGGCGTACAAGGAGTTCGCCGACGGCAAGGTGCCCGGCGCCTACGTCGCCGGTGGCTACATGACCGCGTCGCTGGTCGCGTCCGTCTTCAAGGAGAAGGGCCTTGTGACCGGGGAGGACCTGGTCAGCGCCATCACCGAGTACACGTTCGAGGACAGCATCTTCGGCCGCGTGTCGTGGGACGACTACAACCAGATGGTCGGCCCGGTGTACGTGCGCGAGGTGACCGCCGGTGACGACGGCAACTTCTACAACACGCCGATCGCCACCTTCGAGGATGTCGACCAGTGGCTGGGCCGCACGCCCGAGGAGGCGATGGCCATGCCGACCTACTCGCAGACCTTCCAGGGGCTCGAGTGACGACATCGCACGCCACGGCGGCTCCGGGCCCGATCGGGTCCGGGGCCGCCGGTCCTGCCCTGACGGTCGCGGGGTTGGGCAAGCGCTTCGGCGGCGTCCAGGCCGTAGACGACATCTCGCTGCAGCTCGCCCCCGGCGAGCGGATGGGGGTCATCGGCCCCAACGGTGCCGGCAAGACGACGCTGTTCAAGATGATCGCCGGCGACGTGTCGCCCACGACCGGCGCGATCGAGCTGTTCGGACGCGACGTCACGCGGCTGGACACCGCCCGGCGCGCGCGTCTGGGGGTGGGGCGCACCTTCCAGGTGTCGAACCTGTTCCGCGACATGACCGTGCTCGACAACGTCCGCGTCGCCGCGCGCGGCGGCACCGCGCAGGCGCGGATCTTCTGGCGCACGCAGGGACAGAAGGACGACGTCACCGTCCGTGCGCTGGAGATGCTCGACGCCGTCGACCTCGTCGGGCGACGCGACGACACCGTCGCCGACCTGTCACACGGCGAGCAGCGCCAGCTCGAGATCGCGATGGCGCTGGTCACCGAACCGCGCATCCTGCTGCTGGACGAGCCCGCCGCCGGGCTGTCGGCCGTCGAGCGCACCACCCTGCGAGACCTCATCGAGCAGCTGCCGCGCACGCTGCCGATCCTCCTGATCGAGCACGACATGTCGCTGGCGCTGGGACTGACCGACCGTGTGATGTGCATGGAGAACGGCCACCACGTCGTGACCGGCACCCCCGACGAGGTGCGGGAGCATCCCACCGTGAAAGAGATCTATCTGGGAAGGCGGGACAGCAAGTGAGTCTGCAGGTGACCGACCTCCATGTCGGGTATCAGACCGCGCGGGTGCTGCACGGCGTCGACTTCGAGATCGGGGACGGCGAGAGCGTGGCCCTGCTCGGCCGCAACGGCATGGGCAAGTCGACGCTCGTCCGGGCCATCTGCGGACTGCGCCCGCCGACCATCAGCCGCGGCTCGGTCGTCTACGACGGCGTCGAGCTGACCAAGCTGCCCGTGCACCGCATCGCTCGGGCCGGCATCGCCCTCGTGCCGCAGGGCCGCCGCGTGTTCGGCTCGCTCACCACCCTCGAGAATCTCACCGTGGTGCCGCGCCGCCGCCGCGAGTCCAGCGACCCGTGGACCGTCGAGCGGGTCTTCGATTTCTTCCCCCGGCTGGCCGAGCGGGCCGGTTCGATGGCGCGGTCGCTGTCGGGCGGCGAGCAGCAGATGCTCGCGATCGGCCGCGCCCTCATGACCAACCCGTCGCTGCTGATCATGGACGAACCCAGCGAGGGGCTGGCCCCCAGCGTCCTCGATGTCATCCAGGACCGGCTCGAAGGGCTGCGCACCTCGGGGCTGTCGATCCTGATCGCCGAGCAGAACGTCGACCTCGCGCTCGACATCGCCGGGCGCGTCATCGTCATCGACGACTCGGGCACTATCGCCTGGTCGGGCACCCCGGCTGAGCTGCGCGATGACCACGTCCTCCTCGAACGCCACCTGAGCATCTGAGCGGAGCGCCATGACCGTCCCTGCCCACGCGCTGCCGCTGGTCGACCTCGTCCTGCGCGGCGGCCGCATCTCGACCTTCGCCGACGCCGACCAGGCGCCCGCCGAGGCCGAGGCGATCGCGATGGCCGGCGGTCGCATCGTCGCGGTGGGCACCGACGACGAGCTGGCCGCCTACGCCGAGGTCGCCGCACACGTCGTCGATCTGCAGGGTCGTCGCGTGATCCCGGGGCTCAACGACTCGCACATCCATGCGGTGCGCGGCGGCAACTCGTGGACCCGGTCACTGCACTGGGAGGACGTGCACTCGGTCGCCGACGCGCTGGACACGATCCGCGCCGCAGTGGCTGCGGCCGCACCCGGCGCGTGGATCTCCGTGGTCGGCGGCTGGCATCGCTCGCAGTTCGCCGAGCAGCGCCCGCCCGAGCGCGCCGAGCTCGACGCGGCCGCCCCCGACAACCCCGTCTACCTGCAGGAGCTGTACGACACCGGCATCCTCAACGCCGCAGGCCTGGCCGCCTGCGGCTACACCGACCAGAGCGCCGACCCGCCGCGGGGCACCCTCGAGCGTGACACGAGCGGACTGCTGACCGGCGTGCTGCACGGGGTCGGCGCGTTCGCCGCCCCGATCGCCCAAGCCCTCGCCGCCGACGCCGCCCAGGCGCAGGACGGCGTGCGCGCCATGGCCACCGAGTTCGCCCGGCACGGACTGACCGGCGTCGTCGACGGCGGCGGACTGCTGATGACCCCGCGCGACTACGACCCCGTGTACGCCGTCTGGCGGGCGGGCGACCTGGGACTGCGCGTGCGCCTGTTCATCTCGGCATGGACCCGCGGCGGCGAGGTCGCCGACATCGACGCGCTCACCGGCCTCGTCCAGCCCGACGCCGGCGACGGGATGCTGCGCATCAGCGGCGTCGGGGAGATCCCGCATCTGGGGTGTCACGACATGGAGGGGCTCGACCCGTTCGCCCTGCCCGACACCGCCTTCACCGAACTCGTCGACATCGTGCGGCTGTGCGCGCAGCGCGGCTGGCGCATGAGCGTCCACGCCGTCCTGGGCTCGACGCTGGGCCGCATCCTCGACGCGTGGGAGCAGGTCGAGCGCGAGACCGGGCTCGTGGCCGGACGCGGCTGGTCGATCGTGCACGCCGACGGCGCCGACCGCAGCCACCTCGAACGCATCGCGGCGCTGGGCGCCGGCATCCTCGTGCAGAACCGTCTGGTCCTCAAAGGCGGCGACTACGTCGACAGCTGGGGCGCCGACAGCACCGCCCAGGCTCCGCCGATCGGGCCCATGCAGGAGCTCGGCATCGTCATCGGCGGCGGCACCGACGCCACCCGCGCCAACTGGTACTCGCCGTGGGCGTCGATCTGGTGGCTCGTCACCGGCGGTACCCTCGACGGCCGCGGCCGCCGCGCGGCGGAGCACCTCCTCACCCGCGAGCGGGCCCTCGCCTCGTACACGCGGGATGCCGCGTGGTTCACCGGCGAGCAGTCGCAGCGTGGGCGACTCGCGCCCGGCTACGACGCCGATGTGTGCGTGCCGTCGGTCGACCCGTTCACGTGCGAGGAGGACCACCTCCGCGATATCCGCAGCGACCTCACCGTCGTGGGCGGCCGGATCACCCATCGATCGGAGACGATCGCGCTGCAGCCGGGCGGCATGAACAGGAGAAGGAAATGAGTCAGGTTCCCGCGCCTCGCCGTGTCGGCCAGGCTGACATCATCCACCACGAGGGCTTCGACCCGGGCATCGTCAGCCCGTTCGTGCCCGCCATCCGCACGGTCTCGCCCGCGCGGCTGGTGTTCATCAGCGGGGTCACCGGCGCGCCGGTGTACCACGACCACCCGCACGTACCCGAGGTGTTCGACGCCATGCCCACCGACGCCGCGGGGCAGGTGGCCAACGCCTTCGACCACCTCGACCTGGCGCTGGCCGCGGCCGGCTGCCGACGCTCGGACGTGGTCAACATGATCCGGTTCTTCACCGACGTCGACGCCGACCAGAACGTCGTCAACGCCCACCAGGCCGCATGGTTCGGCGGGCACATCCCCACCAGCACCACGGTGCAGGTCACGCGACTGGCCACCGACCCCCGGCTGCGGTTCGAGTTCCACGTCGTCGCCGCCGCCCCGGCGGAGGATGCCGAGTGAGCGGCCACCACAACCACGGCAGCAGCCGCCGGTTCGAGCGGCCCAGTGCGCGCCCGGCCGAAGTCCGTCCGCTGAACGCGCCCGGCATCATGGGGGTCGACTACGAGCACCGCGTCGACTTCGACCGGCTGCGCGCGCACCGTCTGGGCCGGGCTCAGGCGGCGCTGGCGGCGAGCGAGTGCGGCGCCTTCCTGCTGTTCGACTTCTACAACATCCGGTACACGACCCAGACGTGGATCGGCGGGGCGCTGGGCGACAAGATGATCCGCTACACGCTGCTCATGCGCGATCACGACCCCATCCTGTGGGATTTCGGGTCGGCCGTGCGGCACCACAAGCTGTACTCCGATTGGATGCCGGACGAGAACCACCGGGCCGGGTTCCTCGGGTTCCGCGGCGCCGTGGCCCCCGAGGGCGGTGCCGACCTCATGAAGTCCGCGATCGACGAGATCGAGTCGCTGCTCAAGGGCGCGGGTCTGGCCGACGCGCCGCTGGGGGTCGACATCATCGAGCCGCCGTTCCTGTTCGAGCTGCAGCGCCGCGGCATCCGCATCGCGGATGCGCAGCAGCACATGCTCGACGCGCGGGTCATCAAGAACCAGGACGAGATCATGCTGCTGAACCAGGCGGCGGCGATGGTCGACGGGGTCTACCAGGACATCGCCGAGGCCCTCAAACCCGGCGTGCGCGAGAACGAGATCGTGGCGCTGGCCAACGCGCGCCTGTACGAGTACGGCAGCGACCAGGTCGAGGCGATCAACGCCATCTCGGGGGAGCGGTGCAACCCGCACCCGCACAACTTCACCGACCGCATCATCCGGCCCGGGGATCAGGCGTTCTTCGACGTCATCCACTCCTACAACGGGTACCGCACGTGCTACTACCGCACCTTCGGAGTGGGGTGGGCCACGCCCAGCCAGCACGACGCGTACAAGCAGGCGCGGGAGTGGATGGATGCCGCGCTGGACGCGCTGCGCCCGGGCGTCGGCACCGACGAGGTGGCGGCGGTGCTGCCCAAGGCGCAGGACTTCGGCTTCGAGAACGAGCTGGCCGCCTTCGGCCTGCAGTTCGCCCACGGGCTGGGGCTGGGGCTCCACGAGCGGCCGATCATCTCGCGGCTGAACTCGATGGCCGACCCCGTCGAGCTGCGCGCCGGCATGGTGTTCGCGATGGAGACGTACTGCCCGGCTTCGGACGGCTCGTCGGCGGCGCGCATCGAGGAGGAGGTCGTCGTCACGGACTACGGCATCGAGGTGCTCACGCGCTTCCCCGCGCAGGAGCTGTTCGTGGCCAATCCGTATTGAGTGCCGCGACCGGTGACGCATACGGAGACTGTTCAGTGCCACAGCACAGGGCGCGATAGTGTCGATTGCGCGAAGGGAGACCCGTGACCGCAGAACTCGGCGACCGCATCCGGGCGGCGCGCACCGCGAAGGGCCTCAGCCTGCGCGCGACCGCCGCCGAGGCGGCCATCTCGCCGAGCCTCCTCTCGCAGGTGGAGACCGGCAAGGTGCAGCCCGCGGTGAGCACCCTGTATGCGATCGTGAGCTGCCTGGACCTCTCGCTCGATGAGGTGCTCGGGCACCGTCCGCCGGCGGCCGTCGCCCCCAAGCCGCGCGTGCCAGCCCACCCGGTCCAGCCGCTGAGCGAGGCGCCCGAGATCGTCATGCAGAACGGCGTGACCTGGCGTGCCCTCGCGGTCGGCGGCGACGAGGGCATGGACGCCGTGCTGGCCACGTACGAGCCGGGGGCGGCCAGCTCGCTGGACGAGACGCACATGCGGCACATCGGCATCGAGCACGGCTTCATCGTGCGCGGCGAGCTGACCCTCAAGCTCGACTTCGACACGTTCGTGCTCCGGCCTGGCGACTCGCTGTGCTTCGACGCGCAGCGCCCGCACTACTACTTCAACCACACCGACGAGGTCGCCGAGGGCGTCTGGTTCATCGTCGGGTCGACCCGCGCGACCTCCGACGCGCCCGCCGACATCCGCAACGCCGTCGATGTGCTCGACGCCATGGGCCGGCTGCACGCGCGCGGTGAGGGCGGAGGGATCGCGCGATGAACGCGATCGAGACGCCCTGGAACGCTGTCGGCGAGCGGGTGCGCGAGCTGCGCATGGCCGCCGGCCTGACGGTGCGCGAGCTCGCGCGCCGGGTCGGGGTGTCGGCCAGTCACGTGTCGCAGGTCGAACGCGGCATCGGATCGTTCAGCGTGCCCGCGCTGTACGCGGTCGCCGGGGAGCTCGGCGTGCAGATGCATGAGATCCTCGACCCGCAGGCTCCGCGCGCGGCGGCCGAGCCGGCCGTCGCCGACCAGGACGAGGGCGATCTCGTCGCGCGCGGCATTGTGCAGCGCGCCGACGCGCACCCCTCGATCAAGCTGAGCTCAGGCCCGCGGTGGAGCCGCCTGACGGCCATGGGCGAGGCCGACGCCGAGTTCCTCGAAGTGATCTACGCGCCCGGGACCACGGCACCCGCCGAGCACATCGTTCACCAGGGTCGCGAGTACGGCGTCATCATCGCCGGTCGGCTCAGCGTCGAGGTGCACGGCCAGGCGACCACGCTCCTGCCGGGCGACTCGATCGTGTTCGACTCCACGCTCCCGCACCGGTTCTGGAACGAGGGCGACGTCGAGGTGCGCGCGATCTGGTTCGTGCGCGACCGCAACGCGCACGATCCTGTGCCGCACGCCTGACCGGCGGGGGCCGATCCGAACCGGTCAGGCCTTCCAGACCGACTTCAGGTTGCAGAACTCACGGATGCCCTCGGCCGAGAGCTCACGCCCCACGCCCGAGTCCTTGACACCGCCGAACGGCAGCTCCGGGTACGAGATCGACATGCCGTTGACGAACACGGCGCCTGCGTCGAGCCCCGCCACCAGCAGCTCCTCCTCGGCCGCGTCCTGCGTCCACACCGCCGAGCTGAGACCGAACGTCGTGTCGTTCGCGATGCGCAGCGCGTCGGCGGCATCGCGGGCCCGGTAGACCGCGGCGACGGGACCGAAGGCCTCCTCGCGGTACAGCCGCATGTCGGGCTGGATGCCGGTGAGCACGGTCGGCGGATAGAACCAGCCCGCGCCGTCCGGCATCCGCCCGCCGGTCGTGGCCACCGCCCCGTTGTCGAGGGCGTCGGCGACGAGTTCGGCCAGATCGTCCCGACCGCCCGCGGTGGCGAGCGGTCCCACGTCGGTGCCGTCGGCGGTGGGGTCGCCCACCGTTAGCGCCGCCATGGCCGCCGTGAACTTCGCGACGAAGGCGTCGTAGACCTCGTCGTGCACGATGAAGCGCTTGGCGTTGATGCACGCCTGGCCGTTGTTCGAGGTGCGCGAGGTGACCGCCGTGGCCACGGCTGCGTCGAGATCGGCGCTGGGCATGATGAGGAACGGATCGGAGCCGCCGAGCTCGAGGACGACGTGCTTGACCTCCGAGCCGGCGATCGCGGCCACCGAGCGGCCGGCGGGCTCGGACCCGGTGAGGGTGACGGCGGTGATGCGCCGGTCGCGGATGACGGGTTCCACGGCGCCGGCCGGGATCAGCAGAGTGCCGAAGGAACCGGACGGGAACCCGCCGCGCTCGAACAGCGTGTCGAGATACAGCGCGGCCTGCGGCACGTTCGACGCGTGCTTGAGCAGGCCGGTGTTGCCGGCCATGAGGGCGGGGGCGGCGAAGCGCACGACCTGCCAGATGGGGTAGTTCCAGGGCATGACGGCCAGCACCACGCCCAGCGGCTGATAGGTCGTCCGCGCGGCCGAAGCACCCACGACGGCCGGGTCGTCGAGACGGTGGCCGCGCAGGAACTCTTCGGCGTGCGCGGCATAGAACCGCATGGCGTTCGCCGACTTGTGCGCCTCGGCGCGCGCCTGGGCCAGCGTCTTGCCCATCTCGAGGGTGATCATCGCCGCGACCTGCTCGCTCTCCGCCTCGAGCAGGTCGGCCGCGGCGCGCATCCAGCCGGCGCGCGTGGCGAAGTCGGTGCCGCGCAGCGCGGTGAAGGCGGCGTCGGCGGCGGCGATGCGCTGTTCGATCTCGGCGGGGGAGTGCGCGGTGAACTCCCGCACCAGCTCACCGGTGGCGGGGTTGACGGTGGCGATGGGCATGCGAGGCCTTTCGGGTCAGTGGTCGAAGACGTGGGGGTTGCGCGCGAGCTGCCGGCGCGTGCGGCGGATGTGGCCGGCGAGCACGCGCTCGGCCTCCTCGACGTCACCGTCCTTGAGCGCGGCCACCATGAGGTGATGCTCCTCGTGCGCGATGCGGCGCAGGTCCGGGTCCCACGACGCGACGTACGCGCGGCGATAGGGCGCCGTCGTGTTCCAGAGCTTGCGGATGAGCGGCTCGAGCTGCGAGGTCTGCGCGGCCGCGTAGCTGGCCAGGTGGAACTCCCGGTCCAGCTGCAGGAACGTCTCGGTGTCGTGGCCCAGTTCGCTGATGCGGCGGGCCAGGGTCGCGAGCTCGTCGAGCGCTTCGGGCTTCAGCCCCGGCGCAGAGTAGCGCAGCAGCAGCGGTTCGAGCCGCTCGCGCATCTGGTACACCTCTTCGCATTCGGCGAGTGTCAGATGTGAGACCCAGGCGCCGGAGTTGGCGACGACGGTGACCAGGCCCTCGTATTCGAGCTGACGGATCGCCTCGCGCACCGGCACACGGCTCGCGCCGAACTCGGCGGCCACGTCCTCCTGCCGGATACGGGTGCCCGGCGGATAGGCGCCGGTCACGATCTGGCGGCGCAGCCCTTCGGCGATGCGGGCGCCGGCATCCCCGTCGCGGGTGCGTGCCGTCTCGGCGGGAGAGGTGCTCTCGTCGGGGTGGAGGACGGTCATGCTCTCACTCTGCCGGATGTGCGGGATGCCACAGCAGCGTGGTCGCGCCCTGCTCGTACGCCTTGCCCTCGGGGAAGGACACGAGCTCGAACTGCATGCCCCAGGGGCTGCGGAAGTACAGCCAGCGCTGCCCGGCCGAGGCGCCGGCGCTGGTGACGGGCTCGCCCATCACCTCGACGTCGTGGGCGCGCAGGTACGCGGCGGCCGCGTCCATATCGTCGACGTACAGCGCCAGGTGGTGCCCGCCGATGTCGCTGTTGCGCGGCTGGGGCGCCTGCCCGTCGGCGCTGTCGTAGTGGAACACCTCGAGGTTGGTGCCGTTGCCGAGGCGGTAGAAGCGGATCTCGGTGACGGCCGAGCGCGGGTGCACCCCCAGCTGTACGGCCATGAAGTCGTCGTCGGCGCGTTTGGCGCCCAGGGTGTAGACGCGGACGGCGCCCAGCACATCGACGAGGAAGCGTTCGGCCTGGTCGAGATCGGGCACGGTGAACCCGATGTGGTCGGTGCCCTGCAGTCCGGGGATCGGCATCCTCAGCTCCTCTCGTCACGACAGCGTGATGCCTGAATTGTATCCAGATGACACGCGATCGCAAGAGCACGGCCTCGAATATCAGAAGCGAGGGTTGTTATTGGATGCAATCGAGGATACGGTGTGGGCATCGCATGACATCGATGGAGACGAAATGCCGCGACGACGCACGCTCGAGACCGGGGTGGAGTGGATTCAGCTCTCGTCCACCGCCGCAGACTGGAAATCCGCTGACCCGGCCCTGCTGACGACCATGCTCGGCGAGCTGCACCTGATCCGTGCGTTCGAGGAGAGCGTGCTCGAGCTGGCCGGCGCCGGCCTCGTGCACGGCCCCGCGCACTCGAGCATCGGCCAGGAGGGCGGCGCGGTCGGCTCGATCGTCACGCTGCGGTCGTCGGATGCCGTGAACGGCTCGCACCGCGGACATCATCAGTTCCTCGCGAAGGCGATCGGGCACGTCTCGGGGGGCCGGCTCGACCTCGGCGCGCTCGTCGACGCCCCGATGCAGGCGCTGCTGCAGCGCACGCTCGCCGAGATCCTGGGCCTGGCCCAGGGGTTCTCCGGCGGCCGCGGCGGCTCGATGCACCTGCAGTGGCTCGAGGCCGGGGCCCTGGGCACCAACGCCATCGTCGGCGGCGGGGCGCCGATCGCGACGGGCACCGCATGGGCGCAGAAGCACGCCGGCACCTCGGATGTGTCGATCAACTACTTCGGCGACGGGTCGAGTCAGATCGGCTCCGTGCTCGAGTCGATGAACCTCGCGGCGACCTGGCGGCTGCCGGTCATGTACTTCATCGAGAACAACCTCTACGCCGTGTCCACCCATGCCGACGAAGCCACCGCCGACCCCCGCTTCTCTGTGCGCGGACAGGGCTTCGGCATCCCGTCCTGGCGGGTCGACGGCATGGACCCCCTCGCCGTCCACCTTGCCACGCAGGAGGCACTGGCCCGCATGCGCGCCGGCGACGGCCCCGCGATCATCGAGGCGGAGGTCTACCGGTTCTTCCACCAGAACGGCCCCTACCCCGGCAGCGCTTTCGGGTACCGCACCAAGGCCGAGGAGAAGGCCTGGCGCGAGCGCGACCCGATCGCCCGGATGGAGCGTGAGCTCAACGGCCTCGGCGTGCTGAGCCCGAGCGAGGCGGCCGCTGTGCGCGACCAGGCGCAGCAGGCGATGACCGACGCCGTCGCCCAGCTCATCGAAGACGACCCGGACGACGCCGGCCGCCGGCGGATCCGCCCGGAGCTGTGGCCGGACCCGGCTGTGGTCGACACCGGCATCCGCGGCGACGCGACCGAGCTCGACGGCGCCTCGACCGCCGACCCGCTCGACCACACCGGGGCCTGGACCGAGGTCAAGTTCGTCGACGCGGTCGCCGCGGCCATGGAGCGGCGGATGGCGGCCGACGAGCGCATCATCGTCCTGGGGGAGGACGTGCACCGTCTGGCGGGCGGCACCAACGGCGCCACCAAGGGACTGCGCGCCGCCTTCGGCGAGGACCGTGTGATCGGCACGCCCATCAGCGAGAACGGCTTCTTCGGACTGGCCGGGGGCATCGCCCTCGACGGCCGCTTCCGTCCGGTGGTCGAGTTCATGTATCCCGACTTCATGTGGGTGGCCGCCGACCAGGTGTTCAACCAGGTCGGCAAGGCCCGGCACATGTTCGGCGACAACAACACCGTGCCGCTTGTGCTGCGCACCAAGGTCGCCATGGGCTCGGGCTACGGTTCGCAGCACCTCATGGATCCCGCCGGCATCTTCGCCACGTCGCCCGGGTGGCGCATCGTCGCCCCGTCGACGGCGGCCGACTACGTCGGGCTGCTCAACGCCGCGCTGGCGCTCGACGACCCGGTGCTGATCATCGAGCATGTCGATCTGTACGGCGCGGCCGACCGGGTTCCCGACGGCGACCTCGACTACGTGCTGCCCCCGGGCCGCGCGGCCGTGCGCCGCGAGGGGTCCGAGGTGACGGTGCTCACCTACCTGTCGATGGTCGGTCACACCCTCGAGGCCGTCGAGAGCACGGGGGTGGATGCCGAGGTCATCGACCTGCGCTGGCTCGACCGCGCCTCGCTCGACTGGGAGACGATCGAACGCAGCGTCAAGAAGACCGGTGCCGTGCTCATCGTCGAGCAGGGGGCGCGCGGCACGTCCTACGGCGCCTGGCTCGCCGACGAGCTGCAGCGCCGGCTGTTCGACTGGCTCGATCAGCCGATCGAGCGGGTCACCGGCGGCGAAGCGAGCCCCAGCATCTCGAAGGTGCTCGAGCGCGCCGCGATCGCCCGCACCGAAGAGGTCGCGGCGGGCCTGGAGCGCGCACGCACGAACGCCGGGGGCCGCTGATGGCCGCCGTCATCCGGATGCCGGCGCTCGCCGCCGGGGCCACCGACGCCGCGGTGCAGTCGTGGCTCGTCGCCGTGGGCGACCGCGTCGAGGTGGGCCAGGAGATCGTCGAGATCGAGACCGAGAAGGCCGTCGTCGAGTACGAGGCGGAATCGGCCGGGGTCGTGGCCGCGCTGCTGGTGGATGCCGGTGCCGCGGCCGCCGTCGGCGCGCCCATCGCCGTGCTCGCCACCGAGGGGGAGAGCGCCGAGCAGGCCCTCGCCGCCGCCGGCGCCGACGCGCAGCCGTCCGCACCCGCAGGGGAAGCTCCCGCGGCCGCGGAAAGCCCCGACCCCGCACCCGCCGCACCCCCCGCGCCCGCACCCGCGCAGCCCGCACCCGCCACGGCCGCGGCCGCACCCGCCGCCGACCGCGGCGCGACCAGACGCCTGTTCGCGAGTCCCCTCGTGCGCAAGCTCGCCCGCGAGCGCGGCATCGACCTGTCCACGGTGACCGGGTCGGGGCCCAGCGGACGCATCGTGCGCCGTGACCTGGACGCACTGCCGGCCGCCGCCCCCGCGGCACCGGCCCCGGGCGCTCAGCAGACCCCCGTCTCCGCGCCCCCGGCCGCCAGCTACACCGACGTCCCGCACACCGGCATGCGCCGCGCGATCGCCCGGCGCCTGACCGAGAGCACCACCACGGTGCCGCACTTCTTCCTCGAGGCCGACTGCAACGTCGACGAGCTGCTCGACCTGCGCGCCCGCATCAACGAGCGCGCCCAGGAGAAGATCTCGGTCAACGACTTCGTGCTCAAGGCCGTCGCCGCCGCGATGCTCGACGTGCCCGAGGCCAACGCGATCTGGACCGACGATGCGACGCGGCGGTTCACGTCGGTCGACATCGGCGTGGCCGTGTCGATCCCCGGGGGCCTGGTGACCCCCGTCGTGCGCGGCGTCGAGGCGCTGTCGCTGAGCGCGGTCACCCGCACCGTGCGCGACCTCGCCGAGCGCGCCCGCGCCGGCCGGCTCAAGCAGCACGAGATCGAGGGCGGCTCGTTCGCCGTCTCGAACCTCGGCATGTACGGCACCTCGCGGTTCTCGGCGATCATCAACCCGCCGCACTCCGGCATCCTCGCCGTGGGCGCCGCCGCGCGCCGTCCCGTGATCGATGCCGACGATCGCCTGGTCCCGGCATCCGTCATGAGTGTGACGCTGTCCGCCGACCACCGTGTGCTCGACGGCGCCCTCGCCGCCCAATGGCTCGATGCGTTCACCGAGCGCATCGAACACCCGCTGTCGCTGCTCGTGTAGCGCAGCCCCACCCGACGACGTCGAGAGAGAAGGAAGAACACATGACCGACAACCTGCCCACGATCGGCTGGATCGGAGCGGGCCGCATGGGCGCCCAGCTCGTGCAGCGCCTGCTGGGTGCCGGGTACGACGTTGCCGTCTACAATCGCACCGCGGCCAAGGTGCAGCCCCTGGTCGACGCCGGTGCGAGCCACGTCGAGCGCCCCGTCGACCTCGCCGGGCGCGACATCGTGTTCAGCATGGTGTCGGCCGACAAGGACCTCGAGGCGGTGCTGCTGGGCGAGAACGGTCTGCTCACCGGCGACGCCTCGCCGCGCATCGTGGCCGATGTGTCGACCGTGTCGGTCGCGACCAGTGAGAAGGTGCGTGCGGTCGCCGACCAGCGCGGCACGGCCTTCCTCGCCACGCCCGTCTCCGGCAACCCCTCCGTCATCGCCGCCGGCAAGCTGACCGTCGCCGTGTCGGGCCCGCGCGCGGTGTTCGACGAGGTGGAGCCGGTGCTGCAGGTCTTCGGCCGTGGCGTCACCTACGTCGGCGAGGGCGAGGTCGCCCGGCTCGTGAAGATCGCGCACAACGTGTTCCTGGGCGTGGTCACCCAGTCGATGGCCGAGATCACGGTCCTGGCCGAGAAGGGCGGGGTGTCGCGTGCCGCGTTCCTCTCCTTCCTCAACGACTCGGTCATGGGCTCGGTGTTCACCGGCTACAAGACCCCCGCGTTCGTCAACCTCGACTTCACGCCGACGTTCACGATGCCGCTGCTGCAGAAGGACTTCGATCTGGGCCTCGACGCCGCCTACCGGCTCGGCGCGCCCATGCCGATCGCCGCGGCGACCCGCCAGATCGTCGCCCAGGAGGTGGGCGAGGGCAACACCGAGCTCGACTTCGCGACCCTGCTGCGGCGGGTGGCGCGCGGGGCGGGCCTGGACCTCGTCTCGGAGGACGCCGACGTCACCGACGGTCTCACGGACTGAATGATGCCGACGCGCGAGCTCCCGGCGACCATGCACGCCGCCGTTCTGCACGGCCGCCGGGATCTCCGCATCGAGACCGTGCCCACGCCGGTCGCCGCGGACGGTGAGCTGCTGCTGGAAGTCACCGCCGTGGGGGTGTGCGGCACGGACGCCGCCGAATGGGCGCACGGGCCGCGGCTCATGCCCATCGAGGCCGAGCACCCCGTGACCGGCCACCGCGGTCCGCTCACGATCGGGCACGAGTTCGCCGGGCGCGTCGTCGCCGTCGGCGCCGAGGTCGACCCGGCCTGGCTGGGACGCCTCGTCGCCTCGTGCGGCGCGGCCCCCTGCGGACAGTGTGCGCTCTGCCTCGGCGGCCGGTCGAACGTGTGCCGGCGCTACGCCGCCGTGGGCCTGCACCGGGATGGCGCCCTCGCACGGTACGTCTCGACGCCCGTCGCCAGCTGTGTGGATGCCGGTGCCCGCGGCCTCAGCGCCCACGAGGCCGCGCTCGTGCAGCCCATGGCGATCGCCGTGCACGCCGCGCGGCGCTCCGGCATCCAGGCCGGGGACGTCGCGATCGTGCAGGGCGTCGGCGGCATCGGCGCCTTCCTCATCCACGTGCTCGCCGACCTCGGCGCGCACGTCGTCGCCGTCGACCTCGACCCCCAGCGGCTGGCGCTCGCGGCCGACCTCGGCGCCGACGCCACCATCCTGGCCGGCACCGCCTCATCCGCCGCGGAGATCACCGCCGCGTGGGGCGAGCAGCTGCCGGTGTTCTTCGAGGTCACCGGATCCGCACCCGGCCTCGATCTCGCGATCGAGATCGTGCCCATGGGATCGACCATCGTCACGGTCGGCATCGCGAAGGCCCCGGCCCCCGTCGACATGGCCCGCGTGACGGTGCGCGAACTGCTGCTGGTGGGCACCAACGCCATGGTCCGCGAGACCGACCTCGACGAGGCCGCCCGACTGGTCGCCGCCCGCGCCGGCCGGTGGGAGCCGGTCACCGGCGCACCGCTGCCGTTCGAGGCGCTGGTCGACGGCGCCCTGGCGCCGATCGCCGCGGGCCGGCCGCCGGCGGTGAAGACGCTCATCCTGCCGCCGGTATCGTGACTGTGGCACCGATTCCTCGACGAAAGGGACCCCTCATGGCACGCATCGCCGTCATCGGCGGAACCGGGTACACCGGCCGCCACATCGTCGCAGAAGCCGCCGCCCGCGGCCACACCGTCGTGTCGGTGTCGCGTAAGGCCTCCAGCGAGCGCGTGCCGGGCGTCACCTACCTCGAGGGCACGATCCTCGACACCACCTCGCTCGTGCGCGAGCTCGAGGGCGTCGACGTGATCGTGTCGACCGTCGCGCCCCGCGGGGACATGGCCGGGCAGGTGCGGCCCAGCATCGCCGCGCTCGTCGAGGAGCTGCCTCCGGGTGTGCGCGTCGGTGTGGTCGGTGGCGCCGGCGGCAGCCTCGTCGCCCCCGGCGGCCCGCGCCTGGTCGACACCGGGTTCCCCGAGGCGTTCAAGGCCGAAGCGCTCGAGATGATCGGCGTGCTCGAAGACCTGCAGGCCGATGCCACCGGCCGCGACTGGTTCTACATCCACCCCGCCGGCGGCTTCGGCAGCTTCAACCCGGGCGAGCGCACCGGTGCCTACCGCGACGGGGGAGACGTGCTGGTCACCGACGACGACGGCGAATCGTTCATCTCCGGTGCGGACTTCGCCATCGCCGTGGTCGACGAGATCGAGTCGCCCCGGCACGTGCGCGAGCGTTTCACCGTCGGCTACTGACGGCGGGTGGATGCCGCGGCTACACCAGGTCGCGCCAGTCGATCGTGCCGGTGTCGGTGGGCACCTCGTCGTCGGGGGTGTCCGGGTCGATGACCTGCAGCGACGTCGTCTCGGTGGGCGGCCCCATCACCGTCGCCTCGTCGCGGCGGTGCCGCAGCACGTTCTCCACGTAGGACGACAGCACCTCGGCCAGCGGCACCGAGCGGCCCTGCGCCTGCGACAGGAACCAGCGGTGGTCGAGCACCTGGTGGAACACCTCGGCCGGTTCCAGCTTGGCGCGCAGATCCCACGGGATCGCCTTGACCACCGGTTCGAACACGCGGGTCAGCCACTCGTGCGCGACCATCTCCTCGTCCGACCCGAGGCGTGAGACGCGCGCGGAGTACTCGTCCATGTCGTTGAGCAGACGGCGGGCCTGGTTCTCCTGCACGTCGAGCCCGGTCAGGCGCAGCAGACGACGCTGGTGGTGCCCGGCATCCACCACCTTCGGGTGGATCGACACGGTCGTGCCGTCCGGCGTGGTGTGGATCGACATCTCGCCGATGTCGAACCCCAGGTCGTTGAGGCGCCGCACGCGCTCGGTGATGCGCCAGGCCTCGTCGGACGAGAAGCTCTCCCAGTCGGTGAGCGTCGCCCACAGCGAGTGGTACGACGACAGGATGCCGTCGGCGATGGCGAGCGCGTCGACGCCGCCTTCCAGGCGGCCGCCGGCCTCGAGGTCCATGATCTCGCCGGCGATGTTGGTGTGCGCGATGTCGAGGTCGTGCGCGCGCTGCCCGTCGGTGAGGCCGCCCTCGTGCAGTTCGCCGGTCTCGGCGTCGACGAGGTACGCGGCGAAGGCCCCGGCATCCCGGCGGAAGAGGGTGTTCGACAGCGACACGTCGCCCCAGAAGAACCCGACCGTGTGCAGCCGCACGAGCAGCACCGCGAGCGCGTCGACCAGGCGGCTGGCGGTGTCGGGACGCAGCACCTGCGTGAACAGGGCGCGGTAGGGGAGCGAGAAGCGCAGATGCGGGGTGACCAGGGCCGCCGGCAGCGGCGCGCCCTTCGCGTCGCGCCGGCCGGTGATGGCGGCGACCCGGCCCACGCACGGCACGTCCAGCCGCGCGAGCGCGCCGAGCATGTCGTATTCGCGCTGGGCCATCTCGGCGGTGGTCTCCTTGACCGCCACCACCCGGCCGGACAGGTTCGCGAACCGCACCAGGTGCCGGGAGATGCCCTTGGGCAGCGACACGATCGTGTCACTGGGCCATTCGGCCAGTCCCGTCGACCAGGGCAGGGCCAGCAGGCCCGCATCGACGCTGCTGGCGGTGATGGTCAGCGAGTCGGTCATAGCCGTCGCGCCTTTCTGTCACCGGAATGCGGCGCGGCGCGGGAGGTCGAGTGACCTGCCCGCGCCGCGCTGCGTCCGTGAAGGGGATCAGGCAGAGGCGATCGCCTTGTCGGTCAGGCGCTCGCCCGACTCCAGGTCGAACACGTGCACGTGGTGGGGGACCGGGGCCAGGATGACGGTCTCACCCGCGTTGGGGTGGTTGCGGCCGTCGACGCGCGCGACGATGTCGGTGCGCTTGCCGCTGATGTCGGTGTGGCCGTACAGGTAGCCGTCCGCGCCGAGCTCCTCGACCAGGTCGACCTGGACCGACAGGCCCTTGCCGTCGGCGGGGTTGACGATGATGTCCTCGGGGCGCACACCGGCGGTGACCTGCGCGCCGCCGGCCTTGCCCAGCGCGTCGGCCTCGACGCCCACGACGGCGGTGCCGAACTGGATGCCGCCCTCGGCCTTGTCGACCGGGAACAGGTTCATGGCCGGCGACCCGATGAAGCCGGCGACGAACACGTTGTTCGGCTTCTCGTACAGGTCGCGCGGGGTGCCGACCTGCTGCAGGATGCCGTCCTTGAGCACCGCGATGCGGTCACCCATCGTCAGGGCCTCGGTCTGGTCGTGCGTGACGTAGACGGTGGTGACGCCCAGGCGGCGCTGCAGCGACGCGATCTGCGTACGGGTCTGGACGCGGAGCTTGGCGTCGAGGTTCGACAGCGGCTCGTCCATGAGGAACACCTGCGGCTGGCGGACGATCGCGCGGCCCATGGCGACACGCTGACGCTGACCACCCGAGAGCGCCTTCGGCTTGCGGGTCAGGTACTCCTCGAGGTCGAGGAGCTTGGCGGCCTCGAGCACGCGCTGGGCGCGCTCTTCCTTGCCGACGCCGGCGATCTTCAGGGCGAAGCCCATGTTCTCGGCGACCGTCATGTGCGGGTACAGCGCGTAGTTCTGGAACACCATCGCGATGTCGCGGTCCTTGGGCGGCACGTCGGTGACGTCGCGGTCACCGATGAGGATGCGGCCCGAGTTGACCTCTTCGAGGCCGGCGAGCATGCGCAGCGAGGTGGACTTACCGCAGCCGGAGGGGCCGACCAGAACCAGGAACTCGCCGTCGGCGACTTCGAGGTCGAGCTTGTCGACGGCGGGGCGGGTGCCTCCGGGGTACAGACGGGTTGCGCTGTCGAAGGTGACGGACGCCATTTTCTCTTCTCCTTCACCGGCAGGTACGTGCCGGACGATCCGTAGTGATGGAATGAGCGGAAGGGACGACCTCCCGCACGCCCTTCATCGGGCGCACCTCCCAGTATCACACGGATCTGAAGACGCCGTGGAACGGATGTGAAGGCGCCGTCGACGCGGCATCTGGGCATTTCCCAGCCAGTCTGGCTACCATCGAGAAGTCGCCACGCCCGGGCGATCTGCCCCTGTGGGGCTCCCCATTCCTGTTTGAGGTTCCATGTCCACCGACGATTCCACGAGCGCTCCGTCTCCGAGCGACCGCCGCGAAGCGGTGCGTGAGAAAGCCCAGCAGGTTCGTGCGCGTCAGGTGCGTGCCCGCTGGATCCGCCGCGGCGCGATCGGCGTGACGCTGGTGGCCGCCGTCGCGGCCGTGGCCGTCGTGGTCACCTGGACCGTCTCCTCCAGCGCCGGCCGTCCGCAGCTGACCCCCGCGAACCTGAACCACGAGGGCGGCTTCGCCGTGACCTCGGTCACCGGCACCGCTGAGGCGATGCTCACCGAGCTCGACGCCACGCCGACCCCGGCGGCCGAGACGCCCGCCGGCGAGCCGTCGCCCGAGCCCACCGAGCCCCCCGCCGTCGAGATCGACGTCTACGTCGACTATCTGTCGCCGGGCGCGCGGGACTGGCAGGTCGCCAACAGCGAACAGTTGGCCAGCTGGCTCGACCAGGGCGCCGCGACCCTGTCGTACCACCCGGTCTCGATGCTGACGGCGAAGTCCAACGGCACGAAGTACTCGCTGCGGGCGGCGGGCGCCGCCGCGTGCGTGGCGACCCATTCGCCGGAGAAGTTCTTCGCCTACAACCAAGAGCTGCTGATGCGTCAGCCCGCGGTCGACTCCGACGGCTTCTCCGACGAGGAGCTGGCCGACATCGCGCAGGCCGCCGGTGTGCTCGCCCCGAAGCTCGTGCGGGAGTGCATCGAAGACGGCGCCTACCTGTCGTGGGTCAAGCAGAGCACCGAAGACGCGGTCGCCGGCATCCCCGGCAGCGACGGGCTCGCCCTGACCGGGACCCCGATGATCGTCGTGAACGGTCAGCCCTATGTCGGCGACCTCACCGACCCGGCCGAGTTCTCGCAGTTCGTCCTCACCAGCGCGAGCGACGCGTTCTACCGCGCCAAGGCCAGCCCGACGCCGACCGCGACCCCTACCCCCACCGGTACGCCCGCTCCGTGACGGCGGCCGGTGCGCGCCCGATAGACTGGGCGCTCTGCCGGCTTGGCGCAATTGGTAGCGCACCTGTCTTGTAAACAGGGGGTTGCAGGTTCAAGTCCTGTAGCCGGCACCGTAAATACCTGGTAAAGACAGGTTTCGAGACCGATGGTTTCGCCCGGCATGCGGGTATCTACACGGTATTGGTGCGGAAAACGCGTTACCGGTTCGCCCGTTGCCGCACGTTGTTGGCAAGATCTTGATAGATGTTCGATGAAGGTGCCGCTGAAACGGTTGCGGTGAATTCACTTCTTTCGACCGAGGAGGTTCACATGCGCAGTGGGCCTAGCACGCGTGTCTCGGGCAACCGACTCATCTCGACCCGAACCGGTCGCACAGTCGGATTTGTTGAGGATCCACCGACCGCTGAGGAACTCGCTCGAACCAAGCGGCTTCGAGCCGAGGCTCTCGCGCGCGAAGAAGCCGAACGCGAGGAGCGTACGGCGAAGGCCGCCCTCGAAGCGAAGGCGCAGCGACGACAGGAATGGCGAGAACTCCGGGGTGGCGCGCTTGGTTGGGTGCTCGGCGGAGTTGTCGTGGCGGGGTTCTTCTACATGCTTTGGGTGTATCCAATCTATGGCTTTGATCCTTCGCCACTGTGGACTGAATAGCGCCTTGGATTGGCAAGCCTGACAACATCGGGTAGGGCGCAGTCGCGTGCGTGCCGTGTCGCAGGCTTGCGGCGTCGTACGCGCCATTACGCAGTGCCGCGCATAGGGAAACCATGAATCAGATCCCTACCGTTCCCAAATCCCTACTCAACGAGGGGACTGCTGCACGGATAGGTGACAGTTCCTAGTCACGCCGCCAGTGCGACGGTCGTGTTCATGATGGTCTCGAACTCGATGGGCGTCAAACGGCCCAGGCGGCGTTGCCGGCGTCGGCGGTGGTAGGTCCGCTCGATCCAGGTCACCATAGCGATCCGCAGCTGCTCACGTGTGGTCCAGGAGCGGCGGTTGAGGACGTTCTTCTGCAGCAGCGCGAACCAGCTCTCCATGGCCGCGTTGTCCCCGCTCGACCCCACTCTTCCCATGCTCCCGACCATGCGGTGACGGTTCAGAGCGCGCAGGAATTTCCTGCTTCGAAATTGAGATCCTCTGTCGCTGTGGACGATGCAGCCGGCGACGTCACCGCGCATGGCGACGGCGTTCTCGAGGGCCTGGACCGCCAGCCGCGCCTTCATCCGCGAGTCGATCGAGTAGCCCACGATCCGGCCGGAGAACGCGTCCTTGATCGCGCAGAGGTAGAGCTTGCCTTCCGCGGTCCGATGCTCGGTGATGTCCGTCAGCCAGAGTTCGTTCGGGCCGTCGGCGGCGAAAACGTGCCGCACCCGGCCGTGCTCGTCGACGATGGCGCAGAGGTCGTCGTGAACGGGCGGTCCGGGCTTACGGCCCTTGCCACGCTTGGGCTTGCCGAACGCGCTGAACCAGCCGTTCGATGATGCCATCCGCCACGCGGTCCGATCGGCCATCGGTTCGCCCTCGTCGCGGGCTTCGTCGGCGAGCAGCCGATGCCCGAACTCGGGGTCATCGCGGTGAGCATCGAACAGCGCGTTCGCGCGATACGCCTCCACCACCTCGCTATCGGTGATGGGATCAGCCAGCCACCGATAGTAGGGCTGACGGGAGAGCTTGAGAACCCGACACGTCACCGCCACAGGGATCCCTGCGGCGGCGAGCTCAGTCACGAGCGGGTACCACCTTTTCCCGGCAGGTTCGCCTGCGACAGATGCGCCGCCGCCCGCCGCAGCACCTCGTTCTCCTGCTCAAGGAGCCGGTTCCGCTTCTTCAGCTCACGGATCTCCGCCGCCTCGGTGCGGGACTGACCGGGCTTCGCGCCCTCGTCGATATCAGCGCGGCGGAGCCACTTCTGCAACGTCATCGGGTGGACACCGAAGTCTTTCGCGATCTGCTCGATCGTGACTCCGGGCTCACGGTTACGGGCAACGCGCACGACGTCGTCACGGAACTCGCTCGGGTAGGGCTTGGGCACAGCAACATCCTTCCAGGCCAACCCCCAGGGCAAGCCAGATCAGATGTCACCTACTCGTGCAGCAGTCCCAAGCTGCGTGTGGTCGTCATGGCATGGCCATGCGCGGTCCGGCCAATAACGTGCGTCGGCGAGCGTCTGACACAACGTGCGTATCTGACCGACGGATGCCCACGGAACGACGCGGGTGGGCTGGGTGGCGGGCGGCGGTCAGTGGGCCCGGTCACAATCGATCGTTTGTGTCGACCCTGCCACTCGGCGACGGTTGCCTAGCGGACCTCGCCACCGATTGCTTCGATGGTCTTCATTAACCGTTCGATATCCCGTGGCACTGCAAGACCTCGTGCGACTTGGCGCAGCCGTGGCGTCTCGATCTTCACTTTCAGGCGAAGCTCGAGCCACTTCTTGAAGTCACGAGGCGGTCTCTTGTCCGGAGGCGCGGTGTCGAGTTCTTCCTGATGCTGCGCATCCAACTCTGCCCAACTCGTTGCGCCCGGCACAAGCGCGTCGACTGGGAGGTACCTAATCACGTCAACCGCACCGAGACCGTACGGTGTTGCTCTCGCGTGTAGGCCGGCATCGAGGGCTGCCGTCAGCCATCCCTTCATATAACTCGCCTCGTCTCCCTTGCGGGTGCGGTCATCCGGGAGGCCCCGAACCACCGTTTCCTTCGCCGCGAAGACATCACCCGCAACTGCGAGGGCAACCGCGGCATTCCAGACCTCGGTCAGCCTGTCTGCACGAAGATTGTCGAGCACCGCAACGATGTGAGCGTCGGTGTGATCGAAGAGCACTTGGCTGTCGATCGTGTGTGAGAGCCTCACACCGCCGTGCAATGGGATGATCTTTACTCTTGCCCGGCGCAGGCGCTCGTTCAGAAGCTCCTCAAGGATCGCTTCGTCGTGCTCACCTTCGACAAGCAAAATGACACGTGGCCACCGGAGCAAGTCGCTCGGCAAGAGCCCGAGATCGGCCAACGCCTTTCGGTCGGGCGCATCGAGCACGTGGACGAGCGATCGCCCAAACGCCGCTGCTCCCCGCTTCACCTCAACAATCCTCCCTTCCGGTGCATCGAGCAGTTCGGGCGAATGGGTGGCGGCAAGGACGATCGATCCGTCTGCGGCGCGCCCTCGGAGCGTGCGCGCCATATGTGCCTCAGCTGCACGATGTAACGCTGACTCAGGTTCGTCCACGATCACAAGAGGCGGTCGCTTGTATCCGCGCCCGAATGCTAGGTCCCGAGCCTGGCTATGCACCGCCTCCCGGATCGCACGCTCGGCCCAGAGTCTCTCCGCTCGTGACAGCACCGCGAGCCGCAATCTACGAGGACCGAACCTCCATACCAACGGCTCCTGGAGGAAGCGGGACACTGCCGGTGCCACATCCAGGGTCGCGATAGGCGCATCGAGGAGCACCGACTGGAGTTGGTCATTCACTCGTGATTCAAGGTCGAGGCGGATCTCGGACATCAGAGACTCGACGACAGATGGATCGAACTCGATGTCGGCTTCTGACGGATCAGCTCCGGATGAGTAGAGCCGCACTATGGCGTCGACCCAGTCCGGGTCGGCCGCACTGTCGTCCGTCAGCTTCTTCCTCGTGCTTGGCGACAGCAGGCGACTGCCATGCGACCGGAATAGCTCTGTCGTCACCGCATCGGCACCCTCTGCCGCAACACTCCACGCAAGGGCATCCAGCATTCCGATATGCATCCGTGTCAGCTCAGTGACGTCCGAGGTGTCGTCCAGCAGCTCGATACCAAAGTCGACGCGTCCCACGACGCGTACTGGTTCGACTTGGTCTGCGCCATGCTGGCCGATCTCGTAGGCCTGGTATGGCGCGGGGCTGATCGCGCGGGACTCCGCACCGATTGACCACAGCCCGTTGTACAAGCTTGGAAACAACGGACTCGCGGTCACGACGTCCTCCAATGCTCCTACGCGCTCCAACCACGGAACTTCGGCTGCCGAATCAAGACGCTCGGCCAGCGCGTCTATCACGGCCACCACCTTGCTGGCGTGTGGGCGCCGGAGGTCAGCAACCGGCCAGACATTCCACGAAGGATTGTCCGAAGTCCCGGAGGGCACCATCATGAAGAGGCCATCGTCAGCAATCTCGGTGGCGAGATGAGATTCGCCACCCAAACGGCGCCAAATCAGGTCGTCCAGGAGCTCCCTGACGTCTGCCGAACTCTGGACGCGCTGATCGATCGGTCGCGCGAATTCTTGGATCCCTGTCGACAGGTATGACGTCGGCACGAGCCCGGCTGCAATAGCCTGTGCCGGTGAGCGGCCGAAAACCTCAACTTCCGTGTCGGGATCTGGCACTCCAGAAGATTCGGTGAGAAGCTCCCGGTGGACTCGGACGACAACAGCGACGGTTACGTCGCTGTCCACCCCGCGGAGGGCGTTTCCCACGCCTTTCAGCAGTCGAGACTTCCCCGCACCGTTCAAGCCGTAAACGACATTGAGTCCGGGCTGGAGCTCGATAGGTTCGGCAGTTTCCAGCAGAGGGTCATTCGGGAAGATGAAGCCAACTATCTCGGAGTCCACGCTTGCACGCTATCGGACGCGAGCGGTTAGGCGAATGCGCCCGCGTTGCCGCACACCGCACAGGTCCACATCGAGGCGTTCGGGCCGGCGACAGGGAGTAGTTCCCGCGCGTAGTCAGCCTTCGGGTCATCACTGGAGGCGATTGCACCCACCGTCGCCCACAGGCTCGAAAATGACCACAAGATTCTGATCGGCGACCTCGCCCGACAACTTCGGGACACATGTGATCGCGACAACCCACCCCGCGGCGTGCTCCCAGAGACCTGGCACACCTGCGATTGCTGTCTTGGCGACCACGAACCGCTCTGCCACGCGCATCGTCTTGCCGTCCACGGTGGCGACGTCGCCCTCCTTCAGGGCGTGCCAGTCGTTCGCCGGACTCCAACCCCGCCACGGCGTTCGGCTGTGCCCGAGGAGGTAGGTCTTGGAGCCGGCGCCGGTGGTGTAACCGGCAGCCGGGTCCACGATGCGCAAGACGTCATCGAAGTGCGGCGGCTCGAGCGTGGGAGAGAACGGCATCGTGCCAGTCGTCTCAATCGCCAGTACCGGCTGCGGCGTCGGCGCCTCGACCGCGGGCGGTGCTTCTTCGGCCGGAGCTTCCTTCGCTGCCGGGCCGATCTGAATGAGCGCACTCAGACGCTCGGGCTCAACCGCTGCCGCCGCAGGTGCCGTCGCCGGCGCAACCTCCACGTCGGAGGCCGGCGCGCTGAGCAGGAGTGCGAGGATGAACCCCGTCGTGGCGACGAGCGCCACGACGGGGTTCACGAGAGCAGTGCGGCTCACGGTCAGCCCTGGACCTTGCTGCGGCTGCGCAGCACCCACCGGCCGAACCGGTGACCGAGGAGGGAGCCGAGGAAAAGGCCGAGGAGACCGCCGGCCATCTGCGGCAGGGTGACGCCGTCGTCACCGGTTTCGACCAGGCTCGGCGCCTGCGGCTGCCCCGCGGGCGCATCGCCCGCGGCGGGTGAATGCTGCCCGGCTGCTCGAAGCCATGCAGATTGCCGCACTGACCACAGGCGCGCCCATCGCGTAATACCGGCCCAACTCCCGACCTCTCGCGCGAGGAGCTCTGAGTTGCCGCCGGCCGCTGCCCTCAGCTCGGCTATCAAAGCGACGGCGTCGGACTCATAGATGTGTGTCGTGTGCAGAGTGTAGACAGCCCGATGACGAGCAAGGTCTCGGCGCTCAACTTCCAGGTCACGCGGCGAGCACACGCTCGGCGCTCGTCACCACGGGCGACGGCCGGGTCCGGTTGCCTTGGCTGGGTTGATCGGGATGCGGGGGCCTGTACGGTGGGTCCGAATCCGGTCCGGAAACCGTCACGGAATTCGATGACGGCGTTCGGGTAACCGCAGAAATCCGGGGCTCTGCGCGCGTACTGGTGGGTATTCGATAGTAATGATTTCACGCCGCCACGAGCACAAAGTCCCTGATCATAGGCGGAAAGATGTACACCTGAAGTCGAAACAGGGGGTTGCAGGTTCGAGTCCTGTAGCCGGCACTGTCACGTTGCTCTGGGCAGCCCAACCGTGACCGGGCAGCCGCTGATCCATACCCGCAGACTGGGCAGGTGACCGTGCGCCGTCGCCGTCGCCGTCGAATGCGATGGGGCGCGGATTCGGTGGGGAATCCGGCGCTGACCCAGAGCTGGCGCGGTGCTAAAATATGATTTAGGCGCCATATTTGGGAGGTGCGGCATGGTGGCTTCGACTCTTATCCGGTCCGCTCGCAAGAGCAAGCGACTGACGCAGCGGGAGCTCGCAGATCGTGTGCGGATCGATCAGAGCAGGGTCTCGCGGTCAGAGCGCGGGCGTGAGACTGACTTCGGTACCGTGGAGCGCTTGCTCGCAGGGGCCGGCCACCGTCTGTACTCCGCACCGACTCAGCGCGACGACGCCGCTGCCGTTGCGGCTGAAATCCGCACACGCCTCAAGAGCGGGAACACGGAACTCGCATTGCGCGCGCTGCTGCAGCTCAACGACAACCTCGTTGCAGAGCGCGGGCTCGTCCGGGGGATTCTTGGCCTGGCCGAACCGGAGTCGACGGGTCACCGCGCCTGGGATGCCGCGATTGCCGCTCTGGTGGCATGGCGCCTGCGTGAGGACGGAGTGCCGACGCCAGCGTGGGTCGATGATCCGAGCCGTCACCTCTCCGAACCCACGGCACTGACGATCGATCCGGCCGATCCGACACCGCCGGCCCCGGAGGTTCCCGAAGAGTTCGCCCGTCGCGGTGTGCTCGTATGGCGTGACACGTTCGCGAGTGTATGAACATGACGACCACGCTCGACCGCGAAGACATCCTGGACGGGCTGCGTGCGCTCATCGCGGAGCTGCGTTCGGAAAACCTCATCGCGGGCATCCGGCTCGTCGGTGGTGCGGCTCTGGCACTTCGGTACTTCCCGCGAGGCACGACGCAGGATCTCGACTCATTGCACATCCAACCGGGCAACGATGCCGACGTCGCAGCGGCAGCGGCGAGAGTCGCTACAGCGCGAGGATGGGGCGCCGATTGGCTCAATTTCAACGTTGAGCTCACCGGTTCGATCCCGATGTTCGGGCGTCGTTCGGTCACATGGGAGACGATCTACGACCAGCACGGCATCGTTATTCAGGTCGCAGACAAGGAGGCGATGCTTGCGATGAAGCTGCGCGCGAATCGTCCGGGTCGCGACACCAATGACATCCGGCAACTGTTGGCGCTGTGCCAGATCACGACTCTCGAAGCGGCGGAAGAACTCTACGAAGACTTCTACCCGGGCGATGGCCTCACCAACCGTGCCGTGGCGATGGTGAACGCCATCCTGGACGGGGGGCTTCCCGAGCACGTTCCCTCGCCGGGGCCGGTCGTGCTGTAGCGAGCATCCTGGATGAAGGCGAACGGGTTGTAAAGTTGTAAACAGGGGGTTGCAGGTTCGAGTCCTGTAGCCGGCACTGTCATCACGCACCCGTGCGCAGGAGCCGCAGGCGGCTCGCCATGCGGAACGCGTCCGGGCGGGGGGACGCGTCGGCGAGGAACGTGTCCAGGTCCACGGCCGCGAAGACGTCGACCCGGACGTCCGCGTCGACGAGCACGTCGATGAGGTTGATGAACCGCTGCTGCGCTTCCGGGTCGACGGTGCTCAGCCGCGGCACGCCCGTCACCGTCCAGTGCCCGAACGCACCCGCCCAGTGCAGGTACTCCACCGTCGAGGTGGCGGCCCGGCACAGCTGATCGAACGTCGCGGCCGCCGCCGCTTCGACGGCGCGCACGAGCGAGTCGGTTCCTCTCACAGTTCCAGCGTGCCACGCCGCCGCGGGGGCGGTTCCGGATGCCGGCGTGCGAAGCGGACGCGGCCCCGCCGGTAGACTCGCCGCTCGTGACCGCACGCCCCCTGCCCGCCTGGATCGCCCTCGGCGGCGCGGTGCTGACCGGGGTCATGACCGCGGTGCAGGCACGCATCAACGGGCAGCTCGGCCTGCGGCTGGACGACGGCATCCTCGCCGCGGCGATCTCGTTCGGCTCGGGCCTCGTGCTGCTGATCGTGCTCACCGCGGCGCTCCCGGCCGGCCGGCGCGGGTTCGTCCGCCTGGTCACCGGTGTGCGCGGGCGCACCATCCCGTGGTGGATGCTGGTCGGCGGGGCCGCCGGCGCCCTCACCACCGCGACGCAGGGCCTGGCGGTCGCGATCATCGGGGTGTCGCTGTTCACCGTCGGCGTGGTCGCCGGACAGGCGATCTGCGGGCTGGTGCTCGACCGCACCGGCTACGGGCCCTCCGGCGTCGTCGCCGTCACGATGCCGCGCGTCGCGGGCGGGGCACTGGCCATCGCGGCCGTCGTGCTCTCGCTGCAGGGCGGCGTGCTCGGCCAGGTGCCGTGGTGGATGCTGGTGCTGCCCCTGTTGACCGGCATCGGCATCTCGTGGCAACAGGCCACCAACGGCCGGCTACGCCAGCGCATCGACTCGCCCATGACGGCGACGCTCGTGAACTTCATCGGCGGCACCGCGATCCTGCTGGTCGCCGCCGGCATCCACATCATCGTCGTCGGGCCGCCGCAGCCCGCCCCGACCGACCCGTGGCTGTACCTCGGCGGCGTGCTCGGGGTGATCTACATCATCCTGTCGGCGGCGCTGGTGGCGTACACCGGCGTGCTGCTGTTCGGTCTCGGCTCGGTCACCGGCCAGCTCGTGACCGCCTACGTGCTCGACCTGCTGTGGCCGGCCGAAGCGGCCGGCGGCTGGCTGCTCGGCCTGATCACCATCGCGCTGGCGATCTGCTCGGTCGTCGTGGCCGCCGCACCGTGGCGACGGCGCCGCCGTCACTCCTGAGGCGCCGCGGCGTCCTTCGCCTTCTTCTTCTTGGCCGGCATCCGGCTCACCTGCGCGCGGGCGTCGACGGCCTTGCGGCGCCCGATCTTGGCGCCGGGCGGTTTGCCGCCCACATACAGCCAGCCCAGCAGCACCTCGTTCTTGTCCAGGCCGTGGGCCTTCGCGACCGCCTTGGCGCGCGTGTGACTTCCGGTGCGCCAGATGACGCCCCACCCGGCCTCGTCCAGCAGCAGGCTCAGCGTGTGGGCCACGCCCGCGGCCACCGCCTCCTGCTCCCACCGGGGCACCTTGCCGCTCTTGCGGAAGCTGGCCACCACCGCGATCAGCAGCGGGGCGCGCAACGGCTTCCGCGACGGCTCGTCGTCGCCGGCCGCCTTGGCCAGCGCCGCGCCCAGCCGCAGCCGGTCGTCGCCGCGCAGCTCGATGAGTCGCCACGGGCGCAGCGATGAATGATCGGCCACGCGGCCGGCCGCCGAGATGAGCGGCAGCAGCTCCGCGTGCGTCGGCGCCTGGTCGGTGACCTTCGACCATGAGCGTCGGGCGCGCACGGCTTGAAGCGCGCCCGACATGTCAGTCCTCGGCCGGGGTGAAGCTCAGCGACAGCGAGTTCATGCAGTACCGGTCACCGGTCGGGGTGCCGAACCCGTCGGGGAACACGTGCCCGAGGTGCCCGCCGCAGTTCGCGCAGCGGACCTCGGTGCGCTGCATGCCGTGCGAGTTGTCTTCGAGCAGCTCGACGGCCTCGGGGCGGATGGACTCGTAGAAGCTCGGCCAGCCACAGTGCGAATCGAACTTCGTCCCGGCCTGGAATAGCTCGGCGCCGCACGCGGCGCACGTGTACAGCCCGGCACGGTGCTCATCGAGCAGCTCACCGGTCCAGGGGCGTTCGGTGCCCGCTTCGCGCAGCACGGCGTACTGCTCGGGGGTGAGCTCTGCACGCCACTGTTCGTCGGTCTTCGTCACGCGGTAGGTCATGTCGACTCCTTCTGCCTCCATTTAACCGCTGTTCTCCGGGGTCGGCTCCGTCCCGGCGTCACAATGGTCACATGGCCGAAACGATGGATGCCGCAGCAGCCGTCGCCGCCCGCTACGCGAGGTTCGCGCGCCGCGAAGCACCCGGCCGGTCGGCCGTGTACGGCGCGTGGGCGGCCGGGGTCGCCCGCGACCCGGAGGTGTGCGCGCTGGTGGGCCGCATCCCGGCATCCCACCGGCAGCCGCCGCTTGTGTTCGCCGTGACGCGCCTGCTCGGCTCGGGCGAGCCGGACTACGCGCTCTGGCGGGAGTGGCTGCTCGCGCACGGCGACCAGGTCGTCGCCGAGTGCGGCCGCCGGAGCCTGCAGACCAACGAGCCGCTGCGCTGCGCCGCGCTGCTGCCGGCCCTCAGCCGCATCACCGGGCCGATCGCCCTGCTCGAGGTGGGCGCGAGCGCCGGCCTGTGCCTGTACCCCGACCGCTACTCCTACCGTTACCTGACCGACCGGGGCGAGGTGCGGCTCGACCCCGCCGACGGCCCGTCGCCGGTGGTACTCACCTGCCGGGTGGCCGGCGGGATGCCCACCGTGACGCTGCCCGAGATCGTCTGGCGCGCCGGCATCGACCTGCAACCGCTCGATCCGGCGGCACCGGACACCGCCCGCTGGCTGACCGGACTGGTCTGGCCGGGGGAGACCGGGCGCGCCGACCGGGTGCGCGCGGCGCTGCGCATCGCCGCCGCCGAGCCGCCGCAGCTCACCGCCGGCGACGCCGTCGATCTGCTCGACGAGGTCGCGGCCTCCGCCCCGCCCGAGGCCACGCTCGTGGTGACCACCCCCGGCGTGCTCGCCCACATCCCCCGCCCCGGCCGGATGGCGGTCATCGCCGCCGCCCGCCGGGCCGGACGTTGGATCACCCTCGACGACCCCGGCCTGCACGACGCGTGGATGGCGCCCGTCGACGCGGACACGTGGCCGGGCGGGTTCGCGCTCGCCCTCGACGGCGAGGTGCTCGCCGCCGCCGACCCGCTCGGCGGCGCGCTGGAGATGCTCCCGGGTCCGGCACCTACCGCCGGTTAGCGTGGAGAGGTGCCCCTCTCCGACCGTGACCGCGCCCTGCTGGACTTCGAAGCCCGCTGGCAGCGTCACGACGCCGAGAAGGAGGAAGCCGTGCGCACCGAGCTGGGCCTCACCCCCGCGCGGTACTACCAGCTGCTGAGCCGGCTGCTCGACGCGGCCGACGCCGTCGCCTACGACCCGATGCTCGTGCACCGGCTGCGGCGGCTGCGCGACAGCCGCGAGCGTGCCCGGTCGGCCGCGCTCACAGGTACGGCCGGATAGCATTCTCTGGTGCCGAGGACGATCTACCCGAAGGACCGTTTCGACGACCTCCCCGCCGACGTCGAGCGGATCGGCGTGCACCGCGCCGAGAACCCGCGACTGCGCGTCGGCGTCATCATCATGTGGTCGGCGATCGCGACCATCGTGCTGGTCGCACTCGGTGTGTTCGGCACCCTGCTCGCCACCGGCCGCCTCGGCGCCGGCCCCCAGGCACCGCCGACCCCGGTCGCCGACGCCCCGGCGGTCGAAGCCGTCGTCGACACCACCTATTCGGTGCTCGTGCTCAACGCCACCGACCAGGACGGCCTGGCAAGCTCGATGAGCGAGACGATCATCGCGGGCGGCTGGGCCGCCGACGACATCATCGCGGGGGAGGCCGGCAGCAACGACTTCCCGACCACGACCGTCTACTACCCGACGGCCGACGACGAGGGCGCCGCGCGGGGCCTGGCCGAGGTGATCGGCGGCGCCGAAGTCGCGCGCAACGACTCCTATCAGCCCACCGACGACCCGACCACCGACCCCGACGAGAGCCAGGCCCGCCAGCTCGTCGTCGTCATCGGCCTGGACCGCACCACCGGCTGACCGGACCCCGGCATCCACCGCAGCACCGGCTGACCGGGCACCCGGCATCCCGCGCACCACCCGCGCGCTGACCGGACAGGACATGCCGCCGGGTTATCCTTCCCCGGTGACCCTTCTCGCATCGTCGCGGCCTGCCCGTCGCCGCGCGACACTGGCGGCTGTCGTGATCGTCGCGTTCGCGCTGCTGGCCGGCTGCACGTCCGCAGCGCCCGAGGTCACCCCGAGCGCGACCGTGGACACTCCCACGCCGACCCCGACGCCCACCCCCACACCGACGCCGACTCCTGAGCCGGTGTTCGCCCCGCTCACCGGCGCCGAGCTGACCACCGCCATCGACACGCCCGCGCTGTCGGCGAAGATCGACAACCACTGGGATGCCCGGCCGCAGTGGGGCCTGGAGCACACCGACATCGTGTTCGAGGAGCTCGTCGAGGGCGGACTGACCCGTTACGTCGCCGTCTGGCACTCCGACGTGCCCGACGAGGTCGGCCCGGTGCGCAGCATCCGCCCCATGGACCCCGACATCGTCTCGCCGCTGGGCGGCATCATCGCCTACTCGGGCGGCCAGGCCCGGTTCGTGCGCATGATGCGGAACACCGAGCTGCACAACGCGATCCACGGCGGCGCCGACGACCGGTTCATGTACCGGGCGACGAGCAAGCGCGCCCCGCACAACGTCGTGCTCAAGGCACAGGACATCGTCGCCGCCTACGACGACCTCGACGCGCCCCCGGCGCAGTTCCACTATTCCGACGAGGGCTGGGCCCCCGCCTTCGGCACCCCCTCGGCCGGCATCGACGTGCGCTTCACGCCCGAGTCGCCGCGATCCTGGACCTGGGACGCCGCCTCCGGCACCTACCTGCGCGCGCAGGACGGACGCAAGGACGTGGATGCCGGCGGCACGCAGCTGTCGGCGGTCAACGTCGTCGTGCTCAGCGTCCCGATCGACTGGTCGTACGGCATCATCCCGCGCACGGTCATGGTCGGCGAGGGCAAGGCCTGGATCTCCACCGGCGGCAGCGTGATGACCGCCACCTGGAGCAAGGACAGCCGCACCGACAGGATCACCCTCCGCAACGCCGCCGGCCGCCTCGTCAAACTCGCGCCCGGCAACACCTGGGTGGAGCTGGTGCCCACCACCGGCAGCGTCACCGTCCGCGGCTGATCGCTCCGCGCCGCGCGGCTTGCACTCCCCATGGTCGAGTGCCAGAATGGGTTAGCACTCACCGTTGGAGAGTGCTAAAGACTGAACGTCACGTCCGGGAGGGACGACACACTTATGGCAAAGATCATCGCTTTCGACGAGGAAGCCCGCCGCGGCCTCGAGCGTGGCCTCAACACGCTGGCCGACGCCGTCAAGGTGACCCTGGGCCCGCGCGGCCGCAACGTCGTGCTCGAGAAGAAGTGGGGCGCCCCCACGATCACGAACGACGGTGTCTCGATCGCCAAGGAGATCGAGCTCGACGACCCGTTCGAGAAGATCGGCGCGGAGCTCGTCAAGGAGGTCGCGAAGAAGACCGACGACGTCGCCGGTGACGGCACCACCACCGCGACCGTCCTCGCCCAGGCGCTCGTGCGCGAGGGTCTGCGCAACGTCGCGGCCGGCGCCGACCCCATCTCGCTCAAGAAGGGCATCGAGAAGGCCGTCAAGGCGCTGTCGGACGAGCTGCTCGCCGACGCCAAGGAGGTCGAGACCAAGGACCAGATCGCCGCGACCGCGTCGATCTCCGCGGCCGACACCGAGATCGGCGACCTGATCGCCGAGGCCATCGACAAGGTCGGCAAGGAGGGTGTGGTCACCGTCGAGGAGTCCAACACCTTCGGCACCGAGCTCGAGCTCACCGAGGGCATGCGCTTCGACAAGGGCTACATCAACCCCTACTTCGTCACGGACCCGGAGCGCCAGGAGGCCGTCTTCGAGGACCCGTACATCCTCATCGCGAACCAGAAGATCTCGAACATCAAGGACCTTCTGCCGATCGTCGACAAGGTGATCCAGGAGGGCAAGGAGCTCCTCATCATCGCCGAGGACGTCGAGGGCGAGGCTCTCGCGACGCTGGTGCTCAACAAGATCCGCGGCATCTTCAAGTCGGTCGCCGTCAAGGCCCCCGGCTTCGGCGACCGTCGCAAGGCGCAGCTGCAGGACATCGCGATCCTCACCGGCGGCCAGGTCATCACCGAAGAGGTGGGCCTCAAGCTCGAGAACGCCACGACCGACCTCCTCGGCCGTGCCCGCAAGGTCATCATCACCAAGGACGAGACCACCATCGTCGAGGGTGCCGGTGACACCGCGCAGATCGAGGGCCGCGTGACCCAGATCCGCCGCGAGATCGAGAACACCGACAGCGACTACGACCGCGAGAAGCTGCAGGAGCGCCTCGCGAAGCTCGCCGGCGGCGTGGCCGTCATCAAGGCGGGTGCCGCGACCGAGGTCGAGCTCAAGGAGCGCAAGCACCGCATCGAGGACGCCGTCCGCAACGCGAAGGCGGCCGTCGAGGAGGGCATCGTCCCCGGTGGTGGCGTCGCGCTGATCCAGGCGGGCCAGCGTGCCTTCAGCGGTCTCGAGCTCTCGGGCGACGAGGCCACCGGCGCCAACATCGTCAAGGTCGCCATCGAGGCTCCGCTCAAGCAGATCGCCATGAACGCGGGCCTGGAGCCGGGCGTCGTCGCCGCGAAGGTCGCCGACCTGCCGGCCGGCCAGGGCCTGAACGCGGCCACGGGCGAGTACGTCGACATGTTCGAGGCGGGCATCATCGACCCGGCCAAGGTCACCCGCTCGGCGCTGCAGAACGCCGCGTCGATCGCCGGCCTGTTCCTCACCACCGAGGCGGTCGTCGCCGACAAGCCGGAGAAGGCTGCGGCTCCGGCTGCCGACCCGACCGGCGGCATGGACTTCTGATCCATACCCACTGACAGAAGAGCCCCTCCACACGGAGGGGCTCTTCTGCGTTTCAGCGGAACAGTCCGGCGGTGGCCTGCTCGGTCTGCGCGTACTGCTGACCGGCCGCGCCCAGCGCCGTGCTGATGTCGGCCAGTGCCGCATCGAGGTCACGCTGCGCGGCCCGCCAGCGCTCGATCACAGCCTGGAACCCCGACGCCGCCGCGCCGGTCCAGGAGCCCTGCAGCTGGGTGAGCTGCCCCAGCATCGATGCGGTCTCGCCCTGGATGCGGTCACCGGTCGCGCGAATCGCCGCGGTCGCCGTGAGGACGGCATCACTGTCGACGGAGAAGACGGCCATGAGTGTTCCTTTCGGTCCGGATGCCGCCACGCTACGCACGGCGCCGCTACGCGGAGAGCGTTCCGGGCCGATCGGTGGAGGGATGCCGGCGCCCGGCGCCTGGGGAGGAGGCGGCGTCAGGCCGGGGTGTCGCGGAGCTTAGGCAGCGGCTGGGTCTCGATGAACAGGTGGTCGGTCGCCTCGGGACGGCGGGCCAGCGGGAATGCGACGCGGAACGTGGCGCCGCCGCCCGGGGTCTCACTCACCTCGATCGTGCCGTGCAGCGCCTCGACGATGGAGGCCACGATCGACAGGCCCAGACCCGACCCTCCGGTCTCGCGCGTGCGTGAGGTGTCGGCGCGCCAGAACCGCTGGAAGATCTTGTCGCGGATCTGCTCGGGCACACCCGGCCCGTGGTCGATGACGTCGATCCAGCCCATCGCCGCGCCGCGGTCCACGCCGACGGCGATCTCGATGGGGCTCGCCTCGGGCGAGTAGCGCCGCGCGTTGCCGAGCAGGTTGGCCACGACCTGGCGGATACGGTTGTCGTCGCCGAGGACGATCGCCGCAGGGCCGGGTGGCCGGGCGGGCGTCCCGCTCTGTCCGCGCCGCGGCTTGTCCGCCGGGGGTGTGGCGGAGGTTCCGGCGCCCGACGCTCCCGCGGCGCGGCGGTCCCCGGTGTCGCGGCCCGCGGCATCCGTCGGGGTGGACCCGGTGGTGGTGTCGTCGCGTCCGGCCGCGGTGATCGGCGCGGTCAGGGCGACGTTCGGGGAGGGGACCGGCGGTCGCGGGCGGCGCCGGAGCAGGCCGGCGATGCCGATCAGGCCCGTGGGCGCGCGCTTGGCGGCGGGTGTTTCGAGTGTGGTCGGGGTGAAGGGGGCGGTCGTGCTCGTCGCGGTGCGGTCGAGGAAGGTGACCTGGCGTTCGGGCGAGGTGGCGCGCGCGTCGAGCACGGCGTCGCGGGCGATGGGCACCAGATCGATCTCGGTGACGACGAGGTCTCGGCGCTCGTCGAGGCGCGCGAGGGCGAGGAGGTCTTCGACCAGCACACCCATGCGGATCGCCTCCTTCTCGATGCGCTCCATCGATTGCGCGATCTGCTCGTCGCCCGAGATGGCGCCCATCCGGTACAGCTCCGCGTAGCCGCGCACGGTGACCAGGGGAGTGCGCAGTTCGTGGCTGGCGTCGCCGATGAACCGCCGCATCTGCGCGACGGTGGCATCGCGCTGGCCGAGGGCCTGGTCGACGCGGTCGAGCATGGCGTTGATGGCGGTCTTCAGCCGCCCCACCTCGGTGCGCGGGGAGATGTCGCCCATGCGCTGGCTGAAGTCGCCCGCCGCGATCGACATGGCGGTCTCCTCGACCTGCCCGAGGCCGCGGAAGGTCAGGGTGACCACCCATCGCGTCAGCAACGCCGCGATGAGCAGCACGAGCAGGGCGAGGGCGGTGTAGATGCCGATGAAGCTCGCGACCGTCTGGTTCACCGGCGCCAGTGGCAGGGCGATCAGCTGGGTGTTGAGTTCCCGGGCACCGGGGATCTGCAGCGCGTCGACGCTCGCATGGAACGTCGCGCGGCCGTCGGCCGACGTGAGCTCGAACGGCGTCGTGCCGGTCACGAGGGTCTCGTCGAGGGAGAACTCGTCGGGGAAATCGGGTTCGGCCGGGCCCGACCCGCCGCCGGTGGCCAGCAGCGCGCCGTCGGCGCCGTACACGGCGACGAAGAACTGGGTGGGCGCGGCGCTGTCCGACTCGGAGAACACGGCCACCCCGTCGACGACCTCGACATCCAGGATCGTCGAGGCGATGTCGGTCGGCACGATCTGCCGCAGGTTCTGGTCGATGGCGGTGATCTGCGTCGTGCGCAGGAACACCATCGTGCCGATGCCGGCCGCCACCAGGCCGATCGCGAGCACCGCCACGGTGACGCCGGTGACCTTCGCGCGCAGGCTGATGCCGCGCCACCAGGCGGTGAGGCGGTCGGTCTTCTTCGCGTGCGCGGCCTGGGGCGGCATGCTGGCTCCTAGGCCGACTTGCCGACCTTCAGCATGTAGCCGAATCCGCGCTTGGTCTGGATGAGCGGCTCAGACGAGTGCGGGTCGATCTTGCGCCGCAGGTACGAGATGTAGCTCTCGACGATGCCGGCGTCGCCGTTGAAGTCGTACTCCCACACGTGGTCGAGGATCTGCGCCTTGCTGAGCACCCGGTTCGGGTTGAGCATGAGGTAGCGCAGCAGCTTGAACTCGGTGGGCGACAGGTCGATCGACACGTCGCCGACCTTGACGTCGTGCGTGTCCTGGTCCATCGACAGCTCACCCGCGCGGATCGACGACTCCTCGTCGGCCTGCATCGTGCGGCGCAGGATCGCCTGGATGCGGGCGACGATCTCGTCGAGGCTGAAGGGCTTGGTGACGTAATCGTCGCCGCCGGCGTTGAGCCCCTCGATCTTGTCCTCGGTCTCGTCCTTCGCGGTCAGGAACAGGATCGGGGCGGTGTAACCGGCGCCCCGCAGGCGCTTGGTGACGCTGAACCCGTTCATGTCGGGGAGCATGACGTCGAGGATGATCAGGTCCGGTTCCTCTTCGAGGACGGCGGAGATCGTCTGCGCGCCGTTGGCGACGGCGCGGACCTGGTAGCCGGCGAAGCGCAGGCTCGTGACCAGCAGGTCCCGGATGTTCGGTTCGTCGTCGACGACGAGGATGCGCGGTGCGGTCATAGGCCCATACTGGCATCGGAATCGATGACGTGCCTGGAAATCGCGCGATCTGTCGGATTCAGGTGGGCAGACACCCGCGCACCGCGCGCTCCACGCTGGGCCGCACCGGCGCGCCGGGGTCGACGGTCAGGCGGTGCATGACCAGGCCGCTGCCGCAGGCGAGGATCGTGCGCGCGGCCGCCGGCGGGTCGGGCATGCCGAGCGTGGTGGCGATGCCCTGCAGCCACTGTTCGAACGCCACCCGCTGGCGGCGCAGCGCCGGCGCGCTGTGTGCATCGAGGAAGAGGCAGAACCGTGCGCGGGTGCGGGCCGCGTGGTGCGTGGTCTGTACCTCGATCATGCGGGTCAGCGCGTCGATGAACGCGTCGACGGATGCCGGGGGCCCGGCCCGGTAGTCGGCCCGCTCCTGCTCGGCGATCCAGTCGACCAGACCGGTCACCAGCGCGTCGCGGGTGCGGAACCAGTTCGACGTCGAGCCGGCGGGAAGGCCCGCGCGGGCATCGACCCGCGCGTGCGTGAGGGCGCGCATCCCGCCGTCGGCCACGACCTCGACGGCGGCGTCGAGGGCGCGTTCGCGAGTGGTGGCCATGTCATCGACTCTAGGTCTCGCGCAACTACTACGAAAGTAGTATCCTCTGGCCATGGTCCACGTCGTCACCGCGCTCTTCGCGATCCAGATGATCGCGGGACTCGGGCTGTTCGTGCGCTGGTGGCGGGCCGGGCGGCCGGGCGCACCGCCGGTGCTCGCGCACGTGTCGGTCGGCGTGATCTCGCTCGTGCTGTGGATCACCTTCGCGGTCACGGACGCCGTGGTGTGGGGCTGGCTGGCCTTCGTCGGCCTCACGATTGGCAACACCATCGGCGACGGATTCCTGCTCGTGGGCCGGTGGCGCCGGCTCACCGGGCAACGCCAGAGTTTCTTCCGCGACTACGGCGCCGCCATCGCCGCTGTGTTCCGCGGGGCCTTGCCGCCGCTGGTCGCCTTCCACGCGGCGTTCGCCGGCGCGGTGTACTTCCCGTGCCTGGGCGTGTGCATCGGCGCGACGATCGCCGCCGTGGCCTGAGCGCGCTGCGCGCACAGACCTGTCGACAAAGCCCGGTGCCGGGTTCTATGGTCGGCATCAGGCGAGGGCGGGAGGTCGCGATGTCGCACATGGTCATCATCGGGGGAGGGGTCGCCGGGGGAACGGCGGCCGCCACACTGCGGCGTGAGGGGTTCGAGGGCGACGTCACCCTCATCGCCGAAGAGCCGCATCCGCCGCACCAGCGCCCGCCGCTGTCGAAGGGATACCTCGCCGGCACCGAAGACATCGATGCCGTGCTCCTGCATCCCGCCGACTGGTATGCCGAGCACGGCATCGACCTTCGCCAGGGCGTGACGGCGACCCGCCTCGACCCGTCGGCACGCACCGTCGCGCTCGCCGACGGCGCGACCCTCACCTACGACTCCGTGCTGCTGGCCACCGGGGCCTCACCGCGGCCGCTGCCGATCCCGGGCGCCGACCTGCCCGGGGTGCACATGCTGCGCCGCATCGAGGACTCCGAAGCGCTCGCGGCCGCCCTGCGCGCCGGCGACAAGCGCCTCGTGGTGATCGGCTCGGGATGGATCGGCATGGAGGTCGCCGCCACCGCCCGCGGGTTCGGCAACACCGTGACCGTGATCGGCCGCGAGGCCGTCCCGTTGGCGAACGCGATCGGCACCCGGTTCGGTCAGCTGTTCTGCGGCGTGCACCGCGCCCACGGCGTCGATGTGCGCACCGAGGCAGGGGTCGAGGCCATCACCGGCACCGATCGTGCCGACGGGGTCGTCGTCGACGGCGAGACGGTGCCGGCCGACCTCGTGCTCATCGGCATCGGGGCGACCCCGAACACCGCCCTGGCCGAAGCGGCGGGGCTGCGCGTGAGCGACGGCATCCATGTCGATTCGGGGCTGCACACCAGCGCGCCCGGGGTGTTCGCGGCCGGGGACGTCGCCAATCCGTACCACCCGGTGATCCAGCGGCACCTGCGCAGCGAGCACTGGGCCAACGCGCTGGGCACCGGCAAGGTGGCGGCCCGGTCGATGCGCGGGCTGCGGGCGCGGTTCGACGAGATCCCGTACTTCTACACCGACCAGTTCGACCTCGGCATGGAGCTGTCGGGCTATCCGCCGCTGATGGACGGGGCCGACATCGTGGTGCGCGGTGACGTCGACGCGCGCGAGTTCGTCGCGTTCTGGGTGGATGCCGGACGGGTGGTGGGCGGCATGAACGTGAACGTGTGGGATGTGAACGAGCACGTCCAGGCGCTCATCCGCTCCGGGGCGCGCATCGACCTGGCGCGCCTGGCCGACCCCGGGGTGCCGCTCGCGGACCTCGCCGCGTGAGCGAGCTGCCCGACAGCGGCGCGGCCGACGGCGGCGCGGCCGACAGCGGGGTGGCCGACAGCGGGGTGCCCGACAGCGGCGCGGCCGAGAGCGGCGCGGCCGACAGCGCGCCGGGCGGCACGACGCTGCGCCTGCGCGGGACGACCCTCGACCTGTCGCGGCGGATAGCGGTCATGGCGATCGTGAACCGCACCCCCGACTCGTTCTACGACCACGGCGCCACCGACGGGCTCGAGGCCGCCGTCGCCGCCGGCCGGGCCGCGGCCGCCGCCGGCGCGGACATCGTCGACATCGGCGGGGTGAAGTTCGCCCCCGGGCCGCCCGTGCCCGTCGCCGAAGAGATCGACCGGGTGGTGCCGGTGGTGCGGGCCCTGGCATCCACCGTGCCCGTCTCGGTCGACACATTCCGGCCCGAGGTCGCGCAGGCGGCCATCGAGGCCGGTGCCGCCCTGATCAACGACACGACCGGGTTGCACGACCCGGCGATGGCCGACGTGGTGGCCGCCGGCGGTGCCGCGATCGTGGTCGCGCACAGCCTCGCGGCGCCGCGCACCGTGCTGCCGCAGCCGCACTACGACGATGTCGTCGCCGAGGTGGTGACCTTCCTGCGGCAGCGCACCGACCTCGCGCTGGGCCGCGGCGTGCCGGCCGACCGTATCGTCGTCGACCCCGGCCACGACCTCAACAAGACGACGCGCCACTCGCTGGAGCTCACCCGGCGGCTGGCGGCGTTCACCGAACTGGGCTTTCCGCTGCTGGTCGCCCTGTCCAACAAGGACTTCGTCGGCGAGGCGCTGGGCCGGGAGCGCGACCAGCGGGTCCCGGGCTCGCTGGCCGCGGCGGTGTACTGCGCGCTGCACGGGGCCCGCATCGTGCGCGCGCACAACGTGTCCGAGACCGTGGACGCGGTGCGCATGGTCGAGGCCATCGAGGGATGGCGCGAGCCGGCGTACGAGCGGCACAACCTGCGACCGGAGGGGAACGACTGATGCCCACCACCACCGAGCTGTACGACGCGTACGCGCTGCCCGACCGCACCACCCCGCGCATCCGCATGAACTTCGTGTCGAGCCTCGACGGCGCCGTCACTCTCGACGGCCGCAGCGGCGGACTGGGCGGGCAGACCGACCGGGAGCTCATGCAGGTGCTGCGCACGATGGCCGACGTGCTGCTCGTGGGCGCCGGCACCGTGCGCGCCGAGGGCTACGGCGGGGTGCGCCTGGAGGAGGACCAGGTCGCCTGGCGCCGTGCGCAGGGCCTGACCGATCAACCGCGGATGGCGGTGATCTCGCACGACCTGCTCCTGGACGCCGGACACCCGTTCTTCGCCGAGGCGGTCACGCGGCCGGTGCTGGTCACCCACGCCGGCGCGCCGGCCGCACGGCGGGAAGAGCTGGGGCGTGTCGCCGACGTGATCGTGGTGGGCGCGGCATCCGTCGACCTGCCGCAGATGCGCGCGGAGCTGGCGGCGCGGGGGCTGCCGCAGATCCTGTGCGAGGGCGGGCCGCACCTGTTCGGCACGCTGTTGCACGCCGGGATCGTCGACGAGGTGTGCCTGACGCTCGCGCCGCGGGTGGTGGCCGGGCCCGCCGGGCGCATCGCCCAGGGGGTGCCCGAGGCCGACCGTCCGGCGCGGCCGCTGAGCGTGCTGACCGATGACGACGGCTTCGTCTTCCTGCGGTACCGGATGGAGTGACCGGGCGCCCCTGGATGGAGGGAGCACCCCGCCGGATCGGGGAGGATGGAGGGATGACGACACCGCCGCACGCCGCTCCGCCACGCCCTGTCGCACCGCGCCCGCTGCCGGAGGATGCCACGGTCGGCGGCCTCGCCTTCCACCGGCTCGTGTTCGCGCGGCGCCGGTCGGGCTGGTGGACGCCGCTCGTGGTCGGCGTGCTGGGCGTCGCGATCTACGTCGCCTTCCTCGCCGTCATCTTCGTCGTCATGCTCGTGGCCGCGCTCGCCGTGCCCGCGGCGGGCGAATGGCTGCTGTCGATGGGTGCCGACGTGACCTTCGACCTGGCCGATCCGGTCATGCTCGCCTTCCTGCTCGGCTCGATCGTGCTGATGTGGCCGGCCTACGTCCTGGCATCCCTCATCGTCAACGGGCGCCGCATCGGGCTGCTCTCGTCGGCCGCGGGTCGTCTGCGCTGGGGGTGGATGCTGCTGTGCACGGCCGCGGCGGCTGTGGTCGCCGTGGTGCTCACGGCGCTGTCGGCGCTGCTGCCCAGTGACGAGATCGTCGACACGAGCGGCACGGTGATGCATCCGGGGGAGAACCCGTTCTTCTTCGCGAGCCTGCTGGTGATCCTGCTCGTCGTGCCGCTGCAGTGCGCGGCCGAGGAGTACATCTTCCGCGGGTACCTGCAGCAGGCGATCGGCCGGTGGCTGCGGCATCCGCTGTTCGCCATCCTGCTGCCGGTGCCGCTGTTCGTGCTGGGCCACCTGTACGACCCGCTCGGGCAGGTGAGCGTCGGCGTGTTCGCCGTCGTCGCCGGGTGGCTGACGTGGCGCACCGGCGGCCTGGAAGCGGCGATCGGGCTGCACGTGGTCAACAACCTGCTGGCGTTCCTGCTCGCCCTGTTCGGGCTCAGTGACATCAACGCGTCGTCGCCGGGCGTCGGCAGCTTCGTATGGTCGACGGTGGTCGTGCTCGCCTACGCGGGGGTCGTGGAGTGGCTGTTCCGCAAGCGGCGCCTGCCCCGCACGCTTGTGCTGCAGCCCGTGCCCGCCTCGGCGCCGCCCGCCGGCTGGGTCGCGGCGGCGCCGCCGCCGCCGGCCGTCTGAGCCGCGTCGGCGTCGCGCGCCCGTCCCGCAAGTTGGCGCTTGTGGGGCAAATGAGGCGGCAATACCCCTCATACGCGCCAAGTTGCGCCCGCGCCGCTCGCCCGAGCGCGCAAGTTGGCGCTTGTGGGGCTTATGAGGCGGTCATACCCCACATACGCGCCAAGTTGAGTGCGGTGCTGGTGTTGCCTGCCTGGCTGCACGTGGGGCCGCGCCCCGCCCGACCCCGCAAGTTAGTGGAGCGGGCGCGTCGCGTTGCCCACTGGCCGCCATTCCACCACCAGGCCCCAGTGCGCAACTTGGCGCTTGTGGGGCTTATGAGGTGGCAGATTCAGGGGGTCAGTGCAACACCTGAATCTGGAGGTGGGGCGTGGGTCCTGAGGTGTTGTTGGAGTCTCGTGTGGGGGTGTTGCGACTGGCGGTGTCGGTGGGCAGCGTGCGGGAAGCGGCT